>CBFGPM010000017.1:0-70529 GCA_965650685.1 uncultured Sediminibacterium sp.
ATTTACAATGGAAAAGAAATTAGATGGATATGCCATCAAAGAACCTGTTTTCAGTTTTGAAAAATTCCCTGGTGTAAATAAAGAACTCGGACCAGAAATGAAAAGTACTGGAGAAGCAATTCGCTTCATCAAAGATTTGAGAGATCCTTATTTCAGAACGCTTTACAAAGAGCGTAGTATGAATCTCTCCAGATAACCTCGTCAAATACTTTGTATTTATACCTGAATCAGAAGGCTGCGAAATAAATCGCAGCCTTTTCTATTAGGTTTAATTCATGTACAAAACGCACTCCCCCTTTTGGAAGCAGGCTCCATTTATACGTTTATTACCCTGCTTCATTATTGGCATCCTACTGCAATCATGGGTTGATATTCCAGTATTATTTATCACGCTAGTGATTGTCCTGCTATTAGCATACCACGTGCTTATACGTTTTCAGTCCATCAGCAAACAATTCAAATACCTTTTCCCTACTGGCATCAGCATTTACCTGTTGGTGATCTGTCTCGGCTGCTTTGTTTGCTGGTGTAACAATATCACTCATCACCATAACTGGATTGGCCATTATCAAACGAAAGACAAAGGCTTATTGATTCGGCTATTAAACACTCCTGTTGAAAGAAAAAAGTCTTACAAAACCAAGGCTGCAATATTGCAGATCCGGGACAATAATAAATGGATATCACTAAAGGGTAAAATACTTGTATACCTCGACAAAGAAAACCATTCCTTAAAACAGGGAGATGTATTGTTTGTGAAACAGCAATTACAATCTATTGCTACTCAGGTAAACCCAGGAGGCTTTGATTATGCAGCTTATTTAAATCGACAACAGATTTATCATCAGTTGTACATAGGTGCAGCACAATACCAAAAAATAAGTCAGGAGAAACCTTCAATAGTGGGCGAAACAAAATCCTATGTATTATCTGTGATCAGAAAATATATCAGAGATAAACAGCAACAAGCCATTGCTGAAGCTTTACTTGTTGGTTATACCTTCGATATCGACGATGCTTTATCTGAAGCGTACAGCAGAACAGGCGTGATACATATTATCGCCATCAGTGGCATGCACTTGGGCTTATTGTATACTGTTTTAGTTTTACTTACCGGAAATTTAAAAAGACCAAGAGGTTTACGATGGCTTCGCCCCTTACTTATATTACTATGTTTATGGTTCTTTACCATTTTAGTGGGAGCCGGTGCTTCCGTGTTAAGAGCAGCAGTTATTATCAGTTTTTTTATAATTGGAGAATGGCTTGAACGGAAAGCAAACCCTTACAATAGTCTTTGTGCATCGATGTTTTTGTTGCTGAGTTTCAATCCAAACTACTTATGGGATATAGGTTTTCAGCTTTCCTATACCGCTGTAGCCGGTATCATGATTTTTAATAAGGCAATATCTAAATGGTATTATATCCCATATAAACCAGTGCAGTATTGCTGGCAATTAATAGCGGTAACCATTAGTGCACAAATATTAACCCTGCCTGTTGTCCTGTTTCACTTTCACCAGTTTCCTAATTTTTTCCTGATTACCAATTTGCTCATAGTACCACTTAGCGGAATAGTATTATACAGTTGCTTTGTATTAGTGCTTATATCACCAATTAATTTACTGGCTGCTTTTATTGGTCAGGTTTTAAACATTGTATTAGGGTGGATGAATAATTTCATAGTCTTTGCTGCATCCCTCCCTTTTGCCGTAACAGAAAAAATACAGGTTTCAATGTTTCAGGTAGCCTGTTATTTTCTTTCCACCATTACCTTATCCATTTGGGTATCACGAAAGAAAAAATATTATCTCCTCATTACAATAGTCATAATCTGTACTGGCATGATAGATGAAACATGGAGACGAATTGAACTCAGGCGTTTAAATAAGCTGGTTATTTATTATTCACCGGGCAAACCGGTTAGTGAGGTATTTAGTGGGAAGAAATACATCAGTTTTGGCGACTCATCCAGTCTTCAGCCTACCCGAAAAATGCGTATGTCTACACAAACAGTTTTTGGTGGATTATATCAGAAAATGGTTATAAATCCTGCAGAAAAACCAATAATAAAGGTTAATAACCTAATAATGGCCTGGTATAATAACAAAGTCATTCCAATACCCAGTACCAATAAATATAATATTGATATAATGGTTGTACAAAGTAACCCAGACATCAGCATAAGCTTGCTGCACGAGCGTTACAAGGCTAAAATCTATGTTTTGGACATAAATAACCCACTGTGGAAAATCCGGAAATGGAAAAAAGAGGCAGACAGCCTACATTTGCGCCACCATTCAGTACCTGAACAGGGTGCTTTTGTGATGGATTTCTAACGATTACAGCCGGTTTAACCAATCACACACCTCCAGGGTGTAAATATTTCAATTTTATGCAAAAGAAGATTCAGTCTGCGTTAATTTCTGTTTTCTACAAAGATGGTCTGGAACCACTTGCCCGCCGTTTACAGGCAGAAGGCATTACAATTTATTCAACAGGAGGAACCCAGCAGTTTCTGGAAGGATTGGGCATTACCTGTGTGGCAGTTGAAAGTTTAACTACTTATCCTTCTATATTGGGTGGCCGGGTAAAAACATTACACCCTGTTGTATTTGGCGGTATTCTTGGTCGCAGGTATGAAGCACAGGACTTACAGGAAATGAAACAATACCAGATACCTGAAATTGATCTGGTAATTGTTGATCTATACCCCTTCGAGGAAACTTTAAAAAGTACCACTGAAGAAAAACTGATTATTGAGAAGATTGATATCGGAGGCCCTTCAATGATTCGCGCTGCTGCAAAAAACTTTAAAGACGTGGTGGTAATTGCGGCTAAAGACGATTACAGTGAACTCGAAGCGATATTAGCAAAACAACAGGGAAGCACTACTATCGAACAGCGAAAAGCTTTCGCGGCAAAAGCATTTGAAGTGGTGATGCATTATGATATTGCCATCAGCAACTACTTTAATCCTGGTCAGCAACAAGTATTGAGGTATGGCGAAAACCCCCATCAGCATGCGGTATTTCATGGTAACCTTTCCGCATTATTTGAACAACTGAATGGTAAAGAGCTTTCTTATAATAACCTGGTAGATGTAGATGCTGCCGTTCAATTAATTGGTGAATTCACCGAAACCACTTTTGCCATCATTAAACATACCAATGTTTGCGGTATCGCAGCAAGAGCAACCGTAAAAGAAAGTTGGGACGCAGCATTGGCAGGTGACCCTGAAAGTGCTTTCGGTGGTGTACTGGTTTGCAATGGCAGCATAGATAAAGCAACTGCCGATGCTATTAACGAAATTTTCTTTGAAGTATTGATAGCCCCATCATTCGATGCAGATGCACTCGAAGTTTTGAAGAGTAAAAAGAATCGCATTTTATTACAAATGAAGGCAGAGAAACCTGTTTTGAAACAACCTGCAAAAGCCATATTAAACGGTTTACTTGAGCAGGGAGCAGATGAAGGAAATTACAGCAAATGGGAAGAAGTAGGTGGCAGAGAAACAACCGCGGCAGAAAAAGAAGACCTTGCATTTGCTAACCTGGTTTGTAAACACCTGAAAAGTAATGCCATCGCATTGGTAAAAAATAAACAACTGGTTGGAAAAGGTTGCGGCCAAACAAGCCGCATCGATGCACTCAGACATGCAATTGAAAAAGCACACCAGTTTAAATTCGATCTTAAAGGAGCAGTGCTTGCTTCTGATGCATTTTTCCCATTCAATGATTGTGTACAGATCGCTCATGAAGCAGGTATGGAAGCATTTATACAACCTGGCGGCTCTGTTCGCGATAAAGACAGTATTGAATATTGTACCCAAAATAAATTGGCGATGGTAATGACTGGCACACGTCATTTCCGTCATTAATACAATGACCACCAAACAAAAAGCTTATACAGGTTTACTGGCTACCAGCATTATCTGGGGCACCAGTTGGGTAGCCAGTAAAATTGCTGTTAAAGGAGGTGTACCAGGTTTAGAAGTAGCAGCTATCCGGCAGTTCTTGGGTGGTATCTTATTTGTTAGCTTTTTTCTACTCAGAGGACAACCACTACCAACCCGTAAACAACTTTTGTGGTTAACCGGAATGGGTACTTTATTGTTTGTAATTGCCAATGGACTGGCAACAGTTGCTTTGCGGTATATACCTAGTGGACTTGCTGCTTTAATTGCTGCACTTTATCCATTGTCGGTGGTGATCATTGAAAGAATCGCTTTCAGGAATACTAAAATTACCTGGGTTACTTTTCTTGGACTTGTTTTAGGTATTACAGGAATTGGCATTGTGTTTTACGACAATGCTTTTCATAACCAGCCCGAAGGTTATATTTTCGGATTGATCCTCTCACTGATAGCCATGTTAAGCTGGAGTATTGGAACCATTATAATTGCAAGGAACAAGGTGAAAATTAATGCCTATTATGCTACCGGATGGCAAATGCTATTGGCTTCTTTTCTCCTGATGATTATGACCCTTGTTTCTGGCAATAATATCCCAATACCGTCTATCCCAACAAGTACCTGGCTGGCAATCGCATACCTTGTTTTTGTTAGTTCTATTGTTGCCTTTGTTGCCTTCATTTATACCATGAAGCATCTTGAACCCGCTATTGCTGCACTCTACGCCTATATCAACCCAATTGTAGCCATACTTACCGGTGCTGTGCTGATGAATGAAAAACTCACCATCGATATTTTTATTGGATCAATCATCACACTGCTTGGGGTGTTTCTGGTAAACAGAAGTTTGAAAAAACAGCGGGAAGAAGCTTTATCTGAAGTTGAATAAATTATAACACCACCCTGTTTTTACAATAAAGACAGACTCTTATCAAGAAAAGATTCATACATATTTCGCCACATTATCCAATCTGGCTCTGTGGTTAAAAAATGATTGTGCATCACAAAACTAAATACGCCGTTTACTTTTTTAGTGGCGTTAAAGAAATGCATCATTCTGTCCGTCGCCATCTCTGTATTTAAACGTTCATGGAATATAGCGGTACTGTCCATATAAGAAAATGGCAAAACCTGTAATGATGTGGTCTGTTCTTTTTCAAAATCATACCAATTGAAGGGGAAGCTGGTAGATGCCCTGAAACCATTGATGGCGCCATATCCCATCGAATGCTCTTGCCTGATACCTGCCTTCAGTAAATTATGGTAAGTGTGGGGCAATTTAAATTGCAAGTAGTGTTGTCTTGAATACCTTATATCATGACCGGCATAAAAAGACAACAATTTCACTTCTCTTTCCAGCATACTATAAGCACTATTACTTTGAACTGATGGGTGAACACCTACACGATATTGTTGGGCATGTGCAGCAATCAGGTTACGCATTCCTCTTGTGTACGGATCAACATTTCTATCTACACCCTGTTGCTTTTCAGCCATCAGGAAAAAATAATACGGTTCAAGACCATATTTTCTATGTATTTCATTCAACCAGTCATAGATATCATAACTATCTGCTTTTTTACCACTGTATACCAAAGATCTTTCAGCCAATGCCTCGAATCTACCCAATAGTAAGTCTGCAAAATACCCCTTGATATGCTTGAAGGGAGAAGCATAACGAAAACGAAAAGCAATATCAATATCATAAGAAGGCTGAAAACAAAATTGCCTTTGGGGTAATCTATACGATGGATATATCTCCTGTAATTTTTGCTCAAAAATCTGCATCCAATAATCAATCAGCGGGATATCCAGGAAACCATTCCTGAAAGCAAGACTGTTTTGATGATCATATCTCCCATAGCTATCTGGTTTAAAGGGCAGATATTCTTCATAGCGTGAAATCAGGTAAAATGATGCAGCAAACAAATCGAAAGGAATATCACTATTCACAGAAAAAAACACAGGTAACTCCTCCCACTGTTGCATCACTATGTTCTGGCTGCGAATACCCTCTTCGCGTAACAAACCAACAGGTATGATCTGTATGCCCTTATTCAGTTTTTGATCAGAGTAATTCAATAAGGCATACTCACTTTGTAGAAACGATTCAACATTGTTGGTGATATTGGCCGTACCCTTGAATAATTCAGTAACTATATATTGAAGACGCGGGCTGGTATGTGGGGTATAAATGGTCAGCACACGTTTTAAAATTTAAGCTGATTGTTTTTGTTTTTCCTTCCACATTTCATTGAAGGTTTTCGGACTAAAATCAAGCTCTGAGCGATGGAGCGACCACCCTTTGAATACTTTATTTACTACGCGGTTCTTCATTTTACCATTACCCATATTCATCATCATTCTGCTAAGACTCGCCATTTTCCAGGCTTTCCAGGCAACACGTTCAGCAATGGTACTGGTTCCTTTTACTACTGCTTCATGACGATTATCTAATAATAATTCGTGGAGATTAATACGAACCGGACATACTTCCGTGCAATTACCACATAGTGAAGAGGCATAACTCAGGTGCTTATAAGCATCTACACCTTGTAAATGTGGCGTAATAACTTTTCCTATTGGACCACTGTAGGTTGTTTCATAGGCATGACCTCCAATATTTTTGTAAACCGGACAAGCATTCAAACAGGCTCCACAACGAATACAATACAATGCTTCTCTCGTTGTTGGGTTGGCCAGTAAATTGGTTCTGCCATTATCGAGCAGTATTACAAACATTTCTTCGGGTCCATCCGTTTCATCGGCCTGTCTTGGGCCACTGATAATCGTATTATATACGGTTACTTTTTGTCCGGTGCCGAATGTTGAAAGCAAAGGCCAAAAAGTTGCGAGGTCGGTGATAGAGGGAAGCATTTTTTCAATGCCGACAATAACAATATGTGTTTTTGGCCATGCACAACTTAGTCTCGCATTACCTTCATTTTCTGTTACAGCTATTCCGCCAATATCAGCAACAATAAAATTCGCACCGGTAACCCCAACTTCAGCGGTCACATATTTTTCCCGTAATTTTTGACGGGCCACCAGGGTTAACTCTTCAGGAGTAAGGTCTGGTCTTGTTCCGAGCTTATCAGCAAAGAGTTTGGCAACATCTTCTTTGCTTTTATGCATAGCGGGTGTTACAATATGATATGGTGCTTCTCCATCTAATTGTTGAATATATTCACCAAGATCTGTTTCCACACTTTCAATACCATTTGCCTCAAGATAAGCATTGAGATGAATTTCTTCAGTAACCATGCTTTTACTCTTCACAAGTGTTTTGCAGTTACGTTCTTTACAAATGTTGCCGATTGCATCTAATGCCTGATCACTATTTTCGGCCCAGATTACTTTAGCACCTTTAGCACTGATTTTCTTTTCAAATTCCAGCAGGTATTGATCAAGGTGTTCAATGGCTTCCCATTTCCTATTCTTTGCTCTTTCCCGAACCTGCATGACATCTGTAAACTGTTGCTTACCCACAGGAACAACTGCATTGTATTTGCCAATATTGAAATTAATTTTTCGTCTGTGTTCCAGATCAGCGGCTTTAACGGTGCTCTTGGCAATAAACGATGCAGCGGTATTGGTCATGGTGTTAGTCTTCTTTATTATTCTTCATATGTTCAGCAGTAGCAGCAAGTGCCTCATAAAATTCTTCCCCATATTTCCTGATCAAAGAATCCTTTAGGAATACATAGACGGGCACTTTCAATTTTTTCCCCAATGAGCAGGCGGCTGCACAAAGATCTTCTCGGGGTTCATAGTTCACATATTCAATATCCGGGTCTCTCCTGCTCTTTTTTGTTTTAATGGGGAAGAGATGACAACTCAAAGGCTTTTTCCAATCAAGTTTACCATCATTATAGGCTTGTTCGATGCCACATTTAATAATGCCCTGCTTATCCTTATAGCCATAGGCACAAATTGCGCCATTGATGGTTGGCGTAACCCATCCAAATTCTTTATCATAAATATACAAACCCTGTCTTTCAATTTCAGCGATGCCTTCCTGCGTCATATAGGGTTTGATAACTTCATAGTATGTTTTCAATTTCTCAAGTTCCCATTTTTCCATCGGAGCTCCGGCATCTCCATCTTCGCAACACCCTCCCTTGCATCGGGTAAGGTCACAAACAAACTGCTCCTCTATTACTTCATCACTGATCAATTTATTATCAATTGCTATCATAAAACGAAGATAATCAACTATTGCTGTGAATCAAGGGTCGGTGTTTGGAACCAAACACCTTGTACCCAGTACCCAGCATCCGGCCACGCTAAAATTATATTTTCATTTAATTAACCCCTTAATACGTAACATTTCGCAGATTCCTGCGTAAATAAATTATACTGGTTACCAAAGGGTAGTTCAGTGTTTGCCTGAGAGCCGCCCATTCCTGGGCGGCTATATGATTATTTCCACCTGAAAGTATTGATCAGGTGTTTCATATCTGCCAGAATAAATCGATTTACAATACCGAGTGAGTCTGCATTGGGTGTGGCATCGAAATACATGGCCCCCCGTAAAAAATGCCTGCTTGAATCGGTAAGGTAAAATTGATTGGCTGTAGCCACGTCTCCCCCAACGGAAAAAAACATTCCATTGATACCATTGGGCGTTACCATTAGCGAATCATCTATAGAATAGGCTTTGGCTGAATGTTTTCCGGTTAAAACAAAAGCATGTTTTACCAAAGTATCGAAACGATTTTTTCCAATGGTTTTATAACTGATATAAATCCGGCCATTGAATTGTGGAAATTCAATATTGATCCACCATGGATTTTCGGTTGTTTCACCAAAGAAAGTGCTGTCTTTTACAACTTTGGCGTACTTGGGATATTCAAAAGCATAAGGATAACCCGGCTGATTGAATACCACATATGATTTTTCAGGGAAATCGATTTTATAATACCCTTTGGGTTTAGGCGTAAAACTGCTGTTGCAGGATTGCATCAGAAACCCAAATACAAGCATCACGGTCACGATAACGACAGTCCTTAAATATCTATCGACCATGGTCCATGGACCATGGACCATAGGCACACTGCTAATTCTTCTCATTCTTCAAAGCTAAGCTTAACACGTTTAGTGGGACTTAATAAAAACCTTAATTTTTTGTATCCGGTTCTTTTCAATTTCAAGAACGGTGAATTCAAAGTCGCCGGTTGTAATTACTGCTGCAGTTTTGGGAATATCACCTGCTATTTCCAGAACCAATCCTGCAAGAGAATCGCTTTCTCCTTTTACTTCATCAAATGTATCGGCTGGAAGATCCATTACTTTACAAACATCATGAATCATTGTGCGGCCTTCGAAAATATAATTATTATCGTCTATTTTTTTATACCCGCTATCTTCTTCATCAAATTCATCTTTAATTTCTCCGATCACTTCTTCCAGTATGTCCTCCAGTGTAACTATACCGCTGGTACCCCCGAATTCATCTACTACAACAGCAAAATGTATTCGCTTTTGCTGAAATTCCTGTAACAGGTCTTCAATCGGCTTTTGTTCGTGTACGAAATAAGGCGTTCTCATTAAATGATGCCAGTTAAATGCATCACCTTCCTGAAGATGAGGCAAGAGGTCTTTGGTATGAATCATCCCAACTACTTCATCAAGGTCTTCTTTATAAACCGGGAACCTGCTGTAGTTCAGATCGCTGATCATGGCAATTAGTTCATTAAATGGCGTACCATGTTCAACGCCACTTACATCCATCCTTGTTTTCATGATTTGTTTCACAAAGATGTTCCTGAATTTAACGATGCCTTTCAGGATATTCTTTTCACTTTCAGAAGCTGTTTCACTGGTTGTGAGGTCGATGGCATGATCGAGCTCTTCCAGACTGTAAGCTGAGCCTGATTTTTTTGCAAGTTTTCTTTCAATGATGTCTGAATATTTTACCAGGCCCTTACTCATTCCTGCAAACATGTAAGAGACTGCTTGTACTACCCCACCAAAATCTTTGGCGAAGCGGATATTATTTTGAGTGGCCAGTACCTTAGGCATTACCTCTCCAAAAAGTACCAATAGAAAACTCACTGCCAGTACTTTAATAATGAATTCGAGCCAGCCCACATTAAATTTTTCAAAATTGAACATATCATCCAGCAGGAGATTTGAGATAATGATAATAGCAATATTGATAAAACTATTGGCGATAAGTAAAGAAGCCAATAAGGTTTTGGGAGCTTCCAGCAAATCAACAATTCGCTTATAAGCAGGCTGCTGCTTAGATTTCAGCACATTGATATCCTTATAGGTAAGCGAAAAAAAAGCCACTTCGGATCCGGATAAAACAAAGGAAAGAAAAAGCAACATCAATAAAATCATTACCAGCACCGTAGTGCCTTCGGGTTGAAGTGCCGATAATAAATAGGTATTCAGTAATTGGGTTAATGCCGGATGGTAATCCAAAACGGGCGGTTTAAATTTACAATCGGGGCAATTACTGCCCCATTAATTCATGGCAAAAATATTGAATCCTTGCAATCAAAACGGTAATGATTCTCCGTGATCAGGTAATGGCGGAGTATCGTCTCCTCCATAACCTTCAATACCTTCGGATCCACTGCCAGATATATGTCCATCCCCTCTTTTATCGAGCATAATTAGGTTATCTCCTACAACTTCAGTGGCAAATTTTTTATTGCCTTCTTTATCTTCCCAACTGCGGGTACGTAAACGACCTTCAACATAAATCAGGCTTCCTTTGTGCAGGTACTTCTGTGCAAGTTCTGCCAGACCACGCCATAATACTACTGTATGCCATTCTGTTTGTGAAACCAGTTTGCCGGAACGATCCTTATAGGTTTCGGTAGTAGCCAATGGAAATTTTGCTACCCCGATATTTCCTTCCAGGTGTTGTACATCAGGGTCTTTTCCGAGATTACCAATTAGCATCACTCTGTTAACGCCTCTCATACAATTGATTTTTTGTTCGTCGCAGATTAATCACTCTTAAAAATAACTTTTTTTGAGCAACAAAAGCACAGGCCAGGAAAATTTAGGATTTGAATGATATTTCCATGTATTGGGTAATTAGCTTGGGGAAAGCCAGTTGCGACATATCTTTCAGGGAATACCAATTTCCTGCGGATGCCAGTACACCTGGGGCTCTTGTTAGTTTAATTCGTATGAACACACCCCTTATTTGCTGATGCGTAAGTTGTTGCACACAGGGGGAAGAAATATTGATCCCTTTGTTCTGCTTAATATTAAGTTGGGTTTTAAGCCAATCACTCACCTGATTAGTCGCCCAATGCTGTATTTGCGGGGTTTCCAATAGATAAAATTCATGTAATCCCTGCCAAACATCTTTAAGAACCCTTTGTCTGACCCATATTTTATCGTTCCATTCAAAAACAAAATAGTTGAAATGCCGTTTTGTGCGGGTTAACACTTTTTCCTTAACTGGCAGTTGATTAACTTTTCCGGTTTGATAAGCGGCACATCCCTTTTGTAGTGGGCATTCAGCGCAATTGGGTAACGCAGGTTTACAAACAGTGGCACCAAAATCCATGATGGCCTGGTTATAGGTTCCAGGGGCTTTTTGGTGCAACATTTTTTCTGCAAGACTGGTAAATACCTGCTTTCCGGCAGTGGTGTCGATTGCGGTATCGATGCCAAAATAACGGGATAGCACCCTGAATACATTACCATCAACCACTGCATACGGAAGATTATAAGCAAATGAGGCTATTGCCGCAGCGGTATATGGACCGACCCCTTTTAAAGCAAGCAGTTCGTCGTAGGTCTTGGGAAAAATGCCTTTATTTTTTTCAACCAGGGTGCGGGCGGTAAAAAGCAGGTTTCTGCATCGGTTATAATAACCCAACCCTTCCCACAACTTAAATACTTCGTTATCCGGGGCAGCAGCCAGTTTTGATACAGTAGGATATTTTTTAATAAATCGGTTGTAATAGTCTGTACCCTGTTCTACCCGGGTTTGCTGCAAAATAATCTCACTTAGCCAGATGCGGTAAGGGTTTTTTTCGCCTTTCCAGGGCATTTCGCGTGCGTTTTCGTTTTGGTTCCACGCCATTAATTCCTTGGTAAACTGACTATTCATGTATTATACAAAGATCCAGAAATGATTGAGTTATTGAAAACAAAGTTATTAGACCAGACATTTTTTTTAAATATGACAACCAGGTACGCTTAATCTGTTTTATGAACCATTTATCTATCAATTAGTAACGTCTATAAAATTTAAACAATCTTTCTTGCAAATACCAGTTTTTTTATCTTATTTTAAGTCTGATTCATTAAACAATTCTACTCCCAATGAGAAAGTCAGACCTCATCAACCAAATTTCCGATAAAACGGGTATACCAAAAGTGGATGTGCTGGTGACCTTAGAAACCATGTTTAAGGAGGTAAAAGAAAGCCTTTCAAACGGCCAGAATATATATATACGTGGCTTTGGCAGCTTTATCACCAAGAAACGTGCGGCCAAAATTGGGCGCAATATCAAAAAGAATATCGCGGTAGAAATTCCCGAGCATTATATTCCAGCTTTTAAACCGGCAAAAGAATTTGTTAGTGAAGTAAAAAGCAAGCGGAAGTCGGACTAACTTCGCCGAAATTTCCCGGCTTTGAAAAAACAGCAACTTTTATTAACCGGCATCGGTCTGGTTATATTCACCCTACTCTACTTTGTTAGTCCAACAGTAGCACCTGACAAACATGTGCATGCTGAAGGGGATACTTCACATACCCATGAAAATCAAGCAATTAAGTTTGAAGACTTGCTTGTAAAAGCCAAAGAAAGAATTAGTCCTGAGCAATCTGCACGCATCACTGCATTAGAAAATGCAGTGGTAAGGGGCGATATAAAAGAGCAAAAAATCCACCTTTTTCATCAGTTAGCCAGGTTCTGGGCAGATTCGGCGCGCATTTTCGAACCATACGCCTGGTACACCGGAGAAGCAGCTAAGTTGGAAAATTCTGAAAAAAGCCTCACCTTTGCCGCCCATCTGTTTTTAAATAACCTGATTACAGAAGGGGAGCCTGCCATGCAAAACTGGTTGGCTTCACAAGCAAAAGTTCTTTTTGATAAGGCGCTGGTAATTAATCCGGCAAACGATTCAAGTAAAATTGGCTTGGGTGCCTGCTACCTTTTTGGCAATATTTCTGATAACCCCATGCAGGGTATCATGAGTATCAGATCGGTGGTTGAGAAAGATCCGGAAAATGTGTTTGGACAAATGATGTTGGGATTGGGCGGAAAGAAAAGTGGTCAGTACGATAAAGCCATTGAACGTTTCCTGATTGTGGTTAAGAAAGATCCGGACAACCTGGATGCCATTTTCAACCTCGCTGAATGTTACGACATTCACAATGAAAAAGCCAATGCGATTAAGTGGTATGAAATCGCAAAGGAGAAAGTGCCGGTACCAGCAGCTAAAGAAGCGCTGGCAAAAAGAATCGCTGAATTGAAACGATAAATTTATTTTTTAACTGTATAAAATTACTTTGGTATGCCTTGTGGTAAGAAGAGAAAGCGTCATAAGATCGCTACACACAAACGTAAAAAACGTCTAAGAAAGAATCGTCATAAGAAGAAGAACAAATAGTTCCTTCTAAAGACCTCTATACATTACGGGTCTGGTCGGGCAATATGCATCACCAGACCCGTTTAACACTTATCTGGAAGCAGCCTTACCTTCCGACGAACTGCAACTTTACCTTTTCCTTCCGCTGGCTGCTCCATCAGATGTTGTGGATGTTGATATACCGATACCGGTAGGTGATTTTGTATTTAAAAGTTGCATTTTGTGAACAAAGAACTAATTATAAATGCCGCTCCAACAGGCGTGGAAATAGCTTTATTGGAAGACAAGAAGCTTGTTGAGTTGCACAATGAAAAAACGGATGCCAACTTTGCGGTTGGTGACCTGTACCTGGGTAAGGTTAAAAAACTTATACCCGGACTAAATGCTGCATTCGTAGATGTAGGTTTCGAAAAAGATGCTTTTCTGCATTATACGGATCTTAGTCCTTATGCCCGCTCAATCATTAAGTTTACCCAGATTGCCATGAGCGATAAAGGTGAACAGCCTTTTGATTTTGCCAAGTTCCAGTCTGAACCGGAAATTGTAAAAACAGGTAAGATTAATGAAGTACTGAATGGCAAGCCCAATGTACTGGTACAAATTTTAAAAGAACCTATTGCTGCAAAGGGACCAAGACTAAGTTGTGAACTTTCCCTTCCGGGGAGGTTTGTGGTAGTTACGCCTTTTAATGAAATTGTAGCTGTATCAAAGAAAATTCATTCTTCTGAAGAGCGCAAAAGGCTGCACAAAATTGTGGAGGCTATTCGTCCAAAAAACTTTGGTGTAATTGTTCGTACAGCAGCAGAAGGTAAAAGCACCGCAGAACTGCACCAGGATATGCTTTCGCTGGTAGATACCTGGAAAACCATTCAACATAACCTTAAAGGTGCAGTTGCCCCTATCAGGATTATGAGTGAAGAAACAAAAACCACCAGCATTCTCCGCGATTTACTCAGTGCCGATTTCAATCGCATTGTAGTAAACGATAAAAACCTGTTTCAGGTAACACAATCCTATATTCAAAGAATTGCTCCTGATAAAACGGATATAGTTTCTCTTTATCATAACGGATTACCCATCTTCGATCAGTTTGGCGTAACCAAGCAGGTAAAATCTTCTTTTGGTAAAACAGTTAACCTCCCAAGTGGTGCTTACCTGATTATTGAACATACAGAAGCACTGCATGTAGTTGATGTGAACAGCGGATACAAGAGTGTTAGTAATAACCAGGAAGAAAATGCACTGGAAACAAACCTTGAGGCAGCAGAAGAAATTGCACGCCAGTTAAGGTTAAGAGATATTGGCGGTATCATCGTAGTAGACTTCATTGATATGAAACTACCCGATAACAAACGCAAACTGCAGGAAGCAATGGAGCAGTTTATGAAAGCCGATCGCGCCAAACATTCTGTATTGCCAATTTCAAAATTTGGATTATTACAGATTACCCGTCAACGCATGAGGCCCGAAGTAAATATCAATACTGCTGAAAGCTGTCCGGCTTGTAATGGTACCGGTAAAATTACTTCCACACTTTTATTGGAAGATGAAATAGAAAAGAAACTACATTATCTGGTAAGTCATTCACACAAGAACCTTACAATTGTAGTTCATCCAATCGTACATTCCTATCTTACCAAGGGCTTCTTTTCATCCATCATAAAAAAATGGAGAAAGAAGCACAAGCTCAAATTAAAAGCACAGGCCAACACAAACTACCACCTCACCGAATTCAAATTCTTCGATGAGCGTGAGGAGGAGATAAAATTTTAAACGGTGAGTTGTGAATTGTCAATTGTCAATTGTGAATAGTCGGTAGTAATTTTAATAATATACTCACTACTCTCTATTCACAATTGACAATTCACAATTGACAGTTCACCCCCTAATCATCGTTCCTCGATCCATTCAGGAAAATCAATACATACTGTACTAAAGTTGCTACGGAGGCGAGCGCGGCTACTACGTAGGTCATTGCTGCCCATTTTAGAGCGTCTTTGGCGCCTTCCTGTTCACGTTGCACCAGAATACCTCTGTTATTCAGCCAGGACAGGGCGCGGTTGCTGGCATCAAATTCTACCGGTAAGGTAATTACGGAGAATAAGGTAGTGAGGGCAAATAAAATAATACCACCTAATAATAACATAGGAAAAGTATTAATCATTAGTACACCCACCAGCAATACCCATTGTACAATAGAGCTGCTGAATTGAACAAAAGGAACCAACTTGCTGCGCATCATTAACCAGCTATAGGCATTGGCATGCTGTACTGCATGGCCACATTCGTGTGCCGCTACTGCTGCAGAAGCTATGCTTGTTCCCCCATATACTTCAGGACTGAGATTCACGGTTTTCTCCATGGGGTTGTAGTGATCGGACAAAAATCCTTTCACAGATATAACTTTTACATCATATATTCCGTTATCCCGGAGCATTTGCTCGGCGATTTCTTTACCACTCATGCCATTGGCAATGGGCAGTTGGCTGTATTGACTAAATTTCGCCTTTAACCGCCCGGAAACAAGTAAGCTGATGCCAAGAAAAATCAATGACACCAAAATAATAGACATATCCATTGCTTCAATTTTAGCTGACTGCTGCAAATAGCCTACCAAACCAAAAAAAGGCCTTTTTCGATGTTCAAACCTTAAGTTTCTGCCAAAAAGACCCTTTTTTTCTGACAAAATTCCCCCTACTCCGCCACCCGTGTAAGTGATTTGATTAACAATATGTTAAACCATTTTACGACAAAATTCGTATATTAAATAATTATGCACAGATACAAAATTTATTTTGCCATATGCCTCGTTTTAGTAACTTAGTGGTAGAATTTAATGGGTTAGTAAGTAAACGGGGTCAACAGCAATGTTGGCCCTTTTACATGCCCGCCAGCACTGCATTTCAGCGATTTTCACTTTTTCAATCCACCATTTTTTCGTGCATCAAAAACAGTTTTTTTCAAGCAAAAAAAATCATTCGTTTGCTTCGTTTTTTTTCCTGAAAATAACTCACCAAATCACCATTACCTTTATCAAATGAGTAAGATAAAAACAGCTTTTTTCTGTAGCAATTGTGGTTATGAAAGTACCAAGTGGATCGGTAAATGTCCTTCGTGTTCAGAATGGAATACTTTCACAGAAGAAGTATTAGATAAAGGGATTAAACCAACAGAAAAATGGGATGACTATAAACAGGAGAAAAGAATTGCTAAAACAGTTTCACTTAACGAAGTTGTAACAACCGAAGAAAAAAGAATCGCCAGTCAGGATGCAGAACTCGATCGTGTATTAGGAGGTGGTATTGTTCCGGGTAGTATTATTTTGGTTGCCGGAGAGCCAGGAATTGGAAAAAGTACACTCTTTCTTCAAAATGGTTTGCTGATGAAACAGCTTCGCGTTTTATACATCAGCGGAGAAGAAAGTGAGCAACAAATAAAAATGCGTGCCGATCGGTTAAACATTCAAAACGAAAATTTTTACCTGCTTACTGAAACTTCCACCCAAACCATTTTCCAGGAAATTAAAAAATTAAGACCCCAGTTGGTAATTGTAGATTCTATTCAAACTTTACAATCCAACATAATCGATTCATCGGCTGGAACCGTATCTCAAATACGCGAATGCGCTTCGGAATTTCAGCGCTTTGCCAAAGAAACCAATACGCCCGTATTCCTTATCGGACATATCACCAAAGACGGTACCATTGCTGGTCCGAAAGTGCTGGAACACATGGTAGACACGGTTTTGCAGTTCGAGGGCGACAGGCATTATGCATACAGGATACTGCGCACACTGAAGAACCGTTTTGGTAGTACCGCAGAATTGGGTATCTATGAAATGACTGGTGATGGCATGCGTATTGTTTCAAATCCTTCGGAAATTTTAATTGCCCAACGTGAAGATCAGTTAAGTGGTAGTGGTATTGCCGCAACCTTAGAAGGTATGCGTCCACTTTTGATTGAAGTACAGGCATTGGTAACCCAAAGTGTTTATGGAACACCTCAACGCACCGTAACCGGTTTCGATTTAAGACGACTTCAATTACTGCTTGCCGTACTCGAAAAAAGAGGTGGGTTTCAGTTTGGTATGAAAGATGTGTTTGTAAATATTGCCGGTGGTATTAAGGTAGAAGATCCGTCAATCGATTTGGCAGTAATTTGTGCATTACTTTCTTCTTATGAAGATGTGCCGCTTCCCCATCATGTTTGTTTTGCCGGGGAAGTTGGTCTTAATGGAGAAATAAGAGCCGTAAATAAAATTGAACAGCGCATTGCTGAAGCCGAGAAACTTGGATTTGAAAAAATCTTTGTGTCGAAATACAACAAAAAAAGTTTCAACCCAAAAGCATACAAAATACAAGTAGTTGCATTAAGCAGGGTTGATGAAGTGTATCAACAACTTTTCTAGGAGAAATATTTACCGTCTGTTTCACTACTCAAAATTTGCGGGATATACGCTGCCTTTTCGATCTAATTTCAGGGTATGCAAAAAATAGTATCCTCCTTTTTACAACTTTTGTTTCCGCATTGTTGTCTGGGCTGCTCAAGCGATTATATCCAAAAAGACCGGCTTTTATGTGGGCGTTGCACCCACCAACTCCCTGCTACAGGCTTTTTCGACCTCAAAGCCAACCCTGTAGAAAGGATCTTTTATGGTAGATTAAGGGTTGAAAATGCTGCGGCATGCTATTATTTCACCAAAAATGCCCTGATCCAGCACCTCCTGGTTCAGTTAAAATACCGTGGAAACAAAGATGTAGGTCTTTTTCTGGGCAGAATGATCGGAAGGGCCATGCAAACCTCCCCACAGTATAAGGATATTGATTTTCTGGTACCCTTACCACTTAACCCCAAAAAAGAGTTTAAAAGAGGGTATAACCAGGCCGAACTTATATGTAGGGGCATTCAGGAAATTACCAGTATTCCCATATTAAAAACGGGCATCCGCAGGCGCCAGTTTACTGAGAGCCAAACCAGCAGAAACCGGATTAACAGGTGGCAGAACATGGAAACGGCATTTGAAATAAATGAAAGGGAAAAGCTGGTAAATAAACATGTATTACTGGTAGATGATGTAATTACTACAGGGGCAACCATCGAAGCCTGCGGCTCGTATATACTGGAAATTCCTGGTACCAGGCTCAGTATTGCCGCAGCGGCTTATACAATTTAACCTGGCATTCACCTAAAATGCAAAACAATTTGCTTATTTAGCTGTTAATTTGATAAAAACTCGACCAATGAAATACCTGTTAACATTAGTATCAATTGTATTACTTTCTGCTTTCACCCTGCCCGACAATGGCAGCATCCATAGTTTTAAAGTGAAATCTATTGAAGGTGGTACCATCGACTTCTCTAAATTCAAGGGTAAGAAAATACTTGTTGTAAATACTGCTTCTAAATGTGGATATACGCCTCAATACGAAGCGCTCCAAAAAGTATACGATGAGTACAAAGACAAATTGGTTATTGTTGGTTTTCCGGCAAATAACTTTGGTGGACAAGAACCAGGAAGCGACTCTGATATCCAGGAATTCTGCAAAGCCCGCTTTGGCGTTAAATTTCCTTTGGCAAGTAAAATAAGTGTTAAAGGAGAAGATATGGCCCCTATTTACCAGTGGCTTACCAGTAAAGCTAAAAATGGTGTTTTGGATGCCGAGATAAAATGGAACTTCAACAAATTCCTCTTGGATGAAAATGGTAAGATGATTGCTTACTTCGAAAGCAAAGTAAAACCTGACAGCGAAGAGATCCTGAAATTCGTAAAATAATTTCTTTTATTTCTTAACTGCCAACTTCTAATTAAACATAGTTTAATTAGAAGTTGGCAGTTTTTTTTGCATTCAATACAGTTAAACGAATCAAGATTTATGAATGCTATATAAGTTGAACTTAACCAATTGAGTCACAGAAAATAATTTGAAAGCTCAACATCAAATTTCTTCCAAAACTAGTAGTCATTGTTGTTCGGGGAAAAATGGCTTCAAGCTTCAGGCCGCAAGCTGCAAGCAATTGTTGAGCGAGGTAATAAATAGAAGCTTGGTATTTAGGGGAGATAAAAAAGAATAAACACAATCAGTACCTGTGGACAGACCTTCATTGGCATTGGTGTCGAGCGTAGCGAAGACAGACTAAATCATGCGCAGCAGATTTAGTCAGAGGCCAATGTAGTCTGGGAACAGGTACGGGGCCATTCGGCCCAGGAGTAACATTCAATTTCGAACAGCAACCTGATCGGTCTTATTCATTGCTAAAATGTAACAAAGATTGCTTTAACCTTAGTTTCAGCCAATTAAAAAAAGTAAGGGTTCTGTTTCCAACTTATGAAAAAATGATTGCTGTAGAAGCATTTCAAAGTAGTGTGTTATTTTTTACCGGACAGTAATGGCTTGCAGCTTCAAGCTTGAAGCCAATTTTTACCCAAAAAAATTAGCTAAAAGCCCCAACCTACTTACCCACACCCCCTTCCATAATCAGCCACTTAGCTTACTTTCGTTTTTCATGCAATTCAAGGATATTATAGGGCTGGCTTCGGTAAAACAACATCTTACCGAAATGGTACAACAAAACCGGTTGAGCCATGCTTTGCTATTTCTTGGAAAAGAAGGAAGTGGTGCTTTACCCCTCGCACTAGCTTTTGCACAACTCGTGGTTTGTCAGCCTTCCGTTTCTGCACCCGTTGCTGATCTTTTTGGTGGTTTTACACCCATGCAATCAGGCCCCAGTTTTATTGGACCCGAAGCAATTGCCACTGAACCTGCTTTCGGAAGGGCTGAACAATTGATTCATCCTGATCTTCATTTTTCTTACCCTGTAATTCCGAGAAAACCGGGCGATAAACCCATTAGTACCGATTATATAAGTGAGTGGCGCGAATTCATCCAGCAGTACCCTTATGGTAATGTTTACGACTGGTTACAATTTATAGGCGCTGAAAACAAACAGGGTAATATAACTGCGCATGAGTGTAATGATATCATTCATAAACTAAGCCTTAAAAGCTTTGAAAGTGAGTATAAAGTGCTTGTTTTATGGATGCCGGAATACCTGGGAAAAGAAGGGAATAAACTCTTAAAATTAATAGAAGAACCTCCTCCCAATACCCTGTTTATCCTCGTTGCCGAAAACGATGAACAGATACTTCCAACCATATTAAGTCGTTGTCAACTGGTTAAGATTCCTGCCCCTGATGACAAAGAAATAGAACAGGCCCTCATTATCAGGGCAAATGCCCCTGAGGAAACAGCCCGTCAGATCGCCGCTATTGCAGAGGGTAACTACCGGGAAGCATTACAATTATTACAACATGCTGAGGAAGACTGGCAGAGCTTGCTCCGCGACTGGCTGAATGCCACTTTAAGGGGTGGACCTCTGGCCCAGATAAAATTTACGGCTGAAATAAGCGATTTGGGGAGGGAAAAACAAAAACAGTTTCTGCGGTATTTTAATCATTTGCTCGAAACCAGCATCCGAATACGGGTAATGGGCACTGAAAAAGTGCATGCTGGCGATCAGGAGCGTGATTTTGCTGTTAGACTCAATAAAATTGCATCGGTAAGCCAGCAACAGGCCATTATTGAGGAATTAGACCGGGCATCCTACTATATTGAACGGAACGCCAATGCCAAAATGCTGTTCCAGGCCCTTACTTTGAAACTCTACCACATCATTCAGAACAAAACCCTAATTTTGAACGGATAGTTCCGCCAGTGGCGGTCTATCGGTGAGTTAAGATTGTGAAGTAATGGGGTTATCTGTATTTGCTAAGTGTTATTCTTTATAATTATGGTAAAGCGCCTTTCTGTTTACAGGAATACATCATCGTAACAAGCTGATCTTACCAGATCGGAACGTTGAAATGAGTGACACAACCATAGCCACCTAGCAATACTACAGCCCACACACAATATTATCTCCCCTATTCAGTTATTAACCTGATCAATGTATTAATGATATGGGATGTGGATCTTGTGGAACCGGTAAACCGAACGGATGTAAAAGTAATGGAGGCTGCAGCACAGGTGGTTGCAATAGGCTCAATGTGCACGACTGGCTCCTTAACCTGCCTTTCAGCGACCCGGAAAGCTCCTGCAAAGTTGTGGAAGTGAGCTTTAAACAAGGCAGCCGTAAAGAATTCTTCAGGAATACTACCTTACAATTTTTCGAAAAAGGGGAATATGTTACGGTTGAAGGCGTAAGTGGATTCGATGTGGGTGAAGTAAGTCTTACAGGCGAACTAGTACGTATGCAGATGAAGAAAAAAGGGGTGGATGAAGCCAACCCTGAAATGAAGAAAATATTACGCAGAAGTTCCGAAAGAGACATTGAAAGCTACCAGATCAGCAAATCACGTGAAAAAGAAATGCTGGCCCGCAGCCGCGCCATGGCACGTACCCTTAACCTTCAAATGAAACTGAGTGAGGTTGAAGTACAGGCCGATGGTAAAAAAGCTACTTTCTTCTATACAGCCGACGACCGCGTTGACTTTCGCGAACTCATCAAACAATATGCATCAGACTTTAAGGTTAAGGTGGAAATGCGCCAGATCGGCATTCGCCAGGAAGCCGCCAAAGTAGGGGGCATTGGAAGCTGTGGACGTGAACTATGCTGCAGCACCTGGCTTAACGATTTCAAGAGTGTGAATACTACTGCCGCCAGATACCAGAACTTATCGATCAACCAAACTAAATTAAGTGGGCAGTGCGGACGCTTAAAATGTTGTTTGAATTATGAACTCGATACTTACTTAGATGCTTTACAGCATTTCCCTGATTATGCCGACCAACTGGATACGGTAATGGGTACGGCACACCTCATCAAAAAAGATATTTTCAAAAACCTGATGTGGTATGTGCTTCCTAACAATACCAAACATTACCCGCTTACCATTCAAAGGGTAAAAGAAATTAAGCGCTTAAACCAGCAAGGACAAAAGGTTGACGAACTACAACCAGTTGAAGTAACCAGCAGTAAGCCTAAAGAAGTAGAACCTGCTTTTGTTGATGTAGTAGGACAAATCAGCTTGCGCAGCCTCGAACGTAATGATAAGCGTAGAAAAGATCAACAACGCAATGATCGCAGACCTCAGCAAGGACAAAGACCTCAAGGCAATCGCGATCAGCAGCAGCGTCCACAAGGAAATAGAGAGCAGGGGCCGAGAAACCAGCAAGGACCAAGGCCTCAGGGTAACCGTGATCAGCAACAGCGTCCTCAAGGCAATAGAGATCAGGGTGGAAGACCACATAATCCCAGAAACCAACAAGGTCCAAGACCTCCACAGGGCAACAGAGACCAGGGTCCAAAACCAGAATAAACCGATATAAAAAAAGGTATCATAAAACATGATACCTTTTTCTTTATCCGAATTTTTATTAAGCAAGCTTTTCCATTTCTGCAGCGGTAAACTCCATCAAAGTTTTAATATGAGCTGGTGAGAGATCAAATTTTAATCCTGCCGCTGCATATAATTCAGGTAATGTTCTTGTACCTCCTAAGGAAAGCGCATGTACATAATTTTCTAATGCTTGTTTTGGGTTTTGCTGGTATTGCATCCACAATCCAATTGCACCTAATTGTGCAATTCCGTATTCGATATAATAGAAAGGAACTTCAAATAAATGCAATTGTCTTTGCCATCCAATTTCACGGAACATTTCAAGGCCTGTATAATCGATAGCGTTGGTTGAAAATTCTTGCAGAATCTCCATCCATTTAGCCGTTCTTTCGTTTACCGTATGGGTAGGATTTTCATATACCCAATGTTGAAACTTATCAATAATGGCGATCCAAGGGAATATCGTGATAGTTCTTTCTAACTGATGCTGTTTGGCCCGTTTAAGATCTTCTTCATTTTGGAAGAATGCCTGCCAATGGTTCATGCTGAATAATTCCATAGCCATGCTTGCTACTTCTGCAATTTCCATCGGATACTCTTTGAAGGCACTTAATTCAAGTTCATGGGCCAAAAAAGAATGTATTGCATGTCCACCTTCATGAACCATGGTTGTAACATCGCTCATTTGTCCTGCTGCATTCATAAAAATAAAGGGGGCACCACTTTCTGTTAGCGGGCAATTATAGCCTCCGGGAGCTTTTCCTTTTCTGCTTTCAAGGTCGAAATGGCCAAGCTCATTCATTTTTCGCAGGCAATTGCCAAAGAAAGAATTCATTTCATCAAAACAACGAACTGATTTTTCGTAAAGGTCTTTACCATCAGTAAATGGCTTCAGTGGTTCAATACCAGCCGGCTCAGCTTCAGTATCCCATGGACGAAGGGTGTCGAGGTTTAGTTTTTGCTTTTTCTGTGCATAAATTTTATCGATCAATGGTAGTACATGCAGCTTTACCGCTTCATGAAACTGATAACAATCGTTCTTGCTGTAATCAAAACGACCGAGTTCTACAAATTTATAATCACGGTAATTTTCAAATCCTGCGTTCTGTGCAACCTGGTGACGTTTTTCAATCAGCTTGCTATATAAATCGTGCATGGCATCTTTATCCTGTAATCTACGTTCCTGTATTTTACGATAAACCTGTTCTCGGAGTGATCTGTCATGACTTTCCAGGAATTTAGCCGCCTGTTGCAAAGTGTATTCTTGTCCATCAACCTCAACAGTCATTTTACCGGCGATTGCCCCATACTGTTGCTGCATTACGCTTAATTCAGCCTGAACAGGAATATTTGCTTCCCTGAATAAATCGATGCTTTTCTTTACCCCACGGATATAAGTGAAATATTTAGTTTGGTCTAGTTCTGCTGTAAATGGACTATTAATCAATTTTCTGTTCAACTGATCGGCATAGGGCTGTAGTTTAGGTTGAATTTCCATGCAGAAATAAGTGAAGGCTTCTTCCAGTTTAGGGTCTGTGGTGTCGCAGGTCATGCGAATCTGTCGCCAGCAGGCATCTTCACTAACCACAGCCTCCATTTCACTCATATCTTTCAGCCATTCTTCCAGTTGGGCTTTGCTTGTAATGGGTCTGTCTAACAGGTCTTTAAAAAAGGGTTCTAATGATTCCCAGGTAGTAACTACAAAATCGCCAGGTACAAATCGGCGTTCCAGTTTCTTAATATCCGCACTTAAAGTCATATACATTGATTTTACAACACAAAAGTACCTGTAAAACTTGCTAAAAGTTCGATCGGCCATGCATTTATCTTATTTTTGCAGACTGAACGAAAGAAGCCTTTTTGTGAGCGATATCATACAATTATTACCCGACAATATTGCCAACCAGATAGCAGCCGGCGAAGTTATTCAACGACCCGCCAGTGCTGTAAAGGAATTACTGGAAAATGCCGTAGATGCAGGAGCAACCGAAATAAAACTCATTATAGCTGATGCAGGCAAAGCCCTGATACAAGTAATTGACAATGGAAAAGGCATGAGTGATACTGATGCCCGTATGTCGTTTGAAAGACATGCTACCAGCAAAATCAGGCAAATTGAAGATTTGTTTCGCATTAAAACCATGGGATTCCGCGGCGAAGCACTTGCTTCAATAGCTGCTGTGGCACAGGTTGAGATGAAAACAAAAAGAAAAGAAGATGAACTCGGCACATTTATAGAAATAGAAAATAGCAAGGTAATTAAACAGGAACCATGTGCTTGTCCAGAAGGCACAAGCATCAGCATGAAAAATCTTTTCTTCAATGTTCCTGCAAGAAGAAATTTCTTAAAAAGTAATGCGGCCGAACTCCGACATATCATGGATGAATTTATCCGTGTATCGATGGCTTTTCCGGACCTGTTTTTTTCACTCACCAGTAATGGACAAGAAGTCTTTCACCTGGAACCTGGCACCATCAAACAACGTATCATTCAAATACTTGGAAATAATTACAATGCCAAGCTGGTACAGGTTACAGAGAAAACAGATTACATGAATATTTATGGTTTTGTAGGCAAACCAGAAACTGCCCGCAAAACCAGGGGTGATCAGTATTTTTTTGTAAACAACCGATTTATCAAAAGTGCTTACCTGAATCACGCAGTGAATACTGCTTTTGATGAAATGATTCCGAAAGACAGTTTTCCTGGTTATGTACTTTTTATTGATCTTGATCCATCACAGGTAGACATCAATGTACACCCTACCAAACAGGAGATCAAGTTTGAAGACGAGAAAATTATTTACGCATTTGTACAAGCTGCTGTAAAACACGCATTGGCTCAATTCAGTATTGCACCTTCACTCGACTTCACCTTAAATGCCGATATACAAGGACTCGATGCTGTTGCAAAACCTTTTACCAGCGATAAGCAAAATGCTGTTGCATCTTCCAATCTTTACCAGGGTTTTACCAAAAAAAACCAGGCCCATTTTATTGAACGGGAGAATAGCAGTGAATTAAAGCACTGGAAAAGTTTTTTTGAAAGTCCTGCTGAGGAAAGAACATCAGAAAATAAACAAGCGCCTTATTCCGGTTCTTTATTAAATACCACACCAGCCAGAACACAAGCAATTCAGGTATTACCAGACAGTACACTATTACAACTTCATTTAACCTATATCATAGCTCCTACCAACAGTGGTTTTATACTTGTGCACCAGCAACTGGCTCATGAAAGAATTCTCTACGATAAATACAGCGTAGCTGCACACGGTCAACAAATGGCCACTCAGAAAAGTCTTTTCCCGGTTACACTAGAACTCCCTGCTGCCGACGCAGCCATGCTTGCTGATTTATTACCTGATCTTGCCAGTATCGGATACCAGGTAGAACCCTTTGGCAATAATAGTTTTGTAATACAAGGTATACCAGCAGATATTGTTGCGGGTAATGAGAAACACGCAATTGAATTATTAATTGAACAATTCAAGCATTTTAGTTCAGATATTAAATTCAGTAAAAGAGAAAAACTGGTTCGGTGTATGGCTCGTCAACAAGCCATTAAATCCGGTCAGGCACTTTCTCAAAAAGAAATGCTCATACTTGTAGAAGAATTATTTGCATGCAGCAGCCCGAATGTAACACCTACCGGTTCACCTACTTATCTTGAATTTAAAGAAGATTATCTCGACCGGATGTTTGGAAAATAATTACATCCAGTTTTGCTGGGTAGATTCAGTACAAAACAAGGCATAGTTGCTAATCCTTAAGCCATCTGTATATTGGATGTAAGGAAGGGTAAACTTTCCTCCGGCCGTATGAAGAAATAAAGTCGCCAGACCTTTTCGCTTTTGATAAAGGGTTTGCCTTAATTGCACATATTGAACATGCTTCCAGTTCAGCAGTTCCTGATCCATACCAAAAGTGCTGGCATATCTCTGCACACCAGATTCAGATACCCAGAATCTGAAATTTCTCCAAAACCACCAGTTTCTTAACAAGCTCCACGGCCACCATAATAGCACCCATGTGGCGTCCCAGCCGAATTTAAAAGCGAGCAAGCCGCATAATACAAGTAATACGGGTAATGTTACAAAGAATGCCCTTCTTGTTATATAGGATATATGCATTTTATTACCTTCCGGATTCAAGATGGATGGCAATATGGGCTGGTAGGCATGAATAATAGCTGTTACCTGCTCAGGTGAACTGGTGGGTATTTCAATACGCATTTTTGCTTTCTCTTCCTTATCACCTGCTACTTTCAGGTTCAATAATCCTAACCCTATCAATCGCCGGAGAAAATTACTGCGCCATTTTACGATTTGAACTTTTGAAAAAGGAATCATTTTTTGTTTGATCTGCAATAGCCCCCACCGAATATGAAACCCTTTTTTATCCATTCGTACGGTATACCCATAAAATTTAAGAAAGGTTCTTAAAACAGAAATCAGCAGGGTAATTAACAGCACTGTGATTATAAGTGTTGAAATGACCGTCCAGGTAAATTGCAGGGTATCTCCATATTCCTGTAAATGCTTCAGAAATGATACCCTGGTGAAAAGAGGTTTTATATCTTCATATCTGCCAACAATAAAAACTCCAATCACACCCATTGTTTCCAGGTGATTGGCGGAGAGACTAAGTTTTAGAAGATCAACAGTTCCCAGTTTACTGATTTGTTTGGCACTAACCTGAGAAACCTGCTGTTCAACTCCTTCTTTTTCAGGCAGGTTGATTGACTCTCGAAGTAAAATTTCCCGGAAAGAAATTGCCGCTACATTAGATAATGCATAAATTTTCACTTCTTCCTTTTCTGTCCCTGCTGTATCAATCAAAACCTTATAGGTACGAGTTAAAGTATGTAATATGCTTTGTTCGAGATGAACAGCCTGGATTCGTTCTAATGGAATGGAAATATTCTTCTTCGTAAAAAACCCTTTCCGCACAATCAGTTGGCCTCCTGTTATATGAAAAGTAAAATACAGGTAATCCAATACAGTTCTGATCAATACAAACAAAACAATGCCCCCTCCGATAAGTATCCACATAATGGCATTGTTGTTTTTACCTTTAAAAAGTAATGGAATCAATATCGGCCATACCTGACTGATGACTACCCTAAAAATGCGGAAGAACATAATCACCAGGGCGAATGGCGATTGCCGCTGTTTATGATCCAGTGTTTGCATGTGGATGCAGCGGTTGTATTTGTTGCATAATAAGGTCCTTCAAATGCTCGGCTTCAGGAAGTTTCAAACCATGTATAGTTATATCTTTTCCTTCTGAAGCTGCTGTATAAAGACTAACCGAAGCCAGCCCAAATCGCCTGTCTATGGGCCCCATATTCACCACACAATGTTGTAACCGGTTAAAGGGAACCATATGAAGATTCTGAAAAAGCCAGCCGGTACTATATAAAATATCTCTTTCACGAACCGCATATTTTTTTCTTTTAAAAGATCTGGTTCCAATCATTACAGTGCTCGTTAATAACAATAAATAGCTGCTAATACCTATTGAAATAGCCAGCATTGTTTGGAGTTCATGTACAAGTATAAAAAGGGTTACTGCGCCGGCAAGGATAATAAAGAATATAATCAGCCAGGTAATTCTCAGTGCCTTTAAGTAATCGGGGTGAATGGGTTTAAGAGGCACAGATTGCACCTGGGGTAGCTCATCTTCCTTTATTGGTAAGTTTGTGAAAGGCATACATGAATATACTGTATTATGATATATGTCGCACAGTCAGGCAAAACCTTACAGTAAGAAATATTGATACCTTAGCACTAATACTTATTATAAAGATTTACCAAAAAGCCTTCTACTTCCCTTCGTACAGCTACCGCAGAAGTTTGGTGATTATTCACCAAAACAGAGAATATCAGTTTTCGGTTCTTTTTGGTAATGAGGAAACCGCTTAATGCTACCTGCCCACTAAGTGTCCCTGTTTTTGCGAAAATCTTCTGTTGAAGTGGTTTATAAAAATTGCCAAGTGTTCCGGTGCCTCCCGTAGGTAGAATGGTAGTAATTCTATTCCAGCTAAAATCCTGTTGCATCTTTTGAAGAAGTTGTACAAAATTCATGGGTGTAAAAAGATTATAACGGCTGAGTCCACTACCATCTACCCAATTGGGTTTTTGAACAAGATCGGTAAAGTTCATTTTGAGTAGGGTATCAATTGCTTTTCTTTCATTCATTACATCCAATAGTTCATCACTAACCATAAGGAGCGATTGTTCTGCAAAGAAATTATCACTTTGGTGCATCATGGGTTTCAGCAGAGAATCAATATGTCTGGAGTAAATAATTTTTGCACCCGAAACCGTAGGTAAAGATTTCAATTGGCTGGCATATGAATTCGTCCATTTAAGTCCTTCAATCTCTGTTTTCAAAACATCAGCCACTAATTTACCAGAACTGATAAAAGGAATTTGTTGTTGCCTGAATGCGGTAGCGCTATTGCTATAGAGCAAAGTATTTTCATATTGTGCCCTTCTAAAACTATAGAGGGCGGACTGTTTGTTTAATCCTTCTGTATAGTCGCCCTTTGTTCCATCAGCAGCTTTAATAAAAGATGGCTTCCATTGCATGGTTCCATTCTTATAGTTTATCCAGATCAGGTTTCCATATATGGGGAACGCGCTTCGTTCAGACATATAATTCTGCTGGTAATCGCCCCATGACCATCCGCTTCCCAATGCGGTTGTTTGAAAAGGAAGATCTACAGTTGCGTAAACCCGGCTTGTATCTTCTTTCAGAAAGTCGATAACGGGCTGCGAAACAAAATCCGGGTGTAACAAGGTTGGGTCACCAGTGGGTCGAACCCAAACAGTTTTAGCAGAAGGATCAATATAGTATCGAAGTCCTTTTACGCTGTCGCCAAGGTACTTCATGGCAACATAACAGGTGAATAGTTTGGTATTACTGGCGGGAAGAAAATATTTATCGGCCTGATAGTTATAGAGGTATTGCCTTTTATCCGCATCAAAAATACTGATGCCGATATGGGCAGTGCTAAGATCAGTTTGTTGAAAAATGGCATGATTAGCCTGCTTTTGAATCGCTTTTTGAACGGAGCAGGCAGAAAAAGTTGCGAATAAAATAAGCAGTAGCATTAACCGGATCAACGACATAAGGAATTGATTTTAGCAATGCTAATGTACACACTCAAATGGTTAGGCTAATCAGATTCTTTCAGCAGCCCTTAGCCATCTTTCAGGAATATCGTTGTGAGAAGCTATCTGGTAATCGCGGTAGCTACAGGCTACATATTTCCCGTCGTGTAATTGCATCCACCAGCGACCCGTCTTTTTACTTTGAAGGAAAACTGTTTCTACCTCTGCAAAAGCCATCGTAAACTCATTGAATGCATTTCTTTCTTCGAGTGATGCCTCCTGTTTTCCTTTCTGAATACCATCCATGATATACCAGATCATATGAGAAATTTGTTTGGCAGTAAGTGCATGTACATCTTGTTTGGGAATGTATCCATATATGCCAATAGTAGTGCAGGTGTTACTCATGCCGGCATATTGCATTAATGTACAAGCTTCTTCACCATTGAAACCATTGGGCGTAACATGATTTGCTGGTGCATGTGCATGTTGTATGGCGGCAATATCAAAACTGAATAATTCACTATTACGAATGGCAGGTTCCATTTCACTGATATCTTCCTTCACTTTTCCTACCCTATAACAATCGAACCTGAGTTTATCAATTGTTTCCAGCATTTGCGGATGCATGAAATAGCTTTGGAAACCGATATGATTATAATGTCGCAGATGGTTGGGCATACTTGTAAACATATCAACCAGAAAACTATCTGCAGGTAAAACGCTATCCATATCCATATCGATTCTCGCATCAACACAAACAGCGTCAATGATTTTACCATCAATGGTATGGGCCTGGTATTGAGCAGTGGTGATATCGTGAGAGCCGCCGAGTATCAATACTTTCTTACCCATTAACAGTAATTCATGTACTACCATTCTCAATGCAGCATAGCTATCCTGCATAGTGGCGCCACATTTAATATTACCCAAATCTGCGATGGCAACATCGGTATGCCAATGGTATAATTTATAAAATTCGGCCCTGATGGCATCCGGGCCGTCTGTATGCACAAACTGGATACCAGCCCCACGCATTTCGCCACAACCTACCAATACCAGGTCTGCATGATCAACTTCCGGAAAAGCTTCATCATAAACAGCTATATGCCTGCCCAGTTGGGTATCTTTAAATCCTTCATCGTTGGAAATCTGGGCAATATTAACCGGATCCAAAAAGTCTATAACAGTGTGTAGCGACATGCGTAGTTTTTACAAAGCAATAACGCTGGTTACAGCTAAAAATTGTGTCTTTGAAAGTCCGAAAGTCGGGAAGACGGAAAGTCCGAAGATTTAGAGCCAGCCCTTTCAGGATTATTAGTCAGTGTATTTGTATCCTACCCCTCTTACAGAATGGAAATAGCGTGGATTACGACTATCCTGTTCAAAATATTTTCGGAAACTAAGGATAAAATTATCGATGGTTCTCGTGGTGGGGTATACATTGTATCCCCAAACTACCTGAAGAATTTTTTCGCGTGTTACAACATCGCCCTTATTTTCTATCAATAATTTCAGCAGCATTGCTTCTTTTTTGCTGAGTTCAATATGCTGACCATTCCAACTAATGGCATCCTGTGCTTTAAAATCTATTTTATTGTCGCCGAATTCATAATTATCCCCTATTGTTTCTTTTTCCTGCATCTTCTTATTTTTTTCAATCAATTTTTCTACACGCAGTAAAAGTTCTTCCAGGTTAAAAGGTTTGGTGAGGTAATCGTCTGCTCCTTTTTTAAGTCCTAACACACGGTCAGATCCACTATTTTTTGCACTCAATATCAAAATAGGCACTTCATTATTATTTACCCGTATACTTTCTGTAACGGCAATGCCATCTACTTCTGGTAACATGATATCCAAAACGATCAGATCGAAATACTCATTCGACACTTTCTTGAGGGCTTCAGTACCATTAAAAGCCGAGCTTACCTCATACCCTTCCATTTCGAGATTCAATTTCAATGCCTCGTGCAGGTTCTCCTCGTCTTCAACCAATAAAATATTCGCCTTGGAATTTATCATACCTGTTGTAATATGACCACAAAATTACTACCCTTGGGCTGATTATCTGTCACAGAAATGTATCCATTATGACTTTTTACGATTCTGCTGCATAGGAATAGTCCTAAACCAGTGCCTTTGGTAGTGCGGGTATTTTCATTTCCGACCCGATAGAATTTATCAAAAATCTTTAATTTCTCTTCAGTGGCTATCCCTATGCCTTCATCAGACACAGTCATTTGCAATTCATTACCATTAGCTAAGAGGCTTACTTTTATGAGGCTTTCTTTTGGAGAATATTTCATTGCATTCTCCAATAAATTATTGACAAGCATTTGCAATAACAGTGGTTCTCCATTTAAATACAAGGATGGTGCTATTTGCTCAATTACTTCTCTCTGGGGAAAGCGGTTCCTGAAATCATCGATACAGCCTTCAACAAGGTCTGAGAAATTAATTTCCTCTTTTGATGCGGTATATGCACCTGCTTCCAACTGTGCTGCCAGTAAAATATTATTACAAAGCATATTCAACCGGTTGGCTTCCTGTAGTGTGTTGGTGATTAATTTTTGCTGTTTTTCCTCATCCAGTCTTCTTTTCTGGAGTGTTTCGAGGTTTAATCTGGTTACAGCAATTGGTGTTTTTAATTCATGTGTAACAGCCATCATAAAATTCTGCTGTTGCTGAGATAAAAGCAGTTGTCTTCTTGTAGCCCTGAATACAAATAGAGCGCCTACAAATATGAGGGCCAGAAAAGTGCTGCCCTCCCCTATATACTGTGCTGTTTTACGTTTTTTAGCTGCTTCAATCTGGCTTGCTTTTTCGAAGTATTGGGGATCATCTTTTACCAGTTCCAATAAACGTACATTGGTTATTTCGCGGTTTTGTTTTTCAAGTGCAATAAACCACCAGATCAGTGCCGCAATGATATACGACAATAATATCCAGTATACTACTGTGACTACAGTAAGTCGTTTACTGCTTTTTAAAGTCATTGTTTTACTTTTTCTACCCTTACACCGGCACTCAATATATAAGCCAGCGGATCTTCGCGCATAGCTTGTTTAAGTTTGAATGTATAAATCCCCTTTTTCAACTTTATAGGCTGTTGGGTAACACGGGCCCTTCTGTCGAAAATATCATCCATACCGGTTCCGAGCCACCCTTTGGTATTGTCTGCTAAACTGATATCCAGTAGCTGAGTGCGCGGACTATCTCCGGGCGACTTAGTCTCTATGTTTACCCAAATATTATTATAACGATAAGCGTCTGTGTGTCTGATTACCACATAAATATTATAGAAGGCATTGGTATCAGCTACTTCAAATGCAACCGAAGGTTCACTCTTTGTAGACCATTCCTGATCCGGGAAGCGTTGTGACTTTTCAAAAACACCATTGGTGCCACATGCAAAAAGAAAACAAGTAAAAAAGAAGCCTATATAAAAAACCCGTTTCACTGATCTATAATTATGGGTGAATAATACCGGTTAGCATATTATTATAACACATTCAATATTTGTTCTTTTGCTTTTTCAAGCTCATCTTTCATCAAAATTACCGTTTGCTGAATTTGCGAGTCATAAGCTTTTGAGCCCATAGTATTGATTTCACGGCCAAATTCCTGTAAAATAAAAGAAAGCTTTTTCCCCTTGCCGGCTTCTTTATCTGCCAATATAGCGCGGAAATAATCGCAATGGTTTTTTAGACGAACCTGCTCTTCACTGATATCAATTTTCTCGATATAATAGATTAGTTCCTGCTCCATTCTGTTTGGATCGTAATTCTCTTTGCCTACATTGTCTTCAAGTACTTTTACGATACCTTCTTTTATTTTCGTTCTGCGAAGGGGTTCAAGTTCTGTAATGGTTTTCTGATGTGCTTCAATATTATTCAGACGCAACAGCAAATCTGCTTCTAAAGAAATTCCTTCATCTTTACGATGTGCATTTAATGCGGCTATTGCTTGTTTTAGAACCTGTTCAAATCCTTTCCATTCCTCATCACTTAACATTTCTGTGGAAGGGGTAATTACATCTGGCAATTTCAGGATTGTACTCAGGATATCTCCTTTTTGTAACTGCAATTCGTCTGCAAGTTCTGCTACTGGTTGGTAATAAGCTTTTGCCAGATCCTTGTTAATAGAAACCGGTTTATTGGCTCCGTTTTGTTTGATGGTGATGATACATTCAACACTTCCACGTTGAAGACCTTCATTCAATAAGTTGCGGATATCAAATTCAAATGGTTTTAAAAGTGCGGGCACATTTAAACGTAAATCGAATTGTTTTCCATTGAGTGAACGAACTTCTACCAAATAGGTTTTATCACCAATGGTTTGCTCTGATCGTCCATAACCTGTCATTGAATATAGCATAGCGGTTCTGTTGGGTGGTAAAAGTAGTTGAAATGATTGAAAAACTACGCCAGATAAAGCTGGCACCAACAGGAATGAAGTTATTTAAGGTTTCGATGGACATGAAACATATAATTACCCGGAAATGAGAGGTCTAATTCAATCGTATAATTACCAGCTTTACCGATATGTATGGGATCGCTATTATAGTCTGGGATATGATCTGTTCCCGGCCAAAGATTCCCCATTTTTATATAATTGTTATTATTGGCTCGGAAAAACAAATCACCTTCTGCCAGATTGATATTCAGCGTCCAGATACACCTGTTCGTAGGATCTTGCGTTAGTTCGGGATCCTGTTCCCCATTAGATGGTACAGCAGAGCCATTTAATCCCCATGAATAAACCTTGGTATAAGACCATGTATTGGTATTTCTGCTTGCCCGAATTAAATAGGTTCCTTTACCTCCGAAAATAGACAACGAAGTTCCATTTACACCAAACATATTGTGTCCTATATGACCAAATACAAAATCGGACCATAGGTTTCCGCTTACGAATAAAAACTGGGGGTACTCAATCGGGAAATAAACATATCCTTCAAACTCGTTCATGCCTGGTTTTGAAACAATTTTTGGGGCAAGGAGAGGGTTCCACGATTGATAGTTTCCAGGTAGTGTAAGGAAATTGGGTGAAGCATAAGTTATGATTGGCCGATATGTAGTTACTTTCAATAAGATCTGATCAGAATAAAATATTTCCTCATTACTTGCTACTTTTTGATTGTAGGAAACCTGGCGCATATATTTTATCCGAACGGCAATATCATCTGCATCACCAGGCTCTATCATTCTAAGCAATAGTTCATTCAATTGTTCCACCGCCAATGTAACAGACATACTATTACCAACGGGTAATTCAACAGGAAAAGCAAACTGATCTTGTTTTAGTGAGAATTCCAGCACATAATATACTGCGTCCGTAACATTTTCACCTCGATAACCCCAATCGAACCGAATAGCATTTTGATTGGCATTGGCCTGATAAAGTGCAATGTTAGAACTTGACACATTCAAAGACAATGAAGGGAGATGATTATGCTCAACTAATTTTGCATAATCTACCTGTTTCTTACAGAAAAGAAATGGCGCAACAAACATGCAGGTAATTAACAGTAAATGGTGTGGTAACTTTTTCATAGTCTTCCAATTTCATGGCACAACGAACCCCACACAATGGTTTGGTTACATTGTAAATAGATATTGGAATTAAAAAGTAAAAACGGGGGGAATAACAATTCAAGTATTGAATTATTACCGAGGTAAAAGTAGAAAGCGTGAACTCCCTCTCATATAGAGAATGCTGTAGTTTCAGGTAGCTACAAGAAGGCCAATGATGTCGTAAGAAAACGACACTTATAGAAAGTGTTTAAAAAAACAGGAATTCTCTATAACAATAAATCGCTAACTAATTAAAAATCAATTCCAACCCATTTGCGTTTGCTCCGGGCATATTTTTCGAAATTGAATTTATAAAGCTTACCTGGACGGTGGGGAACGTCCTGTTCCATTTCATTGATATCAATTAAGAGATCCATTGAAGCAAATTTCTTTCTGAAATTTCTTCTATCAAGACTAACACCTAAAATGGCTTCATATAAGTTTTGCAGTTCACGTAATGAGAACTTTTCTGGAAGAAGGTTGAATCCGAGCGGGTGCTCCTGGATTCTTTTTTGCAGCCATGTATGACATTCATCCACTATACGTTTATGATCGAAGGCCATTTCTTTAATGGCATCTAAACTATACCAGTCAAGGTCATTATCATGAATAATTAACTCATGATGGTTGATATTTAATAAAGAACAATATGCAATAGTAACTACCCTGCCACCTGGGTGCCTTCCGGGACTTCCAAAAACTTTTACCTGTTCAAGAAAGACATCGCTCATGCCTGTTCTTTGTTTCAGCACACGGTAAGCTGCTTCATCCAGTTCTTCATTATCCTGCACAATATCACCCAATAAAGAATACTGTCCTTTATAGATTTCCAGGTCACTTTTAATAAGTAATACCTTCAGCTTATTTTCTTCAAAACCAAAAATCACACAATCAACCGTAAGCGGTACTTTAGGATAGGTTTCTACCAGCTTAGCAGGATCTTTTACGATATGAGTATTTGAAGCCATTACTGTGCTTGATTTCTTCATTGGGGGTACATCGGTTTTCAGCGAAATAAGGGTGCGGCAAGATACAAAGTTTACAAATAGCCTGTACCGGTTCATAAATCAATCTGGGGGAAATTGGCTTCAAGCTGCAAGCCGTAAGCTACAAGCCTTGATGGGTGCTTATTATAGACTTTCTGCTATTAATGGAAAAAATGAGGGGGAGAAAACTTAAAGTCAGTTGCTTAAAGTAATATTTGGTTGCCGTAAATGCACTATCTGCTATTAATTGAACACAGATATTCATGATTTTCAAGATCTATCATGATAAATCTTGAAAATCATGAATATCTGTGTTCCATCATACGAGACCCTTACAGCTAGCGGTTAAATTTCCACGGACAACAATGGAACCCAATTAGCAATTAACTTTATCCCGAAAATTTAAACCATGTATTCTCCTGATTCTATTAGACAATTACAACTGCAAACGCAAGACTTATTAAAAAATATACAACAGGAAAATGCCTTTGATATTAGTTTATTAAAACAGGTGCTTCAGTTTCATGAATACAGGTATTATGTACTCAATGACCCTCTGATTGCCGATCAGGAATACGATAAACTGTATAAAAGCCTTGTAAAGGCAGAAGAAACAAACCCTGCTCTTATTACCCCCGATTCCCCAACTCAGCGGGTTGGCAATAGTCTGAATAACCAGTTTACAACAGTTAGTCACCTGGTGCCAATGTTGAGCCTTGACAATAGTTACAATGCTGAAGATCTGATAGATTTCGACAGAAAAGCCAGGGAAATTACCGGATTGGAAGAAATAGCATATTGCATAGAACCAAAATTTGATGGTGCAAGTATTTCACTCATTTATGAAAATGATCAACTGATTCGGGCCGCAACCCGTGGCGATGGAGTTGAAGGGGAAGAGATAACAAAGAATATCAAACAAATACGATCAATCCCCTTATCGGCTTCATTCTCATCAGTTGGTATTCAACAGGTTGAAATAAGGGGTGAAGTAATCATGAGCAAAAATGCATTTGAACAATACAATCAGCTACAGGCCAGCAGAAACCTTCCCCCTCTTGCTAACCCGAGAAACGCAGCATCGGGAAGTCTGAGGATGAAAGATCCCAAAGATGTAGCTGAAAGAGCATTAGATGCTTTTTTATACCATATTAGCTTTTATACAAAAAAGCCGGGAAGTCCGGAAGTCGGGAAGTCCGAAGAATTATTAGAGACACACAGTGGTAATCTTTCTTTATTATGGCAATTGGGCTTTCGTTCGCCAGAGAAAGAAAAAAGAGTCGTTAAAGGTATTAGCGGTGTAATTGAGTATTGCCAGTCGTTTGAAGCAGGAAGAGATAACCTTCCTTATGAAATAGATGGTATGGTAGTGAAGGTAAATGACCTGCATTTGCAGGAAGAGATGGGTATGACTTCTCACCACCCGCGATGGGCCATTGCGTATAAATTCAAAGCCAGACAAGCTACCACAAAATTGCGCGGAGTTGAATTTCAGGTTGGAAGAACCGGTGCCGTTACTCCTGTTGCCAAGCTAGATCCGGTATACCTTGGAGGCGTTACCGTTAGTAGCATTTCTATCCATAATGAGGATTATATCAAAGAAAAAGATCTGAAAATCGGTGATACGGTATTGATTGAACGGGCAGGTGATGTAATTCCCCAGATCGTTAAATCACAAGCTGAATTAAGGGATGGATCAGAACAAAATATTCAATTTCCGAAACAATGCCCTGTTTGTAACAGCGAGCTATTCAAAGAAGAAACAGAAGCGGTATGGCGATGCATTAATATTGAATGCGAAGCGCAGGTAGTAGAAAAGATGATCCATTTTGTAAGCAAAGATGCCATGGACATCAAAAGCTTTGGAGAAGCTAATGTGCGCAAGTTTTATGAACTTGGATTACTGAAAGATATTCCCGGCATTTACACACTCGATTTTGAAAAGATTGGTCAGTTAGAAGGCTTTGGAAAGAAAAGCCTTGATAACTTAAAAGCAGCCATTGAGGCATCTAAGCAACAACCTTTACATCGGTTGGTATATGGACTCGGAATTCGTTTTGTTGGAGAAACAACTGCAAAAACACTTGCCAATGCTGTGGAGCACCTGCTCGATTTTAAAACAAAAACTGAAGAAGATCTACAACAACTCGAAGACGTAGGTACAAAAGTTGCTAAAAGTATTCACCAGTTTTTCAGCAATGAGCAAAACATACACATGCTGGAGCAGTTGGAGTCGCTAGGACTTGAACTGAAAAACAAAAAGAAAGAAAAAATTACTGCTGGAAATTTATTGGGGCAAACTTTCCTGTTTACAGGAACCCTTAGTCAAATGAAAAGAAGTGAGGCAGAGGCGCTGGCAGAACAACATGGCGGACAAATTGTTAGTGGGGTTAGTAATAAGCTAAACTACCTGGTTGTTGGAGAAGACGCTGGCAGCAAACTGGAAAAGGCAAAAAAGATCAATACCATCAAAATCATTACAGAAGCAGAATTTCTGGAATTAATTGCAACACAATAAAAGTATGTTACAGAACAGCACCCTTTCTTTTCTAAAGAATCTAAAGAAAAACAACCATAAAGCATGGTTTGATGAAAATAGAAAGTCCTTTGAAGCTGCCAAGGCAGATTATGCTGCATTGGTTACAGAAGTAATTAAGGGCCTGGGTAAAAAAGATCCTTTCATTGCTCCGCTGACCGCCAAAGAATGTGTTTTCCGGATTAACAGAGATGTTCGTTTTAGCAAGAATAAGGACCCATATAAAACCAATATGGGAATGTATTTAAGTCGCGACGGAAAGAAATCACTGTTTTCCGGATATTATTTTCACCTTGAACCAGGCGGCAAAAGCTTTGCAGCTGGCGGATTATGGATGCCAGAAGCAGATGTAATTAAAAAAGTGAGACAGGAAATTGATTATAACTGGGATGAGTTCAACAAGATTATTCACCAGAAGAAATTCCTTTCTCAATACGGTGGTTTACAAAGAGAAGCAGGAATGGTGTTGACCAGAGAACCAAAGGGATATGAAAAAGATAATCCTGCAATTGAGTACATCAAACTTAAGAGTTGGGTGGCAACTACTTCTTTTACTGATGCACAACTAACTTCTACTACACTCGCTAAAGACATTATTACTGCTTTTGAAACTTTACAGCCTTTAATAATGTTTTTGAATAGGGCTATTGAGGAATAAATTTTAGCCACAGATTCACAGATTTATTTTTACCAATCTGTGAATCTGTGGCAATAAAATTATAATAGTTCTTTTGAAGATAAATATTCAGCTATCTGCACCGCATTAGTAGCAGCACCTTTACGAAGGTTATCACTTACAATCCACATATTCAGTGTATTCGGCTGTGTTTCGTCTCTTCTTAAACGTCCTACAAATACTTCATCTTTTTCGTGTGCCCACAATGGCATTGGGTATTGCTGATTGGCAATATCGTCTTGCACAATTACACCCGGTGCAGCAGCTAGTATTGACCGAACTTCATTCAGGTCAAAATCATTGGCGAATTCAATGTTTACGCTTTCGCTATGTCCACCTACTACAGGTATTCTAACAGTAGTGGCAGTAACACGAATGCTATCATCCTGCATAATTTTTTTGGTCTCGTTCACCATCTTCATTTCTTCTTTGGTATAACCATTATCGAGAAATACATCGATTTGCGGAATGACGTTCAGGTCGATCTGGTATTTATAGGCCATCTCACCTTCTACTCCTTTTCTTTCATTGAATAACTGATCCACAGCTTTTTTACCAGTACCTGTTACACTTTGGTATGTGCTAACCACCACACGTTTAATACCATAACGCTTATGCAAAGGTTGTAATGCTACTACCATTTGAATAGTGGAGCAGTTAGGATTTGCAATGATAAAATCATCTTTGGTAAGCACATCAGCATTTACTTCAGGAACAACCAGTTTTTTGGTTGGATCCATTCTCCAGGCAGAAGAATTATCGATTACACGAATACCGGCTTCTGCAAATTTTGGTGCCCATTCCAGGGAAGTACTCCCACCTGCAGAAAAAATAGCAACAGCAGGTTTAGCCGCAATACCGTCTGCCATGCTCACGATCTTGTACTGTTTACCTTTAAAACTTACTTCCTTACCTACTGATCTTTCAGAAGCTACCGGAACAAGTTCCGTAACAGGAAAATTACGCTCTGCGAGTACTTCCAACATTTTGGTACCTACCAAACCCGTGGCACCTACTACTGCTACTTTCATGGTTTTGTTTGTTTTTGTTTAGATTGTTTGTTCAGTTATGGTTGTTAACAAAAAGGCCCTCCGTTTCGGGAAGGCCTCTGAGTATATTCTTGATCATACACAAACGATTAGGCACTTCCCGGTCAGAGAGGTTTCTTAATACGTTTTGTATGTTTCATTGTCATCATTACGCTGCGAAAATAGATGCGTTTTGTTTTGCTTCCAAAATAATTTTGGGTCTATGGTCGATGGACCATATCCTATCCCACCAAATCAATATCGAAGTTCACCAGTTGTACAAACTCATCAATCCGGGTGCTGATATCTTCTTTATTGATTTCTCTTAAACGCTGGGTACCAAATTTTTCAACGCAATAAGAAGCCATGGCACTACCCACAATGATGGCTGTCTTCATATTTTCAAAAGAAATGTCTTTAGTACGGGCAATATGACCAATAAAACCTCCGGCAAATGTGTCGCCAGCACCTGTAGGGTCAAATACTTCTTCTAATGGTAAAGCTGGGGCAAAGAATACTTTATTCTCATGGAAAAGCAATGCGCCGTGTTCGCCCTTTTTGATGATAAGGTATTTAGGGCCCATTTTCATAATGGCTGCGGCGGCTTTTACCAATGAATATTCTCCACTCAACTGACGGGCTTCGCTATCGTTTACCATCAGCAAATCCACCATAGCTAGTGTTTTCTTCAGCTCATCCATCATAATTTCCATCCAGAAATTCATGGTATCCATTACGATGAGCTTAGGGCGCTTCTTAAGCTGCTCAATAACACTTCTCTGCACAGCAGGTACAAGGTTACCCAGCATCAGGAACTCACAATCCTGAAAGCTTTCCGGAACCACGGGCTCAAAGTTCTCTAATACGTTTAACTGAGTCTCCAGTGTATCACGAGAATTCATGTCCATATGATAGCGACCACTCCAGAAAAATGTTTTTTCATCCTTCTTAATCTGAACACCAGATAAGTCAACTCCGCGGGCAGTGAGCATATCAAGCTCTTCCTGAGGGAAATCGCCACCAACTACTGAGATTTGCTTAACTGGGGTAAAGTTCGAAGCGCACCAGGCTATATATGTTCCTGCACCGCCAATGATTTTATCACTTTTACCGAAAGGTGTTTCGATGGCATCAAAAGCCATGGAACCGACAACTACTAAAGACATAAATAATTTTTTGTTACCGGGGTGCGAAACTAGGGCATTTGACGGGTATTTACTAGTATCCAATACCCTATTTAATGACTATGGGAAGAATATCAGCCAATTAGCCTAAAAACTAACAAATAATAATAACCGAAATCATTTTTTGGCTAACACGCGTTAGTGGTTTATCTTCGTAACATGGCAAGAATAAAGACAGACAAGAACATTTCACGCAAAGACGTGATTGTAACCAAGGCTGCTTCTCTTTTCAGGGAAAAGGGATTTAAAGCCGCCAGCATGCGCGACCTGGCAGAAGCCGTTGGTGTTGAAGCTGCAAGTCTCTATAACCATATCAAATCAAAAACCGAATTACTACATGAATTATGCTTCAGTGTAGCGAATCGTTTTTTGCAAAAAATTGATGAGGTCGAAGCCGAGAAAATTCCTGCCATTGAAAAAATTGAAAAATTACTGCGCTTTCATATCAATGAAATGATCCATCATTATGAGGAAGTGTATGTAAGCGATCGTGAGTGGAAACACCTTGCAGATCCTTATTTATCAAATTTTCAAAACCAGCGCCGCATTTACCGTAAACGTTTTGCCGCAATCATAGAAGCTGGTATTCGCAATAATGAAGTGAAAAAAATTGATGCTCCAACAGCCGTATTGATTATGTTACATGCTATCAGTGGCATAGAGAGCTGGCACAGATCAACCCAAAAAATCAGTGCCGAAGAACTGGAAGAAAATATGGTCACCATTTTAGTTGGTGGATTAACACAATAAGCAGGCATGTCGATACATTTTGAACAACTTAGTATAAAAGATATACGTAAGGAAACAAGTGATTGTGTTTCTATCGCTTTTGAAATTCCGCTTCACCTGAAAGAGCAGTTTCAATTTACACAAGGACAGTATATCACCCTCCGCACAACCATCGATGGTGAGGAAGTGAGGCGTTCTTATTCTATTTGCAGCAGTCCCTTAGATAATGAGCTCCGCGTTGCCGTAAAAAAAGTACCTAATGGTGTTTTTTCTACTTATGCCAATGAGCAATTAAAAAAAGGTGACGTTATTGATGTAATGCCACCAATGGGTAAATTTTTTGTGCCCCTAAATCCAGGCAACAAAAAACAATATGTTGGTTTTGCCGCAGGCAGTGGTATAACACCCTTGTTATCTATCATCAAAACAACTTTACTAACTGAGCCTGGTAGTCAGTTTACCTTGATATATGGCAACCAAAACAGGCATTCCATTATTTTCAGGGAAACCCTTGAGGCGCTGAAGAATAAGTACATGGATCGCTTCAGGTTGATACATATTTTATCGAGAGAACAAACAGATACCGATTTGAATACAGGTAGGATTGACGCCGTGAAATGCAATACCCTGTTTGAAAAAATAATAGACATCACCCGTACAGATGATTTCTTTTTATGTGGGCCGGAAGAAATGATTTTTAGTGTAAAAAAGGAATTAGAAAACAAACAGGTTGATAAACAAAAAATTCATTTCGAATTATTCACCTCTCCCGGACAAGAACTGAAAAACAAAACGGTTCAGCAAAATAATACCAGCGACCAACCAAAGAGTAAGATCACTGTTAAGCTGGATGGAATCAGTTTTGATTTTGACCTGGAAAAAAATGGTCCAGCCATATTAGATGCCGCTTTAAGAAAAGGCGCAGATTTGCCTTATGCCTGTAAGGGTGGTGTTTGCTGCACCTGCAGGGCTAAACTTATAGAAGGTGAAGTTGATATGGAAGTAAATTATGGCCTTGAGCCAGAAGAAATTGAACAAGGTTTCATTCTTACCTGTCAGTCGCACCCAAGAAGTGAAAAGATTGTAGTTGATTTTGATGCAAAATAAATTCTCCTTCTTATTCATCCTGCTCGGGATTTAATTCCGGAGCAGGATGAATAAAAATTATTTTATTAAAGTAGGTTCAATAATCTTTTGCCAGATAGCATAACCCTTTGCATTCATATGCAGGTTGTCTTTGATGAACAGTTCCGGATTTACCGAACCATCTGTCAATAACATGGCACTATGCACATCGAGGAATGTCGCTTTTCTATCGCGACGTAAATAAGCTTTAATTAACTGGTTAGCCCTTACAAATTCAGTTTCCATTTTCCACCTGCTTGGACTAGGTTTTATTGAAACAAATACCACGGGAATTTTCTTTCCAAGTTGTTTGCGTATGATCGACATCAATATTTTAAAACGAGCAAGAACAGTATCTGCTGTAACTTTTCCCCAGGCATCTGCAATATCATTTTCACCACAATAGATGACCACTTGCTTAGGTGAATAAGGTATGATGATATCGTTAGCGTAACGAATAAGGTCTTTAAGTGAAGACCCGCCAAATCCACGGTTAAGAATCGAGTATGTAGGAAAATAATCTTTTACATCTTTCCAAAAAGTAAATGAAGAGCTACCGACAAACAGAATTTGCTTTTTTGCAGGCATAGCTGTGCTGTCCGCCTTTAAAAAAGCATCAATTTCCTTTCTAAAAGGAGTTGTAGTTTGTGCAAATACTCCTATTGCCAGAAATAAAATTCCAACTAAAAAAACCAATTTTTTCATACAGGAAAGGTAAGCAAGCAAGGGTCAGGATCAATCAGTTAGCGACAAAATCTGCCAGAAAACTAACAAAAGATCAAAAAAATATTAATTTGAATACTAACATTTGTTAGCAGGAGTCTATTCTTTTCGTATTTTTACGATTCAAATAATGGGTATGGAAAAAGACATGTTGCAAATGTTTCAGGAGAAGATCGATAAAGAGATCCGAATTGAGCCGAAAGACTGGATGCCGGAAAAATACCGTCAAACATTGATCAGGCAGATCAGTCAACATGCACACAGTGAAATCATTGGTATGTTACCAGAAGGTAACTGGATTACCCGTGCACCAAACCTTAGAAGAAAAGCCATCTTATTGGCGAAGGTTCAGGATGAAGCAGGTCATGGTTTGTATTTATACTCCGCTGCAGAAACCCTTGGTATTAGTCGTGATGAAATGTATGACCAGCTACATACTGGTAAGGCAAAATATTCTTCCATCTTTAACTATCCTACATTAAGTTGGGCAGATATGGGTGCTATTGGGTGGCTGGTAGACGGCGCTGCTATTATGAACCAGGTTCCTCTTTGCAGAACCAGTTATGGACCTTATGCACGTGCAATGGTGCGTGTTTGTAAAGAAGAAAGTTTTCACCAGCGTCAGGGCTTTGAAATATTACTAACCCTGAGCAGAGGTAACGAAGCTCAACGCAAAATGGCCCAGGATTCAATTAACCGCTGGTGGTGGCCGAGCATTATGATGTTTGGACCAAAAGATGATGAGAGTCCAAATACCATTCAAAGCATGAAATGGAAAATCAAAAGATTTACAAACGACGAATTACGTCAAAAGTTTGTAGACATCTGTGCCGAACAAATTAAAATACTCAACCTAACCATTCCTGACCCTGATTTAAAATGGAATGAAGAAAGGGGCCATTATGATTTTGGTGCTATTAACTGGGATGAATTCTGGCAGGTAATTGCAGGCAATGGACCCTGCAACAAACAAAGACTCGACGCCAGAAAAAAAGCCTGGGAAGAAGGCGCATGGGTAAGAGAAGCAGCATCAGCACATGCAGAAAAGAGGGAACAACGTTTGGCAGAGAAAAGGGCGTGAGCGTTTAATTTTTGAATTTTGATTTTTGAATTTTGATTTAAGAAACACTATCTAACTAAAATGAAACAATACATCCATAAATATTACTACGGCGATTACGGTGAAGGTAAAAATGGGGCAGCGGATATTTCTACCTCTGGAAAAAACCAACATGAATGGCCTTTGTGGGAAGTTTTTATTCGTAGTAAGCAAGGACTTGATCATAAACATGTAGGCAGTTTACATGCCGTTGATGCTCAAATGGCCATTGAAAATGCCCGCGATGTGTATACTCGTAGAATGGAAGGTATCAGTATCTGGGTGGTTGAAAGCAAATACATTCATGCCAGCAATCCGGATGATGCGGAAGCATTATACGATCCGGCAAATGATAAAGCTTATCGTCACCCAACTTTTTACGATTTACCAGACGAGCTTACACATATCTAAAGGCAGGAAATATTATCATGAACAATTCTCTGATCAACTTTACACTTCACCTTGCAGATAATGCATTAATCATTGGTCACCGTAACAGCGAATGGTGTGGTCATGGACCAGTGCTTGAACAGGACATCGCCGTTACCAATATTGCCCTTGATTTTATTGGACAGGCAAGAAATTTTTATCAATACGCTGCATCACTTACTGGCAATGATGCTACAGAAGATAGTCTTGCCTACCTGCGTGATGTTCCTGAATTTAAGAATGTATTGATTGCAGAATTACCGAATGGAGACTGGGCACAAACAACATTGAGACAGTTTTTTTTCAGTGCGTACCAATATTATTATTACCAACAACTGCAAAAATCCAGCGATACAACATTAGCTGCTATTGCGGAGAAATCGCTTAAAGAAGTAACCTATCATTTACGATGGAGCAGTGAATGGGTTATTCGTTTAGGAGATGGTACAGCAGAAAGCAAAGAGAGATTACTTAATGCCCTGCAAGAATTATGGCCTTATACAGGAGAACTATTTCTACCTGCTTCTTTTGAAACAGACATGCTTCAACAAAACATCGGTGTTGATCTTGTCTTGGTAAAAGAAAACTGGGAGAAAAAAGTAGCCGAGATTTTTGCAGAAGCTACCATTGAAGCTCCGGAGAAATCATGGGCACAACAAGGTGGAAAAACAGGTATTCATACGGAATACCTGGGCTATATACTTGCTGAAATGCAGTTTCTTCAAAGAGCTTATCCCGGAGCAACCTGGTAAATAACTATGACGATCATTCATCAACATAACCGCGATATTAAAAATGAATTGCTACAACTGTTACAAACAGTAAGCGATCCGGAAATTCCGGTCTTGTCTGTTATCGACCTGGGTATTATACGGGAAGTTCAATCTACCATATTACCAGATGGCTCTATTCAACCCATCATTACCATCACCCCGACCTATAGTGGTTGCCCGGCAATGGATGTAATCAGTATGAATATCAGACTTGTATTATTAGAGGCAGGTTATAAAGAAATCACCATAAAACAGCAACTATCTCCTGCATGGACTACAGATTGGATGAGTGAAGATGGAAAGAATAAACTTAAAGCTTATGGAATTGCACCACCGAATCATAATCAATCCGTTTGTACACCAGATGCATTTCAAAAAGAAGTAGCCATTCAATGTCCGCAATGTAATTCCTGGAACACTACCCTTGTAGCACCATTCGGAAGTACTGCATGTAAAGCTTTATATAAATGTGAAGATTGCAAAGAACCTTTTGACTACTTTAAATGTCATTAAAGTATTTTCCTGAGTAATGCCGGTGCAGAGAATCTTTTTCCGATATATAATTCCAATCCATAAAAACGTCTGCGGGTTCTTGACTCATCATCTCCTGAACCATATTGGTATAAATATCCATTAAAGCCTGTATACCAGGTTTCCCTTGTATAAGAAATACCTCCCTGAAGAAAATATCCGGTTGATACCCTGGTATCTTTGTTACTGATTTTCATCAATTGGGTATCGTATGAATTGGTATTAATGAAATTTACACCCATAACCGGACCTGCAGCACCTGCTAATGACCAGTCTTTCCGAATAACAAACGCAAATGCTAAAGGAACACGGAAATTAATATCCAGGTATTTATCATCTGAGGAAGCTCCTACTGTGGGAACTATAGTAGGATCTGTTAGTGACATCTGATAAACAGATAGTGCAGGTATCAGGCTGAAGGCTTTTTTAACCTGTTTAGATTTGCCCGAGACCATTGCAACATCAGAAAATTTTTTATTTACGTTATACACTACAGATCCACCAATAATTTTTGTGGTAAGATTATTAAGTTGAAGATATGGATCACCCGGTCGCCAGCCACTTATCAATTCACTGGTATTTTGAATATAATAGCCTTTTGCTTTTTGATAAGTTAGGGTAATATCCAAATCGCCCAATACCATTTCCATATCGAATGTACTACGCTTGTTATCACCTTTTATCTGAGATTTCTCCTGATTTAAGTAAGCGGGTGTAAAAGAATACCTAAAGTTGACCCATCTGTACTGAAACAATAAAAATTGTTGCAGGGTTCTTCTGGGCGTAATCTCAAACCTTAGTTTCGATTGAGGATAAGCAACAACAAACTCCAGATTATTGGTTTGTAACCCAGTAGAAATATTCAGTTTCTCACGATAACTGATCACATCAATAGTATCGGAATTATTTTTTAGCCGATGCTCCTGTGCAGCTAACCTAAGTATTTGGAAACACAAAAACACCAACAGAAAAAATAGTCGTTGCATGCTTTAAATTAAGAAAAAAGATGAAATAGGTGTAGCTTAGCTTTAAAATAAAACGATGGCTCCTATTGAATTTCATATCGAAGCAGGTGTTGCCTATCTAACACTTAACAGGCCAGACAAACTCAATTCTTTCAATCGGGAAATGGCTTTACTGTTACAATCAAAACTAGATGAATGTGCATCACTCCATGAAATAAGAGCAGTTTATCTGACAGGAGCAGGCAAAGGATTTTGTGCCGGTCAGGATCTCGCAGAAGTAGTTGATCCTAATGGACCGGGCATGCAACGCATTTTGAGCGAACATTATAATCCTATTATCACACGATTACGAAATATGCCCAAGCCTGTGGTTGCTGCCGTAAATGGTGTAGCTGCTGGAGCCGGTGCTAATATTGCACTTGCCTGCGATATTGTGGTAGCTGCACAATCTGCATCATTTATTCAGGCATTTTCAAAAATTGGGTTAATACCAGATAGTGGGGGTACGTATACTTTACCAAGATTAATCGGATGGCACAAAGCCAGTGCCATAATGATGCTGGGCGATAAGATTAATGCAAATACTGCTGAAAAAATGGGCATGATCTATCAGGTTTTTGAAGATGAATTATTTATTGAATCATCCAAACAAATTGTCACGAATCTTGCACAAATGCCTACCAAAGCATTGGGATATATCAAACATGCCTTAAACCACTCTGCCAGCAATTCACTGGAAGAACAATTATCACTGGAAGACGACTATCAACAGAAAGCAGCGGCTACCGCTGATTTTAGAGAAGGAGTTGCTGCATTCCTCGAGAAAAGAGCACCAAAATTCAAAGGACAATAAATGAGTACAATGAATAATCCTTTTAAACAGGTAGTAGATCACATGATGAAGCACGACCAGTTCTCACAATGGCTGGGCATAACTGTAATTGATATTCAGGAAGGATATAGTAAGATTAATATGACAGTTCGTGAAGAAATGATCAATGGATTTGGTATTGTACATGGCGGCATCGCTTTTTCATTAGCAGATAGCGCATTTGCCTTTGCCTGTAATAACCGTAACAACCTTTCTGTTGCTTTAGATACTTCCATCAATTTTACCAAAGCCGTTCAGGTGGGCGATCAGTTAACCGCAGAGGCAAAAGAAATTCATAATGGCAGAAGTACAGGCTTATACCATATCACCATCACTAACCAAAAAAATGAACAGGTGGCACATTTTAAAGGCACTTGCTTTAGAACCGGCAAAACACTGATATGATCTGTCAATTCAAAGAATTTATTCCTGTTGTGGATGAAACCGCTTTCATTCATCCTAATGCCGTAGTTACCGGTAATGTAATCATTGGAAAAAATGTTTATGTAGGACCCGGCGCAGCTATTCGTGGCGACTGGGGACAAATCATCATTGAAGATGGATGCAATGTGCAGGAAAACTGTACCATACACATGTTTCCCGGGGTTACTGTATTGTTGAAAGAAGCGGCGCATATTGGTCATGGCGCCATTATTCATGGTGCAACCATTGGCAAGAATTGTTTAATTGGCATGAACAGCGTTATCATGGATAATGTGGTGCTAGGTGATGAATGCATTGTTGGTGCATTAAGCATGCTAAAAGCAGATGAACAATTTGAATCAAGAAGCCTGATCGTTGGCAACCCGGCCAAAAAAATAAAAGAAGTAACAGATGAAATGATTGCCTGGAAAACTAAAGGCACTGCCTTATATCAACAGTTACCCGATGATATGCGTGCACACTGGAAAATTTGTGAGCCATTAAGAACAATTCCCGATCATTATCTCCAAAACAGTGAAAGCAACCCTACAAACTACAAAACCTGGAACGAAGAACGCAATACCTGACAGCTTAGGCATAATATGCTTTTCTTTTCAACTAAAAACATCCCCATCTAATAGCGCTTGAAGCTTGTGGGCCCTACCCATTGTTGTCCGGTAAATTTAACCGTGGGCTGTAGGTGTCGCATATGATGGAACACGGATATTCATGATTTTCAAGATCTATCATGATAAATCCTGAAAATCATGAAGATCTGTGTTTTATTAATAGCAGATAGTGCATTTACGGCAACCAAATATTTCTTTAAGCAACTGACTTTACATTTTCTCCCCTCTTTAATTCCAATAAAAGCAGAAAGTCTATAATAAGCACCCATCAAGGCTTGTAGCTTGTAGCTTGCGGCTTGTAGCCAATTTCCCCCGACAGCTTTGTTTTCGTACCTTTGTATTTCCACCAAAGTCTTGATTGAAAAGTGTCTGAGAAAAATAACTTCATCGATTATATCCGCATCTTCTGCCGCAGTGGACATGGTGGTGCCGGCGCCAAACATTTCATGCGTAATAAATTAACCGCTAAGGGAGGCCCTGATGGAGGCGATGGTGGTAGAGGTGGACATATCATCTTACGCGGTAATTCGCAGATGTGGACACTACTTCACTTGCGTTATTTTAAAAATGTACTGGCTGAACACGGAGAAGGTGGTAGTAAAAACAATTGTACGGGTCGCGACGGACAAGATATTATTATTGAAGTACCGCTGGGAACAGTTGCCCGTGATGAAGAAAGCGGAAAAATAGAAGCAGAGATACTCGAAGATGGACAGGAGATTATCTGGATGAAAGGTGGCCGTGGCGGCTTAGGTAACAGTAATTTCGCCACACCTACCAATCAGGTTCCTGAGCACGCACAGCCGGGTGAGCCGGGTGTAGAAGGCTGGAAAAACCTCGAATTAAAAGTATTGGCTGATGTTGGACTAGTAGGCTTTCCGAATGCAGGAAAATCGACTTTATTATCTGTTATAACTGCCGCTAAACCCAAAATTGCCAATTATGCCTTCACCACTTTAACACCTCAATTAGGCATGGTTGCTTACCGCGATTCAAAATCATTTTGTATCGCCGATTTACCCGGTATAATTGAAGGAGCTGCGGAAGGAAAAGGATTAGGTCATCGCTTCCTTCGACACATTGAAAGAAATGCGGTTTTATTATTCCTGATACCTGCCGATAGCGCTGATCATCGCAAAGAGTTCGAAATCCTCAGAAATGAGCTGGAACAATACAATCCAGAGATGCTGCAAAAAGATTTTATCATTGCCATCAGCAAAAGTGATATGCTGGATGATGAGCTAAAAGAAGCCATTGGTAAAGAACTTCCAAAAGGTATTCCACACTTATTTATTTCTTCTGTAACACAATCAGGATTAACTGAATTGAAGGATAAGTTATGGGAAACTTTAAACAAGCCTGTTGACGAAACTAACAGTCGTTAAGATATCCGATTTATTTATATGTTAACACCGCTCACCCAAAAATCTATTTTTGGGCGGGTTACCTTTACTATCTTGCATGTATTAAGGATGTACACCAGCAATTTTAGCCGTACATCTCGGATTTTTTAAAAATCCCAACTTCTTCGCTTCTGCCAGCTCGCTTTTACGAAACTTTTACTTGCACTACGAGAAATCTTCTGAATGCACAGGAGATACGCATTAATTATTTACGCATTAAAAGAAACAACATGAAAAAGCAATCTGTACAAGCCATCGTAAAAGGAATCGTTCTTAGTGGCATTTTAACTGCCGGTACATTTATTCAGGCCAAAGCCAATGATAATGCCGGTGAAGCCGTTGCTGCAAAAGCATCTGCTGAATTTAAATTTGCTGGTTCTTCTAAAGATCAGGCATCATTCAATGTAAAATTCAACAACCCAACAGGTGAAAAATTCACTTTGCTGGTGCTGGATGCAAATGGCGACCTGTTTTTTAAAGAGAGTTATTCAAAAAAAGACTTCGCTAAAAAACTGGTGTTAGCCAAAGAAGATGCTGAGAAATTAACTTTCCGTATCCAGAGCGGCAACCAAAGTTTTGATGAAAACATCAACCTGTTTGTAAGCGAAACTGAAGCAAGAAAGGCTTCAGCAAAGCAATAATTAACTCATTCCCACTTAGCTAAAAACTATTTGTTTTTAGCTAAGTGTTGACCTCTACACGACGCTCGCTTTATTGAACTATCACGCTTTGCTTTACGAAATATTCATTGCGATACGAAAACCTGTTTAACAGGAGCCATTTTATTACTCACGCAAAAAGAATATGAACATGAAAAAAGCAATCATTACCGGTTTATTATCTGTTGTTTTATTTACTGCAGCAGAAGCAAGCAAAAATGAAAAAACCGACGTTAACAAAGGAAAAATTGAAGTAAACTACACTGGTTTCTTCAACAACGATCTTTCCTTTAATGTGAAGTTTCACAACCCAAGTGGTAACAATGTTACACTTACTGTAATTAACGAAGAAGGTGAGAGCCTCTTTAAAAGCAATTTCTCAGACAAAAAATTCGAAAAGAAATTTGTACTGTTGAAAGATGCTAATGTCGACAAACTTACTTTCCTGTTTCAGTCAGGTAAAGATGTGTACAAAGAAAGCTTCGACATCAATGTTGTTACACGCGAAGTATCAGATGTAGTTGTAAAAAGAAACTAAAAAGAACAACCAGGCAGGAAATAGTATTGATCAGCAGTTGATCTATCATTGTGTGTGGCCGGTAACAGTAGACTGTTATCGGCCTTTTTTGCACCACTGTTAACAAAATATCACATGCAGGTTGCGGTTCGGATATTAATTTCAGGTATGCAACCACAACAATGTCTTTTCTGCGGACATATAGTTCAACTGGTACATGTTCATGGGCATTACCAGTGTCCGGTTTGCACCACCAATGCCCTACCCTGCTGCGATGGTGACAACTGTAATACCAATCAATTACTCGCCATTCAAAACGAAGCCATTCACCGCCAGCAAGTAAAATCAGATGAATAAAATCATTCGAACAGATTCCTCCAATCCGGCATTCATTTCGTTGGTGCAATTGCTGGATGCAGAATTGGCTGAACGTGATGGTGCAGATCATTCTTTTTATCACCAATACAATGGTATACAGTTATTACAACATGTAGTTGTTTTATTCCATGAAGATATTCCTATCGGATGCGGTGCTTTTAAACAAATTGAAGCTGATACCGTAGAAGTAAAACGCATGTATATCTTACCAGATCATCGATCTAAAGGCCTTGCCACCATGGTGCTTACTGCATTGGAAGAATGGGCAAAAGAAGAAGGTTTTATTACTGCGGTATTGGAAACTGGCAAAAGACAACCGGAAGCCATTGCACTTTACCAGAAAAATGGATATGTCAATATTCCCAACTACGGTCAATATATCGGTATAGAAAACAGTGTTTGTTTTGAGAAAAGATTAATCCCATAAAAAAAGCCATCCCGTCTCTGACGGGATGGCTTTTTACTATTTAAAGTTCACCTACTATCCAGCCGCTTCAGACTGCATACTTCTGGCTACTTTCTTTCTGTCTTCTTCATTCAACACGGTTTTACGCATGCGGATGTTTTTTGGTGTTACTTCTATACACTCATCCTGCTGAATATATTCCATACACTCTTCCAGGGTAAACTGCAATTTCGGTGTGATACGAACACTGTCATCACTACCGCTTGCACGGTGGTTGGTAAGTTTTTTCGCTTCCACAGCATTTACGTTCAGGTCTCCTGGTTTAATGTGCTCAGCAATGATCTGACCAACATATACTTCCTCTCCCGGATCAATAAAGAAGCTACCTCTATCCTGTAATTTGTCGATAGAATAAGCAGTAGTTACACCCTGGAATTTGGCAATCAATACTCCGTTATTTCTACCAGGAATTGGTCCTTTCCATGGCTTGTATTCATTAAAGCGGTGTGCCATTACAGCTTCACCAGCAGTGTTTGTAAGCATTTGTGAACGAAGTCCAATCAAACCTCTTGATGGAATATCGAATTCAAGGTGTTGCATTTCACCTTTGCTTTCCATCACCAGCATTTCACCCTTGCGCTGGGTAACCAGGTCGATTACTTTTCCGCTGAACTCGCTAGGTACATCTACTACCAATATCTCATAAGGCTCATGCTTCTTTCCATCAATATGTTTAACCAATACCTGAGGGTTACCTACCGTTAGCTCATATCCTTCACGACGCATGGTTTCAACCAATACGCCCAGGTGAAGAATACCACGACCATAAACCAGGAAGCTATCGGCACTATCGGTATCTTCTACACGCAATGCAAGGTTTTTTTCTGTTTCCTTCATCAAACGATCACGGAGGTGACGAGAAGTAACAAACTTACCATCACGACCAAAGAAAGGTGAGTTATTGATGCTGAAAGTCATGCTCATGGTTGGTTCATCAACACTGATAATTGGTAATGCTTCCGGATTTTCTGCATCAGCGATGGTATCACCAATATTGAAATCTTCTAAACCTACAACCGCACAAAGGTCACCAGATAATACTTCAGAAACCTTACGCTTACCCATTCCTTCAAATACGTACAGTTCTTTAACACGAACTTTCTTAATAGTACCATCAGCCTGCACCAATGCAATCTGCTGGTTTTCTTTAATAGAACCACGGGTTACTTTACCGATGGCGATACGACCAAGGAAAGAAGAGTAATCAAGTGAAGTGATCTGCAATTGCAAAGTACCTTCTGTTACTTTCGGTGCTGGTACATATTTAATGATACCATCCATTAACGGAAGAATATCTTCTGTAGGTGTTAAACTATCGTTGAACCAGCCATTCTTACCACTACCATAGAAAGTAGGGAAGTTTAACTGCTCTTCAGTAGCATCGAGGTTGAAGAATAATTCGAATACTGCATCATGCACTTCATCCGGACGGCAATTTGGCTTATCAACTTTATTGATCACCACAATTGGGTGAAGGTTTAGTTGCAAAGCTTTCTGTAACACAAAACGGGTTTGTGGCATAGGTCCTTCAAAAGCATCCACTAACAAAATCACCCCATCGGCCATTTTCAATACACGTTCTACCTCACCACCGAAGTCACTGTGACCCGGTGTATCAATCACATTTATTTTAATACCATTATAGGTAACTGCAGCATTTTTACTGAAGATGGTAATACCTCTTTCTTTTTCAAGGTCATTACTATCCATGATCAATTCACCCGTATCCTGGTTATCCCTGAACACTTTAGTTGCGTGAAGAATCCTGTCTACCAGGGTTGTTTTGCCATGGTCAACGTGTGCGATAATGGCAATATTTCTTATTTCCATGTAAAATTTTAAGGCTGCAAAGGTACGGCATTATCGCCGGAGGGCAAAGGGATTAACTAAACTTAACCCGGATAAGTCGCAACTAGTCAAACTGTATTGTAACTAACTGTTAGTCAGTCGAATACAAAGCAATTATTTAATATAACGCTCCTAAACAGCATTCACAAACAATGCTTATCTTTCTAAAAATATCCGCAGCCATGCGATTGCTTAAGAAATTACTGCTTGTTCTGGGCCTTTTGACCCTGATATATTTACTTGGCCCCAGTCCCAAAAAGCCCCAATATGGTACTGCTCTTCCAGCCATACCCTCGAATTTGGATAGTCTTGGTGGTTATATCACATCATTAGAGTCTGCTCATAAAATTAAGCCGGATAATGAAGCCCGGATTGTATGGGCCAATGATAGTGTACATACTAAAACCCCTTATTCGATTGTTTACCTCCATGGTTTTAGTGCAAGCCAGAAAGAAGGTGATCCTGTGCATAGAAACCTTGCTAAACAGTTTGGTGCTAATCTTTATCTAGCCCGCTTATCCGGACACGGTATCGATACCAGTGATGCCCTTCTTAGTATGACCGCCACCAACTTATGGGAATCTGCCAAAGAAGCTTATGCAATTGGAAAACAATTGGGTGAGAAAGTGATTCTGATGGGCACATCTACCGGAGGAACACTGGCACTGATGCTTGCAGCCAGTTATCCTGAAATAGCCGGACTTGTTTTATTATCACCCAATATAGCCATCAATGATCCGAATGCATGGATCACCAATAATCCATGGGGGCTTCAGATTGCAAGACTGGTTAAAGGTGGAAAAATGAATATCATTCCCAATAAAACAGAAGAATACAAACAATATTGGAATGCTGCTTACCGTCTTGAGGCAGTTACTGAATTGCAGGAGTTATTAGAGACAGCCATGACAAAAGCTACTTTTGAAAAAGTAAAACAACCCATGCTCGTCTTGTATTACTATAAAAACGAAAAGGAGCAGGATCCGGTAGTAAAAGTATCCGCCATGAAAGAAATGTTTGACCAGGTGAATACACCGGCAAATATGAAAAAAATGGTACCTATCCCTAATGCAGGAAGCCATGTTTTAGGCTCTCCTATTCAGTCGAAAGATATTGTAACAGTTGAGAAAGAGGCAGCCGATTTTCTACGGAATAGTATGAAAGTGCCTTTAGCTATTAGCCATTAGCTGTTAGCAGCTCTCCGGAAAAATTACGCCACAAGGTTCGAGCTACAAACCATTGCTGTCCGGGGAAAATTTGCTAGCATCTTCTGAGCCACAGGCTACATGCCACAAGCTGCAAGCAATTAGTAAACCAGACATTAAACAGGAGCCAGGTAATTAGGGAAGATAAAAAAGAATAAATACAATCAGTACCCGTGGACAGACCTTCATTGGCATTGGTGTCGAGCGAAGCGAAGACAGACTAAATCATGCGCAGCAGATTTAGTCAGAGGCCAATGTAGTCTGGGAACGGGTACGGGGCCATTCGGCCCAGGAGTAACATTCAATTTTGAACAACCGCGTGATCGATTTTACTCATTGTCATAAGGTGATAGATATTGCCTAAGCCATCGTTACGGCTTATTTTAAAAGCAGGGGTTCTGTTTTCAAACTACGACAGAATGATTGCTGTAGAAGAATTTCAGAGAAAAATGATATTTTTACCGGACAGCAATGGCTACAAACTACAAGTCTTGATGGATGCCTATTTTAGGCCTTCTACAATTATTGAAATAACCTAGATAGGTTGTGCGTATTTGTTTTGTAAAACAAGGGCTTAACAGAAGTGTTTAATTGTAGTAAATATGCTATTTAATGCTTCAAAATCAACTTGAAAACGACCCATCCTGCTTCACGCTAGACTCATAGCAAGTGGCTCGCAGTTTATAACTGATTTTTTTACCAGACTTTAATGGCTCCAGGCTTCAATCTACAAGTGAATAATCATTTTGCCAGTAGCTAAAGGCCAACAGCTATTCCCTATATTAGCGTATCTAAATTAAACGATTGCCCATGCCAAGCAGTATAATAGCAGGGATTGGTATGTACGTGCCCAAAAACGTAGTTACCAATCAGGACCTCACCAGATACATGGAAACCAGTGATGAATGGATACAAGAGCGAACAGGTATTCAGGAACGCAGATATGCCCACAGAACCGAAGAAACCACCACTACCATGGGGGTTGAAGCCGCTAAAATTGCCATAGAAAGGGCTGGCATCACTCCAAAAGATATCGACTTTATCATATTCGCTACACTGTCCCCAGATTACTACTTCCCTGGTTGCGGAGTACTATTACAAAGAGCCATGAAAATGGGAGAGATTGGTGCCCTCGATATCAGGAACCAATGTAGTGGTTTTGTTTACGCACTCAGTGTGGCCGACCAATTCATCAAAACTGGTATGTATAAAAACATTCTGGTAGTAGGCAGTGAAAAACATTCCTTCGGCCTCGATTTCTCAACCCGTGGACGCAATGTTTCTGTCATTTTTGGAGATGGTGCAGGTGCCGTAGTATTACAGCCTACCAAAGCAAAAGGTCGTGGTATATTGAGTACCCATTTACACAGTGATGGAGAATCTGCTGAAATATTAGCCATGTACAACCCCGGTACCCATGCCAACTATTGGGCAGATAAAAACTATGCAGATTTCGATGACGCTGAAATCGGACAAATGTTTATGAGCCATAACATGATCGACAATGCCCAAAACTTTCCCAATATGGATGGTCCATCCGTTTTCAAAAAAGCGGTGGTTAAATTTCCGGAAGTAATTGTGGAAGCATTACAGCAAAACGGTTACCAGCCGACAGACATCAATATGCTCATACCACACCAGGCCAATTTGCGCATCAGTCAGTTTGTGCAGCAAAAACTAGGACTCAAAGACTCGCAGGTTTATAATAATATCATGTCGTACGGCAATACCACCGCGGCTTCTGTACCCATTGCTTTATGTGAAGCATGGGAGAAAGGTTTAGTAAAAGAAGGCGATCTTGTGTGCCTCGCTGCTTTTGGAAGTGGTTTTACATGGGCCAGTGCATTAATGAAATGGTGAGTTTAACAGGATTTTACAGAAAGAAAATGCAATATTGCGGGCTTAGAAACGACTGATCTATTAGTTAGGCTATTTTGTATTTTATAATGAGGAGATGATGGATAGAAAAATTGTGTACCTGGTAAACCCGATCTCGGGTACTTCAAAAAAAGAAGGCATAAAAAAATTAATAGAAAAGGAAACCTCCGCTAAAGGCATTCCTTTTGAAATAATGCATACCAATGCTGGTGGTCATTACCAGTTACTTCATGAAAAAATTCGTGCTGAGCATTTTACTGATGTGGTAATTATTGGTGGCGATGGTACCGTAAACCAGGTAACGCAAGCCTTGCATGACTTACCCGTGCAATTTGGCGTTATACCTGTTGGTTCCGGAAACGGCTTAGCACTTGCAGCCCGGATACCCACCAAACCGGAACTTGCACTTGCTTTAATTTTCGAAGGTAAATCGAAAATGATCGATGCATTTCTGGTAAACGATCATTACTCCTGTATGCTGAGTGGTATTGGCTTCGACGCACAGGTAGCACATGATTTTGCCAGTAAAGCATCGAGGGGATTACTCACTTATACGCAACAAAGCATCATTAATTATTTCCGTGCCACACCTTATCAGTTTGAAATAAAGCTGGAGAATTTTTCCTTTTTTTCCGACGCTTTTTTCATCAGCATTGCCAACAGTAATCAGTTTGGTAATAATTTTAAAATTGCTCCACAAGCCAGTCTGAACGATGGTTTATTGGATATCGTTATTGTGCAAAAAATGAATAAGGCAAAATTGCCATTTGCCATACTTCGTCAAATCAGGGGGAACAACAAATTGCAGCAGTTGGTAGAAGATATGACCAAGAAGAATATCCTTTATTTCCAAACACCACAAATAACCATCCGTAACCTGAAGCTTGCACCATTGCATATTGATGGGGAACCCAGGGAAACTGCGGGTGAATTAAATATTCGTATATTAAAAGACCATTTTTCTTTAATACAGCCGGAATAGTTATTTCATAAGCTTTTGAAGTCTTTTGAACTCCCTGAGGTTGGCTTCTGCTGCCAATGCCAGGGTTATATCTCTTTTCTCCGCAGCGGTGATATGAAAACTTAAACTCGCAGGTGCTTCTTTTCTCGAAGGCACATACTGAAAACAGATACGATAAAACCCCGGACCATAGGCTTCATAACTATATTCGAGTTGATCGTGCTGGTAATAATCCTGTAGTTTAAACCAGTTGTTTTGCAGTAACAGAAATGGTTTGGTAAAAGTGCCAAACAAACTGCTTCCTTCAAGCGGTCTGTCCCAGTCGGTCAAACCTCTATCGCGCAACTGAAGCAACACCACTTTGCTGGTATTTTCTTTTAACCAGTCACGGAATACTTCAATAAAACGAAGAGAAGATTCTTGTCCGAAATTATCCCTCAGTCCGGCATCCATTACATCAATAACAGGGTTGGTAGGCAACCAAACATTGGGAAGTACATAAGGGAAGGTTGCATTCATTCTTAAGGCTGATAGAATGCCAATATTATTGCTGTTCTGTGAACCGAAAAAAGTATTGAAATCAATGGCATCAGCATCAAAAGGACGTACATTCGCCGAATTGGTTACAGGCCGCATCATAAACCTGGAAGGGTGTGAGGCAAGGATCATTTTTCTGCCATCGCGGGTAATCACTGAGTTAAAAAACATCAGTGGAATCTCAGCGTTTTGTTCTGCCAGCTTATAATCTCCAATAGTTTTATTTAAGTAACCGTGGGTATTTTCATCCAACTTTTGTTCAAACGCATAGCCCCTGTCTTTAGTATATCGATAGCCGAATTTTTCAAAAGGTTTAGCAGGACCGATCAAATCACGAGTAACAAAAGAAGAAAACAAAGGACTTAATAAATCATTGGAAATATCATCAAGGTATTGTTTGTCTTGCAGGTTAATCTTCTCACCATTCTGCTTGCGATAATACAATTCCCTGAAATAAGTTGCGCCCAACATCCCGCCAGATGCTCCACTGATCAGAAAGGTTTGTTTCATTAGTTTACCTTGAAACATACTATCAAGATGCTGCAATGCATTCATGGTGAATGTAGCACTGCGTATACCACCTCCACTGGTATTAATCAGGTACATAACCGGTTTGGCTGTACCTTGTTTTGCTTTCCATTTTTCCAACATCTCAATATACTTCGCCTTGTCGCTGGCCATATCCTTTTCATTGGCCAACGCCATTATCGATTCCCTTGAGTATACGGGCCTTTCAATATCTGTACTATAATTTAAACCGTATGCTTTATTGCGCAGGTCGATGATATCTTGTTGGTATAAGAAATTTATCAGCAGGTAAACAACTACAACAACAGGTATGCTCCAACTGTGTAAAAAAGTAGATATCGCTCCCGCGCCTGCAATTAGAATGGCAAAAAAGACGGTGATACTAGCCGCAGCAGGTAATTGAAATAAACGTGCATCAGAAATATATCCGGTGCCAATTAAAAAGAAAAAAGCAATAGCAATGGCAATAACAGCAGCAAAATGATGTCGTTTAAAAACGGTATCCAGAAATGCAAGGCTATAATGGCGAACATCCCGTGGTTTACGCAACCCAAGTTTTGCACTCAAAAACCAATCTACGCGCATATCTAATCGCTCTTTAGGAAGTGGGTTATTTTTGGCAGCAATGGCATATTGCATATTGGCAGAGTCAATTACGGTGGCCATGCTGCGATAAATGGTTTTATCGGCCCCAAAAAAATACGCGAAGGCAATCAGGATAGATAAAGTTATTCCTATCAGAAACCCCATTACCATCCATAAAATATCCGATGCGGGAAATAATTCCTGGTAGCGTGCATAGTGAACTGCTTTAAAAAAATAAAATACAAGAAAAATCAGCGGTAATACGGCATTATTAATACAGTATTTCAAAAAGGGTTGTGCAGTAGTGGCGAGAAAACGAAAGTACTTACCGAAAAGAATAAATGTGGTGATATTCCAACTCATGATAAATATACCCAGTGCAAAACCTACTATTGCGGTACTAAGTATATTTATTTCTCCAAAATATTCAGGCGCAAGGAATAAGGAGTCGGCTCCAAAAGTTCGCATGAAACCACCTGCTACAGTTGAAAACAAAATATACCAGAACACCAGAAACACCTGGTATCTTCTAAAATGTAGCAAGCATAACTGAATAGGCAGTGAAAACCAAAAACCCGATAAATACTCTTTCAGTTTGTTCATTTGATTCAGCATTTTAATTGATGGCTTTGCCTTTTCAATTAAGGTGATGCCGGGTTTAGTTGTTTGCGGGAGATTTCCTTAACACAAACAGAGTGGCAACGAGCGACAACAACAAACACATACCGGTTAACTGATGTATTTGTGCCATCCATTCAAATGTACCCCATTTACCCGGTACTATGCCTGTACTGGTTAAGATAGTTAAAATTCCCAGCAACACCTGTAAACAAGTTAAGTATAGTGGAATTCTTTTGATGTTTTCAAAAACAATACCAGCTTTTTGTTTAGCCAGTTGAATAGTCCATATAACTATGACAATTAAAATCAGGTAAGCCAACCCACGGTGAATAAAATGTATCAGGATTTTATTATCAATAAAATTCAAGAGAAAGGGTTGGTGTTTGAATAAGGAGTCTGGCACCCAATCTCCATTAATAGTTGGCCAATCGGTAGCTACTGTTGCAGCTTTATGTCCAGCCATCAATGCCCCATAACACAATTGGATTGTGAGTAAACCAATCAACCATATATTAATTTTCCTGAGTGGTGCATGAACCACCCATTGATTTTTAGGTACCAATAATTTTAAGGCAAACCAGAATGTATAACAGAGTAACCCCAATGCAAAAATAAAATGTAATGCCAGTCTGGTAGGTTTCACATAAACAGCATCACCTGTTAATCCACTAGCTACCATGATCCAACCTACGGCCCCTTGTAATGCACCAAGGATGAATAAAATAATCAATGGACGAATCATTTCCTTCTTAAAATGTTTACGGATGATGAACCAGATGAATCCGCCGGCAAATACCAAACCAATTAACCTAGCCCATAAACGATGGAACCATTCCCAGAAAAAAATGAATTTGAAATCTGACAGGGTAAATTCAAAGTTGAGTAATTGAAATTGGGGCGTTGCCCGATACTTATCGAATTCCTTTAACCAGGCTTGTTCATTTAGTGGGGGTAAAGTACCTGTAATCACATCCCATTCTGTGATAGACAACCCACTGCCTGTTAAACGGGTGATTCCTCCCAGTGCAACCTGTATAATCGTCATTAATACGCCTAATAATAACCACCTTGCTACCAACTTTGAGGATCTGTCATTCACCTGTACCATATATGTGTTCTTGGTTGTGGCAAAGTTATTAGGTTATTAAAAGCATTAATGATTTTGTTTGACTGATTTTCTCATTTCTCTGCGAAACCTCTGCGTTCTTTGTTGCTCTGCGGTGATTATTCGAGTAAATTCACCGCAGAGAACATGAGGCAACAGAGGTTCGCAGAGGATTTTCAGAAAAATAGTCTTATATCATCAAGTTTCTGGAATTTTAGACCATGTTATTACCATTTTACCAGGAAAAATTGATCGAAGCCGGTTGTGATGAAGCCGGACGCGGATGTTATGCTGGGCCAGTTTTTGCAGCGGCGGTAATACTTCCCAGAGATTTTCACCACCCATTGTTGAACGACAGTAAACAGGTAAATGCCAGGCAAAGAGATTTACTTAGAACGGTGATTGAAAAAGAAGCCATCAGCTGGGCAGTTGCTTCGGTGAGCAGTGATGAAATTGACCATATCAATATCCTGAAAGCATCTTATAAAGCCATGCACCTGGCGATTGACCAGCTCTCCAAATCACCCGAACTTTTGCTGATTGATGGCAACAGGTTTATCCCTTATAAAAAAACACCTCATCAATGTATTATCAAAGGTGATGGCAAATACAGTCATATTGCTGCTGCAAGTATACTCGCCAAAACATATCGTGATGAATATATGCTAAAGCTTCACGAAATACACCCCGAATATGGATGGGATCAAAACAAAGGCTATGGTACCGCCACTCACCGAAAAGCCATTGAGCAGTTTGGCCTTTGTGTGCATCATAGAAAGAGCTTTAATATTCTGCCGAAGCAGTTGCGTTTTGAGCTGTGAGCTGTGTGCTTCTAGCTTCTAGCTACTAGCTGCTAGAATTGTTTGTTTGAAGATTTTATAATATCTGTACATCCCTGTTAAACGGCCACTGCTAGAAGCTAGCAGCTAGAGGCTAGAAGCTCAATCACTCATTCCAAACACCTGCGCCTTCGCGAATAACTTCATACACATCTTTGGTACAATCAATAACCGTAGATGGCACCATTCCGCCATTGCCTCCGTCTACGACAATATCAACCAACTTTTCAAATTTCTCATAAATGATAGCCGGGTCGGTGTATTCTTCAACCATTTCACCGGGCAGGGAAGCAGATAGAATCGGATGCCTGAGTTCATGTACAATTTGCCGTGCGATATTATTATCGGGTACACGAAGGCCGATGGTACTTTTCTTGCTTTGCAATATTTTAGGTACTTCTTTACTGGCTGGTAGAATAAACGTGTAGGGACCAGGCAGGTAGCTCTTCAATAAACGATAAAGTGGTGTAGAAATACTTTTTGTGTACTGGCTTAAATCACTGAGGTCGTAACACACAAAACTAAGCTGGGCCTTGTTGGGGTCAACCTGTTTTATCCTGGCAATACGCTCAACTGCTTTGTGTTGAAATATATCGCATCCTAAACCATAAATCGTGTCAGTTGGATAGATGATGACCCCCCCGGAAAGCAGGCATTCCGCAATCATTCTAAGATGTCTGGGATTGGGGTTATCGGGGTGTACTTCGAGGAGCATTTATAAATATAATGCCAAAACGGCAAATAAGAAAATGCATAAATCATTCATTTTAAGCGCTGTTGCTCATTTTATAATTACCAAAATAATGCCCAAATGAGCTTTTTTTAGGGCTAAAAGGTCCATGATATGCGTAAAGGATACACTATGTATAAGCCTGCCATTCCTCCGATTATGCTTTTATTAACAATCAGTTCATCTTACTTTTGCAAAAACTTCAACCATGCAGTTACAGGGTGTAGATATTGTGGATCAAATCAGTGCTTCCGATTTCAGGACTAATTATTATCTACCCAAGAAACCCCTGGTAATTCGCAATTTGTCTAAGAGTTGGCCCGCTTATGAAAAATGGAACTGGGATTATTTCAAAACCCTGGTAGGTGATAAAAAAGTGGGCTTATACAATAATATCAAAAGCGATGCCTATACGCCAATCAATACTGCCGATGATTATAAAACCTTTGGGGAATATATTGACATGATCAGAACCGGGCCAGCGGCATGGCGCATTTTTCTGTTTAATATTTTTGAACATGCCCCCCAGTTAACAAACGATTTTAATTGGCCGGATGAATTAATGTCTGGTTTTGTAAAAAGATATCCCATGCTTTTTGTTGGGGGTGCCACCAGCATCACCCACATGCATTTCGATATTGATATGAGTCATATTCTGCACACCCAGTTCTGCGGCAGAAAAAAAGTATTATTATTTCCATTTGAAGAGCAACATAAACTATACAGAAAACCTTTTGAAGTGTTGAGCCTGGCTGATTTCAGTCATTACCACCACCTAAACGGCAGCCCCGATTATAACCAGTTTCCTGCTCTCAAATTGGCCAATGGTTACGATATCACGCTTGAGCATGGCGACACTTTATATATGCCTGCCGGTTACTGGCATCACATGGAATATCTGGATAGTGGATTTGCCATGAGTTTAAGGGCCATGCAATCATCACTTGGCGGAAAATTAAATGGAGTTTGGAACCTTTTTGGCATGCGTAATATTGATACATTGATGAAGAAAACAATGCCTCATCCCTGGTATAACTGGAAAAGAAAAAAGATCTATGCTTTGGCCGAAAAAGAGATAGAAAAAGCAGTTTTATAAACTTGCAAAAACAAATAGAAAAAGGCGGCCTTGTGCCGCCTTTTTCACTTGTAACCCCTAATGAAAACTGAATACGAGAAAAATTACATGCATTTCTGCTGCTTTTTCTCTACCCGGAGTAAATGTAGGATAGTCATTAAAAAAATCCAACGTTGAAAACACCCAAATTATTAGGGTGTTTTCACTGATTTTTTTCGGTGAAATCATCGCAGAGAAATTCTAAATAAAACGGAGATTTGCAATTAAAATTTCTGTAATTTACTTATTCAAATGCCCGTTCCGGAATTCTCACGGTTGGGTACTTATTGTTGCTAATTTGTTTTTGATATGACTCAGATTGCCCTGGTAGATGACCATGTATTGTTAAGAAACGGGCTTGCCTCACTGGTTAACTCTTTTAGTGGATATAAAGTGCTGTTTGAAGCAAACAGCGGTAAACACATGATAGAATTATTGGACCCCAATAATTTACCAGATGTGGTATTACTCGATATTACCATGCCCGATATGAATGGCTACGAAACCGCTTTATGGCTCACCACTCATTATCCGCAGGTGAAAATATTGGCTTTAACCATGTTGAATGATGAAAGATCCATCATCCGAATGTTTAAAAATGGTGCCAAAGGTTATCTCCTGAAAGACAGCAAGCCCCAGGAACTGAAAGCTGCCCTGGATGGCATTGTAACCAAAGGGGTTTACCTTAATAAACTGATGTGCGATAATATCATGCACACCATGAAAACCTCTCCGGAAGAAGATGCTGATATCCAGAAGTTCACAGAACTTTCCGAGCAGGAAAAAGAATTTCTTGGATGGGCATGTACCGATAAATCATACAGAGAAATAGCAGAACTCATGGGCACAAGCCTGCGTAATGTAGACGAAACAAGGGATACCCTTTTTCAGAAACTACAAACCCCAACCCGCGTTGGACTAGCACTCTTTGCCATAAAACACGATATAGCGCGGTTGTAATTAAACTGTCTCAGTTCGATCGATTTGTTTTATAAAAAAGTCCCGACCAGCAAGTTGGGACTTTTTAACAGAAGAATGTTCAATATCCAATATCCAACTTCGAAGTTCGACATTGAATATTGGATATTCTTCTGTTCTACACGATTTCCCACACTTCTTTACCACGTAACAACTTGTCCAGGTCGCCTTTCCCTTTGGTGGCGATGATCTCTTCAAGCTGCATGGCCATTACATCTTCATAACAGGCTCTTTCTGTTTCATAGAAAACACCAAAAGGTCTTGGGAAATGCGTTCCCTGTTGGTTGGGGTTATCGAACATGCGGATCAGGGCCTGTGCTTTATAAAAATCATTTTCATCATGGATCCATAAATCGTCGGCACTAACAGAACCGTCTGTCAGGTCGACCACTACGGGTTTCATTCCATCAATTTTAATACCTTTTTGTTGGCTGGTACCATAGATTAATGGTTTGCCATGCTCCAGGAATAATGCCTGCTCTGGCTTGGTGCCCTTTTCTGTGAATATTTCAAAAGCACCGTCATTGAAAATATTACAGTTCTGGTATATCTCCAGCATAGAAGCACCTTTGTGCTGGTGCGATCTGGTAAGCATTGCCTGTAAATGTTTCGGGTCACGATCCATACTTCGGGCAATAAAACTTGCATCGGCACCCATGGCTAAAGCAAGGGGATTAAATGGATGGTCGATACTACCATAAGGCGTACTCTTGGTAATTTTTTGTTCTTCTGAAGTAGGCGAATACTGCCCTTTTGTTAAGCCATAAATCTGGTTATTAAAGAGCAGGATATTTACATCAAAATTTCTTCTCAACAGGTGAATGGTATGGTTACCGCCAATACTTAAGCTATCACCATCCCCCGTAACGATCCACACGCTTAACTCTGGACGGGAAGCTTTCAACCCACTCGCAATGGCAGTAGCCCTTCCATGAATGGAGTGCATACCAAAAGTATTCATATAATAGGGAAAGCGACTGCTACAACCGATTCCACTGATGATCACAATATTTTCTTTCGGCACACCAATACCCGGCATGATCTTCTGCACCTGTGCCAGAATAGAATAATCCCCACACCCCGGACACCAACGCACTTCCTGGTCTGTGGCGAAATCTTTTGCGGTTAATACCGGCGTTGTTGTAGTTGTTGCTGACATACTTATCAATAATTAATAATGACCTGAGCGGCTCTCAGGTAACAAAGTTCCGAAAAAAGCTTTACTATTTCCCTGCTCCCGTTAATTCCTCCCAATATTCTGCTGCCCTGCGTGTATGTGGAATTACGATTGTGCCACCTACGATATTGGCTACAGCAAATATCTCATACATTTCGTCTGTGTTTACGCCTAATTCATGGCATTTACCCAGGTGGTATTTAATACAGTCATCGCAACGGAGTACCATACTTGCTACCAGTCCGAGCATTTCTTTGGTTTTTTTGTCGATAGCCCCCTCTTCATAGGTATTGGTATCGAGGTTCCAGAGGCGTTTCATTACCAGGTTATTCTTACTCAATATAACCTCATTCATTTTTTCCCTGTAGGTATTAAATTCTTCCACCAGTTTGCCCATAATTTGCCTTTTTAGCCTGTAAAAGTACAAAAGCCTGTGACTGCGCATGTCATTTATTTGTATTTTAAAAGCTTAAACCAATAACATGAAGCAGTTATTACTTTGGATCAGCCTTCTTTTCTCTGGCCTGCTGATGGCCCAAAATGGTACAGCATTAATTAAAGTTACCGATATGCTCAAAATGAGCCAGGTCGGAAATGTGAGTATATGTCCAGACGGCAGCAAAACCATTTATACCGTAACAAGTATCGAGCCCGATGGTGATACAAAATGGGAATACAGGTATGCGAATAAATTATACCTCATCAATAATAACGACCCCTCCAATGCAAAACAGATTGGAGGTCCGGGTTCACCTATAGCACAAGCTGCCTGGAAGCCAGACGGCAAACAACTCGCTTTTACCCGACCAGTTAATGGCAAGTCGCAGATATTTTTATTGAATATTGAAAATGGTGAAACAACCCAGCTAACCAATTTTAAATATTCCGTAAGTGGTCCACGCTGGAGCCCCGATGGTAAAAGAATCGTTTTCTCCGTAAGCCTCAGACTAGAGCAATTATTAACCGATGAAACATTAAATCCGGGCAAGAAAGTACCAGGATGGTCACTCGAGAAACCAGGATTTGCCGCTAATGAACACCTGTTAAACAATGCCAAACCCGATCCTGACGGAAATACAGAAGAAATAAGGGCATACCTAAACCTGAATGCTACTGCACAGAAAGCCAAAGTGATTAATAAACTGAACTTTCAACAGGAATCCACCACATCCGGCGAACTAAGCTTTACCCATTTTTTCATCATGGATGCAGATAGCACAAGTGTTCCCAAAGCGATCACTTCAGGGTACAATCGGTTTGGCAGCATCGATTTCACTCCTGACGGAAATCAACTGATTATCACCGGCAATGCCAATCTTACCATGCACCCAGACAGGGTACTTGAAAATGAAATTTATCTGGCAAATACCGATGGTTCAAACATGAGAAAAATATTGGGTGAAAAAGGAAAGAGTTATAATAGTCCCACCATTTCACCTACTGGCAAATGGCTGGCATTTCAGGTTGGCACCACTTCTTTCGTAAGTGTTCCAAGTCTTGCAGTAATGCCGTTGAATGGTAAAGCATCAGATGCCGTAAGCATTCCTTTCGACAGAAATAAAAGTGGGCTTACCTGGAGTAAAGATGAATCATCTATTTATTTCACTGCGCAAAGCAATGGCGGTGCCCCGCTCTACAGGGCTGATATCAACAGTAAACAGGTTAAGCAATTATCTGGTTATGATGCAGGCATAGGAAGTTTTGATATCGTAAACGATCTGGTTATATATAGTAAAACGATGGTAACAAATCCATCAGAGTTGTATAGCAACCGTCCCGATATGCAACAGGAAAAAAGGCTCACTTCATTTAATCATAACTGGCTTCAGGAAAAAAAATTGAGTCTCCCGGAAAAAGCTTCTTTTGTAAATGAAAAGGGATTGAAAGTAGAATACTGGGTAATGAAACCAACTAATTATGAAGCAGGGAAAAAATATCCTACCATCTTGAATATACACGGTGGACCTTCCGCTATGTGGGGTCCGGGTGAATATTCTATGTGGCACGAATTTCAATATTATGCATCGAAAGGATATGCTGTAGTATATGGTAATCCAAGGGGTTCCGGAGGTTATGGGGTGGATTTTTTAAGGGCGAATGTTAATGACTGGGGAGCAGGTCCTACTTCTGATGTACTTACTTATCTAACAAAAGCTGGCGCTGGTGGATTTATTGATACTTCAAAACTGGCTGTAACAGGAGGTTCCTATGCTGGCTACCTTGTAGCATGGATCATTGCACACGATCAGCGTTTTAAAGCTGCCTGTGCACAACGAGGCGTGTATGAATTGGGTACTTTTTTTGGAGAGGGTAATGCGTGGAGACTGGTACCAAACTATTTCGGTGGTTATCCTTGGGAAGCAAAAGCTAAACCAATTCTTGAAAGGGAATCACCCATTAACTATGTAGATAAAATCAAAACGCCCTTCATCATTTTCCATGGAGAGAATGATTTACGTACGGGGGTTATACAAAGTGAAATGTTGTACAAGAGTTTGAAAGTTTTGGGAAGAACCGTTGAATATGTACGTCATCCAGGCGGCACACATGAACTCACGAGAAGCGGAAATAACAGGCAAAGAATTGATCAGATGCTAAGAACACTTGAATTCTTTGATCGGTTTATTAAACATTAATTCTTTTTATCGTGGGGAATATTTAAGCCACAGATTCACAGATTAATTATTCATAATCCATTGCTGTCCCGGGAAAATTGGCTTCAAGCTGCAAGCCGCAAGCTACAAGTCTTGATGGGTGCTTATTATTGACTTTCTGC
>CBFGPM010000018.1:0-66404 GCA_965650685.1 uncultured Sediminibacterium sp.
CTAACACCTAACACCCACCCAATGCTAATTCAATTGCGGGTCTATGGGGTAATTGATCATCTGGCTATATTCTCCCCCAAGATCGGCGAGGGCTTTTTTCCATATAATGCCTGTATCTGTATGGAATACCAGGCTTTTGTTTGCCGGGCGGGTGATCCAGCTTTTCTCGGTTAATTCAGCGGCCAACTGTTGTTCACCCCATCCACTATAACCCACAAACAAACGGATATCATTCGATTGCAAGGTTTTGTTTTGTAAAGCAGACAGTACTATATCAAAATCACCACCCCAGAAAACATGGTCCGTAATCTGTATCCCGTTTGGGATCAGGTCTGGTCGCTGATGCAAAAAATGCAGACTGTCTCTCTGAACGGGCCCGCCATCTTGCAGCGGAATCGGTAAACCAACAGCTTCGGGCATTACATCTTCCAAAGTGATATCCAAAGGTTTGTTTAACACAAAACCAAAACTCCCCTCATCCTGGTGCTCACATAAAAGCACAACTGTTCGAAGAAAATTAGGATCCTTTAAAAAGGGATCTGAAATCAGTAAAATACCTGGCTTTAATTGATCCATAATGAAAAGTTAAGCTAAAGATTTTATTTTGGCAAGCCCGAAAACATGCGTTAAAATGGTGATAAAGCTGCCATTTCAATTTTGCTGCTGCGGGCATACTATTATATTTGTGAGAATGAAGAAAACTTTCCCCGTTATCGTCATACTGATTACCCTCTCTCTTTTAGGGCTTTTTATTGTACAAAGCTCCTGGTTGCATAATTTAATGGAGATAAGGAATTCAGAATTCAGGAATAAGGTAGACAATGCCGGCTTCAGGGTAGCTAATCTGTTGAATGGTTCAGCAAAAAGCACACAATCATTGCGTTTGCCAAAGCGGGGTGGACTCACTTTTAATTCCGATTTCCATCTGCATGTACTAAAACCTCCTACCATCGATCAGCGTTACAGTATGCAGGATGTTTATCGGATGATCCGTACAGAATTAAACGGGGAAGGATTAAAAGACATCAATTTTGAATTTGCAGTCATAGCACCGAATGACGATATTGAAATGGCTACACGAAACTTCTCAAAAGAATATTGGGACACTGTCGTAAACCGCCGTCATTATATTCCAATTGTTCCGGAAAGTGGTTCAGATTTTGAGGGCATCAGCGCACTTGAATCTTTGGTAATAGTAGTGCCCGATTTCAAAAAACAGGTATGGGCCTCTCTTAAATGGGAATTAATTGGTGCCGCATTATTTATGCTGATCATCATTGCCGCTTTTTATGTAACCATTCGCTCCTTGTTGAATCAGAAAAAACTGAGTGAAATTAAAAGTGATTTCATCAACAACATGACGCATGAATTTAAAACACCACTGGCTACCATATCATTGGCTGTTGATGCGATCAAAAACGAAAAAGTACAGGCCGATCCGGCAAAGATGAAATACTTCAGCGGTATCATCAAAGAAGAAAATATTCGCATGAACAAACATGTGGAAACCATATTGCAAGCAGCACTTATGGAGAAGCAGGAGTTGAAGTTAAACCTTGAACCTTTGCATGTACACGATGTGATACAACATGCACTCGATAATCACCAATTGCAATTACAAGATAAAGAAGGGGTGGTAGAACTTCACCTCAATGCAGCCAATGACCTGATTGAAGCAGATGAAGTGCATTTCACCAATATGATCTCTAACCTGGTGGATAATGCCATAAAATATTCGAAAGACAAACCAGTGCTACGCATCACTACCCATAGTACCAATAAAAATATTGTTATCAGGTTCGAGGATAATGGTATTGGTATGAATAAAGAAACATTGAAACGAATTTTCGAAAAATTCTACCGTGCTCATACCGGCAACCTACATAATGTAAAAGGATTTGGTTTGGGTATGAGTTATGTTAAGACGGTAATGGATGCCCATCGCGGAAGAATAAAAGTAGAAAGTACATTAGGTAAGGGTAGTACATTTACGCTGGAAATGTCGTTAAAAAAGCATGAGGACTAATACCGCTAAAATATTCCCGCTAATCTGTATTGCACCATAACAGACATCCATCGCCATAACTTAGAAAGCGATAGCCATTCGTCAGCGCATGATGATAGATATCCTTCCATTTAGGTCCTGTAATAGCGGCTACTAATAATAATAAGGTTGATTGAGGTTGATGGAAATTGGTAATTAACCCGCGTATCATTTTGAATTGATAACCTGGAGCAATGATGATACTTGTTTTGGTTATCAGTCTTTTCATTTCATGTTGCTTCATCCAGTTCAAAAGTGCTTCAATTGCAGCGGAACTTTCTGGAAGTACGCTACTTTCATAAGGCTCCCATTGGGTAACGGTTAAGTTTTCCGGTTTTATAGAAGGGTCTTGTAAGGTTTTAACACCTAACCAATAAATACTTTCTAAAGTGCGCAGGGAAGTTGTGCCAACTGCAATGATCGGATCCTTAAGTCTGCTTCTTAGTTGTTCAATAATATCAATAGAAAGGTCAATATATTCTGCATGCATATCATGATCCTGCATGCGGGTAGCTTTAACAGGTTTGAAAGTGCCTGCTCCAACATGTAAGGTTACAAATGCAGCATCAATTTTTGCAGCAGCAAGATTTTCAAGTAATGAAGGTGTGAAATGCAAACCAGCGGTTGGGGCTGCAACTGAACCATCATGTTTAGCATATACTGTTTGGTATCTTTTATGATCTTCAGGTTCTGCGGCCCTGTTCATATAAGGTGGTAATGGGAGATTGCCTGCAGCATGCAATACTTCCGCAAATGAAAGATCAATATTGTTCCACTCAAGTGAAATGATATAATAATCCAGTGCCTGGTTTATTTTTTTTGCAGTAAGTGTGGTATTTTTTCCCTGGTAGGTAAATGATAATTGTAATACAGGTTCCTTCCATTTTTTTGCACCCCCCACTAAACATTTCCAATATACTTTTCCCTTTTGTAACATAGCGGTGGTGATGTCTGGGTATTGATCATCTGGTTCGAGGCAAAACACTTCAATTGTACTACCACTGCTCTTTTGGAACAATAAACGTGCTTCTACAACTTTAGTATTATTAAATACCAGTAATGTTTGTGGTGATAATAAAGTAGGCAGCTGATGATAAAATGTATCCTGTATCTTTCCCTGCTGAAAAACCAATAGCTTGCTTTGGTCTCTTTCTGATAAGGGATATTGTGCAATTTTTTCTACTGGTAAATCATAGGTAAAATCCAGTATGGCTATATCTTTCGGATGCATCACATCAATTTAAGCGGCAAAGTTAATAGCGCAGGGCGATTATCAATTGTAGGATTAGGTAGAATAATACCAATTCCTTACTAGTAAAGCATTTCCCTCCGTTTACTTTTTTGTCTTGACACAAAAAAGTAACAAAAAAAGTCAAGGCTTCAGAAAAAAAGCTAAAATTCATTCCATTGCGCTACAATGGATGAAGACTAAAGCCAAGCTTTCAGTTCAATGATGGGTCGAAACTGCGCTTCAGCTATTGCACATTGCCAAACATCATCCATTGCTTAACGCTCCATTACATGAATTTCTTAACGCTTTTTTTCTAAGGCCGATCGCAAACCCAATAAAATAAGAGGTTTGATACTATTCTACCTAATCCTATATCAATTGCTCATTTCTTTCTGCGTAAAAATTTCAATCCACTCCATTGTTCACTCACTGAACAAACTTTTACATCTACCCATCCGGTGGGCAATATTATTTCCCTGATAATGTCTTCTGTAAGATCGGTTTGTATGCCTGCAGATTTTTTGTACCAGGAAATCCAGATACAACCTCCTTCGGCCACTTTTTGTATTAGGGCAGGCAATACCTTTTGTAAAGAAGCCCGGCTGGTCACAAAACAGTGAATGATGTCGGCAGCCTTCGCTGTGGTGGTTAATGAGCCCGTCCAGCCAACCAATTCTGCATAATCAGCCGGAGCATCTACCAGGTGAATCCTGGAATCAGGCTCAATTCCGAGCTTTTGCCATACGGGTTTGCCAGAATATCCGGTAGTTTTCATGAATGCTTTTATAGTTGATAATCAGTTAAATGCGCTATGGGTAAGGGTCTTTCAGGCTTATGCACTTCTTATTAACAGCTATTCACATCTAATTCACATCTTCTTTTGCCAAAACACGCTGTAAATCAAGCTGGTATTGAATTACAGGCATTTTTCGTTTGTGGATAAATACAATCGCTCCAAATTCGGGTAGAAAGTGGGAAAAAGTGTTATTTTGTGTCAACAAGTGGTAATCTAAACAAATATTTATTCACCAATGACCGGATTTCACGGAGAATATGAAGCTACAGTTGACGCGAAAGGGCGTTTCCTGATTCCTGGCGGACTGAAAAAACAGTTGCCGGAAGGGGAGAACCGTTTCATCCTCAGCCGTGGCTTCGAAAAATGTCTCACGTTATATCCTTTGAAAAGTTGGGAAATAATTATTGCAAAGATCAGCCAGTTGAATGATTTCGACCCCAAGGTACGTCAATTCCGTCGTCAGTTTTTGGGTGGAGCAACCGAAATAGAGCTGGATAGCGCTGGTCGGATGTTATTGCCCGGATCATTGAAGGAGTTTGCCGGCTTAAGCAAGGACATTATCCTGGCAGCAGCCCTTGATCGATTCGAAATCTGGGATGCAGGTAAGTACAAACAGCTCTTTGAGGATTTCTCACCAGAAGCTTTCAGTAGCCTGGCGCAGGAAGTGATGACTGAAAAAATTTGAAAATGAGGCAATTTGAAAATTTGAAAATGACACATGTATGTTGCTTCGTTTTCGACTTTTCTCCGTTGCAGGCATTTTCAAATTCCCAAATTTTCAAATTTTCAAATTAATAAAAAGTGTATCACATCCCCGTCCTCTACAACGAAACGCTCGATGCTTTGTCGATAAACCCCGATGGTGTATATGTGGATTGCACTTTTGGTGGTGGTGGACATAGCAGGGGTATTTTGGAAAAGCTTAGTACGAAAGGCAGATTGATTGCTTTTGACCAGGATGCTGATGCACAGCAGAATTTACCTGATGATAAACGCGTCTTATTTGTACCACAAAATTTCCGTCACCTGCAACGTTTTTTACGCTTGCATGAAATTGAAAAGGTGGACGGTGTTTTGGCAGACTTAGGCGTTAGTAGTCACCAGTTCGATGAAGGAGAACGCGGTTTCTCTATTCGTTTCTCTGGTCCGCTGGATATGCGCATGGATAGAAGACAACCCTTAAGTGCGGTTGAAATAGTGCGTAATTATTCAGCACAGCAACTGCATAAATTGTTTGAACAATACGGTGAAGTCAGTAATTCAAAAACGCTGGCGCATCATATTGTACAGCAACGCAATCATCTGCAGGTTCAAACTATTGAACAGTTCAAGGCTATGATAAGTCCGGTGGTTAAGGGAAATCCTAATAAGTATTTGGCTCAGGTATTCCAGGCGCTTCGAATGGAGGTAAACGATGAAATGGGGGCTTTGAAAGAAATGCTGCAGCAGATTCCTGCTGTGCTTAAAACAGGTGGCCGTGTTGCCATCATCACCTTTCATTCTATAGAAGACAGGCTGGTAAAAAACTTTTTCCGGCAGGGGAGTTTCGATGAAACACCTGATAACCCCTTCTTGCCTGTTGTGAAAGAGCAGGTGCTGAAAGTGATCACAAAGAAGCCAATAATAGCCGCGCAGGAAGAGTTGAAACAAAATACAAGAAGCAGAAGTGCGAAGCTTAGGGTGGCAGAACGAATGTAAAAAGAAGTATGAAAAAACATTTCTCCCTCTTTGCGAAGCAGAGAGGGCTGGGGTGAGTTAAAAAAGATGTCGGAAGCAGAAAAAATACAACAAAACAAAAATCCACTGAAAGGCTTATTCAACTATCAGTGGATACTGAAGAATATTCCATTCTTCCTGTTTTTATCTGTGCTGGCGGTATTATATATAGCCAATGGGCACCTGGCTGATAAAACAATCAGGAATATAAATAATACAACTAAAGAACTAAAAGAACTTCAATACGAGTATAAGACACTGAAAAGTGAAGTGATGTTTAAGAGTGAGGAGCAGCAGGTGATCAAAGCAACAGAACCACTCGGGTTGAAAGTGATTAAAGAAACACCGGTGAGATTGAAGAGTGAGAGATAGGGCGTGAGAAGTGAGAGAGGGGTGAAAAGTGAAAGAATTGTACTAGCTCAATGTTTGCCATCGGCAAACATCATTCCCTCTTTGCGAAGCAGAGAGGGTTAGGGTGAGTTGAAAATATATAACCGTACCAACTTGGAAGTAAAACGCGACATACTATGGAGAGTCTACCTCAGTTATATACTGGTGGTGCTTGTATGTGTGGCCATTTTTGGTAAAGCGGTTTATATACAGCAGGTAGAAGGGTCTTACTGGAGAAGCATGAGTGATAGTCTTCACCAACGCATCGATGAAATAGAAGCAGAGCGAGGTACAATATATAGTGAAGACGGACAAATGCTAAGTACCAGTATTCCGCAATTTGATATTTATATGGATTTCCGCGTTGAATCATTGCGCGCGAAAAATGGCCTCCTGTTCCGTGAAAATGTTGATTCCTTAAGTTATCATCTCTCTAAACTTTTTGGCGATCAGTCTAAAGAAGATTACAAAGCATTATTAAAACAGGGCTATAAGAAAAACGATGCCTATTTCCTCCTAAAGAAAAAAATATCTTTTCGTGAGTATGAGGAGCTGAGGAAATTTCCTTTGTTCAAATTGGGACGATACAAAAGCGGATTAATTGCAAATGAAAAAACCATTCGCCTCAATCCGTACAAAATGCTTGCTTTCAGAACCATCGGACTGGCAAGAGATGCGAATAAAGTCGGACTTGAAATGACTTACGACAGTATCCTGAAAGGAAGAAACGGTAAGCAGTTGGTGCGCTCAATTGCCGGAGGTGTTTATGTTCCGGTTGATGCAGATACCTATGAAATTGAACCTGAAACAGGAAAAGATATTGTTAGCACCATTGATGTGTTCATCCAGGAAGTTACAGAGAATGCCCTGATGAAAATGATGGTGAAGAACGAAGCCGAATATGGTACTGCCATAGTGATGGAAACAAGAACCGGAAAAATTAAAGCAGTGGCAAATCTTGGCAAAAGAAGTGCCGGTGAATATTGGGAAGATTTTAATTACGCGATTAGTCCATCTGAGCCCGGTTCCACTTTCAAGCTGGCCACCATGATTGCTTTACTTGAAGATAAAAAAGTAAACCTCAATCAAGGCGTTGACCTGGAAGGCGGTACCTGGAAAGTGGCAGGGCAGGTAGTGTATGATAGTGAGAAGCATGGAAGAAATATGGTTACCGTGAAACAGGCATTCGAGTTGAGCTCAAATGTGGGTATGGCCAAACTTGCGGTCGCGCATTATGCATCAAACCCTAACCGTTTTATAAGTCACCTGAAGAAAATGCGGATGGATACTTTAACGGGTATTGATCTGACAGGCGAACGTAGACCAACCATTTTTAAACCGGGTCATAAACTATGGGGTCCCACCACGCTTCCATGGATGGCTTTTGGATATAATTTATTGGTGAGTCCGCTACAAACCGTTTCACTGTATAACGCTGTGGCGAATAATGGACGAATGATGAAACCTTATCTGGTTAGCGCGGTAAAAGAAGAAGGTGTTTTACAAAAAAGTTTCTCGCCAGTTGTGGTGGATGAAAAAATCTGCAGTGACGAAACATTGCGCCAACTGCGTGAATGTCTTGAAGGTGTTTGTATTTCCGGAACGGCCGCTTCACTGTTCAAAGAAACACCTTATAAAGTAGCAGGTAAAACTGGTACAGCATTGGTGGCAAATGGAAACAGGGGTTATGCAGATAAAGTTTACCAGTCTTCTTTTGCAGGTTATTTCCCTGCCAATGATCCACAGTACACTTGTCTGGTTGTGATAAAAAATAAACCACATGCAGCGGTTTATTATGGGGGCTCTGTTGCTGGTCCGGTATTTAAAGAGATAGCCGATCGCCTGTACAGCACTTATGTACGCGTAAACAATCTTGCAAAAAAATCGAGTGGGTTAGATAGCAGCTATTTCGCGTATGCCGGTTATAAAAGTGATCTCTCGACTGTAGTAAAACAATTAAGTATTAGCTATAAAGATTCAAGTAAACGCATTGATGAGTGGGTTGCTATTAATGGAAAAAATAAACAGGTATCCATCAATACTAAACCCGTTTCAGATAAGTCAATGCCACAACTTAAAGGGATGGGATTGAAAGATGTGGTTTACCTGTGTGAAAACCTTGGATTAAAAGTTCATGTGCAAGGCAAAGGAAAAGCAGTTGCACAATCGGTACAGGCAGGTGAGGCAATAGCAAAAGGACAACTTGTAACAATAGCATTCAATTAAAATGACAAAACTGCAAGACATATTATATCGGGTTCACCTCAAACAGGTGCATGGCAGTACTGATATAACTGTTTCTGGTATTCAGATTGATTCCAGGAAACTGGAAGCAGGAAATGTTTTTGTAGCCATCAGGGGAGTTGTTTCTGATGGACATGAATATATCGATAAAGCTATTGCAAACGGTGCCAGTGTTATAGTATGCGATACCATGCCTGCCAGGTTTGAAGATGGGGTCACTTACCTGGAAGTGGCAGATACGCAGGAAGCTGTGGCATATATGGCACACCAGTTTTATGATGAGCCATCCCTCAAACTTAAATTGGTTGGGGTGACTGGTACGAATGGGAAAACTACTATTGCTACGGTGCTTTTCAAATTGTTTAATAAGCTTGGGTATAAATGCGGATTAATTAGCACGGTACAAAACCAGATCGGTGATGAAATCATTCCATCTACTCACACAACACCAGATGCGGTAAGTCTTAATGCCTTATTGAAACTGATGTTAGATGCAGGATGCAGTCATGTTTTCATGGAGTGCAGCAGTCATGCTATACACCAACACAGAATCACCGGATTACAATTTACCGGGGCACTGTTTAGTAATATCACCCATGACCACCTCGATTATCATAAAACTTTTGAAGAATACATCAGGGTAAAAAAATCATTCTTCGATCATTTGCCTGCAACTGCATTTGCTATTTCAAATGCAGACGATAAAAGAGGAGAAGTGATGTTGCAGAATACACAGGCCAGTAAATATATGTACAGCCTTAAAACCGTAGCAGCATTTAAAGGAAAAATACTGGAGAATGCACTCACCGGTCTTATAATGACGATAAATGATAAAGAAGTGCATTTCAGACTGATCGGAGAGTTTAATGCATATAATCTCCTGGCAGTATACGGTGCAGCGGTTTGTTTGGGAGAAGATAGTGAAGAAGTGCTTACGGCACTTAGCATGTTAAGTGGTGCTGAAGGAAGGTTTGATTATGTGATCAGCGGAGGATTAATCATCGGTATTGTAGATTATGCGCATACGCCGGATGCATTGGAAAATGTGTTGATGACTATTAAAAAATTGCGGAAGGGGCATGAGCAGGTTATTACTGTAGTCGGATGCGGTGGCGACAGAGACAAAACCAAGCGCCCTGTTATGGCACAAACAGCCTGCGATTTAAGCGACAGGGTAATTCTTACCAGCGATAATCCCAGAACAGAAGAGCCGGAAGCTATTTTGAGAGATATGGAAACGGGTTTAAGCAGTTCAGCAAAAAGAAAATATATCAGTATAGTAGACAGAAAGGAAGCAATAAGAACAGCGGTAAGTTATGCAGGACCAGAAGATATTATACTGGTAGCAGGAAAGGGACATGAGAAATACCAGGATATAAAAGGAGTAAAACATGCTTTTGATGATAAGCAGGTTTTACTGGAAATGTTTGCTGCGCTTAAAAAATAACCTACAAAACCAAACACCAATATGCTGTATCAATTATTTACATGGCTAAAGCAGGAATTCAATGTACCAGGTGCGGGTATGTTCCAGTTCCTGACTTTCAGGATAGCTATGGCTGTTTTGCTATCGCTGGTAATAGCTACAGTATATGGTAAGCGACTAATCCTTTTCCTGCAAAAGAAACAGATTGGTGAAACTGTAAGGGATCTTGGTCTGCAGGGCGAACACCTGAAAAAGGGAACCCCAACCATGGGTGGGATCATCATTTTACTTAGCATATTGATCCCAACATTGCTTTTTGCCAATCTCGACAAAGTATATATCCGTTTGATGGTGCTTTGTACGGTATGGCTCGGCATTATTGGCTTTCTGGATGATTATTTCAAGATCAAAGCAAGAAGGGCCGCTTTGCAAAAAGGAGAATCTTATAAAAAGAAAGATAGTGATGGTCTGGCAGGCGTTTCAAAAATTATTGGTCAGGTAGGATTAGGTATCATCATAGGTGTTACACTTTATTTTAGTAATGCCGTAACGGTCGAAAGAGAAATTATATCTACCAATGTTGTTGAACTGCAAAAAGGTGAACGACTGGCAAAAGATACCAATATCATCACCAGAAATATCAATGGTGTAGAGCGCAGGTATGTAAAAGTGAAAACACCGATCACAACTATCCCGTTTGTAAAAAACCATGAATTCAATTATAGTAAACTCATTAGCTGGATGGGTGAGGGGGCAGAAAAGTACACCTGGATCATCTATATATTGATTGTCACTTTTATTATAACTGCAGTATCTAACGGCGCAAATATTACCGATGGTATCGACGGACAGGCTGCAGGTGTGAGTGCCATTATTGGTGTAGCACTTGGTGTGTTTATATATGTGAGTGGTAACTATGTATTGGCAGATTACCTGAATGTAATGTATATCCCTAATCTTGGTGAACTCTCCATTTTTGTAGGTGCGTTTGTCGGAGCCTGTATCGGATTTCTCTGGTACAATGTGTACCCCGCACAGGTATTTATGGGCGATACAGGAAGCTTGGCATTGGGTGGTATCATCGCATCGCTGGCCATTATTGTACGAAAAGAATTACTCATCCCAATTTTCTGTGGTGTATTCCTGGTAGAACTGGTGAGTGTGATGTTGCAAGTGAGTTATTTCAAATATACCAGAAAGAAATTCGGTGAAGGAAGAAGAATATTTCTGATGAGTCCCCTGCACCACCATTACCAGAAGAAAGGTTTTCATGAAAATAAAATAGCAATCAGGTTCTGGATTGTAACGGTGTTATGTGTTGTAATGTCGATACTGACCCTGAAAATGAGATAGAGCAATGAAGCAACACAGACTTGTTATACTGGGTGGGGGAGAAAGCGGTGTAGGAGCTGCTATTCTTGGCAAACAAAAAGGATACGATGTGTTCCTTAGTGATGGTGGCGTAATAAAACCTGGGTATGAAAAAACGCTCATTGAAAATAATATCGAATTCGAATCGGCTAAACATACACTTGAGCTGATACTGAATGCAGATGAAGTGATGAAGAGTCCGGGCATACCGGAAAAAAATGAAGTGGTGAAAGCCATACGTGCAAAAGGTATTCCGGTGATCAGTGAGATTGAGTTGGCTTACAGGTTTAAAGGGAACTCAAAGATTGTGGCCATTACGGGTAGTAATGGTAAAAGCACAACCACTTCTTTGATTTATCATATCTGTAAAACAGCAGGATTAAACTGTGCACTGGTAGGCAATATTGGTTATTCGTTTGCCAGGCAGGTAGCAGAAGATCCGAAAGAGATATATGTGGCAGAAGTGAGTTCTTTTCAACTGGATGATATAAAAGATTTCCGTGCGGATGTAAGTGTGTTATTGAATATTACGGAAGATCATCTCGACAGGTATGATTATAAGTTCGAGAACTATATCAACAGCAAATTCAGGATCATTGAAAACCAAACGGCTGACGATTATTTCATCTACTGCGAAGATGATGAAGTGATCATGGAAAAATTGAGACTACTAACCATCCATACTAACCCATTACCATTCTCTATGAAACACGAAGTAAAAAAAGGCGGCTACATCAAGGGCGACCAGATGATGCTAAGAATCCAGGAAGAAAGAGTAAGCATGAGTATTTACGATTTTGCCCTTAAGGGGAAACACAACAACTACAACACTATGGCTGCAGGAATAGCCGCTACCACTTTGGGTATCAGAAAGGAAAAAATCCGTGAAGCAGTGAAAGATTTTCACAGCCTCGAACACAGGATGGAATTTGTTGCCATGGTACGTGGTGTTGAATTCATTAACGATAGTAAGGCAACCAACATAAACAGTACCTGGTTTGCCCTCGAAAGTATGACTAAGCCTACCGTACTCATACTAGGAGGGACAGATAAAGGCAATGATTATTCCTTACTGGAAGAATTGGTAAAAGAAAAGGTGAAAGCTATTGTTTGTATGGGTATAGACAATAGTAAAATAATAGAGGCATTTAAAGATATCGTACCTGTAATTGTTGAAACGGATAGTGCTAAAAAAGCGGTGAATGCTTCTTTTAAACTTGCGGCAAAAGGTGATATGGTTTTGTTGAGTCCGGCTTGTGCAAGTTTCGACCTGTTTAAAAATTATGAGGATCGCGGTACGCAATTTAAAGACGCCGTAAAAGAATTGTAATAACCCGCCAGCGGGTTACTCATTGAAGAATGAACTGTTGACATTGATATTATGCCAGAAGTAACCGATAAATTGTTTTCACAAATACCCAGCGTGCAAGGTGTACGAAGCCAGCTTGTTGACAGGGCAAGAGGTGATAAGTATATCTGGGGTATTGTGTTGCTATTATCACTGATCTCTATACTGGTGGTATATAGCGCAACCGGATCACTTGCTTATAAAATGTACAAAGGGAATACCAATGTGTACCTTTTTAAGCAGGTTTCGTTTACACTGGTAGGTCTTATGCTGATATATTTTCTGCACCGGATCAATTACTCCCTGTTTTCAAGAATTGCAACAATTCTATTCCTGCTGTCTATTCCGCTGCTGATTTATACACTGTTTTTTGGTGCAAAGATTAATGAAGGAAGTCGTTGGATTAAACTACCAATTATTCACCTCACTGTACAAACAAGTGATCTGGCTAAGCTGGCATTATTTATGTATATCTCCAAACTGCTGAGTAAAAAGCAGGAAGTGATCAAGGATTTTAAAAAAGGGTTTATACCAATTGTAACACCGGTACTTATTATATGTGCGTTGATTATGCCGGCTAACTTATCAAATGCATTGTTGACAGGTGCAACTTCTTTGTTGTTAATGTTTATTGGCAGGGTAAGCTTGAAACATATTTTGTTAACCATCGGTGTGGCCTTGATACCCGTTGCATTTATTGTATCGGTAGCTGTAATGACACACCAGAGCAAAGCCAAAAATGGTGATGCAGTTGTAGCAGAGAAAGCAAAATCGATCGGACGTTTCGGTACCTGGGTAAAACGTGTGCAGGATTTTATTTATGCAAAAGAAGCAGAAGTGCCTTATCAGGTTCAACAAGCTAAAATTGCCATTGCTAATGGTGGTGTTTTAATGGGTTTAGGGCCAGGTAATAGTCAGCAAAGAAATTTTCTTCCACAGGCCTATAACGATTTTATTTATTCCATCATCATTGAAGAGTATGGGTTGATTGGTGGAGCATTTATGATATTTATTTACCTCGTTTTCTTATTTCGTTGTATCAGGATATTCAGAAAATGTCCTTATGCATTTGGTGCATTTCTGGCACTGGGACTAAGCTTTACATTGGTAATACAGGCTGTTGCGAATATGGCTGTTAATGTAAACCTCGTACCGGTAACGGGCGTAACCCTTCCATTGGTAAGTATGGGAGGTAGTTCTTTTCTGTTTACCTGTTGCGCAATCGGAATTGTATTAAGTGTGGCGAGAAATGTGGAGCAAATAGAAGGTAAGCCTGAGCCAGAACCGATAGTTGTTCATCCTTTAACAGATACCCCTGCTTAGACTATGAAAAAGAAAATCATCATAGCCGGTGGAGGTACTGGCGGACATATTTTCCCGGCAATAGCCATAGCAAATGCCATTAAAAAGCAGGCGCCTGATACTGAATTTCTATTCATCGGTGCGCAGGGTAAAATGGAAATGGAAAAAGTGCCGCAGGCTGGTTATAAAATTGAAGGATTAGATATTGCCGGATTTAACCGATCAAATCTCTTTAAAAATATTTCACTTCCGCTTAAACTGATCAGGAGTTTTTGGAAAGTGAGAAAACTTGTGAATCAGTTTCAGCCAGATGCTGTAATAGGTGTTGGGGGCTATTCCACTTTTCCTGTGTTAAGATATGCACAGCAAAAAGGCTTACCAACTTTTATCCATGAAGCCAATTCATTCGCAGGTAAATCGAATATGTTATTGGGTGCCAGAGCTGCCAAAATTTTTGTTGGTACTACCGATATGGAAAAGTTTTTCCCGCCTGAAAAAATTATGGTTACTGGGAATCCTGTAAGACAATCAATAACAGGTGTTGATGCATTAGCTAAAGATAAGGCGCTGGAAAGATTTGGATTAAAAAATGGAGCTACCACAATTCTGGTAATGGGGGGAAGCTTAGGAGCAAAGAGTATTAATGATGTAATCGCAGCGCATATTCATGAATTTCATTCCATGAATATTCAACTGATATGGCAAACCGGAAAAAATAATGCAGGTGCTTATAAGGAAAGAGGAAAATCATATGCTAACGTGTGGGTAGATACATTCATTACGGATATGGAAATGGCTTATGCAGCGGCAGATATCGTAGTGTCTCGCGCTGGTGCTATGTCGGTAGCAGAAATATGTGTAGTGAAAAAGCCGGCCATTTTTGTTCCTTATCCTTTTGCGGCCGAAGATCATCAAACAGTAAATGCAATGCACCTTGTTTCAAAAGGTGCGGCATGGTTGGTTAAAGATAGTGAAGCACCGAAAGAGCTCTATTCAAAAATGGTGGAACTCGCAAAAGATAAAGCAATGCAAATGGAATTGATAGCGAAAATCACACCGCTGGCTATTATAAATGCCGATGAAATGGTGGCAACAGAAATACTAAAATACATACGTGGTTAAGTTAAACGACATACAGAAAATATATTTTATCGGCATCGGTGGCATTGGTATGAGTGCACTGGCGAGGTATTTCAAATCGAGGGGTGTTGCCGTAAGTGGATATGATAAAACCGTTACGCCGCTTACCACTGCACTTGCCGAGCAAGGTATTGATATTCATTATGAAGAGCGGGTTGATCTTGCCCCTAAAGATGTTGATGCAGTTGTATACACACCCGCTATTCCTGCAACACATGCTGAGCTGGTTTATTACAGGGAGCAGGGATATGTTGTGGTTAAAAGAAGTGATGTGTTACAATGGATCACTGAAGGCTCTTTCAATATCTGTGTAGGAGGTACCCATGGTAAAACAACGGTAACCTCTATGATTGCTCATTTATTAAGGCATTCAGGATACGGGTGTAACGCATTTCTCGGAGGTATTGCTGCAAACTACAATACCAATTTCTGGAGCAGTGAAAGAAATGTAGTGGTGGTAGAAGCTGATGAATATGATCGAAGCTTTCTGAAATTAGTGCCGGATATAGCTGTGGTAACTGCAATTGATCCAGATCACCTCGATATATATGGTACCCCGCAGGAAGTAGAAAATGCCTTTGTTGCTTTTGCGCAAAAAGTAAAACCAGGCGGATGTCTTGTAACCAAAAAGGGATTAAGCAGGGAAGTTGAATTTATGGCCGCGCATAATTACAGGTACAGCTATAATTCACCCGAAGCAGATGTTAAAGCAGTAAACCTGGAAGTAAAAAATGGCAGCTACCATTTTAATGCTAGTGGTCCGGGCTGGATGGTTGAAAATATTACCCTTACAATGGGAGGGTTACACAATATCGAAAATGTAATAGCGGCTATTACTGTAGCTAAATATTTGAATATTGAAGATGATGCCATTCGTGCGGCAGTAGCAGATTTTAAAGGTGTTCGCAGAAGATTTGAATATGCGTTAAAAACAGATGAGCATGTGGTGATTGATGACTATGCACATCATCCGGAAGAGTTAAGGGCTTTAATCACTGGAGTAAGGAGCATATTTCCGAACCATAAGCTTACCCTGGTATTTCAGCCTCATTTATTCAGCAGGACAAATGACCTTGCCGATGATTTTGCAAAAAGTCTGGATATGGCTGATGAAGTAGTGTTATTACCAATCTACCCGGCTCGCGAATTGCCCATGCCGGGTGTGACAAGTGAACTCTTATTTCATAAAATGAAGTTGGCAGACAAACAAATACTTGAAAAGGAAGCAATGTTGGCTTGGGTAAAAGAACAACGACCTTCGTTGGTGGTAATGGCCGGGGCAGGTGATATAGATGCATTGGTGAATAAGGTTAAAAATATACTGGAACAATAATAAGCAGATGCGCAAAGTGGATTGGAAAAAAAGACTGGTACAGGCTGCCTGGATTTTGGCAGGGGTTGGTACTATCGTACTGATGGGCGCTGCTATGCAAAAGAAAAGCCAAAAGGCCTGTAGCGATATTAAGATTGAAATATCAGGGATAGAGGAAAATATGTTTATCGATGAAAAAGATATTCTTGAATTGATCAACCAGCAACAGAAAACCATCGGAACACCGATAGCAAAGCTTAATCTCAGAGCGATGGAAGCGGCTATGGAAAAAAATCCCTGGGTAAGAAATGCAGAGCTTTTTATCAATAATCAACAAGTGCTGGAGGTTCAGATCGATGAAAGGCAACCAGTTGCAAGGGTTTTTACAACACAGGGAGGTTCCTTTTATGTGGATAGTGGTGGACTAAGACTCCCCCTGAGTGACAGACTAAGCGCACGTGTGCCAATGTTCACAGGGTTTCCATCAGATAATATTAAACTATCAAAACCAGATAGTTTATTACTGAATGATATAGTAAAACTGGGCAGTTATATACTGGAAGACAGTTTTTGGATAGCGCAGGTGGCACAGATTGATATAGAGCCGGGTAACCAGTTTGAACTGGTGCCGGTATTTGGTGAACATATTGTTAGCATCGGAGGGGCAACTGATCTTGATGCCAAGTTTAACCGCCTGTATACTTTTTATAAGCAGGCCTGGTTACAGCATGGTATCCATTATTATGAACGAATCAATGTACAATATGATAAACAGGTGGTGGCAGTAAAAAGAGGCATGAGTGGTATTAAACAAGATTCAACCGCAGCACTGGAACTGATCAGGCAGATGACAGCCCCGGTTACAGACAGATCTGTTTTGCCGGTTGAAACAACAAAGACTCCGGTAAAAGACAGTGTTGTAAAATTATCGGCACCGGTTAAAAGTCCTGTTAAAGAAACACCTCCTCCAAAAACTGTTACCAACATCAACAATAAAACAAATACGAAACCGTTATCGAAGAAGGCTGAGCAGAAAAAAGAGGAAAAGACAATAAAGCCTAAGCCTAAAGCAGTGATGAAGAAGAGTGAGTAATGAGTGTGAATTGTCAATGGTGAATTGTGAATGTATTGACCATTCACCATTGACAATTCCCGCAAAAAAATGGAAACAACTAAAACGCATACCTTATGAATCACAATGAATCACCAATCATTGTTGGTCTGGACATCGGAACTACAAAGATCGCAGCTATTGCAGGTCGCAAAAACGAGTATGGCAAATTGGAGATACTCGGGTTTGGACGTGCCAACAGCAGCGGCGTGCAGCATGGTCAAGTGTTGAATATCGACCAAACGATCAAAGCAATCCAACAGGCTTTGTTAAACTGCTATGAAAGTAATCCTGATCTGGAGATCAATGAAGTATATGTGGGTATAGCCGGACATCATATCAAAAGTCTCCAAACCAGGGGAGATATGGTTCGCCAGGATCCGGAAACCGAAATACAACGCTGGGAAATTGACCAGTTGCTGAACAACCAGCGCAAAACATTTATTCCTGCAGGTGATCAGATTATTGATGTGATACCACAGGATTTTCATGTAGATAATATCCAGAACATCAAGGACCCCGTTGGATATAATGGCGTTAAAGTAGGAGCCAATTTTCATATCATTACCGGCGACAGAAACGCTATTCGTAATATCCACCGCGCTGTTGACAGAAGCGGTTTAAGCACTAAAGACCTTGTATTACAACCATTGGCTTCTGCAAGTGCTGTAATGAGTGAGATCGACATGGAAGCAGGTGTTGCCATCCTTGATATTGGTGGTGGTACCAGTGACCTGGCAGTTTTTTATGAAGGTATCCTGAAGCATACAGCGGTTATTCCTTTTGGTGGTGAAAATATTACCAATGATATCCGTATGGGATTAGGGGTATTAAAAAGCCAGGCTGAAGCCATGAAAGTGCAGTTTGGTAGTGCTTTAGCTGATGAAGCCAAAGCTAATGCCTATATCACCATTCCTGGACTGAAAGGTATGCCTGCAAAAGAAATCAGTGTTAAAAACCTGGCAGCAATTATCCAGGCGAGAATGAGTGAAATACTTGATTTTGTTACTTACCATATTAAAACAGTGGGTCTCGACAGCCGTGCGCTGAATGGTGGTATCATCCTTACAGGGGGCGGATCTCAGTTGAAACACCTGATTCAATTAACAGAATATACTACCGGCTTGAATGCAAGAATCGGGTTGCCGAACGAACACCTGGCTCCGAACCATATTGAAGAGTTGAAGAAGCCGATGTATGCTACCTGTCTAGGGTTGATACTTAAAGGTTACAGCGACTACGATCATAAGTACAAAGAGTTTAATGAACAATTCAAGAAGATCGAAGTGCCTAGGAACCTGAAAGTTGAAGCCGCAGCCGAGGTAGAAATGCCAGTAACATCGGTGCCTCAGGAAGTAGACGGAAATGCAAGAAAACAGAAGTTCTGGGATAAGTTTAAAAACAACCTGATAGATCTGTTTAAAGAAGAGGAAGACCAGGTAATAAAATAAAATACAGTTAACATACGTTTCCTATATATCGTCCCATTGAAAACACAGTAATCTACTAACCCCTATAAATCGTTCTCTATGATTCACTTTGATCTTCCCAAACAGAAATCTTCCATCATCAAGGTACTTGGTGTTGGAGGCGGCGGGAGCAACGCTGTTAACTTCATGTTTGATCAGAATATCGAAGGTGTTGATTTTATTATCTGTAATACCGACGCCAAAGCAATCGAACAAAGCAAGATCCCGAATAAAATACAATTAGGCCCACACCTTACACAAGGTTTAGGCGCAGGTGCCAACCCTGAAGTTGGTAAAAAAGCAACGGAGGAATCGCTCGAAGAAATCAAACGCATACTTGAAGTAAATACCAAAATGGCATTTATTACTGTAGGTATGGGTGGTGGTACCGGTACAGGAGGAGCTCCAATTATTGCACAAATCTGTAAAGAACTTGGCATACTCACCGTTGGTATAGTAACAACGCCATTCGGATTTGAAGGTCCGCGCCGACAGCTACAGGCTGACGAAGGTATTCGCCAGTTAAAGCCTTATGTGGATACATTGCTGGTAATCAGCAACGATAAACTCAGGATCCAATATGGTAACCTCAAAATGAAAGAAGCATTTGCAAAAGCAGATAATGTATTGGCAACTGCTGCGAAATGTATTACGGATGTAATCAACAGCCGTGGACATATCATCGTCGATTTTGCGGATGTATGTACGGTGATGAAAAATGGCGGTGTAGCAATCCTCGGTAAAGCAGAAGTAGAAGGTGAAAACCGTGCGCAACTTGCCATTGAAGAAGCACTTTCCTCTCCATTGCTGAACGATAATGATATCAGAGGAGCTAAATGGATACTCATTAATATCAACAGTGCTGAAGGTGATCATGAGTGTACCATGGATGAATTGGAAACCATCAATAATCACCTGCGCATGCAGGCTGGTGAAGACACAGATGTGATTGTTGGTATGGGTTATGATAATACACTGGATAAAAAAATTGGTATCACACTGATTGCAACTGGATTCGAACACAAAGACCCTTTCGCAAAACCAGTTGAGCAAAAAAAGCCAGAACCCAAGCAGGAGAAGATTGTTATGACATTGGATGTTGAACAGGCAGAACAAAAGCCGGTACAGCAACCAGTTCAACAAACACTCCCCCTTGAAGATAAAGATCCATTTGCACCAAGAATGGAAGAAGCGGTTGAAGAAACACCGGTGCTGAATATTTTTGCCGCTACACCTATTGTAGCTGAGGAACCAGTGGTTGAAGAACCAGCAGAAAATTTCACACTACAGTTTGAACTAAGTACTGAAATAACGGAAGAAATAGCTGTACCTGAAGTTCCTAAAGAAGAAGTACATGTTACGAAATCTATAGTACAGGATGAGATGCTGCAGTTCAAAGTAAACGAACAGCCTCAACAACCAGTAACTACCATGTTCAGCAAACCCATGAATATTTACGCTGAGCCTGAAAAACAAGCACCAGCTCCTTTACAGGAAATGGTGCAGCCTGTAAAACAGGTTGTAGAAGAAAAACCAGTAGCGCAGGAAGAAGATATGATGATGCAACTGGTAGAGAAAGAAGAAAAACCAGCTCCTGTAGTTGCAGTTGCTCCGCCAACAAGCTTTATTGATGATTCGGTATTAGATGATGCGGAAGAGCAGAAAAGAAGGGCAGCAGAGCGCATTCAGAAATTACGTAATCTTTCTTTTAACATGAATAACAGCACGGACGCAAATAATGAGTTTGACAATGTGCCAGCATATGTAAGAAGAAATATGGAACTTTTTGGAAATACACTTACTTCTGTGGAAGACTTTTATAGTAAATACACAGTAGGTAAGGATGAAAATAATCAGACCCAAATTTCTACCATCAATACTTTTTTGGATGGCAAGAAACCTGATTAACGATTGCTTATCATAGCGTTTTAGCCTGGTGATTTTAGTTGTTGACCCCGACCTATGCGTCGGGGTTATTTTTTAGAACATTATTGTCGGATATTTGTTATACCTGTACAATCATGGAAACAATACTTATTACTGGTGGAACGGGTATGATAGGCCATTACCTCACCAAATTACTGGTGGAGAGGGGCTATCGTGTAACCTGGCTAAGCAGAAAAGCTGGAGAAGCATACGTTGACGGAAAACAGATTCGTATTTATTCATGGAATATTCAGGAGCAAACCATTGAAGAAGCAGCAATCAGTAGCGCTGATCATATCATCCATTTAGCTGGGGCAGGGGTAGCAGATAAAAGGTGGACAGAAGCCCGTAAAAAAGAAATACTGGATAGCAGAACTCAAAGCAGTAAGTTATTGGTGCAGGCACTTCAAACGATGCCTAATAAAGTTAAAACTGTTGTAAGTGCGTCCGCAATTGGCTGGTATGGTCCAGACCGGGAAGATGTTCGATTGCCGTTTACCGAGGACATGCCTGCTTATCCTGGTTTTTTGGGCGATACCTGTAAAGCATGGGAGGAAAGCATAGCTCAAGTTACAGACAGTAATAAGCGACTGGTTCGTTTGCGTGTTGGAATAGTATTGAGTGGGACCGGAGGTGCTATTGCTGAATTTAAAAAACCAATTACTGCAGGCATCTTACCCATATTTGGTACAGGAAAACAAGTAGTAAGCTGGATACATATAGAAGACCTGTGTAGGCTCTTTATCTATGCCATAGAAAACCCGGAGATAGCAGGGGTATACAATGCAGTGTCTCCAAATCCGGTATCAAGCAGAAACCTGATGAAGGCCCTTGCAAAAAATATGCGCAGGTCATGGGCCATCCCAATTCCAATACCTGCATTCTTTTTAAAACTATTATTGGGCGAAATGAGTATTGAAATCCTCAAAAGCACAACCGTAAGCAGCCGGAAAATCCAGGCCACAGGTTTTGTTTTTAACTATCCGGGAATTGAGGAAGGGGTTAGGGGTTAGGTATTAGGTGTTAGCCATTAGCCATTAGCTATTAGCACTAATACCATAACCTAAAGTTTTTTAAATCACTTATAAATCACCCATAAATCAGACATCAGACATCAGACATCCGCCATCAGCGATCTGCGATCTGCCATCCTAAAGGTCCCTCCTCTTATGTACCCTATAACATATTATCCAAATAATTGCCGTAATGGCAATGGTTAGACCTATATGTAACGGAATAGCATCTATGGCTTTTTGGTATTGGGCCTTGAGGTCCTGGCCAAAATTACCTATAAAAGCAGGTACTGGTATAAGGCGGTCAGAAGCTTCGAAGGGAAAGAATTTCCCTATATCTGATTTAACCTGGTATTTGAACCAGGATACGGCAATATTTTCCAGGATTAGATAATGGAAGAGGAATAAACCCAGTGCTATAAATGCTTTTTTAATCAGATAGCCCAATAAAAAGGCAATAGATAATTGTGCAAATGTTTGCAGGAAGAACAATGGTATATATTGTAATTGTTCAGACCAGCGGTAAAAATTTTTGCTGTCTGTGTATGAACCATAACCAACGGCTACAATAACATAAGATAATGTGATGATTGAAGTAATGATAAGTACATCACAGAGCTTGCTGGTGATGAAATCATTTCTGTCCCACCCATCAATGATATTTTGGCGATGTGTTCTGAATGTATATTCATTTGTAACCATCATAATAACCAGTATGGCAGGTAGTATGATAAAGAAGGAAGAGAAGAATGCTACGGTATGCCAGGTTTCGGGAAAAGAGTAGGGGTTCCCCAAAAACATACGTGCAATTTGCCCCATTTCTTTTCCTTTGGTAATATCTTCATACACCTTCAGGAACATCAGGTTAATGCTGGGATAGGTTAAGGCAACGATACCTAACATCCACCAGAATGCCGGGTATTTTTTAATTTTTAACCATTCTATTTTTATAAGGGAAAGCATAGTTTCTTTTTTAGGATGAATTAGTCGTTGGTTAATTCGAAGAACTTGGTTTCAAGACTCTTCTTCTTTAACAATAATTGATTGAGTACAACGCCATGTTCGAAGCAATGGCGGTTCAGGTCTTCCATGCGGGCAGTGCCGAGTGGGAAAAACAATTCAAACAATTTGCCATCTTGCTTCAGGTGCGAATGGCCGTTATAGCTTTCTAATACAGCTTTAAGTTTATCTGTATCTGTGGCAGAAATTTCAACGATATCTTCATTAGCCAATACTTCATCAACTTTTCCCGCAGTAATTAATGTGCCTTTTTTGAGGATGGCTACATGGGTGCAAACTTTTTCAACTTCATCGAGCAGGTGACTTGCCATGATGATGGTTTTTCCTTCCCTTGCCAATTGCTTAATTAATTCCCTGATCTCCGCAATACCAACCGGATCGAGTCCGTTGGTTGGTTCATCAAACACCAGCACTTCCGGATTACCCAGTAATGCGGCTCCTATTGCAAGCCTTTGTTTCATACCTAAGCTATAGGTTTTGAACTTGCTGTTTTTTCGTGCAGACAGTTTAACAATTTCCAAAACCCTGTCTATATCTGCAGCATCACCACGACCACTGATTGCCTTGGTAATATTGAGGTTGTCAACAGCAGAGAGATAATGATAAAAATTGGGGGTCTCAAGCAATGATCCAATCTGTTTCCTTGTTTCTGGTGAACCCGGTTTTCCAAACCAGGCATAAGTGCCTGAATTCGATTGTAAAATATCCAGGATAATACTCAACATGGTTGTTTTACCACTACCATTTGGACCCAGGATACCGAAAACACAGCCTTGGGGAACATCAAAAGAAACATTGTTCAATGCCTGGATAGATCCATATCTTTTAGATATTCCCTGTATAGAGAGGACAGGTTGCATAAGCAGTTGTTAACGATGAATAATAATCAAGGCATATTAATGCCTTAATTCCGAAGATACTTAGAATATTTTCAGATTCCCAGAAATGGGATGATCTGTTTTTTACATGTATCAGCGGTAGAAGGGGAGGGCGAATATATCACCAACCCTCTGCGAAACCTCCGTTTTCTCTCTGTCTCTGCGGTGAGTAAAAGGTCTGTTTACCGCAGAGGCACTATGTGAGCAGAGGCTTCGCAGAGTGGGGTGATTAATTCCTGAGCGGGCGCCCGCTTTTGAGAACACTTTGAATACGTTCGAGGGTTTTTCTTTCTCCGCAAAGACTTAAAAAGGCTTCTCTTTCAAGGTCCAGTAAATATTGTTCGGTTACGAGGGTTGGTTCACTAAGATCGCCTCCACACATTACATAAGCCAGTTTTCGCGCAACCAGTGCATCGTGGTCGGTTGCGTAGTTGCCTCTCCACATGCCATTTATGCCAGCGTAGAGGGCACCAAGTGCGGAGCGGCCGAGCACTTTAATATCGCTTCGTTGTATTGGTGTAGTGTAGCCACTATCATATAATTCAATAACAGATTTTTTTGCTTCGGTGAGTCTTCTGCCGAGGTTCATCACTATTTCATCAGCACCCTTTCTCAGAATACCCATTTCAACAGCTTCCTGTGCAGAGGTAGCCACCTTGGCAGTTGCGATGGATAAAAACCGATTCTTTAAAGTGATGGTTTCTGGTTCATCTTCGTGCATATCATCTGCAGCACGTAATACAAATTCTTTTGTTCCACCGCCACCGGGTATCAATCCAACGCCCAATTCAACCAGTCCAATATAAGTTTCAGCAGCCGCACAAATTTTATCGGCATGCAGGTTCATTTCACAACCACCGCCCAGGGTAAGCCCGTGAGGGGCCGTAACAACCGGAACAGAAGAATATCGCACACGCATCATAGTATTTTGGAACATGCGTATAGCCATATCCAGTTCATCATATTCCTGTTCAATGGCCAGCATAAAGATCATGCCCACATTTGCACCGGCACTGAAGTTGGCGCCTTCGTTTCCGATGATCAGTCCTTTGAATTTTTCTTCAGCGATACCGATAGATTTGTTGATGCCTTCCAAAACCTCGCCGCCGATACTATTCATTTTTGTGCTCCATTCTAAACCGGCAACACCATCACCGATATCGTATAATCTGCAGGCACTGTTTTTCCAAACGAGTTTGTCTTTATGATTATTGAGTACTAAGAATGATTCTCCTCCAGGTATAGTCTTGTATGATTTTGAAGCCTGGTCATAATACATTCTTTTACCCTGCTCTACTTTATAGAAACTGGTAGCACCAGATGCCAACATTTCATCGATCCAGACTGCAACACTATAACCAGCGGCTTTCATGGCTTTTACGGTTGCTTCAACACCAACCGTATCCCAGCTTTCAAAAGCACCTATTTCCCATCCGAAACCAGCCATCATGGCATCATCTACGCGATAAATATCATCACTTATTTCTGGGATGCGATGAGAGATATAAGAGAAAAGAGAGAAATGAAATGCACGATAAAATTCACCTGCTTTATCAGTTGCAGCAGAGAGCATTTTAATTCGCTGTTTCAGATCATCAACAGGTTTAGCTGCTTCGATGCTGGCAAATTTTGGTTTGTTTCTCGGACCATATTCCATGGTCGCGAGGTTCAGTGTTTGTATTTCCTTGCCTTCAGCCGATTTTATTTTTTTGAAAAAGCCCTGTCCCGTTTTATCTCCTAACCAGTTGTTGGCAACAATAGTATCAAGCCATGCAGGAATCGTGAAAATATCTTTTGCTTCATCCGTAGGACAATTATCTGCCACTCCTTTGGCTACTTTTACGAGAGTGTCGATGCCAACTACATCGGCGGTTCTGAAAGTTGCTGATTTGGGTCTGCCGATAATTGGACCGGTAAGCGCATCTATATCATCAATTCCTAAGCCCAGCTTATCCATGATATGAAAAATGCTCATGATGCTGAATACACCAATTCTGTTGGCGATAAAGGCAGGTGTATCTTTACAAAGCACCGTTGTTTTACCAAGGTGCAGGTCACCATATTCCATTAGAAAATCTACTATCTCAGGATCTGTGTATGGTGTTGGAATAATTTCCAGTAAGCGTAAATAGCGTGGGGGATTAAAGAAATGTGATCCGCAGAAATGCTTTTTAAAATCATCCGATCTGCCCTCGGCCATCAAATGAATGGGTATACCTGAAGTGTTGGATGTAACCAGTGTGCCCGGTTTACGAAATGCCTCCACTTTTGTATAAATCAATTGTTTTATATCCAGTCTTTCAACAACCACTTCAATGATCCAGTCGCAAGTGGCAATATCTTTCATATTATCATCGAAATTGCCGGTCTTGATATGTTTGATTACCTGTTTGCTATAAACAGGAGAGGGGTTGCTTTTAATGGCAGATTGTAAAGCATCATTCACCAGTTTGTTACGTTCTGCTGGTTTGGTGCTTTCTTCAGCACCTTTGGTAACCATGTCTAACAGTAGTACCTGTACCCCAATACCTGCAAAATGACAGGCGATACGAGACCCCATTACACCACTACCCAATACCGCTACTTTTTTGATGGAACGTTTCATAAATTAAGCTTTACCGTAAAATTAGTTAGTTATGCAACTATTTGTATCGAAGGTAAGGGAAATTATTTTTAATACAGTGGGTTGGGAATCTGTGGTATAGACAAAAAATATCCAACAATAGGTTCTGTCAAGGGAACGATATTGTTGGATATCAATGGGTCTTCAGTAGAATAGTTATATCATGTTATTTATTCCTCCGAAGGAGCCGCACCTTTGTATGCCATGTAGAGGCAACCCAGGTAAACAATTAATAAAATGTATACTAACATAATCGGGGGGGGATTTGTTTCCTACAATTTAAGATGAATGGCGCATATTTCAGGGAGGTTTAACAGTACTTTTATTCACTATATGTGGATAGACGAATGAATGAACTGATTTATAGCGGCTTAGGGTATGTTAAGTTTTTTCAAAACAGCTTTTGAAGTTTTATCTGAAGTAGTATTTTTTGGCTGCAAGCTGCAGGCCGTTGTTGACCTGCGAAAAACAGCTTCTAGCCACTAGCTACTAGCTTTTTTTGCTTTTAATTTAACCATCCACAAGCGTGGAAATAGTAATTAAATATTTATTTTAAGTGGGTTTATTACAAAACAAATTCGCAAGACTTCTCATTTATTCAAATAATAGCAGAAAACCTAAAATAAGCACCCATCAAGGCTAGCAGCTAGTAGCTAGAAGCTCGCAGCCTATTTTCCCCTTAAAGCAATGGCTTGCAGCCCAAATTGTCTGCCATTCAACAATATTCGATTGATTTTGGGCTTCTTTCAGTTATTTTTGTTTACATGGAGCTCACACCCGAACTTGTTGATCATCTCGCGCATTTATCCAGGCTGCATTTTTCTGATGAAGCGAAAAAGGAAGTCCAGGCCGATATGCAGAAAATGGTAGCTTTTGTCGAGAAACTTTCAGAGCTCGACACAAGTGGTGTACAACCAATGTTGCACATGGGGCAAACATTTAATGTACTGAGAGAAGATGAATTGAAAGGTTCAATAACAAGAGAACTTGCATTAAAAAATGCACCAGGCGCTGACGAACAATTTTTCAGGGTGCCTAAAGTGATCAGAAAATAGTTTAATAAAATACGCATTCAGACATGTCAAACCAGGTAATCATCCGACTCGAACAGATCCAGAAAAGTTATTTTATGGGGAGCCAGGCCATTCCTGTACTCAAGGGCATATCTCTGGATATCCGTAAAAATGAATACGTAGCATTAATGGGACCATCTGGTAGTGGTAAAAGTACCCTCATGAATATCCTAGGTTGTTTGGATTCACCTACAGGAGGAAAATACATACTGAACCAGAAAGATGTAAGTAAGATGTCTGATGATGAACTGGCAGAAGTGCGTAATTCTGAAATTGGCTTTGTATTCCAACAATTTAACCTCTTACCAAGACTAACCGCGGCTGAAAATGTGGCATTGCCTTTAATTTATGCGGGTGTTAGTAAAAAGGAAAGAATGGAAAGGGCAATGGCTGCATTAGAAAAAGTAGGACTGGCGGATAGAAGTCACCATAAATCGAATGAGTTAAGTGGTGGACAGATTCAGCGTGTGGCAATTGCGCGGGCCTTGGTTAATAATCCTTCCATCTTGTTGGCTGATGAACCTACCGGTAACCTTGATTCAAAAACATCGGTGGAAGTAATGGAGATATTTGGCAAAATACAGGAAGCTGGTAATACCGTGGTACTGGTTACCCACGAAGAAGATATAGCAGCCTATGCACACAGGGTAGTACGTTTACGCGATGGATTGGTAGAAACAGATAAAACCAGGAATACTTCAATGGCGGGATTCTCATAGTCTAAATATTTAGGACCGCATTAAATTTTCGTTGCTTAAATCTGAACCAATTGAATCTGTTTTTGTATATCAAACTGAATTTCTAAACAATGGCATTAAAGATTTATACAAAAACCGGCGATCTGGGTAAAACATCCTTAATTGGAGGTACCAAAGTGCCTAAGAACCATATTCGTATTGAAACCTACGGAACAGTAGATGAATTGAATTCACATATAGGAATGGTAAGTGATTGTTTCGATGAAACCCATTCACGCACGGTACTGAAAGAAATACAGGATCGTTTATTTACCATTGGATCTTCCTTAGCTTGTGACCCTGATAAAGAACCACTGATGAAACTTCCCGATTTGAAGGAAGCTGATATTACTGCGCTTGAAATGGAAATTGATAAAATGAATGAAGTGTTGGCGCCAATGAAATTCTTTATTCTTCCTGGTGGACATATAGCCGTTTCTTCAGCGCATATAGCGCGTTGTGTTTGCAGAAGGGCAGAACGGAATTGTGTGAATATGCAGGAGCAGGAAATTTTTGTAGACCCAATGGTAATCAAATACCTCAATCGGTTGAGTGATTATTTATTCATCCTCGCCCGCTTCATAGCCCACCACCTGGGCGTAGCAGAAGTAGCGTGGAAACCGAGGGTTTGATTTCACGTGAATTGTCAATGGTGAATGGTGAATGAAAATGTACAATTCAAAAATCAAAATTCAAAATTCAAAATTCAAAATTCAAATTGACAATTCACCATTGACAATTCACCCCTTTCAGCTCATCCTCCCATCTTTCATATGCAGCACGCGATCGCTTAATGCTGCCAGTTCCTCATTATGGGTGACGATTAAAAAAGTTTGCTGAAACTGTTCGCGAAGTTGTCCGAATAAGGCATGTAATTCGCGGGCATTGGTGCTGTCCAGGTTACCTGTGGGTTCATCCGCAAAAATGATATCGGGCTGGTTAATCAGTGCCCTTGCAACGGCTACGCGTTGTTGTTCGCCTCCTGATAATTGGTTAGGTTTATTTTCCATCCGGTCTTGTAATCCCAGGAGTTCAAGTAGTTCGATAGCTCTTTTTTCCACATTTTTTTTAGGTGAGCCTGCGATCCACCCAGGTATGCAAACATTTTCCAGGGCAGAGAATTCAGGTAAGAGATGGTGAAACTGAAAAACAAAGCCAATATGCCGGTTACGGAAAGCAGATAATTTTTCACCTTTTAACAGATCAACCTGCTGCTGATTGAGCCAGATAGACCCGCTATCAGCCTTATCAAGGGTTCCCAGGATATGCAATAAGGTGCTTTTACCGGCTCCGGATGAGCCTACAATGCTTACCATTTCCCCTTTAGACACGTCAATATTTACACCTTTCAGTACCTCCAGTTGACCGTATTTCCGGGTTATATTGACCGCTTTTAGCATATTTTGAACCTGTTTAGACGCTCAAACTTAGCCTATATCGGGCTTTTTTTAAACATTTCTTTACACAGGAAGGCCGGGCACATTTGGTAGTATCATATATACGGTTACATTTGCAAAAAATTAAAAGGTAAGTTATGTTCTGGACATTAGAATTGGCAAGTTATCTGGAAGAAGCTCCCTGGCCAGCCACCAAAGATGAACTGATTGATTATTCAATCCGTAGTGGCGCGCCTATTGAAGTGGTAGAAAATCTCCAGGAGCTGGAAGATGAGGGTGAAGTGTACGAGAGCATAGAAGATATCTGGCCTGACTATCCAAGCCAGGAAGACTTCATGTTCAATGAAGACGAATACTAATACCCGCTTTCAGGAAGAATAGATCAAGAAAAAATCCCGCTACAGCATTGTGGCGGGATTTTTTTGTGCTGATAGCTTTTAGCCATTAGCCTTTAGCTGTTAGCTTTTCTTTTTAAAAGTAAGTTTAAAATAGAGCAGTACCAGCGTCAGGGTCAGCACTACAAAGTTGGCTACAATGACCGGACCGCTTTCTATGGCGAAACCATATACCAACCATACAATGGTGCTGGTAACAACAATGGTAATCATCCAGATACTCAAATCACCCACACTTTTAGACTGCCAGGATTTATATACCTGTGGAATAAAAGTAATGGAAGTAAGAAATGAGCCCAGGTAGCCGATTAGTTCGATCCAATTCATAATATGAATTTTTTGATCTCAGATGGCAGATCTCAGATTTGAAAAAATCTGCCATCTGAGATCTGCCATCCTCAAATTTTTATTCTACTCCCAATTTCGTCATCACATCCATACTTACCCCTGTGGTTGAATAACCGCCATCGTGGAAGAGGTTTTGCATGGTAACCATACGGGTGAGGTCGGAGAAGAGGGTGATACAGTAGTTGGCACAATCTTCTGCGCTTGCGTTTCCTAATGGTGCAATGGCGTTGGCATAATCAAAGAAATCGCCGAAACCTTTGATTCCGGTACCTGCTGTGGTTTTGGTAGGAGATTGTGATACGGTGTTGATACGAACCTTTTTCTCCAGACCATAATGGTATCCGAAACTACGGGCAATTGATTCCAGCATGGCTTTGATATCGGCCATGTCTGTATAGAATGGATAAGTTCTTTGTGCCGCCATATAAGTAAGTGCAACTACACTACCCCATTCATTAATGGCATCGAGTTTTTTTGCTACTGCCAGCATTTTATGGAGCGACATAGCAGATACATCGATACCCTTCATAAAGTAATCGTAATTAGATTCAGTATAAGGTATTTTTTTACGGATGTTAACGCTCATACCAATTGAGTGCAACACAAAATCGATTTTACCGCCCAAAACTTCCTGCGATTGGGTAAAAAGAGTGGTTAGTTCTTCTACACTGGTTGCATCTGCAGGAATAATCTGGGAATTTGTTTTTTCGGCCAGTTTATTGATCTCACCCATGCGCATGGCAATAGGGGCATTGGTTAGAACAAAAGTGGCACCTTCTTCGTGTGCTTTTTCTGCCACTTTCCAGGCAATAGAATTTTCATCGAGGGCACCGGTAATGATACCGCGTTTTCCTTTTAGCAGGTTATAAGCCATATTGGTTGGTTTAAAAATGGTTTAGTAGGGGTAAAAGTATAGAATATCAGTTAAACCCTTTAATTCCGCATCATTTCCCTTGCATTTTCCATTGCTGCTGCGGTAGGTTTTTCACCGCTGAGCATACGGGCAATAGCTGTTATGCGTTCATCAGTATCCAGTAAGCGGATATTTGTTTTTACCTGATCGGCAACAATTTCCTTGTAAACAAAGAAGTGTGCATCAGCTTTACCTGCTATTTGCGGCTGGTGGGTAATACAGATGATCTGCCTGTTGTTGGCCATATTTTTCATGATCAATCCAACCTGTTTTGCAGCTTCGCCTGATATACCCGAATCTATTTCATCAAATATCATGGTTGGCAGGTCGATAGAGGCTGCCACAAGCGATTTAATGCACAACATCAGCCTACTCAGTTCGCCACCGCTGGCGACCTTACGAATGGGTTCAAAGCGATTGCTATTACTTGCTTGTCCGGCAGGCTGGTTGGCATCAAAAAGAAAGTCGATCTGGTTCTTGCCAAATAAATGTAGTGCCACTGTTTTTATGTCCACTTTCAAACGTGCATTGGGCATGCCAACCTGAACCAGTAAACGGTTTACAGATAACTCCAGAGGCTCCAACTGTTTCTGTCTGCTCACAGATAATTGTTCCGCCAGTTTCTCCGCCTCCTCGTATAAAGTTTTTGCTTCTTTTTCTTTATTACTGATGGCATCATCAATATTTAAAACCGCTTCCAGCTTTTTTGTTAGTTCTTGTTGAAGGGTCAACAATTCATGGGTGTTTTGCAGTGAATGTTTTTTCAGCAGTTTGTATCCCTGTGTTAAACGTTCGTTGATCCATTCAATTCTTTTTTCATCAAATTGAATCTGATCATTTATATGGTCAATTTCACCTGCAATATCCTGTAACTCAACCTGGGTACTTTGTAATCGGGTAATTATTCCGTTAAGGTCTTTTTGCAGCTCTGCAAAGGGCTGTAACTGTTGTAACAGTTGCTTAATGGTTGTAACAATCGGTTGTTCGCTTTCCCTTAGTTCATAAAATACTTTATTGAGTGCCGATTTAATACCTTCTGCACTGCTTAACACTTTCAGCTCCTGGTCGAGGTCTTCCAGTTCATTTTCTTTGAAGGAAAGCTCATTTAATTCATCCAATAAAAATTGATGGTAGTCCGCTTCTTTAGTGAAAGCATTTTTTTGCTCCTGCAGTTGTGTTAATTCTTTGGAAGTCTGTTGCCACTGCAGGAATATCTTTTTATACTGCTGCAAAACTGTTTCATTACCTGCTAATGCATCCAATACTTCCCGTTGAAAATCGCTGTCACCCAGTTCAAGTGTATCGAATTGCTGGTGAAGGTCTACAAGTAAAGAAGTCAACTGTTTTAATTGCTGAACTGTTGCCGGAGTATCATTGATAAAAGCCCTAGATTTTCCATTTGCTGCAATCTCTCTGCGCAGTACTAGTTCCGAATCATTATCAAATTCTTGTTCCTGTAAAAAAGATAAAACAGCCGGTTTGTCCAGTATACTGAAAACGCCCTCAATAAAACATTTCTTAGTCTTATTTACCAATACAGAACTGTCTGCCCTTTCTCCAAGTATCAGACTGAGTGCCCCCATCAAAATACTCTTACCCGCCCCCGTTTCACCGGTAATAATATTCAGCCTATCAGAAAACTGAATCTCAATCTCATCAATGATTGCATAGTTCTGTATGTGAAGCTTTGTAAGCATAGTTGTGAATTGTCAATTGTCAATTGTCAATAGTCAGTGGTCAGCAGTAAACAACACTACCCCTCAAATCCGCCATCTGCCATCCGCCATCCTCCATCCTCCATCCTCCATCAGACATCAGACATCCACCATCTGCCATCTGCCATCCGCAAGTTATCTCAAATTCTATTCCCCTTTACACCTCAGTATCCCCGATTTTGCCCGTTGGTCGAGGGAGTTTTTGTATTCGTGATCACCCATGTCTAGACAACGCTGGTAATATTGAATGGCCATCGCTTTTTGTCCTTTGGCTTCATAAAGTTGTCCCAGTTGAACCGCCGCTCTTGCAGCATAATATTCTTTTCTGAATTCGCCCAGTCTTATAGCCGCTAAATAAGCATTGATGGCTTCAGGTTCTCTCCCAAGGTCATCATAAATACGTGCAACCCTGTAAACATACTCAAGTTTATCTTCAACGGTATCAAAATCGGCTTCTGTTTTTCCATGTAATAAAGCCAGTGCTTCCCGGTGGTAACCGCCGTCGTTTTGGAGGCGTGCTTTTAGCAATAATAGATTCGGCTGGTAATTCGCTTTTGCATCTTTGAGTGCTTTTTTATCTGCATCTGAATCGGTGGCCCCTTTCGTAAGCACGGATTGTCTGGCATTTTCCGCAGCGGCTTTATCGCCCAATAAATAATGGCATAACCTGATTTTATCATACACATCTTTCACATAAAAATTGCCCTTGAATTTGTGTAGAAATTTTTCAAAATAGGGGATGGCTTCTTCAGGCTTAAGCTGGTACATTTTTACAAATCCCATTTCAAAATCCCAGATAGCCAGATCAAGGTACTCGGGTGATTGATTTCTGTTCTGTACAATCTGTTGTGTTAACCGCGCCTGCTTATGGTTTAAACTAAGATTGGCAGCCATCCAGCCATGAAGGTGATTATTGATAAGGTCTAATTTCTTTTCCTGTATAAACGCCAATGCTTCATCTTTTTTATTGTCCATATAAAACAATAAATACGGGTAGATAAAATTTGCTTCATTGGCAAATATTTTAGCCACCGGATCATTACTATGCACAAATGAGTGTACTGTTTTTAGTCCATCCGTAACTGAGCCCCTCATGCCCAATACACTTGCAAGCCATTTATAACCTTTTGGAATCGTGCCAATCATGGCCTGTAAAGTACCATACATGAGATCATCAGGTATAAAGTTGGGAAAAGCTTTCCTGTTTTCTTTTAATAAATTCCAGGCCCTCCGGATATCCCATCCTGCTTCCCACATTTTACCAAATTTAATAGCGGATGCTGCTTTATGAATCCGAACTGTGCTTAATGCGAATCGATAATAGGGGGAGTTTGAAGGACCTTCTTCCAATAATTCAATCCTATTGCTGAACCTCGGTTGCCGAAGTTTATAGTCTGCCGGGTTTTCATTCAAAAAAAGTATGAGGAAGTCGATATAGCTTTCCAATACTATCGGAATCAGGTTCTCCGGATTTTGCTGGCGCGCTTTCTGAATCAATATTTGTCCCTGCCCTATTTTCAACCGTGTAATTTCAAAATACGCCTGTTGACAGGTTGCATTAAAATCATACACTTTTTGGCTCTTGCCCAAAAGCGAAAGGGATAAAAAAAGGAATACGAGGAAAGATAGTTTCATGTAGCCCGAAAATAAGAAAGGACAGCCAAATAGCTGTCCTTTCAAGAATCTTATAACAAGTGTTTATTTTACTTCTACGCTATCATTCAAGTCAGCATCTACCAGGATACGACCACAGTTTTCACAAACAATGATCTTTTTGTGTAAACGGATCTCGCTCTGGCGCTGAGGTGGGATAGAGTTAAAACAACCACCGCAAGCATCACGCTCAACCGGTACTACTGATAAACCATTGCGGTAGCTCTTACGGATACGGTCGTAGCTGTACAGGAGGCGCTCATCAATATGACCACGGGCTTCTGCACTTTGCTTATTAAAATGAGTTTCTTCTTTTTCCGTATCTGCGATGATTTTTTCCAGTTCGCTTTTCTTATGGTTCAATACACCATCTTTTACAGCGATTTGTTTTTTAGCAGCTTCCAGACTTTTTACTTTATCTGCAAGCTCTTCATTTGCATCGCGGATATGTTTTTCAGCCAGTTTAATTTCTAACTGCTGCATTTCAATTTCCTTATTGATGGCTTCGAACTCACGATTGTTCTTTACGTTCTCGCTCTGCTTTTCATATTTAGCAATCAAAGCCTCACTTTCTTTCATCGTATTCTTTTTGCTTTCGATGAATTCAGTGATACCGTTGATCTCTTCTTCAATGCGGGTCTGACGGCTCTGTAAACCCTGGATCTCATCTTCCAGGTCGCTTACTTCCATCGGAAGTTCACCCTTAAGAATTTGGATTTCATCCAGCTTGCTGTCAATCTTCTGCAACTTGAGCAGGTTAACCAGTTTTTCTTCAACCGAAAAGTCTTTAACGGAAGCCATATTGTATAAGTGGTTTATTGTAAATACTTGATTCCTGTACTTTGATCCTCAGATCTAGTTATTTTCCTCTCCTGTGAAGTAGTTCACCACATTGGTTTTTACCCCGGATTTGAGGACGGCAAAGGTAGGGAATTTAGCCTGTAAAACATCAAGCAGCAGGTCGATTGTATATTGTTCACTTTCCCAATGCCCTATATCGGCTATGACCATTCTGTCATTGGCATCAAAAAACTCGTGGTATTTAAAATCGGCGGAAATATAGATATCTGCCCCCTTCGAAAGGGCTTTTCCGGTTAAAAAGCTGCCAGAACCACCACAAAGGGCTACTTTTTTGATCTTTTTGCCCAAAAATGGGGTGTGTTTAACCATTTTCAGGTCAAAAGCAGTTTTCAGCATCTGGAAAAAGAAAAGCTCCTCCATAGGTTCGGGTAATTCTGCTATTAAACCACTTCCAACTTCCTGATAATCATTCGATAAACTCACAAGATCATAAGCTACTTCCTCATAAGGGTGTGCTTCAAAAAGGGCGGCCAGCACTGCCTGCTGTCGCCAGGCCGGAAAAATCACTTCTATTTTGGTTTCCCCTTCAAAATGGGTCTTGCCGATCTCTCCTACATGCGGATTCGTTCCTTCCCCAGCCCTGAAACTTCCCGTTCCATCGGTTGAAAAACTGCAATGACTATATTTTCCAATATCACCGGCCCCTGCTGCAAAAAGGGCATTTCTGAGTTTTTCGGCATCAGCATGAGGCACAAAGCTGAAAAGTTTCATGAGCAAACCTGCTTTCGGCGCAAGTATTTTTCTGTTTATGAGGCCTAATCTATCGGCCATTTTATTATTTACCCCATGAATAACATTATCAAGATTGGTATGAATAGCATAAATCGCCACATCTTCCTTAATGGCTGCAATCACTGCTTTTTCTACATAATTCTTCCCATTAATTTTTTTAAGTCCACTGAAAATTATCGGGTGATGCGCCACTACCAGGTTACATCCTTTGGCTTTTGCATCCAATATCACTGCTTCCGTTGCATCCAGTGTGCAAACAATACCTGTGCACTCCCAGGAAGGAGAGCCGGTAATTAATCCTGCATTATCGTAAGACTCCTGCAAAGCAGGTGGCGCCAATTGTTCAAGTGCCTGTATAATATGATTGATCTTCATGTGTTTATTTTATTGAATTTAGTCACATAGAATTCGCCAATGAACATTTCTGCTGATGTGAAATTTTAGTTTGGCTGATTTCATATTTGTTGATTGCTGCAGGCAAGTTACCTTCATTCTATAATTATAGGTATGCAGGAAGGAGATTTTCTTTTTTACGATGGACAAATGTTAAGGTCGGATAAACTATTGATTTCGCCTAATAACAGGTCGTACAGGTATGGAGATGGCTGTTTTGAGACGATTAAAATACTGGATGGCAGGATTTTGCTGGCCGATTACCATTTTGAAAGACTAATCAGCTCACTGGAGCTTTTGCATTTTAAAAAGTCGGGTTATTTTACCGCTTCCTGGTTAGAAAAACAGGTGATGGCTGTTGCCGAAAAAAATGGCCATAGTAAAAGTGGTCGAATCAGGCTTACTGTAACTAGGGGAGAGGGCGGTGTGTATGATGAACAAAATCAGTTTCCTTATTTACTGATACAAAGCTGGCCGCTGGCACATGGTAAATATGAGCTTAATGAAAATGGGTTGGTGATTGATTTATACAAAGATGCACGTAAAACGATCGATCGTTTTTCAGCCATAAAAAGCAATAGCTACCTTCCTTATGTAATGGGAGCTTTATGGGCAAAGGAAAATCAACTAAACGATGCAATTCTATTAAATGCCCAAGACCGATTAGCTGATGCAACCATTGCTAATGTATTTATTGTTGCCGGTAATGGTAAAGTAAAAACCCCGGCACTAACGGAAGGTCCGGTAAATGGCGTGATGCGCAGGAAATTATTAAAGTTGATGCGTGATGAAGGTATACCTGTAGAAGAAGGGATGATTAATGCCGAAGAATTAACTGAAGCATCTGAAATATTTTTAACCAACGCCATACATGGCATCAGATGGGTGAGACAACTTGGGAATAATAACTATACAAATACATTCGCAAGCCATTTATATAAGCTCCTGGTTCAGTCGGTTTAAACGGATTTTCATTTGAATCTTTGAACCATTTATGGCAAAAACTGTTAACCCTGAAAAATGATTTCATGAGATTATCTGTTCAGGTTATGTGGTTTCGAAGAGATCTACGCTTGACTGACAACGCAGCCCTATATTATGCGTTGCGAACAGGTGTGCCGGTTGTGCCCATATTTATTTTCGATAAAAACATACTGGATAAACTGGAAGACAAGTCAGATAGAAGGGTTTCTTTTATACATGAAGCCCTGAATGAAATGCAAACATTACTTGCGTCATTAGGTTCATCACTGGAAGTTTATTATGGAAGTCCATTGGAAGTATATAAAGAACTGGTCAACAAATATGCCATTCAAAATGTGTTTACTAACCACGACTATGAACCTTATGCCCTTGAGAGAGATGAAGCTATAGCCAAATTTTTAAAGGAACAGGGTGTCGGTTTCAATACTTATAAGGATCAGGTGATTTTTGAGAAAAATGAAGTGGTAAAAGATGATGGTAAACCATATACTGTTTTCACACCCTATTCCCGTAAATGGAAGGCCAGGCTGAATGATTTTTACCTGAAAGCCTATCCAACTGAAAAATATTTCAGTAATTTTTTCAAACCACGGGTTCAATCAATTCCTACACTTGCTGCAATCGGGTTTAATGAAACATCCAAAGTATTTCCCTCAAAACAATTAGAGGAACAAGTAATCAGACAATATGGTAAAAACCGTGATTTCCCACACCTGCCAAACGGAACCTCAAAAATGGGTGTTCACCTTCGTTTCGGAACAGTGAGTATCCGTTACCTGGCAAAACAAGCCCAGGCATTGAATGAAGTTTACCTGAATGAATTGATCTGGCGGGATTTTTACCATGCCATTCTTTTCCATTTTCCTCATGTCGGAAAAGGAGCTTCCTTCAAACGAGAATATGATAAAATTGAATGGCGCAATAATGAAGCTGAATTTGAACATTGGTGCAATGGTACTACCGGATACCCAATTGTTGATGCAGGTATGCGCGAATTAAATGCAACAGGTTATATGCATAATCGGGTACGCATGATTGTTGCATCGTTTTTAACCAAGCACTTACTAATCGATTGGCGTTGGGGTGAAGCTTATTTTGCACAAAAGCTACTCGATTTCGATTTGGCTGCCAATAACGGTGGATGGCAATGGGCCAGCAGTAGTGGCTGCGATGCTGCGCCTTATTTCAGGGTATTTAATCCTAGATTACAAACAGAAAAATTTGATAAAGACCTCACTTATATTCGAAAGTGGGTACCTGAATTAAATGAGTTCAATTATCCTCAACCCATCGTGCAACATGAATTGGCAAGAAAACGTGTGCTTGAAGTTTATGCGAAAGCATTGAAGGGGGGATAGCTGTAAGACTTTTGCTTATCTGCTATTAATAGAACACAGATCTTCATGATTTTCAGGATTTATCATGATTGATCTTGAAAATCATGAAGATCTGTGTTCCATCATACGCTACACTTACAGCTCGCAGTTAAATTTCCTCGAACAACAATGGCTTTAATACGTAAGCTCATTAAGATTCTAAGAGCTAAAAGCGCGCTTATCTAAAACTAATCAACTCTACATCAAAAATCAGCGTACAATTAGGTCCTATTTGTGCGCTAACCTGGCGATCACCATAGGCAAGGTGTGGAGGAATGAAGAAACGCCATTTACTTCCGGTAGGCATAAGTTGCAATCCTTCGGTCCAACCTTTGATAACCATATTCAGCGGAAAAGCGGCAGGTTTGCCACGTTGTACCGAACTATCAAAAACAGTTCCATCTATTAAAGTTCCATGATAATGACAAGTTACTTCATTATGCGCAGCCGGTTTTTCACCCGAGCCAGCAACAAGTATTTCATATTGAAGTCCACTTTCCAGTGTATTAACTTCTGGCCTCTGCTTATTTGAATCTAAAAATGCCTGACCAGCTGCAAGATTCGCCGCTGCTTTTTCAGCTTTCATTTGTGCTAATTGATCTGCTACTCCCATATACGATTTTTTTGCGAAAATAGTAAACAATATGGAGGATTTTCCATGTTATATTATTGTAAACTTACCATTAATTCTTCTCTAATGACAGTGTATTACTATCGCTTCTGTTTAACATTGGCCTCCCAAAACAACCGATATGACCGCCATAACCAATCAACAGGGAGAAACGATTGCATACCTGCATCTCAATATTATTCTTAATCCAGAAAGAGATACGGTATGGGGATTGATTCTCGGTAATTGTGTTTTCGGCGAAACAGAAGCACCGGTTGGTAAATTCTTTAAAGACAGTTTCAGGGGAATGAATGGTGAAATTATCGCTGAACTTGGATCAGAAACTTCTTCCGAACGCCCATCAAATGAACCGGCAATTCTCAAACAGGCATGGGCAAAATTAACAGGCGTAAAAAATCATCTTTGTATGTGGGTGGAAGAAAAAAATAAATGGTCGGATGAAGCATTCGAACAATTTCTTCAGTTATCACATCGCAATGCAATAGCAGTGTAGGTTTTTAAGCAATTAGCCTTTAGCAATTTCTCACACCTAACACCTAACACCTCACACCTAATTCCTAACAGTTACCAAATTGTTAGCGATCTCTTACTATACTGTGAACAAATCTTCATTGAATCATTAAGTTTACTTTCTATTGTTCCTCCTTGCTTTTAAAACAGAAACATTTGCAGTCTTAAAAACTGTTTATGAAATCTGTACCTACCCCATTCCCCCGAAAACTATTATTAATGCTTTGCCTGGTAATGCTGGCAGCTATCTCTAATGCACAAACGATCAAAGGTTTTGTAAAAGATACAGCATCTAATCCGCTGGCAGGTGCTTCAGTGCAGTTAAAAGGCGCTGATATAAAAACTGCTACGCAAACAGATGGTTCTTTTACATTGAACCTGCAGGGTAAATCTTTATCTAATTCAATTTTGGTTATCAGTTATACCGGTTACCAGGATAAAGAAATTACCGTAAAGAATACGAAAGAGTTGATGATTTTTCTGGAGGAGAAAAAAGAAGTGTTACAGGAAGTTGTAGTAACAGCTCTCGGTATCCGCAGAGAAGAAAAATCGCTTGGATATGCCGCACAAACGGTAAAAGAAAATGCAGTTAAAGATGCAAAAACCAATAACTGGGTAAATACCCTTTCAGGAAAAGTAGCGGGCTTAAATATTCAGGGAACAGGCTCTGGTCCGATGGGATCATCACGCGTTACCCTGCGTGGAGAAAATTCACTTAATCTTGATAATAACCAGGCACTCATTATTATTGATGGTGTACCGGTTAACAGCAGAATAACAGGTACTGGTTATAGTGCTCACCTTTCTTCAGACGGACCGGTTGATTTTGGTTCAGGACTATCAGACATTAACCCAGATGATATCGATAAAATTACTGTGTTGAAAGGTCCGGGTGCAACCGCTTTATACGGAAGCCGCGCAGCAGGTGGTGCAATCATCATCACTACAAAAACCGGGCAACGCAGTGATAAAGGAATTGGTGTAACCTTCAATTCAAATATCAGTATCGATCAAGTAAACAGATGGCCGGATTATCAATTTGAATATGGCGAAGGAAGAACTAATCTTTATTATTCTTATCTCGATAGTCCTGATGGTCCAAATACCAGCACCGGTGTTGCTGCAGGTAGGGCATGGGGACCAAGATTCAATGGTCAGCAATATTTCCAGTATAATCCAGCTGCTCCCGATGGAAGACCAACAGTAAGAACACCATGGGTTGCGCATAAGGATTATATATCCGGGTATTTTAAAACCGGACTTACCATTTCCAATAGTATTTCTATGGAAGGTGGAAACGATAAGGGTTCTGCTCGTTTATCTGTTACCCATCTTAAAAATGAATGGATTTTACCGAATACTGGTTTTGAAAGAATAAACGCAGCATTGTCTGTTTCTCAAAAAGTTTCGGATCGACTCAAAATCAACGGTAAAGTAAATTATACCAATAAACACAGCGATAACCTTCCAACTGCAGGATATAATAACCAAACAATCATGTATTTCCTGATTATCGGTACTGCACCAAATATCAGGCCCGAATGGTTTAAACCTTATTGGGAGCCAGGACTTGTTGGCGTTAAACAAAGAAATCCATTTAACCCCGGGCCCGATAACCCATACCTTGATTTGTATGAAATGCTGAACAAAATGAATAAACATGGTGTGATCGGAAATATCTCAGCTACTTATACCATCAATAAAAAGTTGGAACTAATGCTGCGTACAGGTACGGATTTGTCTTTTGAATTTCGTTCGCAACAACGTCCGTACAGCATGACAAAATACCCGCGTGGAATGTATCGCGAGCAGAATGTATTCAATTATGAAATGAATAGTGATTTCTTGCTCACCTATAAAGACAAATTCGGTGACAATATTAATTATACTATTTCCGGAGGTGCAAATGCCATGAGACAAACCTATGATTTCTCAGGAGCTTATGCAGATCAGTTATCACAGCCTGGAATATATCAGGTATCCAATAGCCTTGATCCTGCAGTTGTTGATGCGGTTAAAACAAAGAAAGCCATCAATAGTGTTTATGGATCTGCACAGTTCTCTTACAAGGACCAAATATTTGTTGACCTTACCGGAAGGAACGACTGGTCGAGTACATTGCCTTTTAAAAATAATTCATTTTTCTATCCTTCAGTAAGTACCAGTTTTTTATTGAGTGATATGTTCACTTTACCTGAACTTATTTCCTTTGCAAAATTCAGGGCTTCATGGGCACAGGTTGGTAATGATACAAGACCTTACCAAACCGATAAATATTATGACCGTATTTATGGTAATAGCTTCACCAATCCATCAACCTTATTTAATACTGACCTCAAACCAGAGATAACAACCAGTTATGAGGCGGGATTAGATATGCGTTTTTATAAAGGAAGGATAGGTGTTGATCTGGCTGTATATAATAATAAAAGTAAAAACCAGATTCTGGCCATTCCATTAGATCCAGTATCCGGCTACTCAAATGCATTAGTTAATGCCGGATTAATTAACAGTAAGGGTATTGAGTTAACATTAACAGGAAAACCGATTGTCAATAAACATTTCTCCTGGACAAGTACACTTACCTGGAGCAGAAACAGAAGTTATGTTCGTGAATTGGCAGCAGGTATTACAAACCAGGTTATTTATAGTCATGGTAGTAACGTGAGCATCGAAGCACGCGTTGGCGGTAGGATGGGAGATATGTATGGTAAGGGTTTTCAGCGTACAGCAGATGGACAAATCATCTATTCTACAAACGGACTTCCAGCACCACTTGATCCGGTTGTGAAGAAATGGGGTAATGCTTTTGCTGATTGGAAGGCTGGATTGATGAATGAATTCACCATCGGCAATTTCAGGATTAATATCCTGTTAGATGGACAGAAAGGAGGCAGCATGTATTCTCAAACCAACCATAAAAACAATACACTGGGTAAAACAAAAGTCACTTTACCTGGCAGAGATAATGGAATAGTTGGAGATGGTGTTGTATATAATAACGGAACTGGTAAATATGAAAAGAATGCCGTAAATGTTCCAGCCAGCTCATACTATGATAATATCTACGCAATTGGCAATGCTGAAATGAACATCTTTGATGCTTCATACCTGAAATTACGTGAAGCACGTGTTGAGTTTAGTTTACCTAAAAAGACATTGGCTAAGATCGGAATAAGACAAACCAGCATCGCCATCTATGGCCGCGATCTGTTTAATATTACCAGCTTCCCTGGTTTTGATCCCGAAGGAGGGAACCTGAATAGTGGAACCTTAACACCTGGTGTTGAATTAACACAGTTTCCGTCTACCAGGAATATGGGTATTAACCTCACATTCAAATTCTAACCAAGCAAAACAGTAATCATGAAAAAGTATTTATCATCACCATACATTGCACTGCTCCTCATTGTTTTTTTATCGGGCTGTGCCAAAAATTTTGAGGCACTGAATACAGATCCAAACAGGCCAAAACAAGTAAACCCCGGTGTAATGCTTAGTCAGCTTCAATACCGGATAGTTAGCTCCGCTGTTACAGCTTCCAGAAATTTTACGCACGAACTAATGCAGGTAGATGCGCCACGTTCTAGTCCGGGTGGAACCGGGTTACACCGTTATGTTGTTAACCCCGGAGCGGGTGTTTGGAGTAATTTTTATTCCTATCTCACCGATATTGAAGATATATATCAAATTTCGGAGGAATTAAATGAACCAAACTATAAAGCCATTGCACTTATCTACAAATCATGGGCTTATTCCATATTGACTGATTTATATGGTGATGTTCCTTATAGTGAAGCCATTAAAGCAACCAAAGGAAATTTTCAGCCTGCATTCGATAAGCAAAAAGATATTTATACGAAGATATTGGCAGACCTTGAAACCGCTAATAACCTGATTAATACCAGTAAAGCTTTGACTTATGGTGGCGATGTACTGTACAATGCCAATACATTATCAGGTACCATCAATCCTGGAATGGTGAAGTGGAAAAAGTTTTGTAACTCTTTAAGACTTCGCTTACTGTTGAGAATATCAAAGCGTAACGATGAGATAAGTGTAAATAACCAGATCAGTGCAATGCTCACAGATCAGGTAAAATATCCTTTGTTTACTACGAATGCAGACGAAGCCATTTTTCGCTTTACAGGGTCTTATCCTTATTTCAACCCATATTATAATGCAAGGCAACTGGATTGGCGCGATGGAGTTTATTTCACCAAATTTTTCATGGATAAAATGAATGCCGATAATGATCCAAGAAGAACATTATGGTGTACCACTGTTACAGTAGGGGGTGTGCCAACTTATGTAGGTATTGAAAGTGGATATCCAACAACTACTGAATACCAGGTTGGTCGTAATTCAAGCTACAATGATGTTTTGAAAACTTATGTGCCAATGGGTATTATGATGACCTTATCTGAATTGGAATTCATCAAATCAGAACTTTCACTAAAAGGGTTCAATACCGGGAAAACTCCCAAACAACACTATGAAGCAGGTATCACTGCATCCATGGTTCAATGGGGGTTAACGGTGCCAACAGGCTATGTAAACCAGCCAGGAGTACTTTATGATGTAGCAGCCAGTTCAGAAAAGCAATTAGAGCAAATAATGCTCCAAAAATACTACGCATATTTCTTTGTAGACTATCAATCATGGTTTGAAAAGAGAAGAACGGGATATCCTGTTTTACCAAGGGGCACTGGTATACCGGCTGAGAATAAATTTCCAAGCAGAGTGCCTTATCCGAGTTACCTGCAGTCATTAAATGCAGAGAACCTGGCAAAAGCTGTGACATCAATGGGTGGCGATAACAGCGATATTAAAGTATGGTGGGAAAAATAATCAACAGTAAAAATTAGTTTATGAAAAAATATAGCCTGATCATTTTGACTTTAGGCATTGGTTTGCAATTAACCGCTCAGGTAGATACATCAATAAAAACTCTGATTGTATTCTTTGATGGATTGCGACCTGATTATATAACTCCTGAGTTAATGCCGAATGTATATGCATTCAGTAAACAAGGGTCTTATGGAAAACAACACCACAGTGTTTTTCCAACAGTAACACGGGTGAATTCTTCCAGTTATTCAACAGGAAGCTATCCTGGTACAAATGGTATTATGGGTAATACAGTTTATTTTCCTCAGGTAGATCCTTTAAAAGGACTTAATACAGGAGAAGCAAATGAATTAAACCGTATCACTGAAGCGACACATGGTAATTTGTTGACTGCAATTTCTCTGGGTGAAGCTTTGGAAAAAGCAGGGCAAAGGATGATGGTATTCAGTTCGGGATCAAGTGGACAAGCGCTGCTTCAAAACCATAAAGTTGGAAGAGGGGCGATTGTAAATACATCTATGATACTTCCGGCAGAATTTAAAGAGACACTTGTTAAAGTATTGGGGCCAATTCCTGCCCATGGTAAGCCCAATAGTGCGCAACATAAATGGGTAACGGATGCATTGATTCAATTTGGATTTGCGTCCGATGGACCTCTTGTTAATGCAATCTGGTTTTCTGACCCGGACGGTGCTGCGCATAGTGATGGAATAGGTTCACCAAATGCAAATGCTTCCATCAGATCTGTTGATGAACAGTTTGGAAGAATTATTAAAGCACTTGAAGAAAAAGGGATGAGTAAAAGAGTAAACATCATCATCTCTACGGATCATGGATTTGTAACAAAAAAAGGGAAATTAGGTATTGCAGATTTCTTGATACAAAAAGGCCTGAAGCAATCTAAAGAGTCTGACGATATTGTTGCAGCGGAAGGAGCTTTGTATATTAAACATAAGGATACTGCTCTCATTAGAAAAGTGGTAGAGGCATTACAACAAGAGAATTGGGTAGGGGCCATTTTTACAAAAGGAGCAAAAAAGGGCGATCAGAAAGGTTGGGTACCAGGAACTTTATCCTTCGAATCAATACACTGGAACCATCCCGAAAGAGCAGCTGATATACTGGTTGACGAAAACTGGAACGATGATAAAAACGAAGCAGGCTACGCAGGTGCAAGTTTTGCACGTGGGGTGGCCGGACACGGTGGGTTTAGTCCATATGAAGTTCATATTGCTTTACTCGCAAAAGGTCCATCCTTTAAGGAGTCGTTTGAAAGTAACCTGCCAACTTCAAATGTTGATATTGCACCTACTGTATTATCTATCTATAAAATACCAGCACCTAAGACAATGAAAGGCAGAGCATTTAAAGAGTTGCTGAAACAAACGAAAGAAAGTGCGCCCATTGTTAAACAAGAGCGAGTAGAAACCAGTACACTCGTTGGGGGAATAAAGTATAAACTAATATTGGATATTAGTGTGGTTGAAAAAAACAGGTATATCAATTATGCCAAAACGGAAAGAGTTGCACAATAGATTAACAGGAGGAAAATAATTACAAAAAAATACCCCGATATATCGGGGTATTTTTTTGTAATTATTTATTTATTTCAGTGAGGCCAGATCAATCACAAATCTATAACGCACATCGGCTTTGATCATTCTTTCATAAGCTTCATTTATTTGTTCTATGGAGATTACTTCAACGTCTGAAACGATATTATGTTCTGCGCAGAAATCAAGCATTTCCTGTGTTTCTTTAATGCCGCCGATCATGGATCCCAGGATGCTTCTGCGTTTTGGAATCAGATCGAAAGCGGGTACTTTAGATGGAGATTCTGGAAGACCGACAATAATCATTACACCATTTGTTTTCAACAGGTTCAGGTAAGTTCCATATTCATGGTCTGCAGAAACGGTATTAAGGATAAAGTCGAAAGAATTGGCCAGTTTTTTCATGGCTTCTTTATCGGTGATCAGGGCAAAATGATGAGCGCCTAATTTTTTTGCATCGGCTTCCTTAGATGGTGATGTGCTGAGCATGGTAACTTCTGCTCCGAAAGCAGCAGCAAACTTTACACCCATGTGTCCTAGTCCACCTAACCCTAATACGGCAACTTTGTGTCCTTTTTTAACGCCTACATAGCGCAGTGGTGAATAGGTGGTAATGCCAGCACAAAGCAATGGGGCTACACCAGCAAGTGGAAGTTTATCTGAAATATGCAGGGCGTAGTGTTCATCTACAACTATATTGGTAGAATAACCACCATAGGTAGGTGCGTTGGTAACTCTTTCCAGGCCATTATAAGTACCTACCATACCATCATCGCAATATTGTTCAAGGTCATTTTTACAGTTTTCGCAAGTGCGACAGGAGTCAACAAAACAACCCACACCAGCCAGGTCTCCTACTTTAAACTTGGTTACTTTATCGCCCACCTGAACTACTTTTCCAACTATTTCGTGTCCGGGAACCATTGGAAAAATTGCTTTGCCCCATTCTTCACGAGCCTGGTGAATATCGGAATGGCATACGCCACAATACAATATTTCAATATGGATATCTAATGGTCCTGGGGTTCTTCTTTCCAATTCAAAAGGTGCAAGAGCAGCTTTCGGAGTATGTGCTGCATAGGCTTTGGTTGCTATCATGTTTAAATATTTGAACAAAGGTAACAGTTGTTCTGCCCTATTGTTTACAGGTTGATTTAAAAATTATAAATTCAAGGATCTATTCCAGTGCTGTTCTGGGAAATTTGGGTGCAAGAAATTGTTTAGTAGGGCAATAAATAGAAGCTTGGTATTTAGGGAAGTTAAAAAAGATTAAATACAATCAGTACCTGTGGACAGACCTTCATTGGCATTGGTGTCGAGCGCAGCGAAGACAGCCTAAATCATGCGCAGCAGATTTAGGCAGAGGCCAATGTAGTCTGGGAACAGGTACGGGGCCATTCGGCCCAGGAGTAACATTCAATTTCGAACAGCAGCGTGATCGGTTTTATTCATTCCTAAAATATAATAAAAATTGCTTTAGCCTTAGTTTCGGCCAATTAAAAAAAGTAAGGGTCCTGTTTCCTGCTTATGACAAAATGATTGCTGTAGAAGCATTTCAGAGTAGTGCGCTTTTTTTTACCGGACAGTAATGGCTTGCAGCCAATTCCCTTGAAACTATTTCATATTTGCAGCCCAAAAAGCCAATGTACGTTGCCATGCCAGTTTAGCGGCTGGTTCATTATACCTTGCACCGGAAGTATCGTTATGGAAAGCGTGGTTAACACCTTCATAGATATATACTTCATATTTCACCTTATTTTTTTTCAGTGCTTCTTCATAGGCGGGTATCCCTGCATTGATCCGTTCATCTAATCCGCCATAATGTAATTGAAGGGCTGCTTTTATTTTAGGAACATCGGCGGCATCTGCTTGTCTGCCATAAAAGGCAACAGCAGCTTTAAGATCGGGTACGTTTACGGCTAATTGGTTAACCAAAGCACCGCCCCAGCAAAAACCAACGCATCCGGTGAGTCCGTTACAATCTTTACGGCTCTTTAAATAGTCGAACCCTTTGGCAAAATTGTTGAGGTTTTGTTTAGCATCGATTTTACTAAACAGTTCTCTTGCTTTATCCTGATCTGTGGGTGTGCCGCCTTCAGGTGCTAAAGCATCCGGGGCAATAACTACATAACCAGCTTTTGCAGCTCTTCTGGCTACATCACGTATATGGTCGTTGAGTCCTCTGTTTTCATGTATCACCATTATACCGCCATATTTTCCCTCTTTTTTGGGTTTAGCGAGATAAGCTTTCATGGTGATACCATCTGCATTGTAGGTGATATCTTCTGTATATAAATCAATGTCTTGCTCAGGAATGGTAGCTGCTATAGCATAATTATTTTCAAGCATCGGTAAGATGGCTAAAGCCGCAGTAGTGCTACCTGCAAGAATAGCCAGTCTTTTCAAAAATACTTCTCTGGGCAGAGGTTTATGCGTATACTCGTCGTAGAGGTTAATAATGGCTTGGTTCATACAGTAGTGTTTTGTATAAATATACCATTAAAGCTTTTGAGATGAAAGCCTTATACCGGGTAAAAAAAGCTGTTTGCCGAGAGAGAAGAGCTGCTAGCCGTTGCTGTCCGGGGAAAATTGGCTGCAAGCTGCAGGCCGCAAGCTACAAGCCTTGATTGATGCTTATTCTAAGCTTTCTGCTTTTAATGGAATTAAAGGTGGGAGAAAATTTAAAGTGAGTTGCTTAAGGAAATATTTGGTTGGTGTAAATGCACTATCTGCTATTAATAGAACACGGATCTTCATGATTTTCAAGATTTATCATGATAAATCTTGAAAATCATGAAGATCTGCGTTCCATCTAATGCGAGACTTGCAGCTCCTATTTTATGGCTCAATAACCTACTGCACCAAACTTGCCATTTTAGCAATTGGGATAGTTGAAGCCATAGAGAGCAGTTCATTTTCGGAACTATTGGTAATTTTTAGGGTAAGTAAAGCGTTGCTCAATGGAATTTCCAGGGCATAGTTGTTTTGTTCGTCGTTTTCTTTAATGAGCTTTGCTTTGTAGTTACCTACTTTTACAATTTTAGTGTTAGGGTCGCTGCTAAAACCGGCCATTAGTGGTGAATTGATATAGGTATTGATGGTATTAAGCAGCGGCGAATTGATAACAATACTTAGTTCTCCCTTTTTGGCGTACAACCCATATTTCTTTTCAATAGTAACACCGGCAAGCTGGTTACTGCCAAATACACTTTCTTCTTTAGGAACGGCCTGTAAGCTATCCATAGAAGCAGGAAACAGTTTTAATACTTCTTTGCCAATGGTTATGTCGAGGTCTTGCATCATTTGTAATAAAGCGAAATGAGCATCTTGTAATTCACCGGCTTTATAACTGTTTTGAGCAGTGGTGATATTTTTTTTGAAATCCTGTGCCATAGTAAAACTGCAAATGAGTGTAGTGGTCAGGATGATAAATGTTTTTTTCATGGTAATAAGTTGATTATTGTTCTCCCATTGTTTTTTTAATAGCATCTATATCGAATTGTTGCACGGCATCCATCATATCTTTTTCAGTAGCGAAGTTGATGCCTTTCCAGGTAACCATTCCGGATGTACCTAATTGCATTAATACGGTATAGCCCTCTCTTGCATCAAACTGAATAATGGCTTTATTGTTTTTGATCCTGATTTGTTTGGTATTTTGTGTTTCGCCGTTCGATTGTGTAGCAGCGAAGCCAAAATACATATCAAGCATACCGGCATACATAGCATTATTTCCTACCAGCATCGAAAGTTGCTGATCATCTTTCTGGTAAACCCTTTGGATGGTAAGATTGGCCCAGCCATAACGTGTACTCATAACCCTGTCTTCCGAAGAGTCTTTTGGTAATCCGGCAACTGATTCAGGGAGTGACTGCAACAATTGTTTGCCTATTTGCAATTCAACACCAAGTAAAGCCTGTTGTATAGAAAAACGGGCTTCGCCGTATTGTTGTTTATTAAATGCCAGATCTGCATCTGTTATCTGCTGTAATACATCCGGTGGGGTGGTGTTTTTTAACCCTTCACCAGTATTATTTACAGGCTTTCCGTTTTTAGATGTAGATTGGTTAACAGTATTGTTACTGCCGCCGTTATTTGTTGAACCACCTGTTTTGTCGGCAATCTTTTTATCAATTGCTTCCTCCGCTTTCTTTTCAACTTTGTCTTTCAATTTTTTTAAAAAACCCTGTGCATTTACTTCCTGTTGAAATGCCAGCGATATGCAAAGCAACAGTACAGATAATAGTATTTGTTTCATGTTGTTATTTTCAGGAAGCAAAACTATAACCATGGTTACGCTATTGCAAACCACTCATGATTTCATTTGACCGATTGTATCATCGACAAGTGTTGAATTACAACTAGTTAGAAATTTTATCACATGAATATGTGAGTTGAGGGCCTTCAAAAAATATGTCTTTGTATATCCTTTCTGAAAGCATTCAGTTTCTGTTGTTCCTGGTAAATAATATGACTTGCTTCCAGTAATTTTTGCAAATGTTCATAAAGCACTAAAATGTTTTCGCGCTCACTTGTTTTCATTGTTTTATTATAACTACCAGAAACAGTGGCTTTCAGCCATTCCCATAATACCGATTTTAGTTCCGGTAAATGTGCAAAATCAAATAACTCTGTTAATACCTGTTGTGGATCAATAGGTTCATCTTGTGGTAATTCAGAAAAATTGGCGCTCTGATGATAGAATGCTTGTTCCATAAGTTTTGTTTAGAAATCTTTCAATACTTCTAACGCGAAGCGTTGCGGCAGATATAATACTTACGAAATCTTAAATTGCTAGCTATTGGCCTGTATTGGGGTGTTTCTGCGGTTTGTAACAGGACAAATCAGGTATAAATACGTATTGCAGTATCTATTGTTTATCATTTTCTTCGTAAGGAATGAGTACCACAAAAATACAGTTGTTTTTTCTATGGTATTCTATTCGTATTCGTTCATTTTCTAAACAATTATACACATGACAGTACCTGAAAGATTCTACCAGTTCATGGCATTTAAAAAGATCCGACCCCGATGGGTTGAAATGGAATGTGGTATATCAAATGGATATTTAGGCAAACAACGCAAGAATAACGGCTCTTTTGGAGGAAATATTCTGCGGAAAATTGAAAAGCGTTTTCCTGAATTAAATATTACCTGGCTAATTTCCGGTGAAGGTGATATGATCACTACAAACTACCGCGGGTTAATTACAAAAACATTTAGTACAGTAGAGGAGGAGTCTTCCTCATACGGATTGGTTGTACAGGAAATAGTGCCACTCCTGAAACAACAAATCAGCAATATGGAGTCTGCCCTGCAGGATAAACAAAAACTAATCAACATACTGGAAAACCAGTTAAAACAACTGGAATGATTTAACCATTTAATTAAGCCCCATATTTCAACCCAAAAAAGAAAAGGCTTCCCAGTTCGGGAAGCCTTTTCTTTTCAACTAGTTTGCTATATTATTCAGTCACATAAGAAGAAACTGGTTCGCAAGTACAAATCAAATTTCTATCACCATGTGTATTATTTACCCGCGCAACACTTGGCCAGAATTTTTGCTGTGTAACATAATAAAGCGGAAACGCCGCTTGCTGCCTGCTATATGCATGATTCCATTCATCGGCACAAACAACTGCCTGTGTATGCGGCGCATTCTTTAATGGGTTATCTGTTTTGTCCGCCTTGCCTTCCTCAATCGCTTTGATTTCTTCAAATATTGAAATCAAAGCATCACAGAAACGATCTAATTCACCTTTATCTTCACTTTCAGTTGGCTCTATCATAATCGTACCCGGTACAGGGAAACTCATGGTAGGAGCATGAAAACCATAATCAATCAAACGTTTAGCAACATCTTCCGCCTCAATACCAACACTCTGCTTAAATGGACGTAAATCAACAATAAACTCATGCGCACATGTGCCATTGCTTCCTGTATAAAGTATTTTATAGTATTTCTCTAAACGCGCTTTCATGTAATTCGCATTCAGGATCGCATACTCTGTTGATTGTCTGATGCCTGTTTCACCAAGCATTTTAATATAACCATAACTGATCAACAAAATACTTGCCGAACCATACTGTGCGGCACTTACAGCCAGCGTAGCATTACCTAAAGCTGTATGTCCAGGTAAGTAAGGCGCCAGTTTATCATTTACACAAATAGGGCCCATGCCTGGACCGCCACCACCGTGCGGAATAGCAAATGTTTTATGCAGGTTAAGGTGACAAACATCGGCACCAATCATACCCGGACTTGTTAAACCAACCTGAGCATTCATATTTGCACCGTCCATGTAAACAAGTCCACCATTATCGTGAATGATTTGACAAATATCCTTGATGGTTTCTTCAAACACACCATGGGTAGATGGATAAGTAACCATTAAAGCACCCAGGCTGTCTTTATATTGCTCAGCTTTCGCTTTCAAATCGGCTACATCAATATTACCTGCTTCATCACACTTAACTACCACAACTTTAAAGCCAGCCATTACAGCACTTGCAGGGTTTGTTCCGTGCGCACTTATCGGAATAAGTACAACATTTCTATGCGATTCATTTCTTGCTGCATGATAGGCGCGGATGGTCAACAATCCTGCATACTCACCCTGAGCACCACTGTTTGGCTGTAGACTACAAGCAGTAAATCCGGTAATCTTACAGAGGTAATCGTTCAACTCACCAATGATTTGCTGATAACCCTGTGTTTGTGAAGCAGGTGCGAATGGATGTAAACCGCCAAATTCAGGCCAGCTCACCGGAATCATTTCGGTTGCTGCATTCAGTTTCATGGTACAGCTACCTAAACTAATCATGCTGGTATTCAAGGAAAGATCCTTGTTTTCCAACTGTTTAATATAGCGCATCATCTGACTCTCACTGCGGTGTGTATTAAATACCGGGTGAGTGAGGTAGGCAGAGCTGCGTATTAATTCTTTTTCAATCTGGTATTGGGTATCTGTAAGTTCTTTTTCTGAAACAGTTACCGATGTTTTACCGGTTACTTTTGCAAAAATTTCCAGTACAGTATTTACATCATCAACAGAAGTTGTTTCATCCAGACTGATGATGATGCTGTTTTGTTGATAGAAGAAATTAGAAGAAGCTGCTTCGGCTGCTTTTTTAACAGCTTCAAGATCCACTCCTGAAACAGAAAGCGTATCGAAATAGGTTTTGTTATCCTGACTGATGCCCATTTTTGCCAGACCGTTCGACATTGCTTTGGCAAGTAAGTGAACACGGGTAGCTATTTTTTGCAAACCTGCTGGACCATGAAATACAGCATACATGGCGGCCATATTTGCCAGTAAGGCCTGAGCCGTACATATATTAGAAGTGGCTTTTTCTCTTTTAATGTGCTGCTCCCTGGTTTGTAGAGCCATACGAAGTGCACGATTACCCTGTGCATCAATACTTACACCAATCAATCTGCCTGGAATACCTCTTTTGAAATCATCTTTTGTAGCGAAGAATGCAGCATGCGGGCCTCCGAAGCCCATTGGAACACCAAAACGTTGTGCACTGCCAATCGCAACATCCGCACCGAGTTCACCCGGAGGGGTTAACAGGGTAAGCGCTAAAAGATCGGTGGCCATGATCACAAATCCTTCCACAGCATGCACTTTATCAATAAAAGAACGGTAATTGGTTGCATTACCAATACTGTTCGGGTATTGAATCAATGCACCAAAATAACTGTTATCAATAACTGCAGTATTGAAATCGCCTACCACTACTTCAATGCCAATTGGCTCAGCACGGGTTACCAATACGTCGATAGTTTGCTGGAAAGTATGCTGGTCAACAAATAATTTGGGTTTGGTGATTACATCTGTTTTATTCACATGATGGAAAATCATCGCCATTGCTTCCGCAGCAGCGGTGGCTTCATCAAGCAGGGAGGCATTTGAAATTGGCAGACCAGTTAAATCCGCAACCATGGTTTGGAAGTTTAATAAACTTTCCAACCTGCCCTGAGAAATTTCAGCCTGGTATGGCGTGTATTGGGTATACCATCCTGGATTTTCAAAAATATTCCTCAATATCACACTTGGCGTGATAGTGCCATAATAACCCTGACCGATATAGTTTTTGAAAACCTTGTTTTTGGAAGCAATCTTCTTTAACTCAGTTAAATACTTGAACTCACTGATAGCCGCCGGTATACCCAAAGGCTTTTTAATACGGATACTGTCAGGAACTGTTTTACTGATCAGTTCATCCAGTGAATTGGCGCCAATAACAGATAACATGTTTTGTGTATCGGATTCATTGGGTCCGATATGACGCATTTGAAACTCGGAAGATTGCTGTTCAAAAAGATTCATATTCTGGAAAGGATTAATATGGTAGTAGAAATCCGGCTTAATGCCCGGGATTTTAAACGCCGCAAAGGTAAGTTATCACAACGTGAAAAATCATCTTTTGTTTAAGCGGTTAATAAGCTGTGGATCAAATTATTTCAATATTTTTAAAATCATAATATTGCACATGGAATCAACGCATTGTGTTAACTGTGGCAAAACCCTTATGCCCGATTTTAAAGTTTGCCCGGAGTGTGGCCAAAAAGTTAGTATCCACCGTTTTACTATCCCCCATATTCTGCATGAACTCTTACACGCATTTACACATGCCGATAAAGGTGCGTTTCACTTGCTGAAAGAACTGGCATGCCGACCAGGAGTCGTTTTACAGGAATATATTGTTGAAGGAAAGAGAAAAAAGTACTTTAATCCTTTCACATTATTATTGATCGTGCTTGGCTTTTCCGTATTCATGAATTCAATTTTCCATCCTTTTCAAAAAAACCAATACGTTACTAAGCAACAATTAGCAACGGCAAAGACAGCGGCTAAAAAAGCAACATACCAGCGTATAGTTGATATGCAAGAGAAAGTAAATGGTTTTATGGAGAAGCGTACCAATATTATGACCTTTATAACAGCCCCTTTAATGGCGCTTGGCTTCTGGCTGGTATTTAAAGGGAAAAGACTCAAATACGCCGAACACCTGGTTGCCTATCTGATACTTAACTGTATTCTTTCACTGATCAGCACGCTTACCTTTGTTCCTTTAATGAATATAGTACCACAGCACTTGATTTTCTTACTGGTAGGAGGTAATTTGGTGGTGCAGATTGTTTATACCAGTATTGCCTATTCAAAGCTCCTGCAATTAAAAGGTTTTGGTGAAATTATCATGGTAGCAGGTGCAAATATCCTTGGAATGATTTTCACAATGACATTGGTAATGATTGTTACCATGGTTTACTTTCTGTTAACCTGGTAGGATGAGTCAGAACCATACTATTATCTTTGTATAAATTATTTGCATGGAGCAATGGGAAAAACTAAGTGCTGATCACCAAAAACAGTACAAGCAATTTCTGCAACGTGCAGATAAAAATAAAGTACTCAAGCAATTACCTGATCTGCATGAAAAAGCGTTTACCGAAGTAGATTGCCTAACCTGTGCCAATTGCTGTAAAAATTATTCACCAAGATTTAAAACCCCAGACATTAAACGCATCAGTAAATTGTTGCGTTTAAAAGAAAGTGTTTTCATTGACACTTACCTGGAACTGGATACTGAAGGTGATTATGTAAGCAAAACTAAACCCTGTCCTTTTCTCGGATCAGATAATTACTGCAGCATTTATGAAGATCGTCCATCCGACTGTAAAAGGTTTCCCTATACAGATGAAGATGTATTAATAAAACGCCCCGCAATCACCCTAAAAAATTCAAGTTTTTGTCCGGCAGTACATTTTGTACTCGAACATTTATTGAAGACATAGCAGGTTTCATTTTTTTTTGTATATTCTCGCCAATCCCTGGGGTTAATATTTGTTTCTAAAGCATGGACTATGGCACATTTACCGGTATTGATCAAAGATCTGGCACTGATTCTCGGTGCAGCGGCTGTTATTACCCTTTTTTTTAAAAAAATAAAGCAGCCAGTTGTACTTGGATATATCATTGCTGGTTTAATAGTAGGGCCTAATTTCAAATTATTTCCAACCATTGGTGATATAGACGGTATCAAGATTTGGGCAGAAATAGGCGTGGTCTTTTTATTATTCGCACTTGGTTTGGAATTCAGTTTTAAGAAGCTGGTTAAAGTTGGCGGCTCCGCAGCTATTACAGGTATCACAGAATTACTTTGTATGATGTTGCTGGGTTATGGCATGGGACAATTACTCGGATGGTCAACCATGGATAGTATGTTTCTCGGTGGTATAATTGCTATATCTTCTACCACTATTATATTCCGCGCTTTTGATGAACTTGGCTTGAAAACAAAGCAGTTTACCGGACTGGTATTAGGCGTATTGGTTATTGAGGATCTTGTCGCCATCTTGCTAATGGTATTACTGTCAACGGTAGCGGTTAGTAAGCAATTTGAAGGAACCCAAATGTTTTTATCGATTGGTAAATTGCTTTTCTTCCTTTGTTTATGGTTCCTGATGGGTATTTTTTTATTGCCCACTTTTTTCAAAAGGATGCAAAAATGGCTTTCCAGTGAAACCCTGCTCATAGTTTCATTGGCACTTTGTTTAGGAATGGTGGTATTGGCCGACCAGGTTGGCTTTTCTGCAGCATTAGGGGCATTTATTATGGGTTCTATTTTAGCAGAAACCACGCAGGCGCATAAAATAGAACACCTGATTACTTCTGTAAAAGACTTATTCGGCGCCATATTTTTTGTATCGGTTGGTATGCTGATTGACCCGAAAATTTTAATTGAGTATGCATTGCCCGTATTTGCGCTAACACTGGCAGTAATGTTAGGTAAAATTATTTTCGTAACCATCGGCGCCTTACTGGCTGGCCGGCCACTCAAACAGGCGGTACAGGCTGGTACAAGCATGTCGCAGATAGGTGAGTTTTCCTTTATTATCGCAACCCTTGGGGTTACACTGAATGTTACCAGTTCTTATCTGTATCCTATTGCAGTTGGGGTTTCGGTGATCACAACTTTTACTACCCCCTATACCATTAAACTGGCCGAACCACTGTACCAGTTTTTATTAAAAGCATTGCCCGGTAAATGGATCACGGCCCTGGAAAAATACAGTAGTAGTTCTCAAATCATCGAAAGCGAAAGCAACTGGAAACGACTTCTCCGTTTTTATATACAGATTATTATACTGAATGGTGTAATTATGATAGCCCTTTCATTGATGGTGGCTTATTTTCTGCAGCCTTTCTTATTAAAACTGATTGACGAACCTATAACGGTAAAAATAATTTCGGCACTGCTTGGCTTAATAGCAATGGCACCATTTATATGGGCACTCACGGTGAAAAAAATGAGCAAAAGTGCCTATGCCGCCTTATGGCTGGATAGAAAATATAGTCATGGTCCACTGGTGATGCTTGAAGTTGCAAGAAATGCCATCGCCGTAATACTTGTTGGATTTTTACTGAAACAATTATTTGGTTTTTGGATAACCATTGCTGGTACACTGTTAGTAATGCTTGTAATTGGTTTATTGTTCCGGCAAAGACTTCAAAAATTTTACCAGCGACTGGAAGATCGTTTCCTGCAAAACCTGCATGAGAAAGAATTATTGGAACAAAATAAAACACAGAGCCATCTCTCCCCCTGGGATGCTCACCTTACGCATTATAAGATTAGTCCACATGCAGGTTATATTGGAAAAACACTGGAAGAATTACAGTGGCGGGAATCTTTTGGTATCAATGTGGCTTTTATAGAAAGGGGCAATAAAGTGATGTTCGCACCGGCGAGAACAGAGAAGATTTTCCCCTTCGACAATATTGGTGTTATCGGAACGGATCAGCAAATGCTTGAGTTTGGAAAAATCATGCTGCCTTTTTCGGAAGAAGTAGATGGTGAAAAAGAATTGGTAGAACTGGAAAAAATTGTCGTAGATGAGCATACCCGTTTAAAAGGATTAACCATCCGCGAATCGGGGATCAGGGAAAAAACAAATGGCCTTGTTGTGGGTATTGAACGCAAGGGTGAACGAATACTGAACCCATCTTCCTTTACCCAGCTAGAATGGGATGATATTGTATGGATCGTTGGAAACAGGAAGAAAATTCAGCAACTCTATCATCCATAAATACCCAAAAGCGTATGATGGAACGCAGATCCTCATGATTTTCAGGATCTATCATGATAAATCTTGAAAATCATGAGAATCTGCGTTCTATTAATAACAGGTTGCGGATTTATGACTATCAATATTATTTAGCAACATGAAGAATAAATTTTTCCGCAAAATATTCTTCTGGAAAAATTTTATCTACTGGCATCATTCTTGGGCGAAGTCCACTTTCAAATATTTCCTGAGCAAGGTCGCCGCCTTTTAAACAGATTAAGCCGTTGGCAATTTCTTGCTGATGGCCTTTTTTTAATAGAGGCCCGGCCCATTGCCACAAATCTTTTAATGGGGCTACAGCACGGGAAACAGCAAAATCGAATTTCCTGTTTTTTATATCTTCGGCCCTTGAGTGTTGAGTGGTAATATTTTTTATGCCGGCACCTTCTGCTACGGCATTAACTACTTTCAGTTTTTTTGCAATGCTATCAACCAGGTGAAACTTTACTTCAGGAAAGAAAATTGCCAGAGGAACTCCTGGAAACCCACCTCCACAGCCTATATCGATTACTTGTGTACCAGGCTGAAAATCGGCTATGGCAGCTATGCTTAATGAGTGAAGTACATGATGCAGGTAAATGCTTTCGATGTCTTTTCTTGAAATAACATTGATCTGGGCATTCCACTCTTTATACAAACCCTCCAGCGCCTCAAACTGTTTTATTTGTTGTGGGGTAAAATCACTGAAATATTTCAGAACTAATCCCAGTTTTTGCGGGGTGCTTTCCATATTGCGGGTACTGTAAAAATGAAATAAAAGAACATCCAGATATCAAAGAAAAGAAACCAGGGCCATAAATCCTTTTCATTTAATTTTTTCATGGCCTTATAATATACAATTGCCTGAAGCAGAAAACGTACCCCAAACACCGCAAGGGCCATCCACCAGTTATAAAAGATAATGCTGACAGCTAATAATGGATATACCCAAAACAAGGAGAATGAGTACAATCCCAGTAAAAATTTGTGTGAGCCTTTGTAGTAGTTACTAGTGGTATAATGACGGTATTTCTGTGTCATCCAATCCGACCATCTTGTTTTAGGTTCACTAAGTGTATGGGCATCATGATCTATACAAATACTGGTGTTATCCGGACGGGCAACCTGGTTAATAAAAAGGTCATCATCGCCACTCGGAATCTGGTTGATCGATGAAAAACCTTTATTGCGTAAAAAGACATCCTTTTTATAACTCAGGTTTCTGCCTACGCCCATATACGGTATACCTGCAATGGCATAAGACAAATACTGAATAGCAGTATGAAAGGTTTCAAAACGAATCAGTTTATTTAACAAGCCGGGTTTCTTATGGTAAGCACCATAACCGAGTACAATCTCCGTACCATCGGTATAACATTCCTGCATACGTTGGATCCAATGTTCGGAAGCTGGCACGCAATCGGCATCTGTTAACAGTAATATTTCGTGGCGGGCACTTTTGATACCCATCGACAAGGGGAATTTTTTACCACTAATCATTTTTGCTTCCTGCGTGAGTTCAATGTAATTGATGTTTTTAAACATTTTTTTGAACTCATCAACCAGGTATTTGGTATCGTCGGTAGAATTATCGTTTACTAATACCACTTCATGTGTTGTCTGATACTGCTGAACTAAAACTCCCGGAAGTGTTTTCACTAGGTTATGCGCTTCATCTCTTGCACAGATAACTACTGATACCGCATGTTCAATTGAAGTTTCTTTCGGGGGTGTTTTAAAGAAGGCGAGTCTTTGAAAAAAATACAGGTAGTAAAACAATTGAATGCCTATAATCGCACAAAAGGCATAAAAACAAATATCCCAGAGCAGAGTTGGTATAGTCATTCCGCAAAAATAGGGCTTGAACCTGCTATGTTTGAGTGAACTGTGGAGATGTGGAAAAGTCTGGGGGGTGAAAGACGGGGAGTGCGACAGTCCGAAAGTCCGAAAGTCCGAAAGTCCGAAAGTCCGAAAGTCCGGAAGTCCGAGAGACAGAGGTTGAGAGTGTATCATATGGACTAATACTCCATCTTTCCGACTTCCGGACTCACGGACTTTCGGACTTAACCTCTACTTTTGCCCAATGGCTTCACTCAAATTTGAATTGGAAACTACAGCGACTGGCAGCAGGGCCAGGGCGGGTAAGATAACTACGGATCATGGAGAAATTCAGACACCTATTTTTATGCCCGTTGGCACGGTGGGAACGGTAAAGGCGGTTACCCAACAGCAACTGAAAGATGATGTGGAAGCGCAGATTATTTTAGGCAATACCTATCATTTATACCTGAGACCAGGGATTGAAGTGCTTGAAGCAGCGGGTGGGTTGCATCGTTTTAATGGGTGGGACAGACCTATCCTGACAGACAGCGGCGGGTATCAGGTGTTTTCATTGGCTGCTAATCGGAAAATAAAAGAAGAAGGTGTATTGTTTCAATCGCATATTGATGGTAGCAAACACATGTTCTCTCCGGAATCTGTGATGGATATTCAACGTAGTATTGGTGCCGATATCATCATGGCATTCGATGAATGCCCTCCATACCCCAGCGAATACGGATATGCTAAAACAAGTATGGAACTTACTCATCGCTGGTTGGATCGGTGTATTCAAAGATTGGCTGAAACACCTGATAAATATGGGTATACACAAAATCTGTTTCCTATAGTTCAGGGGAGTACTTATAAAGACCTCCGGAAAGCATCCTGCGAATATGTGGCATCAAAAGGTGCTGTGGGAAATGCCATTGGAGGATTAAGTGTAGGTGAGCCGGAAGACATGATGTATGAGTTTACAGAACTATGTACGGAATACCTTCCTATCGATAAACCACGTTACCTGATGGGTGTAGGCACACCCTGGAATATACTGGAATGTATAGACAGAGGTATTGATATGTTCGACTGTGTTATGCCTACCCGTAATGGAAGAAATGGGATGATCTTTACGACAGATGGAGTAGTGAATATCAAAAATAAAAAATGGGCCACTGATTTTTCTCCGATAGACCCTGGTTTGGATAATGAAATGAGTCAGTATTACACCAAAGCTTACCTCCGCCACCTTTTTGCGGCAGATGAAATACTGGGTATGCAACTGGCAAGTATCCAAAACCTATCATTCTACCTCTGGCTCGTAGGCGAAGCCCGCCAGCATATCCTGGCCGGCGATTTTAGCTCATGGAAAACAGCAATGGCTGAGCGTGTGAAAAGAAGACTTTAGTATTGCAGATTGCAGATGTCAGATGGCAGATTTGATGTCAGATGTGTGATCTCTGATTTGGGATATATGTTAACATACAGCAAAACAAAACAAATCAGACATCAAATCTGCCATCTGACATCTGACATCTGCCATCAACCTGTATCTTTGACCGGATAAGCCGCTATGAAAAAATTAGACTGGTACATACTAAAGAAATTTTTAACCACTTTCTTTTTTTCCATTTTCCTGTTTGCGGTTATTGCTATTGTGGTGGATGTTAGTGAGAAGACGGATGATTTTGTTAGGTCCGGGTTGTCGCTGAAAGAAATAATCACACAATATTACTATGGCTTTGTACCCCATATCATTGCCTTGCTCCTGCCTTTATTTGTGTTTATAGCCGTTATATTTTTTACCTCGAAAATGGCTGGAAGAAGTGAAATTATTGCTATTCTGGCAAGCGGAACCAGTTACCAACGATGGTTAAGACCTTATTGGATTGGTGGTGTATTATTAGCGGGATTATTATGGTTTGCCAACCAGTATGTAGTACCAAGGGCAAACCAGATCAGGGGAACTTTTGAGGCCAATTATATTGACAAGAATAACAGCTACAATGCCCTGCTTAGCTCTAGCAACTATATTTATTTGAGGGTTGACTCATTTACCTATGCAGGTATATATGCCTATGATACTTTAACTAAAAGGGGAGGTCCATATTTTTCCTATACCATTCGTAAGAATAAAGTAGTGCAAAATATGCGGGCCGACCAGATTATATGGGATACCACAACCCGCAAATGGAAGATGGAATCTATTATAGAACGTAATATTTCAGACCAGGGAGAAATTGTGGCGATGGTGCAGGAGAAACAAATGAACTTTAATTTCAAACCCCTTGACCTTAGTCGTGATAAATACACCAAAGACAAATTAACAACCCCTGAATTAGACCGTTTTATTGCCCTGGAAGAATTGAGGGGGTCAGAGGGGTTGAATAGTCTCAAAGTAGAAAGATACAGACGAGATGCAACTTGTGTAACAGTGCTGCTTTTAACCCTTATTGGTGCTATTGTAGCGGGAAGGAAAGTAAGGGGAGGGAGTGGGGTACATTTGGCTGTAGGTTTTGTTACGGCGGCATTGTTCATCCTGACGGATAGATTTTCTACCATATTTTCTACAAAAGGTGATCTGCCACCGCTTTTGGCCGCCTGGATACCCAATTTAATCTTCGTTTTTGTAGTGGTTTATCTCTATCGAAAGGCTCCTAAATGATTTTAACGGAGTTTACACAACCTTCATCGTTTTAGTTTTGTTGTACAAGGCAACTTGTGTTACCTTTAGCGGCCTGAAAAACACCCGGAGCACGACTTTTAATCTCTTTTATAACGAACGCCATAGCTAAAATTTTACGAAATGGGAATCATCAAAGAAAGGTTCAAGCAAAAAGCTGATATTGCTAATGCTGAGATCAAAGACATTCTTAAAACACACGGAAATAAAAAGATCGGAGAAGTTACCCTTTCTCAGGCCTATCAGGGAATGAGGGGTATTACCGGACTGGTAACTGAAACCAGTTTACTGGATGCACAGGAAGGTATCCGCTTTAGGGGTTATTCTATTCCGGAATTACAACAACTTTTACCAAAAGCACCTGGTGGTGGAGAGCCTCTTCCTGAAGGTTTGTTTTACCTGATGCTGGTAGGTGAAATGCCTACGGAAGAAGATGCAAATCATATCACCAGTGTATGGCAGCGTCGCAGTCATGTGCCGAACCATGTGTTCCATACAATAGATGCTTTGCCGCTGAATACGCATCCTATGACCATGTTTGTAACGGGAGTAATGGCCCTTCAAACAGAGAGTAATTTTGCAAAAGAATATGCAAAAGGCATCAACAAAAAGGAATACTGGAATCCGATATATGATGATGCAATGGATCTTATTGCACGTTTGCCACGCATTGCAGCTTATATCTATCGCCGTAAATACAAGAACAACGAACATATTCATCCTAACGGATTATTAGACTGGGCCGGAAACCTGGCACACATGATGGGTTATAACGACGAAAGTTTTAAAGAACTGATGCGTTTATATATGACCATACATGCAGACCATGAAGGCGGTAATGTATCAGCACATACTACCCATCTGGTAGGCTCAGCATTAAGCGATCCTTACCTCAGTTATGCTGCAGGTATGAATGGATTAGCAGGTCCATTACACGGACTCGCCAACCAGGAAGTAATCAAGTGGATTTTTGAAATGCAGGAACAACTGGGTACGGATGATCCTAGCAAAGAACAGATTGCAGATTATGTACAGAAAACACTTGCATCCGGAAAAGTAGTACCTGGGTATGGTCATGCAGTGTTGCGTAAAACAGACCCACGTTTTACTGCACAAATGGAATTTGGTAAAAAGCATATGGCCGATGATAAACTGGTAAATACTGTTTGGAAAGTTTATGAAACTGTTCCACCAATCCTGGAATCACTGGGTAAGGTAAAAAATCCATGGCCGAATGTAGATGCCCATAGTGGAGCTTTACTGGTGCATTATGGGTTGGTAGAATATGAATTCTATACCGTATTGTTTGCAGTGAGCCGTGCATTGGGTGTTTTGTCGAGTCTTTGTTGGGACAGAGCCCTCGGTCTTCCAATTGAACGTCCGAAATCTGTTACAACAGAAGCTGTTAAACAATGGCTGGAAGGAAATGGAGAAATCTGGGAATAGTAAAGTCTTTAATTATCATAAGTGGTCCGGCGAAAAATGCCGGACCACTTTTTTTTATGCCATGCTTGTCTTAATTTGGGTAACCGAACCCTTAACTTATGGCCACATCTACCACCAAAAAAGCAGCAGTAAAAAAAGCAACAGTAAAAAAAGTTGCAAAGAAAGCGGTGAAGAAAGCTGCTACTAAAACAGCAACAAAGAAAGCCGCTCCCGAAAAAAAGAAAAAAGAAATCAAGATCAAGTATTCGGATAAGTCTGCCGGTCAGCCAGAACTTGTTCCCATTTTCGAACAAATAAAAGCAATGCTTTTGCCCTATGTAAAAGGCAGTTTGCAATTAGTAGGTGGAAATGGTGGTATGTTATGCCTGGTAAGCCAAAAGCCCGTTGAAATATACGGTAGAAAAAGAGACGAACTTTGGTTTGCTGGTATCCTGGTTCAAAAGGGATATGTTGGTTTTTATTACATGCCGGTATATGCGCAACCTGAATTGAAGCAGGTGTTTAAACCGGAGCTACTTAAATGTTTAAAAGGGAAAAGTTGTTTTCATATTAAAAAGAATGATCCGGTTATTATGAAACAAATTAAAGAATCGCTGAAAGTTGGTTATACGATGTATAAAGAGAGGGGATGGTTGTAGGGAATGAAAAATTTTGCAGTAATAGGGTCAGCCCATACATTTGCATTCCTATAATGGGGAATTAGCTCAGTTGGCTAGAGCGCTTGCATGGCATGCAAGAGGCCACCGGTTCGAATCCGGTATTCTCCACAAGCTTTAAAGGTTCGCAGTAATGCGGGCCTTTTTCGTTTTCTGCCCTTATCTTGCGCTAACGATTGTAATTTTTAAACTTTAGCCGTATGGATATTCAGTTCAACAGGAACGAAGACGCAATGAAACTGTCGCTCACCGAAATGCGGAAACGTCTGCATAAGATTTACGAGGGAGGCGGCAAAAAATCCATCGAAAAACAACGGGAACGCAACAAGCTTACAGCACGGGAACGCATCGACTATCTCAGAGATGCCGATAAGCCCTTTGTTGAACTGGGTGCTTTTGCCGGGTATGATATGTATGCAGAGCAAGGCGGTTGTCCGGCAGGTGGTACGGTAGCGGGCATCGGTTATGTGAGCGGCCGCCAGTGCATTATTGTCGCCAACGATCAAACGGTAAAAGCAGGTGCCTGGTTTCCTATCAGCGGTAAAAAAAATCTGCGCTTGCAGGAAATAGCAATGGAGAATCGTTTGCCGGTTATTTATTTGGTTGACAGCGCCGGTGTATTTCTTCCCATGCAGGATGAAATTTTCCCCGATAAAGAACATTTCGGCCGCATCTTCCGCAACAACGCACGCATGAGTGCCATGGGTATTACGCAAATCGCAGCAGTGATGGGCGCATGCGTAGCAGGTGGTGCTTACCTGCCTATTATGAGCGATGAAACATTGATGGTGGAAGGGAATGGTTCCATCTTTTTAGCTGGTCCTTATTTGGTAAAAGCAGCGATTGGAGAAGATATTGATGCCGAAACATTGGGAGGTGCTGTTACACATACCGAGTTAAGTGGCATTGCCGATTATAAATTCAAAACCGAGCAGGAGTGCCTGGATGAAGTAAAGAAGTTGATGAGTAAACTCGGGGAGAAAAAGAAAGCCGGGTTCGATCGTGTGGCACCTAAACCGCCAAAGAAAAATCCGGAAGAGTTGTATGGTTTATTTCCTGCCGATGGGAAGCCATACGATATGCTGGAGATTATTGAACGCATTGTGGATGACAGCGACTTTGATCAGTTTAAACAGGATTACGGTAAAACGATTCTCTGTGGTTATTCCCGTATTGATGGGTGGGCGGTGGGCATCGTGGCCAA
>CBFGPM010000019.1:0-64802 GCA_965650685.1 uncultured Sediminibacterium sp.
AGAAAGAGTTAACTACTAAATAGTTAACTCTTTTTTTATGCTTATCATTTTCAAAAAGTTCTTTCAAAAAATACAATGTTAACTCGTAGCTCAACCCGCCCTAGGCGGAAGCATCTGACTACTAATCAGAAGGTTTCAGGTTTTCCGCCTTTGGTGGATGACGAGGTCACTCAGAAGAAAGAGTTAACTACTAAATAGTTAACTCTTTCTTCCGGTTTTTGCAAAAATGATTTGAAATAACTATAGGCTAATTCCGATTTGTACAGACGATTCTAAACTCAGCTATTTCCGCTGAATCGTTTTTAATAATTTCATTAGTTTATTGTTACCATCAACTCCTTTAACCTATTTGAAACATTCTTTTGGGCAAGTTGAATAAAATTTGAAACATCCATAGGAAAACAAGCAACCTCCTTCATCTTCCCCAATGCATCCATATAAAATTTAGCCCACACTTCCAGAATATGTATTTCCGTTTCTTTATTCCCTCCTTTTTCGATAGCAGTTTTACTAAGAGCAAATTCAATATTTAAGCGTTTAATGGCCGATTGTTCATATTCCTTTATTAAATATTCAACCATCGACTTATTGTTGGCTGTTAATGAATAAGCTGCGACCAATGCGGATACGCCTACATTTTTCATCTCCCACGCAGAAACTTTATCAATCCGATCTGCATCGGTATGATAAAATACATCTGTAAAATGCCACAATAATAATCCCGGAATCTTCGCATTCAGAAAGGGCGTATGATCTGAGCCTCCTTCAAATGGATTTGTTTTTACGACCCAACCATTTGTTGCTGCCTGATCAAGGCAACGGCTCAACATAAAATCATTGAAATAATGCGGTACAATGGCAGATTCCGGTAGTGGACTTCCACCCCATTCTGTATGTTTCTCTTCCCCCCTGGTCCATACAGCGGAAGGGTCTGGCATTTTTTCAATCAGAAAAGTGCCGCCTGTTTTTTTGGTGTCTTCTCCCACCATATCTAAACTCATGCCCCATTTTATTCCCCTGGCCCTTACTGTATCTTCTACAATATATCTCCTGGTTGAGCTTATTTCATCACCCCATAAAAAACTAATCGTACGTGCAGGTATAACGGATTTTTCTTTAAACAACCTGGCAGCTACACTCGCCATTTCTGCAAGGGTTCCCACACCTGATGCATTATCATTAGCCCCTGGCTCCTGCACATGTGCAGAAAATACAAATCGTTCTGTGGGCTTTGCATTTCCCTTTATGTCTGCAACCAGGGTAAGTTCTTCAGCTATGTATGACTTAGTCTCAATTTTCACCCTTAATCTTACTGATCCTTTCGCTAAGGCATTTTTTAGTCTGGCCCTTGCTGCTGTTGACAACAAAATACCGAAACCTTGTTTTTTGGTACTATCAACCTGCGTTATAGATGAAAATTGAATTGAATTCGTATGCTTCTCCGGTTGTGTATAGGAAGGAAGCGAATATCCTATTACACCAATTACACCTTTTCCTGATACTGCACGATCTACCATAGAAACTGGTTGATCAGCATAAAGAATTTTTCCCTGTAAATCCTGTGTAGCAAGTACATCAGCAGATGTTTTTGGCAAGAACAAAACTTCTGCTTCATAACCTCCTTCAGGAGTTGAAGCAGAATTAATAGCCAGCATATTTCGATTGGTCTTAAAAGAAAGCAAGGGCTCTTTCTCTCCTACTATTTCAACAAGTGCATCAACCGGTTCCCAGGTTTTCCTACGCATGGGTCTTTTCTCGATCCGATAAGTTAATTTATCATCGGGACTGGCCATGTTTTCCTGAACATATCCGGCATTCCGGAGTATTTTCTCAACATAATAAATACTCTCATTAAATCCACTATTACCCGGTAAACGCCAGCGTTGCTCCACAAAAGCAACTGTTTCAAAAGCGCTTTTTTCCTGAAATGCTTTCCTTACCTGTTCATAATATTTCTTTAAGGATGGATTATCCTGAGCAGATACACCCATACATACTGTTAAAAACAAAAAAATAAATATTACACGCATAGAAATAGTATAAAGAGTAAAAGACCAATTTAAAATTTCAATTATTGCATTCCGGAAAAAACAGCTTCTAGCCACTAGCTGCTAGCTACTAGCATTTTTTGCTATTATTTTAAGTAGGGCTATTACAAAACAAATTCGCAAACCCTGTCATTTATTCTATAAAAGCAGAAAACCTAAACCAATCACCATTCAAGTCTAGCAGCTAGAAGCTAGCAGCTAGCAGCCTAATTTCCTAAAGAGCACTGACTTTAAAGAACCTGTTATTTTGCTGTTACATGTATACCCATATCATATACCAACACTTTGGCCCACAAATGACTATAGTTCTTTACAAATTCCTGGTGAATCGGATGATCCTGGTAGATTTTTTGTCCCTCCAGGTCCGCAAAAAACATGAGCTCAGAAACATCCCAACTATTATCGACCACATCCCGCTTTTCTGTACTAGCCGGAAAGCCAATATGCAATTGTTGAATGGTAGGAATGGCTTTTAATGTTTCTAGTCCTTCTACCAATTTCAAACGGTCAACGGTTGAACCAGGCTGCTTAAGCCAGAAAAATACATGGTGTACCAAGGTTTTCTCATTTTGATTGAACGAATGTGCAATTGGCATTGTAATAGATCCAATACCAAGTATTGTTGCCTTTTCGATAAAATTACGTCTGGATTGGTCAGTCATAGCAATAAATACGCCTTTTTTGTAAATTTAAGTATTCTGTAAGTCAGAACTCGTACCTGATTAAATTAGAAAATAGAAAAGATTCAGTAAGCTCTATTCACTAAATTGCCGCAGTATTCAATTGTTGAAATATGTCAGAAGAACGCAAATTATTGATCATTGAGGATGAAAAAAAGATTGCTACTACCCTAAAAAAGGGGTTAACAGAAAACGGTTACCATGTTGATCTTGCATTTGATGGCAATATTGGAAAACGTTTGTTCGATTCTAATGAGTATGATTTAATCATCCTTGATATCAACTTGCCGGGCATGAATGGTTTTGAGTTATGTAAGGCCATCCGTAATCATAACCAGCAAATTCCTATTATCATGCTAACGGCCATGAATACCACTGAAGACAAAATAGAAGGCTTCGATACTGGCACAGATGATTACATGATTAAACCCTTTGAGTTTAAGGAATTATTGGTTCGAATAAGGGCATTGTTGAAAAGAACCATGAACCAGCAGTTACCCACTGGAAATATATTAAAGGTAGCTGATCTCGAAATGAACCTTGACACAAAGGAAGTAAGCAGGGCAAACCAGTCTATTACCCTTACCGCTAAAGAGTTTCAATTATTAGAATACTTTATGCGTAACAGAAACAGGGTATTATCAAGATCCGATATTGCAGAAAGGGTTTGGGAAATCGATTTTGATACGCAGACAAACGTGATAGACGTATATGTGAACTATCTGCGTAACAAAATCGACAAAAAATTTGAAACCCGATTAATTCATACCCAGGTTGGAATGGGCTATATCATGAAAGAACCTTATTGATGAAAATTAAGTATCGGATAGCCATATTATTTACGATTCTGGTTACGCTCATCTTATTTTTTGTATGCGCTTCCATATACTATTTTTCGAATCTTAACAGGGAATTAGATTTTAAAAGACGCTTACGCAACAGGGCACTCTCTACCATTAGTCTGCTTGTTAAAGTGGAAGGAATGGATCAGGCCTTATTAAAACGTATCGATGAAAACACACTTATTTCACTGAAGGAAAAAAGTGTGCTAGTGTACGATGGACAAAATAAGGAAATTTATCGGTACAGAGATCAGGGAGCCAACTATGAACGACCAACCCTGACCATTTTACAAAGCGCAAGGGATAAAGGCGAGTACATCTATAGCAGTGGGCGCCGCGACGTGATCGCTGTTGCACTTAAATCCGGTGGTCATCAATATGTTTCAGTTGCGGCGGCCTACGATGATGTTGGTCTGGATAAACTTGAACAGTTGAAATTTATTCTGCTAGTCAGTTTTATCAGCGGTTCGCTGATTACCTTATTAACCGGGTTGATTTTTTCATCCAGACTTGTACGCCCTATTAAAAAAATTACCAATGAAGTAAACGAGATTTCTTCCCAGAATCTTTCCAGAAGAATCTTGTTGACCTCCACAAAAGATGAGTTATACGAACTCTCTTTTACCTTCAACCAATTATTAACCCGCTTACAGGAATCTTTTGAAATACAACGCAGATTTATTGCCAATGCTTCCCATGAGTTATCTACCCCACTTACGTCTATTTCAAGTCAGTTGGAAATAACCCTGCAAAATAACAGGACAGCGGATGAATACCGACAAATTATTCAATCGGTTTATGAAGACGTAAAAAACCTGAACAGGTTAACTCGAAGTTTGCTTGAACTTGCGAAAGCCAGTGGAACTTCTGACGGAATGGAATTAACCCTGGTAAGAATAGATGAGTTGTTAATGAGGTTACCGGCAGATATGCATAAAACAAAGAGTCTTTATAAGGTAGAATTGCATTTCGAAACTTTCCCTGAAAATGAAGATAACCTGCTGGTATTTGGAAACGGCGATCTGCTGGAGAGTGCCATTAAAAATGTGGTTTTAAATGCCTGTAAATACTCTAACAATCATACTGCAAATGTAGCCCTCAACTTCTCCGATAACCACTTATATATTGTAATCACGGATAACGGTCCCGGCATAATAAAAGAACACCAGGAAATGATCTTTCAACCCTTTTTCCGAAGTGAAAAAGATTCAAATTCTGAGGGTTTTGGTTTAGGTTTGTCACTGGCTTACAGAATTATAAAATTGCATAAGGGGGATATCTTATATACGGAAGTAATCCCGCATGGCAGCTGCTTCACCATTACCCTGCCTATAGCCAGACATTTTCACCTGATCTAGTCATAGTTTCTCTCCTAAAGCCCTTCTATCCTTTTCTAATCTCATTCTAATCTTGTATTAATCCATGCTTAATAGCACGGTAACATATTGCATGCAAATAATTTAACACTGTTATTATTTGCTCAGGGTTTAGTTTAAAGCCGCTCTTTTCTAAGAGTGGCTTTGTTTTTTTTAGCCATTTTGGCTTTATAATACGCTTCTAATATCATGTTAATGCCTTTCTAAGGCCTCCCTCCGACTTTTGCTTATATGATTACTGTTATAATACCCGCTTTAAATGAAGAGAAAACCATCGCAAGTGTGGTGAAATATTGCTGGTCGAAACCCAATGTTTCTGAAGTGATTGTGGTGGATGATCAATCTTTCGATAATACTGTAAAATTCGCCACGGAGGCTGGTGCTAAAGTAATAACCAGTACTAAAATTGGCAAGGGGGCATCTATGAAAGACGGTATGCTCTGCGCAAGCAATGAAATCATCCTTTTTATTGACGGTGACATTAACCCTTACCCCGATCAAATGATAGAGCAGATGTCATCCCCCCTTATAAACAATGAATACGACTTTGTAAAAGCCACATTTGCCAGAAACAGCGGAAGGGTAACTGAATTGGTAGCCAAGCCATTACTTTCCATGTTTTTCCCCGGGTTATCGCATTATTCGCAACCACTGAGTGGCATGATTGCCGGAAAGAAGCCATTTTTTGAGAAAATCGAATTCTTCAACGATTATGGCGTAGATGTTGGAATTCTTATAGACATGCATACACAACATGCCAGGATAACTGAAATAAATATTGGATATATAGAAAACGATAGTAAGCCTTTACATGAATTGGGGAAAATGAGTAAAGAAGTGGCTAGTGCCATTATTAAAAAAGCATTCTCTCAAAATAGCAAGGCGGTATCGATGGAGGAATTTCAATCTATAAATATAATCAGGGATCAAATGGAAATAGCATTTAGCGAACAATTGAAAGATGCCAAGAAAATGGTGGTATTCGACATGGATGATACCATTCTATTAGGACGATTTGTTGATACTTATGCAAGGCAGTTTGGACTTACAGACGAGTTAGAAGAAATCAGAAAAAAACTCACTGACAGTACCCTCAGAACAAAAGCCATCGCAAAATTATTTAAAGGGAAACATTTTGGTGAATTAATAGATACGGTTAATTCTATAGAAATCATTGAAGACATAAAGGATGTTGTTAATATTTTACATGAAAGAGGCTATGTGGTAGGTATCATTACGGATAGCTATGATTTTGTGGCCAATCATGTAAAACATAAAATCGGTGCAGATTTTTACCTTGCCAATGAGCTTGAGTTTTCTAACAGCATAGCAACCGGAGAAGTAAAAATTCCGTCCTTCTTCTTCCACCACAACAATAGCTCATGCCTGCATACCATTTGTAAATCAAATGCACTGGATCATATTTTGAGAAAATACGATATAGATGAAGGTAATTGTATGGCCATAGGCGATAGTGAGAACGATATCTGCATGGTAAAAAAAGCAGGATTTGGTGTGGCTTTCCGCTCTAAGAATGAATACCTCAAACAAACAGCGGATTTATTGATAGAAGAACCCAGATTTAATCCAGTATTGGCTTATGCGGTGCACTAGATTCTAATATGCTTTTAATATGAGTTTAATTAAACACTAATTACTGAACTGTAGGTTTGATTTAATAAATGGTGCCATTTAAAAATATATTGATCCCGGTCGACTCTCTTTACAATGCTCAAATTGCGGTTGATAAAGCACTTGAGTTATCTGAAGCCGGTGAAACAACTGTTTACCTGGTAGCCATTATCAAGTATGAATCGTTTTGGCACAAATTGATTTATACCAACACGCAAAAACAACCCAGACTAAACCGAAAAAAGGAGCTGGCCCGAAAAAAATTGGAGACACTGCGTGATAAAATTTATGATTTAGTGCCGCAGATAGTGGTAAAAACAATAGTTATTACTGAAACAACCATCAGCAATAATTTATTGAGGTTTGTGCAGGAGCAGGAAATTGATTTAGTTATCGCTACTAATCAACACCAAAAAACCGGGTTCTCATTTTTTAGGAAAAGTATACATGAAGACCTTTCCGTAAAAGCAAACCTTGCGGTACTCACGGTAACAAAAGGTTGCCTGAACCATCCAATAAAATCGATTGTGTTGCCTGTCACTTCTTTTGTTCCAGAAAGAAAAATACATATGGCACTGGCTTTTTCAAAAAAATTCAATGCCCATATACATCTGGTAACCATATTAGACAGCAACGATGTAAATACAAAAATTCGAATAGATGCTTTTTACCTGACCTATAAAATACTATCAGAACTAGGCCATTCGCCGCAATACAAAATATTGCACGGAAATGATTCCGATATGTCATTAGTCAGATATGCAAACCAGGTAAAAGCAGATATGATTTTAGTAAACCCGGAAAAGAAAAAAATGATACCAGGTTTTTTCCAGGGAAAAATTACGGATATGATGCAGCCTTTATCGGCATTGCACATCCTCACCTTGAAACCGTATTTAAGAAGAAGCATTTAAAAGGATAGATATGAAAAGAACCATTGTAACAGCAATACTACTGATTGCTGCTGGCAGCTTATTTGCTCAGGATGCAAAATCAGGAGAAACACTGTATCACTATGAAAGATATAACAGTGCCATTCAAACCCTGAAAAAAAGCATCACTGAAAACCCTGCTGATCTAACCAGTTGGTATTGGCTTAGCAAATCGCAACTCGCAGCAGATCAGGCAGACAGTGCTAATTTAACTATTCAGCAATTGCCTCAAACTATTGCAGAACAGCCATTGGCCAAAGTAATTAAAGGAGAGCTTTTATTGAATAAAGGCGATTCCGTTGCTGCCTGGACAATGTTTAATGATGCCATTGGTACAAAAAGAAAGAAAGATCCATTTATACAATGGGCCGTTGCCAGGGCTTTGATAGATGCCCCAAAAGGTAACCTTATACAAGCCCTCAATTTACTGGAAGAAGCCTCAAAAAGAGACAAAAAGAACCCCGCCCATGCGATAGCAGCCGGCGATGCTTATAGGAAATTATATGATGGCTCTTCTGCAGTAAAAGCCTATCAGGAAGCCATTGACTATAATGCAAAACTGGCCTACCCTTACTATATGATTGGTAAAATTTACCAAACACAAAATAATGTATCTGTATTCACAGAATATTTCAATAAAGCGATTGCTGCAGATCCCGATTTTGCGCCTGTCTACTATCCTCTCTACTATTATTACTATTTCAGAGATGTAAATAAGGCAATGGAATACCTGCAAACATATATTGCCAAATCTGATTATACCATTGAGCATGATTATATGCTTACCGATCTATATTATGTTTCAAAAAAATACAATGAAGCCATTCAAACCGCGCAAAAAATCATGGCGAAAGGCGAAGATGCTACCAAGCCCAGACTGTATAAATTACTAGCATATAGTTACGAAGGACTTGAAGATTATACTAACGCGGAAAAATGGATGAAAGACTATTTTTCGAATGAGGCGGACAGTAATTATGTTTCAAAAGATTATGAGCTGATGGCTAAAATTGCCGCCAAAAATGCGCCTGCTACTGCTCCTGAATGGTATGAAAAGGCATTTAAAATAGAAAAGGATTCAATCGCAAGACTTGGATACCTGAAAAACATTACTGCCTTTTATAAAAAGGAAAAAAATTATGCAGAACAGGCCGCCTGGACTGGCGAGCAATATAAGCTCACTAAATCGGCCTTTACCAATGTAGATATTTTTAACTGGGGGGTAGCGTATTATAATGCCAAAGACTATACAATGGCCGACAGCGTTTTTGGTATTTATGCAGAAAAATACCCCGATCAGACTTTTGGATACTACTGGAGAGCCCGTTGTAACGCTGCTATCGATACCGCAATGGAAATGGGCATTGCCATTCCTCACTATGAAGACATGATTGAAGTTGCCTTAAAAGACACCAGCAACGCTAACAATAAAAAGTGGCTGATTCAGGCATATGGATATATCGCAGCATATAGGGTAAATGCAGAAAAGAAATACGACGACGCATTGGCACTTTACGATAAAATTTTAGCCCTCGATCCGGCAAACGACGATGCAGAAAAGTATAAAGAGATATTGGAAAAAATGAAAGCTAGTCAGCCGGATGGAACAAAATAGTGTAGGTTTTTCTCAAGGTTTATAGGTTTAGGGCCGGAGTTCGCAGCTCCGGCCATTTTTTTAAAGGACTGTAGTAACTTTATCAAATGAAAATGCAACTATGGTCTGTCGGAAAACCGCATGAAACTTATGTAAAATCGGGAATTGAGGATTTCACCAAAAGAATCGGAAACTATTTCCCGGCTCAGTGGCAGATCATTGCACCACCTAAACAGGCTGCTTCCTTAAACGAAACAGCCTTGAAAAAAGCAGAAGCTACACAACTATTATCTCTTTTAGATAAAGACGATTATTTGGTACTACTCGACGAAAGAGGGAAACAATTTAGTTCCACGGAATTAGCTGACTTTATTCAAAAAAGAGCCAATGAAAGTACCCGTAATATTGTATTCCTGATTGGCGGTGCATTTGGGGTAGACCAAAGTATCACCAACCGTGCAAATCTAACCTGGAGCTTATCTAAACTGGTATTTCCGCACATGCTTGTTCGTTTGATTTTAGCGGAACAATTGTACCGTGCCTGTACCATTTTACGAAACGAAAAATACCACCATGTTTAGAGCCTGTTTAGCAGAATTTACTAACTTGGCTCTATGTTAAGCATTACTCTCCTCATCCTTATCGTTACCTGTGTCGTTTCTTTTACCGCATTTTCTAATCAAAAAGTAATCAATGACCTGATATTTTATCCGCCGGCCATTTCAGAACGTAACCAATGGTATCGTTTTGTAACTAATGGATTTATTCATGCCGATATTGCCCACCTGGCATTTAATATGCTTTCCTTATACCTGTTTGGTGATTTTGTAGAAAAATATTTCAATTATTATTTTGAAGAAAAAGGACGTGCTTTATATTTAGCGATGTACCTGACCGGATTAATCATTTGTCTGGTTCCAACTTATTTGCAACAGAAGCATAATTATCAGTATAGAAGTCTTGGCGCCTCGGGTGCTGTTTCGGCTGTGGTATTTGCCGGCATATTCCTGGATCCTACGATAAAAATCGGGCTCTTTATTTTACCTCCTGTGATCCCAGGGTTTATTTTTGGTCCCTTATACCTTTTTTTATCTGTTTATATGGCTAAAAGAGGTGGCGACAATGTTAATCACTCCGCCCACTTCTGGGGGGCTATCTGGGGTGTTGTGTTTATTATTGTAAGTAGTCTTTTGTTAACCGACTTTAATCCGATCACTAATTTTATTGATGCTGTTGCGGGCTACTTTAAATAAGTAATGCACAAGAAAGCAGAGGTTGAATCTGTTATTCGAAAACGGTTATCTATACGCATGCCCAATACCCAAACAATCTTTTTATTGGACTCTAGCACCCATACTTTTTCCTTATCGGTTTTAGATAATTTCAAGTCAGCTAAAAAGCGGCTGATCTTTTTTTTCTTACTCATTCCAAGGGGATAAAAATAATCTCCCTGTTTCCATGGACGCAGTATTAGAGGGAAGGTGAGTAATGCAGCATTGATGACTGCCTTATCAGGCTCTGCACTAATTGCCGGATTATTGATTACTGAAAACTGCAAACTACCCAATGAAAATACAACCTTATCTGATCCTTTTTCAATGGGTATCAATACAGGCTCATAAGTATCGGCCAGTGGTGCAATAATCATCCAGTTCCGGTTCTTGATTAAACGGTGTGTAGGAGAATGAATATAGCTACTATTATCCCCATCTAATAATTTAATCGCTTCAGCGGTTTGAGCTGCACTAAAACCATAGTCTTTCAGCAATTCAAAAGTTATTGTAAAAATCGGATTTGCTTTCTTCCATAATAAAACAGGAATATGCAGCTCCTCTCCTTTTACGGTAACCATCTTTTGAATGATCCCGTTTATAGCATTCCGGTAAATAATATCCGTTTCTTTAAGTCGGGCGATTGTGTGAAGCAAATTACCCTCCACATTCGGAAATATATTTTTTACAGCAGGAATCCATTCATTACGAAAATAATTTCGCGTATAATCACTCTTCAGGTTCGAACTATCTTCTCGATAGGTTAATCCATTCGCTTCTGCATAAGCAACCAGGGCTTCTTTTCTAAAATTGAGTAAGGGTCTGATTAAATCATTTCGACAGTCATCCATTCCTGTCAATCCATTTAACCCTGTTCCGCGAAACAGATGCATGAGTACCGTTTCAATATTATCATCCGCATGGTGAGCCACTGCAATTTTATAGATCTTATCTGGATGTGTTGTTTCAAGAGAAGATTTTATCTCTCTAAACCATTTATAGCGAAGTTCCCGCGCGAGTTCCTGTATGGATAATTTTCTTTCAGCAGCTAATTGCGCTGCATCAAAATGTTTTACTTCGATCTGCTTTCCATACTTAACAGCCAGTTTTCTTACAAATTGTTCATCATCATTACTCTCTTCACCCCTCAATTGAAAATTACAGTGTAGTATGGAAAAATCAATACCTGCATTTGCAACTAAATCTGTCAAAACAACACTATCAACCCCTCCACTTACTGCTAATAGTAAATGTACTTTAGCTGTTGGCAGATGTTGGAATCGCTGTTTCCACCAGTGTAATATAAAGTTTTGAGATAATTGCATTAGTTGCTAGGTGCCAGGTGTTAGGTGCTAGGTATTAGGTGCTAGGTACTAGGTACTAGGCGTTAGGTGAGGTTAAAAAAAATCATTTCTTATTTCTTATTTCTTATTCCTTATTTCTTATTCCTTATTTCTTATTCCATATTTCTTATTTCTTATTCCTTATTCCTTATTCCTTATTTCCCACCTCCTCTTAACTACCTTTTTTCTGCTCCTTGGCCCAGGTGTCTTTTAAGGTTACGGTTCTGTTGAAAACCAATTTTTCAAGGGTACTGTCTTTATCGAGACAGAAATATCCTTTGCGTAAAAACTGGTATCGGTCATCAGAAGAATCCTTTGCCAGCGCAGGTTCCGCGAATGCATTGGCTACAATTTCCAAAGAATCTGTATTGATATGATCTTTAAAATCTCCTTCTGCATTACCAACATCTTCTACTTTGAACAGACGATCATAAAGTCGTACTTCAGCTTTTACGGCATGTTTGGCACTTACCCAGTGTAGGGTGCCTTTAACATTGATACCGGAAGTATCTTCCCCACTTTTACTTTCGGGAATATAAGTACAATGCAAGGCTGTTATTTTACCACTTTCGTCTTTTACAACTTCATCACAACGGATGATGTATGCACTTTTTAATCGAACCATTTGTCCGGGCGCAAGCCTGAAATACTTTTTGGTGGGTACTTCCATGAAGTCATCCTGCTCAATGTATAATTCATTAGAGAAAGGTATTTCTCTGCTACCTGCATTGGCATCTTCAGGATTATTTTCACTGCTTAACATTTCTGTTTCACCATTATGATTGGTGATGATCACTTTCAAAGGATCGAAAACAACCATTCGACGAACAGCAATTTTATTAAGGTGTTCCCTTACGCAAAATTCCAACAAACCAACATCGATCAGGTTATCTCTTTTTGCTATTCCGATACGATCACAGAAATCACGAATAGCAGGAGCCGTATACCCTCTTCTGCGCATACCACTGATGGTAGACATCCGAGGATCATCCCACCCATTCACATAATTTTCGTTAACAAGTTGAAGCAGTTTACGCTTACTCATAACGGTATAGGTCATGTTAAGGCGCGCGAACTCATATTGTCTGGAAGGAAAAATATCGAGTTGTTCAATAAACCAGTTATAGAGATCCCTGTGTGGTATAAATTCCAGTGTACAAACAGAGTGCGTGATATTTTCAATGGCATCACTCTGTCCATGTGCAAAATCATACATTGGATAAATGCACCACTTACTGCCTGTACGGTGGTGATCGGCGTGTTTGATACGATAGATAATAGGATCACGCATGTGCATGTTCACATGTCCCATATCAATTTTAGCTCGTAATACTTTCTCACCGTCTTTATATTTACCTGCCCTCATTTCTGCAAACAGGTGACTGTTTTCTGCTATACTTCTGTCGCGAAATGGACTATTAGTGCCGGGTTGGGTTGGCGTACCTTTTTGTGCGGCGATGGCTTCGCTGCTACTATCGTCGACATAGGCCAGTCCTTTTTCGATTAGTTTTACTGCAAAACCATATAATTGCTCAAAATAATCGGATGCATAACGTTCTTCCGCCCATTGAAAACCAAGCCAGCGAACATCATCTTTTATACTTTCCACATATTCGGTATCTTCTGTAACAGGATTGGTATCATCGAAACGTAGATTGGTTTTTCCGCCATATTTAAGGGCCAAACCGAAGTTCAGGCAGATGCTTTTTGCATGGCCTATATGTAAATAACCATTGGGTTCTGGGGGGAAACGGGTTACAATAGAGCTATATTTCCCTGATTTCAGGTCTGCTTCTACGATTTCTTCAATAAAATTCAGGCTTTTTTCTTCTGACATACTACGCTATTAGGGGCACAAAGTTAAGGCTTGTGCACTAACCTCCTTTCTGTTGTTGTGACGATTTAGCCACAGATTCACAGATATTCATTCAAAATCTGTGAATCTGTGGCTAAAATACCATCTTGCCTATACGCCATAACTATTTACAAAGTCAATTGCCATCTTCATATCATCATGCAAAACACGATCCTGTTCATTAAAACTTACTTTTTCACGGAAAGCCTGTACTATTTTTTCTACAGCAGTACTACTTTTTTGAGGACGTCGGAAATCCAGGGCCTGGGCAGCGCTCAGCAATTCGATGGCCAATAGTTTTTCAACATTTTGAATTACCCGGTAACATTTTGTGGCAGCATTGGCCCCCATACTCACATGGTCTTCCTGGTTATTGGAAGATGAAATACTATCTACAGATGCCGGGGTACAGAGTTGTTTGTTTTCACTCACAATTCCGGCAGCAGTGTACTGGGGAATCATAAAGCCGGAATGCAGGCCTGGGTCTTTAACCAGGAATAACGGTAAGCCACGCTGACCGCTGATTAGCTGGTAAGTTCGTCTTTCAGCGATATTGCCTATTTCACTCATAGCAATTGCCAGATAATCTAGAGATAAAGCAAGGGGTTGTCCGTGGAAATTGCCCCCGCTGAGAATCATATCTTCTTCGGGGAAAATATTGGGATTATCTGTTACGGCGTTTATTTCACGAAGAAAGACGGACAAAATATGTTTAAAAGCATCTTTGGAAGCACCGTGCACCTGGGGAATGCAACGAAATGAGTATGGGTCCTGAACCTGTTCTTTTTTAAGTTGTGCTATTTCGCTATCTGCCAGATAATTGCGCAGTTTATTGGCAGTATCTATCTGTCCCTCATGTGCCCGTATAGCATGAATCCGTTCATTAAGCGGTTCTGTAGTACAGGCAAATGCATCAAATGAAACTGCGCTGATCAGATCAGCCATTTCCAACAGGTGTTCTGCTTTCTTTAAACAATACATCCCATAGGCACTCATAAACTGGGTGCCATTTATAAGAGCCAATCCTTCTTTACTTTGTAATTGAATAGGCTTCCAGTTAAGTAGTCCAAGCGCTTTAGCAGACGGCATACGCTCGCCTTTGAAATATACTTCTCCTAATCCTATTAAAGGCAGACTTAAATGACTTAATGGAGCCAGATCACCCGATGCACCGAGTGATCCCTGGGTATAGATAACTGGTAACACATCGTTATTATACATTTCCATGAGTCGTTTTACCGTGTTGATCTGCACCCCACTATGTCCATAACTGAGCGATTTAATTTTAAGCATCAGCATCAGTTTTACAATATCATGGGGCACTTCTTCACCGAGGCCACAGGCGTGTGAGACGAGCAGGTTATATTGTAGCTGACCTATCTGGCCTGCATCTATTTTTACATTTTGAAGAAACCCAAAACCGGTATTAATACCATAATAGGAACGGTCTTTTTCGGCCATTTTACGGTCTAGGTACTCCCTGCAGGCGAGGATACGTTCATGGGCATCGAAAGTGATAGAAATATGCTGGTTAAAGTCTAACAGGTTCTTCACCTGGCTGAAATGCAGCCATTTTTGGTCTAAGGGGAGATAATTATAACTCATGAAAGCAATCCTTTGGCGCAAAGTAAGGCTGTTTTGGCGGATGGAAAAGAGAATGCCAAATCATTTGATGAAGTGGTGAATTTTCCCTTATTTTGCGCCTCGGAAAAGGGTGAATATTTCCGTTTTCTAATCGGTAGTTCAGTCCGCCTAAGGCGGAAGCAACTAGCAAACATAAGTACTGGACCGGTAGCTCAGCTGGATAGAGCAACTGCCTTCTAAGCAGTAGGTCATTGGTTCGAATCCAATCCGGTTCACCCAAGTGGATAAATCGATTTTCTCATCGGTTTGTCCACTTTTTTTTTCTCCAAAACCCTCTCCCATATTGAATATTAACTGAACAGCTTCGTTCACTTTTGTGGTTCGAAAATCCGAACCTTCAAAAACCAATTTTTCAGGAAATATCGAACCAACGACCTTTCTGCGGTTAGAAATAGTTCCATTCTCAAAAATCTCATTCAAATTAGACAGGTTATGAATCGCTTTTCGTATTTGATTACTGATATTAATCCGCTTCTTGGAAAGCTCAAAAATTTCAGCTTCCAGTCGTTCTATTTCAGTTTCACACCCTTTTCTTACTTCGTGGTAATCTGTCTTATCAATTTCGTCAATAATAAATTTGCCTCTTGCCTTATTTATCTGATCCTGTAATTCCGAAACACGGGTATTCAATTTTTGTATCTCAATATTATTTGAAGATGAATTTTTCTTAAACAAGTCATTGACAACTTCAGCATAGATGTCTGCCATTCCAGGTTTAGGAATGAACTTTTTTAATTCAGAATTAAACTTTTCGTTTACTTCCAGTGCCTTAAATCTTATTCCGCATTTACTATTACAATGGTAGTAATGACTATAAGATGACCTGCCTTTTGAAGAACTGGCAGTAAGACTTTTTCTGCAACGGGGACACTCCAAATATCCACGCAGGAAAAACCTCTCAGGAGTTTCTTCACTGGTTTTTCTAACCCGCTTACCCCCATTTAATCTATCCTGAACATCAATAAAAAGTTTCTCAGAAATAATTGGATCATGATTACCCTTCACGATACAATCCGGCTCATCCTTGTAGCCCCTTAGAAAAATCTTACCATAATAGGCCGGGTTCCGCAATACGTTCCAGAAATGATTCTTACCACAGCTCAGCCCCTTTTCTTTTGCTAACCTATATACCTCTTCAATATGGAGCTGACGGTTTACAATCGTTTCAAATGCCCATTTAATGATTTCTGCTTTTGGAGGATCAACCGCAATGTATTTTTTCCCTTCAGGTGTGGTTCTGTTGATGTATCCAATAGGTGCCCCATTCATATACCTACCCTCTTTTACCGCCCTTCGCATACCGTTACGAACATTTATTGCACGTCTGTCATTTTCTACTTCGGGTGATGTTAGGTAAATGCCCAACATGATTTTGTTTTCAGGAATATCAAGGTCTAAAGGTTGTTCAATAGCACAGGGTTCAACGCCTAATTTGCGAAGTAGATTAATCATCTGGAAAGCATCCGCTGCATTTCTGCTGAACCGATCCCATTTGGTAAATAAAATCTGCTGGACTTGACCACGTTTTGATCGGTAGGATTCCAGAATCTTTTTCCATGCTGGTCTCTGAAATGTCTTGGCAGAAAAATCCTCGTAAATAACGTCGCGGATCTGGATATTCTTGTAAGCACAATACTTACGTAATCTTTCTTCCTGGTCTCTTTGGGAATACCCTTTTTCGGCTTGCTCATCCGTGCTCACCCGGATGTATAGATCTGCCCTCATTTTCTACAATTTTCTGTAAAGAAATAGAGGCCAAATTGGCAAGGAATGATAGAATTATCTCCGCCTCGGATAAGGTAACAAAATTACCATTTTTAGCTAAAATTTCCATAACCTTTTCAGGGGTCATGTAGATAAAGTTTCCCATACAATTCACTTTTCATACTCACAAAAAAACCGGCAAAAAATCACCGGCTTTTATTTCCAGAAATACTCATAAGAAAATCTATACCAGCCGCTTAAACTCTAACCAACTTTCACCCTTCGCTCTTTTAGGAATGTAGTTGATATAGCGAAAAGCGTGGAGATCATGCATACATTTATCATAGGTCTGCCGGGCGTTTATCTTAGCGAGATACATCAACCTTGTTCTGTCAACGGGTATTCCAATGGGGCACCCCAGGGTCTGCCATTCGTTCACTAACGCAAGGTATAGGCTGATATGGGTAACAGTAATCCGCGTATCCTCAGAAACTACCGAGAAAAAGTCCTGCAGTTTGAAATCCGCATTCATGAATTGTTTGTATTTAGACGACGGTTATGGCGAAGCCGTTTCTTTAGCAGATGACCACCCTGTCTTCCGCTATTGCTTTTCAATAACAGTTTTCTATCAGCGTTCATCCTTCGCTCCAGCCACCGGCTTTGCAAAAAACGCATGGCATCACCAAAATTGATGGGTGACTGTTGGTCGATCAGGTAAAACCGCTGACTGATTTCAAACTGAGTTTTCAGGTAGCCGAGATTTGGAACCATTTCCTCCAGGGATGTTCCTGACCAATGCTTATATCGCACCAATCCATCTTTATCAAAATTGATGGCTTCCTGCAATAGATCAGCAATAATATATGTGTCCTGAACAGGATCGCCTAACACCAAACCTTCTTTTCCCTGATACAATGCCTGCCAGTCAATCTTGTGCATCGATGCATCTATTCCTGATAGGTCTGAAGGCGTTTCAGGGAGTTTACGCAAACAGGCAATAAAGTAAATGGCATCATATAAATCCTGATCGCCACGCACACAATGAACGCTGAATTTGCATCTATCTGCTCCAACCAACATTTGATGTTCTATTTCAAAATGTGCGGGCGCAAAACAAACATTGGCCAGTAACCTGTATTGAATGTCTTCTGAAAACCCAAGCTGCCGAAGCCTTCCGGCAAGCATGTCCATATTTTTACGATTCATAGCACTTCCTTTTATCCAATATTTCTTGATTTACTCTTACCGGTTCTGTTTTTATTGAGTTTAACTCCTTGCCTGGGTTGAACTTCACCTCGGTTGTGGCGCTTAGCTTTTGATCCATTATTTTCGGATAGTGGAAGGCCTTTGTCGTTTTTTTGTTGGTAACCCGCGTTCAGCGGTTCACCCACTTCCAGCACTGCCCCCTGTTCCACACGCTTCTCGTCCACAGGAGCCTTTCCATACTGCACTTCCTGTTTAGGTGCCGGCACGTACAACTTTGTACCTTCTTTATCAAACATCCGGATCGTTTTAAACTTGGGATCAGCAGCAATTTGCACAGCCATTTCTTTTTCTGGTTTCACCATGGTAGCCTGTACCATATCACCTCGCTGTAAGGAAGTAAAGAGTGTCGCCATTTTATCAGGGTCGCCCAGTTCTTTAAGTGGAATGCGCGACAGTGCCTCCTTTAAATCAAAGCCATACTTTTCATTGAAAATATTCAGCTTGGCATTGTTGAATTCATCTCGCTTGCTGAAATCCAGTTTAACCCAGGCCTTGTAGCGCGCGCCCTCCTTGGGCGTTAACTCCTTGTACACACTTCTGCCGTTCAGCAGATTACAGGCCTCCCGGAATGTGATGCTCTGCCCTTTGTTATTGATAAAAAAAGTTTGTTGAAACTTGCCATGGTCATTATTTAGTGTAGCATCATATTTATTGAAGAAATACTTATCGCTTCCATCCTGCTTCGACCGGGAAAAATAAAGTACAGCTTCCATTGTATCACGCCCAAACTCATGGCTGGCCTGTATCTGAAAATCAGGATGCCCCTCTTTCAGTTTCTTTTCCAGTTGAGCGTTCAAACCCTCCCCAAAACCTGAATAAAGCATTTGCTTTTGCAGGTATTCCAAATTTTCTGCGTTCATGTTTGTATTGTTTTGTTTGTTATTAATTTGTAAATAGGAATCCCCCTCTTTTTCTTTGAGTGTCGCAGTACTTTCTTCCGGCAATGTCTTGTATGCTTTTATTTGATCGGCAGCATATTGCCCGGTGAGGACAGGGTTCATATGCATCTCCATAGGCGTATGATGCCAATAACCGTATAATATATCTGCCATAATTTCTTTGCCTGAAAGATGGGTAAGACAAAAAAGAGAGAGCTGGTCAATGAGCCAGTCAATCCTGTTATAGGCGATTTTTGATTCGATAGTATCAAATTCCTGTCGCCCTCTTTTGTAATCAATGCGGTTCCAGTCAACCTTATCGAGTTCATACACAAATTGATTAAAAGCATCACCCATCCGTTCACGAAGATTGATTTCATACTGATCCCTTAATGCTAAAAATGTACTTGTTGCATTAGGATTCATGACCAGTCTTTGCCGAGCAAATTCCTGAATCATATCATGAACAGCAGCAGTTGGAAACAGGTATACTTCCTTTGATTGCGTTTCATTGAACTCGACAAAATTGAGCCCCTCCTCTCTGAGTTTGAAAGCATGCAAATCAGCCACGGAGAGTTGATCGACATTCAGGTGAATGGCTACAAATGCTTTACCCTCCTCCGCAAAACGTTGCAAAGTATTCACCACTGCTGGCAACTCACTGAATTGAATGTGCATGGAAATTATTTTAATGAATCAGAATGGCATTCACCAGGTACCTGTTGACGATGGAGAGCGAATGATTTCTTTCACCATCCTTTTCAGCAATATCAATTCGAAGCGACCTTGCGTTGGTCAGTGACGGTTTGGGAATGATAAGTGTAAAGACAAGCACACCCTTTTCCCGCACAATGGTTTGCTGGGAAAGGGACAGTAGTGGCTCCACGACCCGCTCCTGGGACGATCGGCGCTTGGCAGTAACACGCTCCTTTGAGTAAACACGTACACCGCCTATTTCATAAGAAAGAGAAGAATTGTTTTCCAGCTTCAGTTTACAAATGATCAGTTCACCCGTTGTATAGATCCCCAGCATAGAAGCGCGCACGCCCCCTTCCGTATTCCCAATCCCATGCAACAAATTTTTCGCCTGCTGTACCCTTTGTGACAACGCCAGAAGAAAAGTATCCTTATGTATTTGCGCACCCTTACTTAAATGAATCGTCAGATCAGAAGACACAACAGAAAAATGAACCAGAAATGCATAGAGTTTTCCGTCTGAAGTGATCACAGTAAGACTGGTGGTATCAGTGAAAACAGAATCAGCTTTTACCCGCAGAATATTATGGATAGATTTTTGCACAACAATCCGTTCACTTCCCCGGTCAATGGAAATAATGGTGGAAGGGAATATCACGCTCGTCGTTTTATTGGACGAAACAGCAATATAACGGACGCTGTCAGCCTGCTGCGCCTTCGCGCCAAAACAGAAAAAAAACAAAAGCACCACAATTCCGTTTCTCATAACTATTGCTCTTTTGTATCCCGCAATAAAACCTGGTAACCGGCTTCAACGGTCACCTGCAGGTTTTTAACTTTTCTGGATAACAGGTTTTTTGCCGCACCGATTCCGGCCATGGCAGCCTGTGTTTTGATAGATGGATCAAGTGAGAGGACATTGACCGATTGAATAGATTGATCCGCTGCGGATTTGAGTATTTCCCTTGGTGCTGATCCGGGCATATAAATACCTTCGATCCCATCAAGATCATACACCGACAGTGAAACAGGCAATATTTTTTTGTCAATACGAATAGAGGGAATCAATACCTGTAACCGTTCATGTTGTATCGAAGCAATGCCATGTAATAAATGGCCGGAAGGAATGATTACACCTGCTATATAGAGCGGCTGGTTCAGTAATAATTGTATGGCCGACCCGGATTGTAACACCTGTCTGAATGGAATCCTTGCACCAAATGAATGTTGAACGGATTCATTTTCCCGCTGATCGCTTAAAAAACCATTTGACGGTGAAACCATGCGCTTACCAAAATAACTTTCGTCCTGCATCGGTTTCCCACTGACACTAAATACGGATTCCTTTCCCATTGATTTTTTCTCTACGCTGATACTGGGCCTTTGTAAGGCTGCTAATTTTTCAATGGTTTGATTGATGGCTTCCAGTTCTGGGTCAGGTGCAATATCATTTTTTGAATTGTTCACCGGATGATAGATGGCCTCATCAACAGTTTCATCAACTGGCACCGACGTTTTCCGGGGAGAATATTTTTCCTTCACAGGAGTATAGTCCTCATCAGTCCATTCGGAAACTGGCTCAGCAGTTTTTAAAATATTCGGATCATTCCGCAATGCTTCTTCTCTTTTTAGCGAATCCATACCTGCCTGCTCATAAAAGGAAAGTTTATTCCTCATGCTGTCTTTTTCAACCCTGGCAGATGGCAACTTAAAATTTAAACCAGTTGCTGTATTCGCTTTACCGGGCAGACTGCCGCCACCCATCAGCCAGAAAAATCCACTGATAAAAGGTATCACGAATAAAGGCAGCATACCATAAAAGAGGATTGTTCTACGCTTTTTCATCGCACTTCAATTTTTAAATCTTTATTCTCTGTCACTTCCCATTTTTCTATCAAAAGACCATGCGGATTATGATCTGTTCTGCTCACATTGCGCAGATAGCCCTGCGTAACAAGAGATCGGGTAACAAGACTGGTGGAACGAAGTATCTGAATTTTTGCATAACAGGCAAACTGGTAAGGTGCTGCAGTTGTATTGACGCTGATACTGTCAATATGTATTTGCTGACTCACATTGCCCGAAATAATACCGGAGATATAACCCGTTTCTACCAGGTCATCATATTGGGTTTTAGCGGAGCCATCCGCCATATACAGGGCGCGGGTAATAGTGGTGGTGATCGCCTGCTCATCGGGATCAAGCGTAAAGAACCAGTGATGAAACATCGCCACATGATCGCGCGCCTCCACTTCCAGGTTTTCTGTACGACTACTCGCTACCACTTCCATGGCCTTCCCATTCGCCAGCACATACACACGATCTTGCATCCTTGCAGACAGTTGCACATTTTGGTACAGAGCATACAGACTGATACAAAGACATCCAACGATAACCACCAACATCAGCATCCGCATCGCACGAAAAGCCGTATCAATATTTTGAGTAGGTTGAAACATATTATTTACCCCCGATTTTATCTTTGAAATAACCATTGCTGGCACCCGCTTCACTCATCCCATTGTTCATCTTATTAGCCGCTCCTCCATAAGCATCCCCTGACATACCTCCCGTTGCTGCACTGGTTGCTGTGCGTGCTGAGCCAACAGTAAGCCGGGTAACTTTATCCATCAGTGCATTACCGCCACCCGCATGCACGATATAACCTGCAACATAAGGAACCGTGAAATACCCGACAATACCAATCAGCAGAAAAGCGATATAAGCCCAGTCAGTAGCAATAAAAACGCCCGGATAACGCACACCTGTACTCAAAGGGTTCACCATATGTTCCTGGATCGTAGCGATAATGGCTCCAAAGATGTTCGCCACCGGCAACCACAGAAACACATTGATATACCTGGCCATCCAAACGGTTAACAGGTGCTGAAAACCATCAAAAATCGAAAGCGCAAAAACAATCGGGCCGATAATCGCAAGCACAATCAAATAGAAAGTGCGGATCACATGAATGATCAGTGCAGCCGCCTGAAATATCCATTCCAGTAGCATTTTAATTCCATCTCGGATCCAGTTCGCCGGATGTAATGATTCAAGCAGCGTATTATTGCTTTCCTGCATGGCGATATATTTTTCCATAGCCAGGTTGGCATTCTTTACCATTAATGCCGTCCCGGTTACCGTGGGTTGCAAAAGGGTGTTGAGCAATACAATCACGGATGGGAAAATCAGGATACAGAACCCGATCACAAATGGACGAAGCAGTCCATACAGATCAACTGGTTCAGCCGCTGCAATACTTTTCCAGACCCGAAGAGCGATATAGCAAAGCGTGGCTATCGCAGCTATGCCACGCGCCGCGCCAATCAGTTGTTTACACATGGGCATCATCTGGTGGTATAAGTTGTCCAGAATGGATTGCATATAAGTACCATTGGAAATAGACTGCGCCGCAACCATCAGGGGCGAACAGAGGAAGAATAGACCGATCCACTTTTTCATGCTGTCTACTGAATTTTATTCAATCGTTTAAGGCTTTGGATATCCCTAGTTTTTTGTTGTCTCTCTGAAAGCGTACGCAAATAGTTCATGCGCAACGAATCCAGTTTGAGCATATTGGTCTCCATGGATTGACGGATGCTGTTGATGACTTCTTTTCGCTCTCCATCACTCATCCTGAATTTTCCGGGACTGAGTACCCGGCTCAAAACTTCCATATCCGCATCACAGGAATGGATGATGCGCTTACATTGTCCATCCAATTGAAAAATTTCATCGGGTCTGAATAGCTGAGTTTTCCTGAACTCCTGCAAAATCGTCACACCAGTAGTTTGAATCTGCTGATGAGAAACCTGGATATACCTGATCAAAGGATCACGTTGCAGTTCCGGACTAACCTGGAGCAGTTTGTCTAACTGTTGCTGGTGCAGTTGAAAATTAGTCTTGCCTATATCACGTATCGTATCGTATCCTTTTACAAGGCTCTGGTAACCATTTTTCATTTCGCTTAACATCAGTTTTAACTGTGCGAGCTTTTGCATTTCCACCTTCAGTGTTTCCAACTCCTGTGATTGCGCCGCCAATCGGCTAAACGCCAACAGCAGAGAAATAAAAACAAATAGCTGTTTCATTTTTGCTTGATTAAACTGGACAAATAGCGCAAATCCCTTTGCTTGCTTTCCTTCAATGCAACACCCTGTAGATATGCTTGTTGAAGACGTTCAACTTCTTCTACACAGTCATTCATAGCAGTTCGCAGTTGCTGAACATACAGCAACCTGTCTGCATCTTTCATGACCAATTGATCGGAAGACAACAATTGCTTCAAAGACTGCATCAACAAACGGCTTTTGTCGAGTTGCTGCATATAAGCCTGTCTGGAACCAGCAGATAAATAACTGCCAGCTTTTTCAAGTGTGGCTTGCAGATCACCGATCTGCTTAGCCTGTTTTAAATTTTTCACCCACTGATTCACATGTCTCAGTTCCTTAAAATAACCCGCATACAAATCCTGCTGCTTACGCTGGCAATCCGCAATCTCCTGCATCTTAATCGTGGAAAGCCCACGCTCCGCCACCTGCTGGGCCTGCTGCAATACCATGGTAGCGTACTGCATTTTTTTTACCTGTAGTTCAAGCGCACGAATCAATTTAGAAATCAGTAAGGATACCGGATCAATACTTTGCGCCTTCACGCTCACATGCGAAACAGACACCAGCAATAAAACAAGCACTACCTTTTTCATGACAATTATTTTTGAAGATGAGCAACCATAGATTGAATACCTGCTTCCATACCCCCCCATTCATGAGCAGCTTTGGTAACCATCAGTTTTTCTTTTTCTTCCGTGGTATAGCAATAATATTCTTCAGGAGAAACTTCTACCCGGTACACTTTACTTTGACGATGAGCGAGGGAAATAAAAACTTCCTTGTACTTTTTATCCGGATCATTCGCCTTATTCAGTGACAAAACCATCGTTCGTTCCTTTTCCGTCAACCCCAGCATGGACTGCACTTCCTGGAATTTATTTTCATAACGCGACAGATCCATCAGGATCATACAATCACTATTGGCGATAATGGTTTGTTTGACAATCGGTGAGGATAAAATATCTTCCACTTCCTGCGTGACCACAATAGCTTCTCCATAATATTTACGCAGGGTCTTATACACGAATTTGATAAATTCTGCCATCCCGGTTCGCATCAGTGCTTTCCAGGCTTCCTCTATCACCAGCATTTTGCGCTCCCCTTTCAACTGTCGCATCTTGGCAATAAATACATCCATGATCATAATGGTCACCACCGGCAGCAGGATCGGATGGTCTTTGATCGTGTCCAGTTCAAAAACAATAAATCGTTCATGCAGCAGATCAAGGTTTTCCTTTCCGTTTAACAGGTAATCAAATTCACCACCCTTGTGATAAGGTCGTAAAACAAAAAGCAGGTTGTTCAGATCAAAATCAGATGGGCTAATCACTTCAGCCTTCATCTGCATCGAATAATCAGTACTCAGAAAGGTATAGAAGGAATCAAAACAACGAAACCCGATTTCCTTTTCATAGTAACCCTGCACCGCATTCGACAATGCCACATATTCACTGCGAGTAAAATGCTCATCATCCTTTTTCCAGAGTGCCAGGATCAATGTTTTGATACTTTCTTTTTTTTCGCCGTCAGCAGTAACCCCCGCAGGCAGGAAGAACGGATTAAAACAAAGCGGGCGTTCATCCGAATAAGTAAAATAAGTGCCGTTCACCATGCTACAGAGTCCACGATAAGAATGACCGATATCAATCAGCACAATATGCGTACCCTGTTCATGATAAGATCGGGCAATATGATTCAGTGTAAAGGATTTACCACCACCGGAAGGACTGATGATGACTTTATTTCTGTTAGCGATAATCCCCTGCTTCATTGGTCCATCCGAAATATCCACCAGTAAGGGCCGCCCGCTAACCCTGTCACCCAGCCTGATCCCAAAGCCCTGCCCTTTCGCTAACGCGCCGGTCTCTGTATTCAAAAAACAAGCCGCCTGGTTTGAAAAATTGAGAAAAGTTTCATTGGATGGAAGATCAGCCGCATTACCCGGAATACCCGCCCAGTAAAGTTGCGGCGCACCCACCGTTTCCAGTTTTGGAAAAGCATCAATAGTAGACATAGCAGTTAGACATTGATTCCGCAAAGCCTGTAAACCACTTGCCTGATCCGTCCACGCAAGCAGGTGGAAATGTGCGCTCACAATTTGCCGTTGATCCGCCACCGCTTCCTGCAAAAAAAGGTTCACTGCATCGCGCGCAAAAGCATTCTCCCTCGAATAAGCAGACAGGGATTGAAGCCGCAACCTTTTTTTCTCCAGCCGCTCCACCAGCTCGCCCTGGTTTTCTATTTTGATAAATTGCTGGTAGAGATGATTAACAGGCAGTAATTGACAAAAACTATTGACAAACCCGATCGGAAATTTGCTGGTATCAGTAGAATACGGATCAAAGCGGATACTGGGTCCGCAGTGTGATGGCAGAGCCGCCGTATCACCGATTGTGTATAGCACACAGTGTTTCTCACCCACCCGCACACCATCCTGAAAATCTAGATCCCGCCGCAAACCATCTGTATCTAAACTCAAATATTCATTTACCAAACGAACCAATGCATCCTGCTTTAACCTGCTGCACTTGACCAGTCCGCTATCAGCCAATAAACGAACTGCCTGTGAACAAACGGATTCAAAACTGAGTGCAAAAGCCGGATCCATCGTTTCAGCCGGAACAAAATGTTTTTGTAAGAGCGATGAATAAAGTGAATTAACCTGCCTGCGCGTATGGGCTGGCATCGTAAGCATCAGGTAACTGTGATGTTGAATAAAAGGCCTTTCATTAAAATGTCTTTCGCTCGACCGTCCCAGAAGTCCTTGAACCTCTTGAAAATCGCCCACAAACTTTTCTTCCAGAAACCAGTCCTGTTTATGCAACAGACAACCATCGGGTAAAAGACGGATCAGCTTTAACCAGCTTTGATGAAGCGTTTCATAATCAGAAACCGAAAGCGTAAACAGCTCAGGCAGTTCCAGTCGGTAAGCAATTGTCAGATCACCTCGTTTGGAAAGCAGGATATCATGCTCTACACCATAAAGGGGTAATATGTCTGAGATAGATTTCATCCGATAAAAAATTGATCCTGTTTGATATGTTTGGGCAAAAGACGCGTTGCATATTGTTTCATAAAGCCATCTCTGCCATACTTTCGATTGCACCGATAAATCACATAAAAAAGAACAGCACCCAGCACCAGCAAACCCAAACTGCAAACAACAAGCGGAACACCCAGCAGATAACAAAACACAAAAGCCAAAAACAATGCAACCAGACCACCTGCCAGATAATTAATCCACTGTCCTTTCAACCCTTTAAACACAATCGGTTGATGAATGCCCTTATTGATAGCATAAACACTGTTCATAGTCGTCTGGCTTTTCCGCTTCTTAATTTTTTCTTTTGAAGTTTAACCGTCCTGGCTTCCTGTTTCGCCCTGCGCGCCTCTTCAAGCACCGGCATCATGCGTTGAGCCCACTGCAGTAAAGTATCGAGTGATCGCTGGTGCTCTTCCTGATTAGCACAGAGCCATTCAAAACCAATAGGGTCCAGTTTCTCCAGGCTGGGCAGTTCAACAAGCACAATCTCTTTATCCTTTCGCTGTTCCAGCTCTGCCTGCCCTCCGCGAAACACACATCGATGAAATTTATCGTAGAGCAGGTATAATTTGTCCCCCTTTTCCTGTAGGTCATCATGGATAAAAACCCGGTTCATAAAATTTTCTACATGACGAAACTCATAGAGTCGCAGGTCAATAAAATATTGTTGACCCGCAATATCAACGATTGGTAATGCCCTTCCCATCAGATACCAAAGAATGCACGGATAACCGTAGTGACTACTACCAGGAATACACAGGAACCAAACCATGCCGCCGCCACCCTGCCCGTATCAGGTTCTCCAGCGTTCCATTTATTAAACACTTTCACAGCACCAATCAGTCCAACGATAGCACCTACCGCATAGAGTAGTTGCGTACCCGCCGCGAAATAACTTCTCACTTTTTGATTCGCCTCCAGTAAACCCGCATTCACATCCTGTCCAAAACCTGTTACTGAATACAATACCATCACCAATAACCAAAACATTTTTCGCCTCATGATATAATCGATACACTTTTTCATTTCACCATCATTTTAAAAACATGCCCGCTGTCCAAATTGAATGCACTTGGTTTTCCTGCACGACAGCGGGACATGCATACTGCAGTTGCCTGACTCACTTTTTTCGTTCCTTCCACCACTGCAATAATTCTTTTCTATAATAAACCAGCAGTACCAGGTAGTAAATACCAAAGACAATCACCAATGTCCTGAAAAACTGCAACCAGCTAATCGTGTTGATCATTTCCATTATTCAAGATGACCGATATTCAAAGAGAGGGTGAACCCAAAACTGTTTTGAAAGGGAGATACCGCGCCCCGTCTGCCAAAGGGTATGAGGTAAAAAAAATCGATCCCATAATTCTGATCACTGACAAATCCTTTATACCCTGCACCGAGTGAGAAAAATTTGCGATTACCCTTTGTTACATGTTCAAGATGAACACCTCCGCGCATAAAGAACGACTCCGCAACCCCGTATTCAGCACCGCAGGAAATACGCGTCCCACGCCAATCCTCTTTCAACAGCTTACTGGCTTCCACTGTCACTGCGAGTGCATTATTATCCGGTGAATGAGATTGATAAGAAAGTCCAACCCCCGCAGCAGTCGGCAAATCAATATTCGCACCCAGGTTATTGACAACAGCACCGATAGATAGTGTATGTAATGCATCACTTAAAGGAATGGACTGGTAATAACTGATATCACCACAAACACTGCTGCGATTATTCGCGTTCACGCCCGGAACCACCTGCGCAAAATAGCGGAGCGTCGTTCCAAGAGATGCCTGGCTGCCAATCTGCAAGCCATAAGAGCCTGCGATACTATATTCACCCGCTTTATACAGCCCCAGCGTCGCACCACCCGCATCCCGGATCGCAAGCGTTCCGAAATGCAAATAATGAACACTCACACCCATCACAGCACTGCCCAGCGAACCGAGATAACCCGCATGTATCAATCTTGCATCACTGTTAACACCCGGCAGCCATGGCATATAGTGTAAACTTCCCTGGTGACGGTGCTGCGTAAAAGCAGCTTTCGCAACATTGTACACCAGTGATTGATTTGCTATAGAAGATGCAATACCGCTATTGCCCATCGCCCATCCCCTCGCAGATCCGGGAATGGACAACACATGAAAACTGGTAGGCAAAGGCATCGGTTGTGATAGGACTATAACGGGAAAAAATAAAAAGATCAGGATTGCTTTCATGGTACAAGAATTGAATAGTGAAGCGTATCAGATGAAACACCTAAATCATCCACCACATGAAAAAAAACTTCCTGCTGTCCCCGGTCGTGGAAATACCATTGCAGGTAAGGGGTAGTGGTAATTTGTTGTTGCCCGTTGATCAGAAAATGATAGGAAACAATGGCACCATAAGGTTGCTTGCTCGAACCCGCAATAAAATAGTAAAGAAAATTATCCGGACTTTTTTCCAAAGGTTTATAAACAAGCCCAGCCACGGGTTTAGGGCTGGTCATACATTTAACCACCAGTTGTCGGTGCAACACACGCCCCAGTCTGTCCGTCAGATAAAAATCAGCCGTATAAATACCCGCTGTATCCGCCGCACAAAATAAAGCACTGCTGTCCGCCGCCACCACAAAAGGCTGCCCATCCATCAGCGGAACGCCCCGGTAATAAAAACGCACCCGCCCACTCGGCTCATTATAAGTCATGCTTAGCTGATGCTCCGCTGGTTGACTGAAAATGCTGAATAGCCCGTTATTGGTTTGATTGATATTGAAATAATCTTTCTCCCGCACAAAAACCGTGTCCCTGGAAAACCGGAAATTGGTTTCACCGGCATTGGTCTGTTCTTGTTTTTTGTTACAAGATAATAGCAGCAAAAAGATTAAAATTGCCATCAATGATTTCATAGAAATAATTTTATTGTTTAACGATGAGTTCACTATGTTTTTGTTGATTGTAATAAGCAGTGAGATAATAGATGGCACCACTCAACAGATGACCCAGCCCTTTGATCTGAAATTCATTATCACCCTTTTGTCCCTTGAATGTCCATTGCTGTAACCACCTGCCGTCCGAAGCAAACAGATCGATGCGCACCGTTTCATTTCTTTTCAGCACCGCAGAAACATGTAAGTAGTGGCTAAAGGGAATCGGATATACATTCCAGTCACGAAGCTGTCCGGAAAAAGAATGATTGGGAATCACGGTCGGCACGCGCGCTGCCACTTTCAAGCGTGCCGTAAATTCCGTCGAACAGTTGCGCGCACTGATCGCTCGCACCCGAATGGGAATACCATCACCCTCCTGGTAAAATCGATGCACCATTGTATTTCCACTGGTCGTATAAGCTCTTCCATCACCGATCTCCCAGATATAACGAGCAGCTTTGCTAACCTCAGCCCGCATCGTAACCGCTTCACCATAACCAATCGAATCAGAAGAAAGTATCAGTCTGCCCGCCGGGAACTCAGTATCGTTGTTCATCACAACTGCATTTACACTGTCAGTGCAACCCTGAGCACTAACCCATAAACGATACTGTCCGGCATAAGCGAAAAAACTGGAATCCTCCGATAAGCTGGGACTGGTAGGTGGTGATCCCCATCGGTATCTACCACTACCCTGTTCAACACTTGCTGTAAGTAATGTTTTACCACCTTCGCATACTTTGAACCATCCGGTAATAATCGGTTTACCAACAGTCCCCGAAGTGATTACCAGCGGATCTGAAACCATCTCACCCACACATCCATTGACAGAAACCGCCGACACGGTATAAGAGCCCGCAGCCTGCACCTGGATCGTATCACCCGTTGTCGACCTGATCATCACACCATCTTTAAACCAGGCATAAGTCTGACCAGCTACATAATTGCTGACGCGCAGCACTCCTGTCTCTCCATTACACAAATGATTATTTACAGTGGAGAGAATCGGTTTTGTAGGTTGCGGATGAACAGTAATCAGCACCGTTCCATTCGCAGCTTGCTGACAGGCTGTTGCTGATGCATCCTGCACACTGACCAATTGATAGCTAAAGCTGCCCGCAATAGTTGTCGGTGCTTGTATAGAAACAGTATTACCCGTAGTGCTGATAGTCAGATCCGTTCCATTATTGATACGATAGGTAAACAGGTAAGGTGCGGTTCCATTCGCTCCGGTAAAACTGATCAGTGGTGCTGTAGCATTTTGACAAACCGTTGCCGTTCCGCTGACACTCGCTGTAGGCAGCGGATGCACGACCACCGTCGCCGATGCATTGATAGTAGCCAGACAGGAATTACCACTTGCCTCCTGCACACTGATCAGCGTATAGGTATAACTACCGGCGTTTTGCGTGGACACAGGCAGACTCACAGCATTACCCGAGGTCGTGCTGATGCTTTGCGGACTACCGCCATTCACACGATAGATAAAAGTATAAGGTGCTGTCCCACCCGTTCCACTAAACTGTATCAATGGTGAAGACGCGTTCCTGCAGACAACCGCATCACCCGTAATGTTACCATCGGGTAAAGGTTGAACACGCACCGTCACCGAACCACTCGCCGCATTCGCACAAGCCGCGATCCCAGACTCCTGCACACGCACAAGTTCATACACAAAATCACCCGCCGCAGAACTAGGAACGGCAAGACTCACAGAACTACCACTCACAGTAGTAATCGTCTGCTCCGCTCCTCCATTCACACGATAAGAAAAAACATAAGGAGCTATACCGGCACTTGCCGAGAACACAATAGCAGGCGAAGCCCCATTTTGACAAACCGTCGCAGCACCCGTAATACTTGCAGTCGGAACTGCATGAACTGTAATGGTCGCATTACCCGAAGCAGATGCAATGCACGACCCCGCTTCCTGCACACTAACCAATGAATAAACAAATGCACCGGCAGTTTGCGTAGGAACTGGAATACTGGCAATATGACCGGGTCCGCTACTGATAGTTTGTACAGCACCACCGTTAATACGATAACTAAAAGTATAAGGTGATTGACCACCTGCCGCCGAAAACTGCACCATCGGTGAAGCACTGTTCACACAAACCTGCGTCGTACCGGCAATCGTAGCAGAAGGCAAAGATTGAATAGTAGCACTAACAGCACCACTCGCACTATTGCTGCAGGCCCCACTCCCCGACTCCTGCACGCTCACTAAGGTATAGGTATAATTTCCCGCCACCGTTGTCGGCACTGCAACACTGACACTATTACCAACACTTGATACGGTTTGTAAAGCACCACCGTTAATACGATAACTAAAAGTATAAGGTGCAGTTCCATTGCTGCCCGTAAACACCACACTCGGTGCCGTTCCATTCAGACAGGCATTACCACCGCCGGTGATCGAAGCTGTTGGTAATGGATGCACGGTAACATTGATCGCGGATGAAGTAGCTGTACAACCATTGGCATCAGTTGTACTGACAAAATAATTACCTGAACTGTTAACAGTAATTGAACCGGCACTTGAACCATTGTTCCATGCATAAGCATTGGCTGCGCTGGAATAAAGTGTGACAGTTCCACCTGCGCAAAAACTGGTCGCACCCGACGTTGAAACCGTAGGCGTGTTGACCGTATAATAACCCACGGTCACAGGTGCAGAAGTCGCAAAACATCCCTGCTTACTCACCGTCACCGTATAAGTGCCAGGTCCAACTTCAATCGTTCTGGTAGTCGCACCATTCGACCATGCATACGTATCATAACCCGCACCTGCATCAAGCGTTTTCAGCACACCCGGACAAACAAAGAAAGAACTGCCGGGTAGCGGTGTCGGACAAACAACTGTCGTTAGATTGACCAGATTACTCTGCACACTATTACCACAACTATTGCGATCAACCGCATAATAATTACCTGCCGTATTCGTACTGATCGAATGACCGACCGCACCCGTTGACCAGATAATATTATTGCCCGTAGCACTCAGTGTTATGGATTCGCCATTACACAATTGCTGGCTACCCGATGGCGTAACAGTCGGTGCGGTTGGCGTTGTAGCAGTTTGTATGTTAAATACATTACTGATATTGCCACTACCGCATCCATTGCTTTCATAAGCATAATAAGAGCCTGCCACACTTACCGTCAGCGAATTTCCCGCCGCTCCATTGCTCCAGAGAATCGTACCACCAAAAGAAGACATTGTAGATAAAACCGTACTCGCTCCATTACACAACAAATTGCCGTTACTATTGGTAACAGTCGGCGCACCCGGTGTGGATGCGGTGCTGATAACAATGCTATTACTCTGTCCACTCGTTCCGCAATCATTTGTTGCCACTGCATAATAAACACCTGCACTGCTCACACCAATCGAAGCACCCACAGCTCCGTTGCTCCAGCTAATCGTTTCCGATCCCGAAGCCGTAAGCACAGTAGATGCACCATTACAGAGAAGAGTGCTGTTGGAAGAACTGATTATTGGCGCTGACGGCACGGAACCGGTAGTGATGGCCATCACGTTACTGGTGCCACTCGTGCCGCAGCTATTCGTTTCATACGCGTAATAATTACCGGGACTGTTCACTTGTATACTGTTTCCAAGGGCTCCGGTACTCCAGCTAATAGTTCCGCCATAAGACGGCGATGCAGAAAGCGTGGTAGAAGAACCATTGCAAAGTGAACTGCCATTACTACTGCTCACCACGGGCGGCAGCGGCGTTTGATTGGTGCTGATCACAATTACATTACTGTTACCACTCGTGCCGCAACCATTGGTAGCGGATGCATAATAAGCACCGGCCACAGCCGTGGTCATTGATGCACCGCTGGCACCATTACTCCATTGAATCACACCATCTGTAACCATGGCACTGAACGTTGTGGAAGCGCCATTGCACAGTAGTGTGCCGCTGCTGCTGCCGATCACCGGCGCGGCAGGTGTGGAAGCCGCAGTAATAAAAACCGGATCACTCACTGGCGAAGCCACACCGCATTCATTGATTGCATAAACAGTATAAGCACCCTGCGTATTGACTGAAATTGTATTGCCCGTCGCACCATTTGACCATACATAACTATAGAGAGGATCAGTCACGCTCAATGTAGCGGACGCACCATTACAAAGAGTAGTGGAACCCATTACCTGTATAGATGGTTTCGGCGGTGCAGAAACAATATAGGTATCCCGGAATTCGGTGAGCGGTGCTTCATTCTCACGATAACCTTCTGCCGAACAGATGATCTCATCTCCGAATGTGTAGGCACCCGTAAAACTCACTTCTCCATCACCGCTCGGAAGCAGTCTTCCGATGACGCTGCTGGCGCCAAGATCAATGCTCCAGAGTGTTCTGTAAAATCCATAATTGCCAAACTCATCCATATTACGGATATGGAAACGGACACTTAATTGTCCGGTAGAACAATCATAGGTTTTACTGATCAGGGAAATCAGGATGGTATTATTGCTGGTACTCTGTCCGCAGACACAAATCGGCAGAAAAAAAAGCGAAAGCATCCCCAGCCGGCATCGCCGGAAAAAATTGAAAGCTGACATTTAAGTAGGATTTAGTTCACACAAATCAATAGGCACTCAATCGGTAAGCGAGTCCGAGACCAAAACAGAAAGCATTGCTGCCCATCTGTTTTCGGAAAAAATATTTTTGCTGTCCAAAAAGACTCAGTCGAAAATGTTCAGTGATATTGCAGTCGAGGTTGACTTCTAAAAGCAGTCCGTAGTTCATGCGTTCCCGAAAAGAAAGTTTTTGAAAAAGCCAGGGCTCTTGTTGCACCTGCCAGGTCGCACCTGCCCCCAGTCTTAACCCAAACCAGGGTAAGGGGTCTGCATTCCGGTTGCTTATATATTCTCCCAAGAGGTCAAGCCCAAAACAGGAATAGTTCAGTCGCTTGTAATGAGAGCGTTGGTGAAACAGTCCACCGGAAAAATTGATCCCCCCATTGGTCCAGTGTTCATAGCGCAGCCCAACATGATCCGCCGGCCACAAATTCTTCCCCATTTGCAGGCTGATATTTTGCGCTTGCCCCTGGCTGTTGATGATGACTAAAAAGATCGCGATAATTGTTTTCATGATCAGTAGTTTAAATGCTGAAACTTGACAACACAAAACTACCTACACGTGAAAGGGGCTTAATTGACACTCGTCAACAGGAAGAAAAATATAAAATGACTTTGATCACTGAAATCATTTTTATCAGGTCATTATGATTTAGAGAGAGTTTCATTTTTCAATTCAATCCGTTTAATTGTTGAAAGAAGCAAACGGGTGATCCATACAGGAGCAAAAACTGCATCCTGTCTTACAATATAAGATGGAACAAGATTTAATATTTTGACGAGATGCTCCTTAAGTTTTTTATTTTTTTTAATATAGTCACCAATCTCAATAAGGGCTTGAATAATTAGATAAACCATTGGATCTTTTGCACCCATGTATTTAGGATTTCGATGCTTTAATGTGATGAAACCTTTTCCAATTTTTATTTGCCTGGATGGCCCACTCGTAAGGTACACAATACGCATAGGTACTTGCGTTGAAAATCCAAGTCTATTGAGAGCATCTGCGCCGGTAGGTCTAATCATGATTTGATCTCGCTGAGCAATTTTTTGAACAATATCATCAATCGAAGGAACTAGAGGGCCAATCAATTCATCTATAATCGGCAAATAATATATGCCTCTGCTAATACGTCGTATCTCCTGTCGTTTAACTAATAAAGATAGTCCGCGTTGAATTTTAGAAAGTTCACCCAAATGCAAAAAATCATCCGCGAAGAAGACCTCTCCTTTGTTATGTTGGATAGCTTCTCGAAGTAAATTAATAAACCCTTTTTCAGCTTGCATAACAACAAAACTATTCATTCAAAGAGATCATAGAAAAATAAAGCATTGCAGTTTCTGAGATTTTAACAAGCATAGTGTTAACATCAAACAAAAAAACCTGTATGCACAGGTTTTTATATAATTAAATACGTCCACTAATAAACAGTTACTTTATTTTTCCAAATGCAATGCGGAAGGATCAATAATAGGAAGAATTGCATTATGCAGAAAAGTGCCTTTAAAAGTAGAGAACATAACCCCTCGTGTAGTAGAAATCGAAACTGAATTCAGCGTATCGGACAATGTTTTAGGTACAGACCATTTACCATCAGGATTTAACTTAATCACGTCTGGGAAATTGATAATTTCATAGATACAACTTACGTCCAATGCACCGACAGGCTCTTTGCTTTCACTGCAACTGATCCGGATCTTTACAATGACAAATATCAATTTTTGAACCGAGTCAATTTGGTTTTCAACAGCTAGCTCATAAGTGAAATTCGTGAGTTGCGTATTCACCTGTGGAGGGTAATGCAAACTGCCTCGCAATAATTCAATGCCCTTAAATGAAAAAGTAGCTTCTTCTAAAGTAATATTTTGTTCGTTGTCCATATTAGAATCGGGAATGTTCTCTATTGTAACAATAAGAAGTGATCATCAAGTTCTTATTAATCGCATTTTCATATCCTTCAATGTCACATAATTCTCCGCCGATAGACCTTGTCAGATATTGTATAGCAGGACGATCCATCTCAACCTTTATTGTTACATGCATCCTGCCAACAATTTGTATCTGCATCGGAGCAAATAACTCAGAAACAGGAATTTGCATAATGAATGCAATCTCAGATAAAGTATCGAGCGTAAAATTTTGTGTACCACTAAGCCACTTGGTTACCTCAGAAGGGTTCTTGTTCAGTTTTTGTGCCAGTTCACTTTTGCCCCATCCCCTTGCAATAATTAAATCATCAATTCTGGCGGCAACTGTCATCCTTGTGTTGGTCTGAAACTGGCTGACTGGAGTGATCTTGGCAAGAAGGTCACCAAGAATCTTACTGCTGTGCTTGCTGACTGCTCTCTCTTTGGTCATGTTGTCTTGTAGTTTGGTTTTCATATATCACGAGCCTTTATTCAAGGCTATCCTAAAATTAATTGCCTTCCTCTTCTTCTGCACTATCAGCAGAATCATTGTTGAAGGCTAAGTCACCTAGGAGTTTAGCTCCATCGGACGACCAGGAAAGTTCCCCGTTAGAAATACGGGTAATAATACTGGCAGATAAGTCGATCATTTCCCTTGCTTCCATTTCCAGTTTAGGGTCATCCTGCCAGGCTCTTACCTCTTTGGGACCGCCGCCACCCAAAATAATGGCTACCGATCCATAACGGATACAGTATAGCCTGAGATGGCTGTCAGGATCATCATATAACGCACAAACCCCGTCCCCGGGTATTCCTTCGTCATGTTTAAAGAACTTTTCCCTTGCTCCGGTTGAACTTCCTATTTCACGTAAACGTTTCAAAATTGATTGCACCTCGTCCGGGTATTTTTCCGCATTTTCACTAAGAAAATAATCAAATAAGCTCGTTTCATCACCATCCAGAAGGACAGTGTAAACGGTGGCCATTGTTCCCGAAAGCGCTGCTAGTTCGACGATTTGATATTTCACTTATACATAAAATAGAGTACAAAAATAGGACCATATCTCCGAACTATTTCACTTTTAAGTAAAATTTCGGGATAAATATAGGGGAATTGAATACTAATTTCCAAAAATCTCGGTAAAAGAATGGATGATCGGCAAATTGAAATGCCATAAACCATTTGAACCATGATCATAATTGATATGCCAGTATCAATCTTCGATTATTCAGGACGGGGATCGCGGGTTCGATTTTTAGTAGTAAGCAGATCCAGGTCCTGCAGTCTGCGACCGAATTCATCATCAGCAGCCAGTTTTAAAAAATCATCCTGCAAACCCAAAACGCGTAAAGTATTAAAATAAGCCCCCAATGAAACACTGGCACTACCTTTCTCAATCTCATAAAGCGTCGATCGGTCAATCCCTGCCCTTTCAGATACCTGCATAGTGGTCAGGTGCCTGCGCTTACGCGCCAGTTTGATATTTTCCCCCAGTTGGTCCAGTACACGCTGGTGTTTCGGGAAAATCACCTGTTTTTTAGTTTTCATTTGTTGGTTATTATCTACAAATAGAACCTTTTTGTAGACAATAACCAACATTTTATAAAAATCTCCGTGTCACCCACAAGATCAACTCTATAAATTGATCCTTGATAGACTTCCTCCAGAACCCTAAAACCACACCACCATATGATCCTGTGGATATATGAGTGGAATCCCCTACCGCTTCCACCTGCTCACCGTCGCCCGATCCACGCCTAAGTAATCCGCAATCATATACTGCTTGATTCTTTTATCTTTCAGCATCCACCCGCAAAGCGCAGGAAGCCTGGCTAGCCTTTCTTTGGCCGATTCAGCTTGTAGCAGGTAGTGTTGTTCCAGTTGCGCAGATTGCAACTCTGTAATCTTGCGCAAATGCGTATGAAAGACAGGAAATTTGTCAGCTACCGCCTCCGCCTCTACCCTGCTGATTTTGCGGATCACAGTCTCGTCAAGGGCGACAATAGAAAGTCGGGATGGAGCCAGCGCATGAAAACTACTGGTCGCACAGGTGATTTCACCGGTGCGTAAAAAACAGATGATACGCTCCTGTCCGCCGGATATATCGTAACAACATTTCACAAGCCCTTTTTCAATAAAAGCCATCCAGTCACAAGGATCACCGGTTCTGAGCAGTGGAACATTTTTCCGGAAACTAAACCGATGACATCGCCCGATCAGCGCGGCCCGGATGTCATCAGAAAGCGGGTGCAGCGAAGAGAGATATTGAAAAAATTCATCCATCAGCAGTTTTATTTTCACGTTACAAAAAAGGGACGGGCCAACTTAATGCCCGTCCCACCCTAAACCAACTGCGTCTTATAGGGGGAATAAGACGATATGAAAATACATTCAAAATGATCGAAGCAAATTGCGGCTTTTAGAGAAAGCCTGGCGGCATTCCCGCAAATCTGTCAAACACCACTATCATCCAGAATCACCAGCTTATTTCGAATGGCATAGACTACAATCCCGGCCCTGGTTTTGACACCCATTTTCTCTTTGATCTTTGCCTTATACCTTTCTACTGTTCTGTCACCTAAGCAGAGTTCAGCAGCAATATCCTTCATAATCATGTCCTTCACGATCAGGGAGATGATTTTCTTTTCGCTGCTGTTGAATAGTTCTTCATACTTCTGTGGCTTACCGATATGACTGGCCTGTATCATGCGCAAGATCCGCTGAGAAGTCGAGTCGCAATAATGAGGTACACCATCAAGAGAGGATTCAAGCGCGGTGAAAATGACCTCCTTTGGCATGGATTTGTTCACGTAGCTGAACGCACCCGCCTCCAGCGCATTTAAAATCAAATGATCACTATCAAAATTCGTCAGCACCACACAGAGCATATCCGGAGCAAAAACCCTGATCTGCTGAATCGCCTCAATACCATTGACACCTGGCATACTAATATCCGTCAGCACCACATCCGGCCGGTTCGCCCGGACACTGTTCACCAACTGCTGCCCATTCCGCACCGTATCAACAACCTCATAATCCGGATGATTGTCAAACACGCGCAGCATGCCTTCAATAAATACTTCATGATCATCCGCCAAAACGATCTTTATTTTACCAGTTCTTTGCATGGATAAGTTGTCGATAAGGTATAGTAATAAAATAATGCGTACCGTTGCCGCCGCTCGATTCAACAATCATAATCCCATGCAACATGTCAATCCTGGACTGAATATTCTTAAGCCCTGAATGATGTTTTTGTTGCAAGCAACGCTCATAATCAAACCCGGTTCCGTCATCTCTGATTTCCAGGATAAGACGAGAATGATCCAGGACAATCCCAATATCAATTACCGAAGCCTTTGAATGCTTGATTGAGTTGCTGACAATTTCCTGTATCACCCTGAATAGCACCATCGCTTTTTGTTTGTCCATCGCTTCAATACCTGCAACGGGTAAATAGTTAACCTGGATCCGGTTAACCGAATTAATACGTTCTACAAAACTTTCAATCGCAGCATTCAGTCCTTCTGTTTCAAGTTCCCTCGGCAACAGGTTCAGCGCAATCTCACGAAGTCGCAGAATGGAAGCACCGATCTGTTCAGTAGAGGACACCAACAACAGATTACTCCGGTCCTTTTCAGCAAGCGCAGCAAAAGAAAACTGCAGCCCGGTCAGTAATGAACCCAGATCATCATGCAGATCCCTGGCTATCCTCGCCTTATCAGCTTCAATTAGGCATTCATCCTGAAACAATTTATCTCTTAACTGTTTGCGCTTCTTCCGGAGATGGTAGAAGATGGAAAGGGCAAATACACTAAACAGGACAGCAATAACAGTCAGCCCTGCGAGGAAAGAATAGAATAAGTCGGTTTGTGTCGGTGGCATATAAAAGCTACAGTGATCATTAAATTAGTCAGGATATTGAGTCCATTATCAATCACCCATAACCTGATAAAATAGGATGGTTCCAGGTGGGTGGTGTATAATTGAAAAGACTCGATAAAAGCACGATAGATATAATGAAACAGAAAAGCCAGGCTAATAAGGATATCTGATAAGATAACCGAGCCGGCTCTGTTCAACAGTGTGGAAACCAGTTGGTCGTTACAGACACTCACCAGTAGAACATAACAAACCAGTCTTGACATGGAATTATTGGAAAACAGTGAATGAACAATAAGATTATCACCCACCCAAACCAGTACACCAGCAGAAAGAATCAATAAATGAAAACGACTGCTTCTATGTGATGGCCACTTTTTGAATAAGAAGCCAAATAAAACAAACTCTAACAACAGGTATATATTCCCGTTCAATGTATTTTGACCATAGACTTTAATAGTGATATAACTGATTAGATCACTTAAAGCGCCTATGATTAACAACACCACTAAAAATGGATATTTTTTGGAGATACCTGTCCACTTCCAGCCAACTGCTGAAAGTGGAATAAGTATCGAAAAAGAGGAAAGATGACAAAATTCAAAAGCTGTCATAGTTAAGGTATTAAGGGCGACTCAGGCGGGCAGGTGTGCGGACACTTATAAGAGTTTTCAAGCACAAGTGCCTCGCCCTCCTCGCCTAGGTTATTAGGTTCAATTTTGCTGACAGGAGGCAGTATATCATATCCGGCAGCATCAACCGCAACCAGCACTGCACATACATCTCCGTTTTCTTTTTTCCCGTAATAAATACGGAATTGAGTTGCTCCTTCCACAGCAAGCATGGCAAGCACAGATGCTTTTTCAAATGTCTCGCAGATGGGCATATCAGCAGGTCGATCTGCCTGGAAATGTGAGGTTAACTGAATCGCTTCAGTTAGCGAAATCGAATGTTGAATGAAATTGTTTTGCATAGTATTTGTTTTAGGTTACAATACTATGCTGAGAACTTACCGTGACTGTGGCGGCGTTTACAGAATCATTGGCGGCTTTCCCGCATTGTTGAATTGCATCCGGGTAATTTAATCAATCCTTTTGCTAATAAGCCGTGAAGGATTCTTAAATAAGTATCCATAGAAACTGGAAGACAATTATTCATTGAGTAGAGTTCCAACAGGGTTATCTGCCCTTTTGCTTCGTAAATTTTGAAATTATCTTGATGCATGATTGGAAATATCAGCAAAGATAAATCAAATATTCTAAAAGGTCTATTTACAATACCACTTATTATGATTTATGGATGTTGTTTTATCATATGATTTCAGAACAAGATGTGATAAAACTCAAAACAGCTATCGTACTAAACGAAATGCTGAAAGAGGCACAATCTGTTGGAAACAAAAATGCTCGAATAAATGATAGAAAGATTGAAATCGTAAATTCCTTTGGCAAACTTTCTGCCGAAACAGGAATTACAAAATCTAATTTACTGTCAATGTTTTCTGGAAAGACAGGTACTAAAATTACAAGTTTATTGCCTGTACTTTCAGCATTTAATAGAAGTATAATTGATTTTGCAAAACGGTATGAAAAAATTACAGATTCAGACATTCAAAAATTCAAAGAGCTCCGTAGTCCAAATGCGCCAACAAATAAGAACACTAAAAGGAAAGCAATAAAATAAATTTTTATCGAAATCGAATGGCGGATTTAGATAAAAAGGTATCTGCCGGGCTAGTAAATTGACATATTGTAAAAGAGACTTACTAAGCAACGAAAGTTATACCTGCTAACACTAATTGCGTAGACAAAACTGAATTCATTAATCTTAACCTCGGCTTTATTAAACTAATCCAGCAGTTTCAATATCTCCACTTTGATCTGGACTAAACATCTCTTTATACTGGCATTTTGTAATCTTTCTCCTATAGTTACTATATAAAAAAGAATCGAAATATTATCGCTTAGATGTTTTACATTTAATTATCGTTTCTTAGATGCTTATTAGATTTTTAATGAAAAGGAAATACAATATTTCCAACTTAAAAGAAAGACTTTGCAATTTAATCGTTAGCAATTTGTTTAAGTTCCAATACTATTGCCGTCATCAGCCTTTTACCTTTCTCGATTATTAAACCAAACTTTTCAAGTTCTTTTGAAACATCTTGCAAATTCGACATATCAGCTTCAATGTGAAGCTGGATATTATGATTTATTCCTGACTCATTAAAAATGGGTATATCCTCTCGATTATATTGACGTAGAATATCAAGAAGTTTTGAAACTGGTTGATTTTTGAAAATCAATCCGAAGTTATCTTTTCGAATTACATTATCCTTATCCGTAGCGTGTACGAGTTTATTTTTATCAGTTACTTTTAGAATCCAACATGGAGCATTAATTTCAATTAACTTAGATTGATATCCAGTTAAGTTTTCAAGATCCCGTTTTAAATTTTTTTGTATAAATTCATTCGTAAAACTTGTGGCAGTATTAAAGATGCTATATTGATAGCGTTTTTTAGAGTTTTCAAATATTTTGATCCCATTAAGACTATCTTTAATCATTATAAATGGGAAATATTTTTCATACTTTTCGGTTTTGTATCCCCAATTAGTCTCTCCATAATAAGCATAGTTGTACAAATCAAATAATGTAACTCCTATAGCTTGAAATTTATCTGAATACTTTGAATCCGATATTGTTCGGGGTATGAAAAAAGGATCTCCTTCTTTCCATTCTGCCAGTAATGTTCTATTTAATATTTTAAATACCCCATGAGTAGAATCAGTACTAAAAATCAGTTTATCAGGATAAAACGTGTTTATTGTTTCCTTTGTATTTAAGACAAAATCATTTCCGCGTATGAAGTTTTGAATATTAGTTTCTGTAACTTCATCAGGTCCCGTTGTTGCGACTATGATACCATCCTTATTAATCCATATATAGTATGGAACCATTTGGATACCCAAATTAGAAAATATAGTAGAGTCGAAAACAGTTGTCAAATCGAGAGAATACTTATTTGCAACACGTTTATATATTGAACGGATATTTTCATCTTCTTTCCCAATTAGAATAAGTTCAAAATTGTTTTCAAATTTTCTTTGGAGAGAATCAATTTTAGGCATGGACCGAAAACAAACTATACAAGTAGATGAGAAAAAATCCACAATAATGTTTTTACCTCTTAATGCCGGTATCGTGAATGTTTCGTTTTGTTCATTTTCAATTTTAAAATTGGTATAGTCATTATACAACTTACCTATAGATACATTTGTTTTAGGTTGAGCATCAGAATAAATACCAAGTATTAACGAAAGGAAAAAAATAGTTAAGCTAAATTTCATAAGTAGTGTTAAATTACTTTTTAATATCCAGGATTTTGAGTTAAACTAGCATTTCGTAATATCTCTTGTAATGGGATTGGGTACAATTGATCTGTTGTCGCCCAATTACTGCCTTTCACAGAAGTCATAACTTGATTTATTGAATTACTTCTTTTCAGATTCAACCATCTATCCCCCAATTCAGCAAACAATTCCAAATAGCGCTCTTTATTTACTTGATTAAGCAGATCTGTCAATGTGGTTGGGACAAGAGGAATCAATCCTGCGCGTAGCCTAATTGCATTTAAGTCTTGATACGCTCCTAACAGATTAGATTGTCTACCTCTAGCTTCTGATCGAATTAAGTACATTTCACTTAATCTGAAAATCATGGTATATTCAACAACAGATGTCGCATTTTGCCCAATCTTATACTTAAATGGAAAATAATATCGCTGAGAACCAATTGTAATAGAATTTATCCAAGAATTCACTCTTTTATCGGAATTCTCAAACTCATTAACTATGCTAGGCCTCAAAGAAACAGAGCTGGGAGAGCTTGTTAGTATAAGATCAAACCCTATTCTTGAATTTCTCAAAGGTGCTGTTACCATTAATTGCCAAATAGCTTCTTTACTATTTTTTAAATACACTGAATTTAAATCTGTCAATAATGAATATGTGCTCGATTTTGAAATAATTTTTGTTGCCGTTTCTTCTGCTTTACTATAATCCCCGATATATAAATATACTTTTGCCAATAAAGCATTTACAGCTGAAAGATTAGGTCTTACTCTTTCTGTTGATATGGCATTATTCCCATTTAGATAATCATCATTTAAATAAATTGATGCGTCAGTTAAATCTCCAATTATAAATTCATATACTTTATTTATTGAAGAGCGACTAATCGTAGAATTCACTCTATAGTCCGTACTGTTTGCAATCGGCACTTCAGCAAATAGATTAACTAAATAGAAATGACAAAATGCACGAATAAATTTAGCTTCGGAAGTGAGTTTTTCTTTAACGACACTCCGGACGTTTCTTGATTTTTGCAAAGCCTCAATCACTGCATTTGCCTGGTATATAAATTTATAAGAGTCTGACCAAAATCTAGATGTGATAGCATTCTCAGATGTTAAATTATTAAAAGCGAGATCCATTGCCCCCGATGTATTATTATAATTTATGAATTCATCTGAAGATAGCCCAGTTAATTGCACTATACTTGAAATATAGCCATCATTCTCCATTTGAGAATAAATGGCTACAAGAGCCCCTGTAGCTGTAGCATCATTTTCAAATACAGAAGATCCAACAAGCTGTGTATTTGGGTTATCAATTTCAAGAATTTTTGAACAAGAAGTAAAAGCTAAAAATATAAATGATAATAGTTTGATACTTTTCATACAAGAACGATTTTAAAATGAAGCATTAATACCAATTGTAAATGATCGTATTGGGGGTAAAAAAGATCGAGTCTCTGGGTCCAATCCTTCGTACTTAGAAATTGTAAGTAAATTTTGGATTTGGAAATAAACCCCCAAGTCAGATATGTATTTTCTTTTATCCGCTTTGGAAAGAATTGTATATTCTAAATTTATATTTCGTAATCTAATAAATGAGCCATCAGTAAACGCTGCGTTACTCTGTCTAAATGCTGTAAAAGCGTTATTTGAAGCCGTATTAGAATTAGCAAATTTTTGAATATCAGTTAAATCACCGGGTACCCTCCACCTGTTTAATACTAATCGAGGTTGATTCATTAATAAACCTGGTCTGGAAAAACGTGAAAGATAATTTTGAACATATGGCTGTTTAGTAAACTGCATAAGAAATGAAAGTGAGAGATCTCCGAATTCTAATCTATTTTCCCAACCACCAAATAGAGTTTGACTTGTATTAACAATAACTTGTTGATCATTAGGAGCAGTAATGCGACCATCACCATCATAATCAAAGAATCTATGATTCCCCGAATTAGGATCCACACCTAACCATTGATACCTTTTCTCTATAAATAACGGTTGGCCAATCACATATTGATTTGCATAGCTTGATTTTTCAAGTCCATCAAATTTTATCAGCTTATTGTTTGGGATTGTAATATTAAAAGTACTATTCCATTTAACCTTATCTGTTTTGATAACATCACTATTTAATTCGATTTCCAAACCAGTATTTTGTATTCTTGCAGGGAGGTTTTGTAAAACACTATTGAATCCGGTTAATGCCGGTAGTCCATACTCCAATAGTTGATTTCTTGTTTCGTTTCGATAATAGTTAATGTTTATTAAAATACGATTGTTTAGGAACCCTGTTTCTAATCCGAACTCTAGTTTATTGACCTTTTCCCAATTAAATCTACTATTAAATAATTGAGTAGGAGATAATGTTGTAACTCCTTGATAAGAAAAAGTGTATGGTGAATAAAGATCCAAAAATCGATAATCGCCGATCTGATCATTACCCGTTACGCCAGTTGAAAATCTTAATTTGCCAAAACTCAACAATCTAGAATTTTTGAATAGATTTTCATTACTAAAAATCCAACCTAGTCCAATTGAACCAAAATTTGCATACTGATTAGCTAAACCATACCTGCTTGACCCATCTCTTCGGGCCGTTATTGTGGCTAAATATTTTTTATTATAATTATAATTTAATCTCCCGAAGATTCCAAAGTATTTATATTTTGAGTCACTCTCACTATTAATTAATATACTTGATGCTGCTCTTAAACTATATAATAAGTCATCACTCGTATAACCAAGACCTACTGCATACAATGAACTTTGACGAGTACTTTGTAAAGTAGACCCTACAAGAGCCTCAAAACTTGACTTCTCATAATTTTTCTTATAATTTAGCTGAGGTTCGAAGATCAGGGTAGAAATCTGCCTATCCCCAAATCCCGCGCTACCGTTGGCGGAAAGTGCAGGATCAAAAGACTTCTTGGGATTTAGTAGATTTTCTTGTGTACTAATTTTTGTATAACCTGTATTAAAAGAAAAATCTAATCCCTTAGTAATATTATAAGAAAAATTTAGATTAGAGATCGAATTCTCTATTTTGGAATTGAGCTGACTATAAATTGCTGCAAAAGGGTTTGACCAAGTCGAATTCTCCCAATTTAAACTCCCATCAGGGAGGTATATTGCTGGGGCATTTGGAGAAAGAGTTATACTACTGGAAAAATCCTGCTGAGGCAAATTGTTCTTAGTAAATACAAAGGCTGTATTAAGAAAAATTCTCAACCTATTATTTAATGATTTATGAGAAAAGTTTAAACTACTTGAAAATTTTGATTGCCCAAATTCACCGGGGAATACTGTTGATTCATTTCTATAACTATTTGAAAACATAAATTGTGTAAGCTCGCTGCCTCCTGAAACACTAACATTAACATCAGTAGTATGTGATGTATTTCCTATAAGAATACGCTGCCAATCTGTATATCGAGTAGTATCCCATAACAATAAATCTCTAGCATTAGAAACCGTAGGAACAGTTCCATCATTTAAAAACGCTTCCTTACGCATTGAAATATATTCTTGCGTATTAAGCAAGTTCATTTTTCTAGATACTTGCCCAATCGATTTATACATTCTAAAGTTTGTAATCAATCGACCTTGTTTCCCTCGCTTTGTAGTAATTAAGATGACACCATTTGCACCTCTTGATCCGTAGATTGCGGTAGCGTCAGCATCCTTTAGTACTTCAATACTTTCAATATCAGCCATACTCAAATTATTAAAAGGGCTTGATGCTATCCCTCCCCCACCTCCAAATGAGCCACTTAAAGTCGTAGAAGGGAAAGGAACACCATCAACAATGTAAAGAGGTTCATTCCCATTCGCAATACTGTTTCTACCTCGTAATCGAACGCTAATTAAGGATCCCGGAACTCCTGAATTTTGAATTATTTGAAGACCTGGAATTTTTCCGGCTAATACACTGATGGGATCAGATACAGGCTGCTTATTTAAATCGTCTGATTTTATGCGTGAAACGCTACCAGTAGAATACCTTTTTGTAGTTTTCCCATAAGCGATGACAATTTTTTCGTCTAAAGAATTTATTGCAATTCTTAACCTTACAAAAAGTTCCTTTTGTCCAACATATCTGATTGTTTCTGTTACATAACCAATACTTGAAATAATCAATACGTCCCCACTTTCTATAGATTTTAAACTAAAATATCCTCTTTCATTTGTATTTACTCCAATAGAATTTTTACCCTTTACTGTAATAGATGCATTAACCGGATTATCTTCTTCATCAACGATCCTTCCATTTAATTCTATCTCATTTTCGATCACCTTTTGATATAAAGAATCAATGGTAGAAATTGCAAGTCGTTTAGTCTTAACTCTCTCCTTGATTGTTATAATCTTACCTATAATCTCATAATCCAAATCCTGGTTTTTAAAGATTTGATACAATGCTTCCCTTAGGTTAGCATTGTATACATACACTGAAACAGGCTTAGATTTCAATTTTATTAATTCTTTTTGGTACACTAAATCAAAGCCACTTTGTTTTTTGATGGTTTGCAATACTTTCTCAAGTGTCGCATTTTTTTCTTTGAGTGTGACCTGTGCAAAGGACTCTGCCATGGATTGCAGAGCAAAAAGAAAGAGTAAAATGGCTGTTAATTTCATACGCAACAGCGTTTTAGGGATAGGGTACGGCATTAATTTGCCGAAAGCAGCAAAATGCATAGCTTTGGTTTGTGGGTTAACAAATAGGTCTTTGCGGACATTATTAAAAGTGAACCTGCATCCCCGCTTCGGTTACGACCCGGAGCGGTTTTGTTTTATTGAGGTCGCACGATTAGTTTTTTATGGGCAGCATCAATACTGCAGTTCAAACCATTCAGTTCCAGCACTTTCACCAGTTCATTTAAGGTGGCTGAACGTGATACTTCAAAATAGAAGCTTTGCTGTCCCAGATCACCCTTCATTTCAATTTCGACATCATACCACCTGCTGATGGCACGAAGTATCCCATCGATGGCAACATCATGGTAAACCATGCGTCCATTCTTCCAGGCCAATACTTCATCCAGATCAGCATTCGTTAATTGACCGGATTGATGTTGCTGACCGGGACGCAGGATCAATGGTCCCACTTTCACCTTACCCTCAGCCAATGTTGTCCTTACTGCACCTTCATCCGAATAGGCATTGATATTAAAATGGGTTCCCAATACTTCTATTTGATCAGTACTTGTTTTTACAATAAAAGGCTGCTGGGTATTTTTTGTTACTTCAAAATAGGCCTCCCCTTCTAATTCAACGGTACGGGTTGATCCCGTGAACGCAGTGGGATAACGCAGTTGAGAAGCAGAATTGATCCACACATGTGTACCATCAGGAAGGATCACCTGGAACTGACCACCCCTTGGTGTTTTCAAGGTATTATAGGCGACTGCATTTGCTTCCTGGTAGGTAGCTACCCCATTCTGAATAGTAGCATTACCAATTTGTACATTCCCCTTCCCATCTAAGACCATTTCTTTTCCATCACCGGTAATAAGTATCGCTTTATTGCTGCCGGGCGCGATGATAGTCTGCTGGACAAGACTATGCTGCGTTGGCTGATCTGGATGAATAAGCCAAATGGTTCCCACTGCCATCAATGCTATAACACAGGCGGCAGCCACATAACGCCACCAGAGCCTTCGAACCGGAGCTTGTTGTTGAAGAGACAGGATCGCATCCAGAATTTCTCTCGAACTCTCTTCATTTAGATCTATGAGTTCATGGGAATCAAGTTCAACCTGATCCGCCAAATGTTGTAACTGCTCAGTATGATTGGCATCATTCACCAGGGCGTAAAACTCCGCTGTCTCCAATGGAGTAAGGGATTGGGCGAGATGCCCCTTAAACAATTGTTCCAATCTGAATGATGCCATATGATAGATGACTTCAACGGATGAAAAAAAGAGTAGTTAACAGAAAAAAAATATAAGAACAGCCTGAAATTCCTTATGCATACAGGATCAATAACAGGATAGCCAGGTCACTTTGATCGGTCAGAAATGCGCGAACAGACCTCGCGGCCAGCTTGAGATGGACACCTACCGTTGCAGGGCTGATATCCAACAGTTCAGCAATCTGATCTTTTTTCATCCCCTCCAGAAAAGACAGTTCAAATACTTTTTGTTGTTGAGGGGTAAGTCTGGAAATGGCTTTTTGCAAAAGCTGATCGGTACTTTGACCATTGCTGTTGGGTGATTGCCATTCTGCAGGTTGCCAATTGAAATAGCCTTTTTTGCCAGCTGCATCCTTTGCCAGCCTTTTTAGTTCTGTAAGGCTTCGGTTTTTACTAACCGTGCGCATCCAGGCATCAATATCCTGCACTTCGGTTAATTTCTCCCGGTATTTCCAAACCCGCACAAAAACATCCTGCACGATTTCTTCGGCAAGGGATTCTTCATGTGTAAATTTCAGTGCGATGCTATACACATAAGACTTGTAATGATAGAAAAAATGCTCAAATGCAAGGTGTTCACCGGCAGCAACCTGGTGGATCAGGTCCAATGATATGGGAGAATGCACTTGATACATGGGGTTAACCAAAAGACTGTTTGCAAACTAAAAAAGCTGCACATGTCCAGCCGCCAAATTAGGGAAATCAAATTAATTGATAAAAGTTACTTATGATAAACCTAAGAAGCCGCATATGAACATAGACCAAAAAATGAGCGGGGTATGAAAATACCCCGCTTGGCAGGAGAAACTGCCTTGGCTGAGACTTGTAATCCCATGCACCCGGTGCTTACTCAAGAGCAACACAACTGTTATCGTCGCTTTGGCGGGTGCATGTTTGATTCGAGCAAACCGATATGAATATGTAATAAAAACCGGGTAAGTAAAAACAAACCCGGTGGTGCATTCTCAAAAAAATACACATGAGAAAACTTGTCAGTTATTCATTTTCGGTATATCAAACACTTAATCACAGGAAATTGCGGCACCAACTCATACCGAATCATTTTTTATTTATTTGTCTACCTTAGCTCAATGGAGAATTTCTCCTTTGTTGGAGACAGACACCTCCCATTGGTACACAACATATACTCCACAGAACCTGTGATATTTGTTTTTATCTTTTGCTTGCTGTTTAATTTTACCAATTGAGTGTATTCCACACTATCCTCAAAATACGCAACTGTTAAATCGAAGACTTCTTCAAAGTGCTTAATCATTTTTCCCTTTTCATTCACAGCACCCTCTAGCTTGATTAATGGATTACTATTAAATACCACCCGGGTTGGATTTGGGCCATCATCTGGACTTGTTTGCGAATAAATATGCCAGGAATCAGGTATTAGTGCTTTAACTGTAATCAGATAACGATCACCCTTAAATAATTTAGACGCATATGTAAACTGTACTTTTTGAGCAAAACCACTGTTATCAGTGAGTATCAATAGCAGAAGCGAAATAAATACAATACTGCGTTGTCTTTTCATATAGCAAGAGATAGATTTTACTGATAGGTAAATACTAAGACTTAGTAAATGGACTATAAGGGTAGTTCTAATAATAATATTTTCTTAACTGAGTATAAGAGATGATGGCACATTTCTATATCAGGTATGATAAATTTATTCCCAAAGCAAAAAAAGAATAAATCCTATTTACTTAAATGTACACAAAGTCACAGCAGTTGATAGACAGTAAAATCAGAATATTTGGATAATGATCATAATTATTCAGTAACTGTATTACATAGTAATTACATTTTTATGCCGTTAAAGTTTTAATGAAGAATATCAATCCAACAAACTATTAAAAATAGGTACTCACTCCAAATTGAAACCCAGCCAGCTTAGATGGCGGATTACCTAAGATATCTTTTTGCCAGTTGTAACGATAGTTGAATCGAATCACTGTTTGTGCAGTGGGTCGCCAGCTAATGGCAGGAACAATGGAAAATACTTCGTCACTGATATTATCACCTGTGGACTTGAACCTTCCTCTATTCCAATCCACATATTCAATACGCAAGGCTGCATTGATAACTGACTTTTCAAAGCCAAACACAGGTTGCTTGATAACAGGCTGCACAAAATCAATAAAACCTCCCTGTTGTTTGCTGCCAAATTGTTCTGTATAGGTTTCAGGTACGTCGACATTGACCCATGCCCATTCAGCATTGATGAAGGTATTGATTTTGGGAAGGGTAGTATTAAAGTCTATCGCAAATACATTGACGCTTCTTTTTTTATCCAGGACCAACCCATCAGCTTGATATTTATTATAAATGCCCCCCATATAGGATAGTCCCAACTCCCCTATCCCCCTTTTTCTTACCGCAACTTTACCGGTGAACAATGGGCTTCCATTAGCGCTTTCTTCAAATCGGTTTTTGTTTTCTTTACTGGCTGGCAGGAATGTTTTGCTCTCTGCGTTGTCAATGATTTTATCGTCGAACCCATTGGTGAGGTATGCTTCATAAGCATACACCCAATTCTTGGTGTATTTTTTTCCAAACAAACCAAAACCTATATTACTCCAGGTGGCCGGGAGCATTTGAGTGGCCGACACAGGACGATCAATAAATTCCCATTTAGGACCATCATGATTTTGATTAAATGCGCCGATAGGGTTCATGACAATACCACCCCTCAAATTAAAAAGAGGTGCAAATTCAAAATCAACAGATCCAAATTCAATATTGATTTCTTTGGTGCCGTCTTCAAACTCTATTTCACTTAAAAATTTTATTCTTTTTGAAATAGAGGAGGATACAAATAAAGTCAACCTTCTCATTTGAAACTGGTGACCCTCTGATACACCATCTTTCTGGAAATATTGATAATTGGCTTCCGCATAGCCTCCCAATGCTACAGGTAGTTTACCCGATTGAAGAAAAGGTCGGTTATACACGGCATCCATATTTAATAGCATACCCGATGTGTCTTTTACCATTCTGCGAAGCAATACAGGGTCTATCTGTGCAATAGCAGTTGAGGAAAAGAAAACAAATGTCACTAAGTATATAAATAGTCTCATATTTTTCTCAAGTCAATGAATAGTTCTTTGTTATTGATGGTTACAGGAAAAGTGCGCAGGTTTTTGTCGGCAGGTCCGTTGGTTACCTTACCTCGATTATCGTACTCACTGCCATGTGCCGGGCACTGCAGGTAATCGCCCGCCACATTAAGTTCGGCTCCCTGATGTGCACATTGCATCCAGATAGCTGAATAGTCTTTATCACTAAAACGATACACACAAATCGGGAACACCAACTCCTCATTACGTACTACGATGTATAAGCGATATTTATCACTTCCATTTATGACAAACTCTTGCATATCTATTACAATTCCGTCTTTAAGCAACTTGCCATTTGAAAATTTTGTAGTTGCACAAGAACCCAAAAGTGTTGCCACAGAGGATACGCCGAGACAAGCTGTACAGGATCTAAGTATAAAATCTTTTCTGTTCATCTTTTCAAAATACTACAGTGATGCTAAAAATTTCAGCAGGTTGTTTTTCTCTTGTGTTGAAAGTTGTATAAACTTATTTTTACTCTGCTGTGCTTCGCCTCCATGCAGGAGTATGGCTTCTTCAATACTCTTTGCCCTACCATCATGCAGCAGAAAATATTTTCCTCCCTGCGAATTCGGAGACAGACCCAATCCCCAAAGCGGTGGAGTTCTCCATTCAGCAGTTTTTGCACTACCTTCTGTATATCCATCGTCTAAGCCCGGTCCCATATCATGTAACAGCAGATCTGTATAAGGATGAAATGTTTTGTTTGATAATGGAGCGATGGTAGAAATATCTGTTTTCAGTGTCTGCTTATGGCAACCCTCACAACCCGTTTGTATAAATAGGCTCTTCCCTTTTATTACGTCAGCATCATTTTGATTTCTTTGAATAGGTGCTTTCAAAGTTTGTAGATAGAAAACAACATGGTGTACCGTTACATCAGAAACTTCGGGTTCAATATTTAATCCGGTATAAACGTCTTTTGGCTGAAAGGTAGAAGTGATACCGATATCCTGGTTGTAAGCATTTACTGTTTGTTGCAGCAAATTATACGCCGCAGCCTTTTTACCAAAACGATGAATGTACTTTCCGTTTCTTGCAATGGCATTTGTAAAGGGAGTTACAAATGGTGGCAGGTATTCATAGTTGGGTACACCGCTGATCCCATCACCATTTACATCAGTAGGATCAGCCATTGCCAATATATCTGCATCTGTAACCAGTTCTAAAAATCCTAATCCCGTATTAGCGGGTGGCATAAAATTTGAAAAAGTGGCTCCACTAGGTATCTGCTCAGGCATATAGCCGGGTAATGCCCTGTTTTGTAATTGCGGACCGCCCAGGTGCAAAAATTTGTTACCTGTACTGTCTACCTGACCAAACCTTGTAAGTGTGGTAAAAGGGTGTCCCTTGCCATCTCCTGCATGACAACTGCCACAGCTGGTGGCCACAAACACCGGACCTAAACCATTTGCCGAAGTGAAAATTTCGTCATTAAAAGCCACATCACCTGCCAAAAATCTTATTTGCTCTTCGTAACTAAGACCTTCTACAGGACCGTCCAATAATGCATCCTCTGGAGGAGCTTTTGGTAATATTTTCTGACAGGCAATGATGGCGGTAATACTCAGAATAATTAGGGATAAGAGGATTGTTTTCTTCATTGTAAATACTGATACGTTAAGTTAAAATTAGATTATTTTAATTAATAAATTAGGCTAATCTAATTTATTTTTTATACAGGTTTGTGTATCTTTATCAAAACAATAGAACCGGTGCATTCATTTACAGAAGAAAACTATCTCAAAGCTATTTATAAGTTGCAGGAAGCCAATGGTTTAGTAGTTGCCACTTCAGCACTTGCGCAAGTACTGGAAGTGCATGCCCCATCTGTAACGGATATGCTGAAAAGGATGGCAGGAAAGAAACTCGTCACTTATCAAAAGTCGAAAGGAGTTAAACTAACAGAAAAAGGAAGACAGGTGGCTGTCGGCATCATTCGCAACCACAGGCTTTGGGAAGTGTTTCTGGTTGATAAATTGGGGTATAAATGGGATGAAGTACATGACCTCGCAGAACAACTGGAACATATACACAGCGAAGACCTGACCAATAAACTGGATATGTTTTTGGGATTTCCCAAAGCAGACCCGCACGGCGATCCAATACCAGATGCAAATGGTGTTCTTCCGAAATCGAAAGCGGTTTTGCTATCAACCCTTAAAATGGGTGAGCGGGGTACTTTCACCGGAGTGACAGATCATACGCCTGCATTTTTAAATTACCTGGATAAGTCAGGTATTTCTTTGGGCAACAGTATAAAAGTTAAAGCCATTGAAGAATTTGACCAGACTTACACAATACAACTAAAGGATAAAAAAGATACAGTAATAAGTTACAAAGTGGCAAATAGCTTATTAGTAAACAAAGTAGAAACAACTTAACCTAAAAAATTGGCTATTTTTTTTGATGGCATATACTTGAAACGCTCTATCATCCGAAATCGTATTGAAAAAATAATCGTTTGATGAGTGGCTTTTACTTTCAAAAAACTATTTACTTACAACAAGATTTATTCATCTGTATAGGTGGACAAGCGACAGTGCCATAACTACAAAATACGCAACAATCTCCCTGCTGCGGTTTTAATACAGCTTGGCAGTTTGTACATTGATAAAAATATTGACAAGCATCCGTGGGCATTGTCTCCTCTTGCTGAAAACCACAATTTGGGCAAGTGATAGTGGATTGCAGTGTTAATGTATTTTCCATACTTTCTTAGTTTTTATCGAAGCAAGATTTACCACTATCGGGTAAAATCATAACCTTTTACTTTATACCCTGTTCTATTAATGGCTGCTTCTATTGTTTTCTCATCAATTTTTGAGTTGTCAAAACTGACTAAGCTGCTTTTGGTGGCATAGGAAGTTTGATACGTTAATACTCCATTTACTGTAGACAGCGCTCTGTTTACATGCTCCTCACATGCTTCGCAAGTCATGCCTTGTATAGTGAACTTTATTTGTTGTTGATGATCAACCACTGCAGGAGCTACTGCCTGTACTTTTTGTTTTGGATAAAACATTTTTGCATACAGCGGAAAAGTCATCATCAAAATAGCAAATACAGTTACGATGGCTAAAAATGTTGTAGACTGGAGGAATGAAGGTTTCTTAGTTGTTTCGCAGTTGCAATCTATAACGCTTATCTTAGCTGGTTTTAATTTAAGATACCATGCAAATGCTAATACAGCAATTGATAACCCTACTAAATACGGTCTGGCCGGTTCTATCCATGAAAAATTAGCGACAATACTGCTGCTACCGGCAAGTAATGCAATAACAGGGGTTATACAACAAAGCGAAGCTGCAATAGCAGCAAGAACACCTGCGCCGGTAAATGTGCCTGCTGATTTTGTACTTATCATACCGTCTCCAGTTTTAGAGTTTGTACATTAATATACTTAAAGAAAGGCTTTAAAATCTTTAGGTTTTCTTGTGTAAGGGTATAATAAATTGTTTGCCCTTCCTTCCGGGTTTCAACAATATTTCCATCCTTCAGTTTTCGCAGATGTTGTGATACTGCTGGAATACTCATCCCCAAAATATCAGCAAGGTCACAAGGACATAATTCTTTCTCTTCTTCCAATAAATAAATAATCTTAAGCCTTACTGCGTTACCTGCCAAGGCTAATATGTTAGACAAGCTTGTAAAAGATTTTTGTGCAGTTCGCAGCTTGTTTTTACAATTCTTTATTTGTTCATGGTCGGCAAAGAGCCTGACACAAGTATTGTTACCCATTCGTCAAAGGTAGGATAAATAATTATTTAAGCAAATACGTAAATAATGAAATACATCCTATAACATTTCTTTTAAACCTTCATCCTTTGAATTCTAACCGCATTTAATATGGCTAATAAAGCAACCCCAACGTCCGCAATGACTGCTTCCCATAAAGTAGCTACGCCACCTGCGCCTAAAATCAATACAAATGCTTTTACCGTCATCGCGATAATGATATTTTGCCAAACAATGCTTCGGGTTATCTTTCCAATTTTAATGGCCGAAACTATCTTTTGTGGCTGATCGTTTTGAATAACCACATCTGCTGTTTCAATGGTGGCATCGCTCCCTAAACCGCCCATTGCTATTCCGGCATCCGCTAATGCAACCACGGGTGCATCATTAACGCCATCACCAACAAAAGCGATATGTAGTCCTTCATCTTTTAATTTCTGTACTTTCTCAACCTTGTCTTCTGGCAGTAAATCACCATAGGCCTTATCTATGCCAATCTTCCTTGCGACTTCATCTACTACAGATTGTTTATCACCTGAGAGCATTACCGTTCGAATATTAAGACTGTGCATGTCTTTGACCGCCTGCACAGCATCGTCTTTTATTTCATCAGCAATAGTTATAAAACCTGCATATTGATTGTTTATGGCTACAACTACAATTGTGTCAACAATGCCTTCTATTTCCGTTGGGTAGGATATATTGTATTTCTTCAGCAGTTTTGCATTACCTGCAAGCAAGTCCTTTCCATCCACCTTTCCTTTTAAGCCATGACCTGCTATTTCTTCTACTGCATCTGCATTGATACCATTAACAGTTTCACCGGCATATTCCGTTACGGCTTTGGCTATAGGATGAGTTGAATTCTTTTCCAACGCAGCCGTAAGTTTTACCAGTTCTTTTTCATCCATGTTGACCGAAACGATTTCTTGTACTTTAAATACACCTTTTGTCAATGTTCCGGTTTTATCCATCACCACTACATTAACCTTAGTCATTACGTCAAGAAAATTCCCCCCTTTAAATAAAATACCGTTTCGGGAAGCAAGACCTATGCCACCAAAGTATCCCAATGGAATGGATACCACCAAAGCACATGGGCAACTGATCACCAGGAACACCAGAGCTCGATAAAACCATGTTTGAAAATTATAATCCTCCACAAAAAAGTAAGGGATAAAACAAACAGCAACAGCAAGAAAGAAAACGATTGGTGTGTAGATTTTGGCAAATCTGGAAATAAATAGTTGCGTTTGTGATTTTCTTGCAGTGGCATCCTGTACCATTTCTAAAATCTTACTTAGTTTACTGTCTTTAAACAAGGCTTTCACTTTGATTTCTGCTACTGTATTCAGGTTAATCATTCCCGCCAGAATGGTTTGACCTTTATATTTGGCATCTGGTTTACTTTCCCCGGTTAAAGCTGCTGTATTAAATGATGCATTTTCTGAAATCAATTCTCCATCCAATGCTACTTTTTCACCTGGTTTTACCACGATGGTCTCGTCTAACTCAATAACAGAAGGGTTAGCGATAAGCTGTATACCATTTCTTAACACCGTTACTTCATCAGGTCTTACGTCTAGCAGTGCTTTGATACTTCGTTTTGCATTATTCACAGCTGCATCCTGAAACCATTCTCCTATCTGGTAAAAAACCATTACTGCTACACCTTCTTCATATTCTCCAATAACAAATGCCCCGATAGTAGCAACACTCATCAACACAAATTCATTGAAAATATCTCCCCGTTTTGATTTCCTTAGGGCAAGGTTCAATACTTTATGACCTGCCAATAAATAAGCGACCAGGTTTATAGCTAGTGAAGGAATTTTAGGGAACTCAATTTTGAAACCATATTCCAGTACAAGCAGAACGATTAATATGGCCAATGCCATTAATAGATCCCAATGGTTCTTCCAACCCGATTCGTTTTCATCCTTAGCTGTTCCATGACCATCTGCAGTAATTTTTGTTTCATCATGTTTATGTGTCATAATATCATATTTAATGTAAAAAAAATGTAATAATCCCTACTATAATTAAAACTATACCTGTAATTCTCTTTTCATTATGCTCAATAAATTGTGAATTCATCATTTGAACGCCTTTAAATGCAAATATCACGAGTGTGATAATTCCGGTAATGCTGATTACTGCATATACAAGGGCTATCAATAAAATACCATTCAACCCATAGGCACCAGCTGTCAGGAAAAGACTTTCCACTTCCAGGCAGGGGGATAAAAACATGGTGGCCGCTAAAATTAATACCCACTTAGTTTTTGACTTTTTATAGTACTGTACATCTTTATTGGCAGTATGATGATGAGGCAGATTAACTGTAAAATATATTAATCCGAATATGATCAATAATACTGGGGCAATTACATGTACATACCCTTCATATTGATGTGCCAGCTTTGAACCTACCATTCCGAGAGCAATCCCAAGAATAACAGTACCCATCACATGGGCAGAGGCAGTGATAGATGCAAGCAGTATCAATTCATATTTTTCCCATTTCTCAGACCTTGCAATAGCCACTAATGGCAACCAGTGGTTGGGGATAAGGGCATGAATAATCCCTAATAATATGGTACCCGTTATTATACTATACATGTTACAATACTATTACTATACAATTTTATCTTAATCAATTAATCTTTATTTTCTTTTTCATTGTGCTTGTTTATCATTTTCTTTTTCCATTTTACATACCAATGCTGGTGATGCAACGAAAGCAGGAAGTACAAAGCAATTGCTCCAACAATAGCAATAATAAACATACTGAGACCTACTGCCACACCAACTGCTGCAGTACACCAAACCGTGGCTGCTGTTGTGAGGCCATGTGATGTTTCTGCACTGCTGTTGCGATAAATAATACCAGCCCCAAGAAAACCCACACCGGTGACAATATTGGCTATTACTCTTGAAGCCGCAGCAACATCGCTAACAAGATGAGCTGCAACAGCTGTAAATAAAGTAGCACCGATACACACCGCAGCATATGTTCTTATGCCGGCATCACGACCATGCTTTTCTCTGTCAAAGCCAATGAAAGCTCCAAGTAGAAATGAGGCTATTAGTTTTACAACAATTATTAATTCAAGTTTGACATCCATTTTTCAGTATTTACATAACATAATAGTTATTCGGATTTTCTTCAGCCGGAACATTTTTATCACCACTCATCTGTTTTAAATGAATTTCTATGGTTGTAGAAAGACTTGTCATTGGTGTAGCCATCGGTGTGTTTTCAAAAATGTTTGTATGGGTACGGAAGCCCTGCCAATCAAGGTTTCCCAGTTTTAAAAGGGGCAAACAAAGCAGGGTTCCTACCCATAGTATTTTTATTCTTCTTCCTCTACATTGTTCATCTTCGACAATAAATCATAAGCTCCGTTAATCACCACGCTAATTTTCCTGTTAAATCCTTCTGGCAAAATCACTTCGGTATAACCATTTTCCGAAACACCTGTTACCACTTCAATTCTCTTAAAAGGAATATGCTTTTCAGTAGCTGCTTCTTTTTTCACATCGGTGGCTTTTTTTTCGTTATTCCCTTCATCTGCCGCTATAAAAATGTAAGATTTACCTGCTGATTGAACGATCGCTTTATCAGGCAGCGCAGTAGTAGTAGCAATACCTGTTTCTACAATTCCTTTTAAATACATCCCTGGCAACAGGTCATTGTCCTCCTGTAACAGATGCCCATGAACCCTAACCGTTCTTTCAGCACTGATTTCACGCCCAATCAAATGCACTTCTGCAAATCGTTCCTTTGTTTCATTATTCAATAAAAAACGGATTTTCTGACCAATCTTTAATTTCGGAACATCCTTTTCAAAAATGATAAGTTCTGCATGAAGGTGACGGGTATCTACAATTTCAAATAGTTCCTGGTTAGCGTTTACAAACTTCCCGATATTCACCAATACCTTAGTAACATAGCCTGATATTGGAGCATAAATATTTGCCCTGCCAGAAATGTTTTCCGGGTTAATTTTCTCGGGATTGATATTAATAAGTCCCAGTTTTGATTTTAATCCCTGCACTCTTGCCGCTATACTGTTATATTCGCTGCTGGCTTTTTGCAATGTTTTTTTTGCATTTACATTTTCTTTTGCCAGTTCCTGTTGACGTTCCAATTCTTCTTTCAGGTAAATCAACTGACTCTTATAATCCAGATAATCCTGCTGAAGCTGGATAAATTCGGGGTTTTCAAGTACGGCTATTACTTCACCTTTTACAACAGGCTTTCCCTGCAGCAAATCAGTATTTTTTAAGGTGCCACCATAGGGAGAAGATACTGTTAACAGCTGTTGCGGAGGAACATCTAGTGCCCCTGTTGCCCTGATAACGCTGCTAAGTTTTTTTTCTTCTATAGCACCGTACTGAATATTGACCGTTTTAAACTGGTCTTCCGACAAGTCCACCATATCTGCTTCTTCCGTTTTCGTTGCTTCAACCGGGATTGCTTCTGCATTTCCTTTAGGAGAGCAGGATGAAAACCATATGGTAGCCGCAGTCAGTATAACAAGTGAATTCAAAAATTGCTGTTTCATATTAATTTTATTTTAGTCCGTTCTACTTAATTGATGCCGCCGATAAATTCGATGGCAATGACGGTTTGATTATATTGATTTAAAAGTTTGGTGTATCCCTGTTTTACAACAACGGCATTATTGAGTGATTGTGTCAATTCATAATAACCGATTTCGCCGGTAGTAAAAGCCCTTTGTGCCTGTGTAATGATGAGATTGGTCTGTGGCAAAGCGGTATTTCGGTAATAGTTGATTTGAACTTTTTGTTTTTGCAATTCGCCAAACAGTCTTGCTAATTCACCTTGCAGGGTGAATTGATAATTGGTCAGTTCTGCTTCACGACGCTCCCGGTTTACTTCTGCCGCTTTTATTTTTTCTTTTTGTGCCCTGGCAAATATGGGAATGCTGACACCCAAATTAACACCTTGGAAACGACTGCCAACGCCATAATATTTATCAACTCCATTCACAGTTTGATACCCTACTAAAGATTGATTGAAATAGCCTACCGAGAAATCTGGTTTTAATCTTGATTGCTCAACAGCTTTCTCTTTGTTTGCAATATCAATCTGCTGTTTAATAAAGGCAAGTGTCGGGTTACCAGCAATAGCAGCGGTATCAAAATTTACCTGTATCTGCTTTTCAACAAGTAAAGTGTCGGCAGTTGACGTAACAGAAGAATCTGCGGTAAACACTTTCAGGCGGTTTAATTCAATGCGGTAATCCTCTTCTGCACTTCGCAATTGAGCCCTTATCTCATTCACCTTGCTTTCAGCATTGTAATTTTCTAATGCATTTGTTTCACCCGTTTTATATCGCAATGCAGAAGCTTTCAATATGTTTTCATAAATGGATAGCAGTTCCTTCAACAACCTTATTTCCTCCATCCAAAAACTTAACTGGTAGTACGATATTTTTGTATTCGCAGCAAGTTCAGTTTGATAAACCTTCAATTGCAGTTCACTGCTTTTAATATTTGACTCAGATAGCTTTATGAGACTTTTAAAGTACCCTGGATTCTGTATACCCTGGGTAATGCTGAAATTATTATCATATGCTATACGACTGTTATACTGCCCAAATGTGAGTCCTACATTTGTTTTGCCATAATCTTTCACAGTCTTCTTCAACTGCTGCTGGTAACTTATATCCAGCGCTCCCACTTTAACCAAGGGGTTATTCTTCATAGCTGACGCAACAGCATCATTAAGATTGATAACTATCTTTCGCTGTTGCGCATTTGCAGTAAAGGATGAGGCTAAAAACAGGATGAGTAATGAAACCAACCCTTTCGTCACATCAGGCTTCATCGTTTTGGGTTTTATCTTCTTAAACCATGTATATAATACAGGCAAAACAACCAGTGTTAGAAATGTGGCCGTAATCAACCCACCAATTACAACCGTCGCCAAGGGCTTTTGTACTTCTGCTCCGGAACCTGTTGACAATGCCATTGGCAAAAAGCCCAAAGAAGCAACCGTTGCAGTCATTAATACAGGTCGCAACCTTACAGAAGTTCCTTTTAAGATGATTGCATTTATATCTGTCATACCTTCCTTTTTTAATCGATTAAATTCGCTGATCAATACAATACCATTTAATACTGCCACACCAAACAAGGCTATAAAACCAACGCCAGCCGAAATACTAAATGGCATTCCCCTTAACCATAAGGCAAATACACCACCGATAGCACTCATCGGTATAGCTGTAAATATGAGCAGGGAATATTTAATTGACCCAAAGGTGAAATAGAGCAATAAGAGTATCAGCGCTAATGCTACTGGTACAGCCACTGATAATCGCTTATTGGCCTCTTCAAGATTTTTAAACTGCCCGCCATAAGTAATAAAATATCCAGGAGGCATTTTTACCTGTTTCTCAATTTTTTCCTGGATTTCTTTTACAACTGATGAAATGTCCCGGCCTCTTGTATTAAAGCCAACAATGATTCTTCGCTTGGCATCTTCACGTTGAATCTGGTTAGGACCTAACTGCATATTGACATCGGCTACCTGCTCCAATGGAACTTGGTTGCCATCAGGTGCAGCAATAAATAATCCTTTAACATCATCAATACTCTGGCGGCCTGTTTTTTCTAGCCTTACCACCATATCAAAACGTTTCTCGCCTTCATAAACAATACCTGCGGCTTCACCTGCAAAAGCAGCGCTGATGGTACGGTTTATATCTTCTACATTTAAACCAAATTGCGCAATCTTATCACGGTTTAGTTTAACCATAATTTGCGGCAGACCAGTCACCTGTTCTACATATAAATCTTCTGCACCTTTTACTGTGGGTACAATCACACCGATTTTTTTTGCCAGATCTGCCAGTACATCAAGGTCTTCCCCAAATATCTTAATCCCCACATCCTGTCGAACACCTGAAATCAATTCATTAAACCGAAGTTGTATAGGCTGCGACAACCCATAGGAAACACCGGGAATTTTCTCCAACTCCTTTTGCATCAGTTCTGCCAGTTCTTCCCGGTTATGTGCACTCGTCCATTCCTTTTTATTTTTTAAAAGAATAGTAATGTCACATGCTTCTATAGGCATAGGATCGGTTGGTATCTCAGAGGCACCAATCTTGCCGATCACTTCTTTTACTTCAGGGAATTTTTTCATTAGTAAATCGGAGGCCTGTGTTATTTTTTCGATTGTTTGGCTTAACGAACTACCTGTTAACAGTCTTGTTTCGACGGCAAAATCTCCTTCTTCCAACGTGGGAATAAATTCACCACCTAATGTTTTAAAAATGACAAGGCTGATGACAAATACTCCCACAGCAATGCTCACCACTAATAATTTCATCTTTAATGCCCCACGTATTAATGGCGTATAAAGCCGTTGGAAAAACTTCATCATTTTATCTGACAGGTTTTCTTTGTGGCTAATTTTCTTACTTAATACAAGGGCACTCATCATGGGCACATAAGTAAGTGAAAGCAGGAATGCACCCAGTATTGCGAACGAAACTGTTTGTGCCATTGGGCCGAACATTTTTCCTTCGATGCCAACCAACGCAAGAATAGGTAGGTACACAATCAGGATAATGATTTGCCCGAAGGCAGCCGAATTCATCATTTTACCCGCTGATTTATATACTTCATCATTCATTTGGTCTTGTGTCATTCTTCCAGGCTTTCGGTAGCCTAACTGATGCATGGTTGCTTCAACGATAATCACCGCTCCGTCCACAATCAAACCAAAATCAATAGCACCTAAACTCATCAGGTTACCAGAAACACCAAACAGGTTCATCAACGAAATAGCAAAAAGCATGGCAAGCGGAATGACGGAAGCCACTATCAACCCGGAACGGATATTGCCAAGGAAAACCACCAATACAAAGATTACAATCAACGCACCTTCAATAAGGTTAGTTTTTACAGTTCCTATCGCCCTGCTAACTAAAGCGCTTCTGTCAAGAAAGGGTTCAATGACCACACCTTCAGGCAAACTTTTCTGAATCTGTAATATTTTATCTTTTACACTGTTAATTACAATACTGGAATTTGCTCCTTTCAACATTAAAACAATACCACCAACTACTTCGCCTTCTGCGTTACGGGTTAACGCACCGTATTGCGTGGCATGACCCAACTGTACCATTGCAATATCTCTTATCAACACGGGTGCGCCACCGGAAGTTCTTGTAACAACAATTTTTTCTATATCAGAAATTGTTTTAATAAATCCTTCACTGCGGATAAAATAAGCATTGGGTTTTTTATCTATATATGCACCGCCAGTATTCTGGTTATTTTTTTCAAGAGCATTAAATACATCCGCTATCGACAAATTATAACTGCGAAGTTTATCTGTATTCAATGCAATTTCATATTGCTTTAAAAGACCGCCAAAACTGCTTACATCAGCAATACCGGG
>CBFGPM010000020.1:0-62737 GCA_965650685.1 uncultured Sediminibacterium sp.
GCTGAATGAGGTATTGATTAGCTTAATACGATCGAGATTACATTGTTGAAAGGTGCAATCGATGAACCTAAAATCAGTGAGGTCTGATCCACTAAAATTACTATTCAAAAAACGGCATCCTTCATAAGTACCGGATGACAATTGCACAGTTTCTGCTGAATCGAATGTGTATAGCTGGTCTTCGTAATAATTGCCCTGCATAGGGTTGTATTTCAGATAAAAAAGAAAGGCAACAAAAATGCTGCCTTTCCTTAAAGAGATTTATTTGGCATCTGAATTTGTTTCAGATTTAGTATCAGTTGCTTCCTTCGCGTCAGCCCCTTTTAGATAGGTAGGCAGGTTAAGTCCAGCCATGTTAAACAGGTCATTTAAAGGAGGAACTGTTTTCATCATATTCGAAACAAAATTCGCAGTTGATGAACTGTTGTTTTCATTTGTACCACTACCGGAATCCCAAACAGTAATTTTATCAATTTTAATATTTTTAACTGCTTCTACCTGGGTTTTTACGAGCTCTGGTAATTTTTCAATTAGCAACAACTGGAATGCTTTTGTAGGATCACCGCCTGCAGCTGCAACTACTTCTTTATAACCCTCAGCCTGTTTGGTTAAGATTTCATACAAGCCTTTTGCTTCTGCTTCCATTTTAGCATAAATGGCATCTGCTTCACCTTTTGCATTCTCTCTGATTCTTTCTGCTTCTGCCTGTGCTTCTATGATAGCACGTTGTTTTGCAATTTCTGCCGGAATTACAATATTGGCTATTTGTGTGGAACGCTCTCTTTCTGAACGTGCCAATTCTGCTTTTTGTTCTGCCACATATGCTTCTTCCAGCGCTTTTGCCTGCTGAACTTTTTCGGCAGTAACAGCTACCCTTAGTGATTCTGCTTCTTTCTCTCTGCGCAATGCTTCTGAATTGGCAATAGCAATTTTGGCTTCATTTTCACCTTTAATAGCAATAGCGTTGGCTTCAGATGTTTTGATACGTGTATCTCTTTGTGCCTCAGCTTTACCAATGGCTTCATCTTTAACAGCAGATGCAATGCTGATTTCTTTGTCTTTTTGTGTGATTGCAATCTTAACATCTCTATCTCTGTGTGTCTCAGCAATCTGTGTGTCTTTTTCTCTGTCGGCAAGTGCCTTACCTGTTTCACCAATTTTCTCCTGCTCGGCCACACTTACTTTGGCTTCGTTAATCGCTTTAGCTGCAGCTTCCTTACCCAACGCCTCAATATAGCCAGACTCATCCTTAATATCGGTTACGTTAACGTTGATCAGCTTAAGACCAATTTTCTTTAATTCGCTATCTACATTTTTAGAAATATTGTCCAAAAATTTATCCCGATCAGAGTTGATTTCTTCGATTGTCATGGTGGCAATAACCAGACGTAACTGACCAAACAAAATGTCTTTGGCTAATTCCTGAATTTGTTCAGAAGTAAGTCCAAGCAATCTTTCAGCAGCAGTATTCATACTCTCTGCTTCTGTTGAAATAGCAATGGTAAAACGACAGGGCACATCAACACGAATATTCTGTCTGCTTAATGCATTGGTGAGGTTTGCTTCAATAGACAGTGGTTTCAGGTCAAGGAAAGCATATCCCTGAATTACGGGCCAGATAAAGGTACCACCACCGTGTACGCATTTAGCGGAACTGCCACCTGTTTTACCATATACTACGAGAATTTTGTCTGATGGACATCTTTTATACCTTGCAAGCAATGCAGAGATGGTTACAAACAAAACAATAACGCCAACGACTATTATTACGATCGGAGACATACTAAAGAGATTTAACGATTAAAATATTATTATTTTCCAGTCTTGTTACAACAACAGTTTTTCCAGATGCAATCGTTTCGTTGTCGGTCATAGCATCCAACTCATGAACAGATCCTTTGACACTGATCAGTACTTTTCCTCTTCCGTTCATTTGACCAGGAATAGAAAGATATACTTCTCCATTTTTTCCAACGGTATCAGTTAGTTTGAAGGAATTGTCTTCAGATAATTTTTGCAATTGTTTGATAACATAAAAAAACAGCAGCACAAATAGTACACCTACTAACACGGATAAACCAATCAATAAACCTGTTGACCCGATTGTATTGTAGAATGAGATACCTGTCCAGCTAACACCTAATAAAAAATTGATGAGGTTTCTTAGTGTAAATAATTGGAAGGGCATTTCTCCATCTTCAAGATTACTATCGAAATCGGCTTCCACGCCTTCTCCCGCATCTGCGCCAGCAAAAGTCATGATGGTTTGAACGAGAAAGATCAGGCTGGCCGGAATAGCTATAAACCAAAAGGTTTTCAGTAGCAGTGGCATATTTTCAAAAAATTCCATGCGCATTTATTTTAATCAAACAATAGGATTTCAATAATTTTTAAATAAGTCGCAATAGCTGACGATTTCTTACAATGCAATTCAATAATCAATGAAACAGTGCATTATTATTTACACAAAACAAGGGGGGATTTGAAAATACAACTTTTTAGGTAATAACGAGCATCCATAGTCCATAGTCCATAGTCCATGGTCCATGGTCAATGGTCAATGGTTTATGGTTTATGGTTTATGGTCTATGGTCTATGGACTATAGACCATAAATTAAATACTAATAAAGCTGCTGTGTACGGCCGCGCTCATTTCTTTAATAAGGGAAAGGTCTTTTTCGATTGCGTTGCCAACCACAATAACATCTGCTCCGGCTTTACAATTCAGGTAGGCTTTTTCCGGATCTGTAATACCACCTCCGATGATGAGGGGGGCTTCGATATGGCGTGCCACTTTTTCTATCATGGCTTCTGAGATAGGGCGTTTTGCACCACTTCCTGCATCCATATAAATCAGCTTCATGCCAAGCATTTCACCGGCCATAGCGGTGCACATGGCTATTTCATTTTTATCGGCTGGAATAGGTGTTGCATTGGAAATATAGGAAACGGTTGTGGGTGCACCACCATCAATAACCATATAACCGGTGGGCATGATCTCCAGACCGCTTTTTTTCACAAATGGTGCGCTGATTACGTGTTGACCAATCAATAATTCCGGATTACGGCCAGAAATGAGTGATAGGTATAAAAGAGCATCTGCATATTTACTAACCTGAGAAGGGGAGCCGGGGAACAATATCACAGGAATATCGCAGGCGGCTTTGATCTGCTGGATACATTCATCAAGATGGCTGGAAATAACCAGACTACCGCCCACAAAGAAATAATCCACTTTTGCTTCAACGGCTAAAGTGACCAATTGGTCAATATTGCCGCCATCAACCTTATCGGGGTCGATGAGCACAGTAAATGATTTCCTGCCGGAACGCTTTCTTTCTGCCAGTTGTTGATATAAATCCTGCTTCATTCAGTATCAGATAGATGCTCCTGCAAAAATGCAGAAAAGTTTTTGTTTAAGATGCTAAACAACTGATTGTTTCGCATTTATTTGAAAGATAATGTGTTGGGGTAGTCCCGCAGCCCGGTTTTCCGGTTTTTTTTGTGGGAAAATAACTACAGGATTTACGAAAAAATCCCGATTCAACAAACCAAAAGCCCAAAAAATCTTTCCCACAATCGGGGATATTGGCGGAAAGTCAGCCCTGAACAGGGCTATGAAAAAATCCACATTCTTTATTCACAAGCTGTGCATATTTACGGCCTTGGTTTATCAGAATGGAAAGATATTTTCGTCAACCGCTTAACCCGCAGGGCCCATTAAATAACCGCTAAAACCAGAACCGCTTTATGGCTACTACCCGCTCTAAAAAAGGCTTGCAATTCGGGCGTCGCTTCACAAAAGAAGGCGTTAGCCCCTACGATCAGTTTGAATATGATTACAGAGATAGTGTAATCAAGAACCCCAATGGAGAGAAAGTATTTGAGATGAATAATGTGGAGGTTCCCAAGCAATGGAGCCAGATAGCTACTGATATTCTCGCGCAAAAATATTTCCGTAAAGCCGGTGTGCCTCAACCAGATGGCTCTGTTGGTCGTGAAACAAGTGTAAAACAGGTTGCCCACCGTATGGCTCATTGTTGGCGCGTATGGGGCGAACGTTATGGATATTTCGCTTCAGAAAATGATGCGCAGATATTTTATGATGAGCTGGTGTACAGTATCCTTAACCAGGCCTGTGTGCCCAACTCACCACAATGGTTCAATACCGGACTTCATGAAGTTTACGGTATTACCGGTAAACCGCAGGGCCACTACTATGTAGATGCCAAAGACGGTAAGCTGAAAAAATCAAGTAATGCCTATGAGCGCCCGCAGCCACATGCATGCTTTATCCTGAGCGTTAGCGATGATCTTGTTAACGAAGGGGGTATCATGGATCTGTGGACCCGCGAAGCCCGTATTTTTAAATATGGCTCTGGTGTTGGTACCAATTTCTCTCAGATCCGTGGCGGCGGAGAAAAACTGAGCGGTGGTGGTACTTCAAGTGGTTTAATGAGCTTCCTGAAAATTGGTGACCGTGCGGCAGGTGCCATCAAAAGTGGTGGAACTACCCGTAGGGCGGCTAAAATGGTGTGTCTGGATCTCGATCACCCAGAGATCATGGAATTCATCAACTGGAAAGTAGAAGAAGAAAAGAAAGTGGCAGCACTCGTTGCCGCTGGTTATGATAATAGCTACGAAGGTGAAGCTTATGCGACTGTATCCGGACAAAACTCCAATAACTCTGTTCGTATACCTAATAGCTTCTTCAAAGTATTGGAAGAAGGTGGCGACTGGGAACTGAAAGCACGTACCGATGGCCGTACCATGAAAAAAATACCAGCTCGTGAAGTTTGGGAGAAAATCTCCTATGCTGCATGGCGCTGTGCTGACCCTGGTACCCAATACGATACTACCATCAATGAATGGCATACCTGTCCGAAAGGAGGACGCATCAATGCATCTAATCCTTGCTCGGAATATATGTTCCTCGACAATACAGCATGTAACCTTGCCTCTATCAATCTGCGCAAGTTTCATGATGATGATACCAATATTTTTGATGTAGCCGGATTTGAATACACAACACGTTTGTGGACCACCGTACTGGAGATTTCCGTATTGATGGCTCAATTCCCTTCAAAAGAAGTTGCACAGCTTTCTTATGACTACCGTACACTGGGTCTTGGTTTTGCCAACCTGGGTTCAATGCTGATGGTAAGCGGTATCGCTTATGATAGCGAAGAAGCACGTGGTATTGCCGGAGCTATTTCCGCAATCATGACAGGTGTAGCTTATAAAACTTCTGCTGAAATGGCTTCATTCCTTGGTGCTTTTGATAAGTACGAAGAGAATAAAGAAGATATGTTACGCGTTATGCGCAACCACCGCGCAGCTGCTTACGATGCAGATGAAGCTTATGTTGGACTGGAAATCAAACCACAAGGTATCAAGGCGAAATATTGTCCTGATTACCTGCTGAAAGCAGCTACCAAGGCATGGGATGATGCAGTACAACTTGGGGAGCAACATGGATATCGCAATGCACAAACAACTGTTATCGCACCTACCGGTACCATCGGTCTGGTAATGGATTGTGATACAACAGGTGTTGAGCCAGATTTTGCACTGGTTAAATTCAAGAAACTATCTGGTGGAGGATATTTCAAAATCATTAACCAATCTGTTCCACAGGCACTTAAAAACCTGGGATACAATGAAGCAGAAGCTACAGCCATTGAAAAATATGCAGTAGGTGCCGCTTCATTTGAAGGTGCTCCCTTCATTAACAATGAATCATTGGCTCAAAAAGGATTCACAGCAGAAGAAATCGCCAAACTGAATGGCGCTGCTAAATCTGCTTTTGAAATAGGATTTATTTTCAACAGGTTTACATTGGGCGACGAGTGTATGCAGCGTTTGGGCTTCAAAGAAGAACAATATGCTGACTGGAGCTTTAACCTGCTCGAATCACTCGGATTCACCGAAGATCAGATCGATGCTGCTAACGACTATGTATGCGGTACTATGACCATCGAAGGTGCTCCATTCCTGAAAGAAGAACACTTGCCTGTATTTGATTGCGCCAATAAATGTGGTAAGAAAGGAGAGCGTTATATTCATGCTTACGGACATATCCGCATGATGGGTGCCTGTCAGCCTTTCCTGAGTGGTGCGATTTCTAAAACCATTAACCTTCCACACGAAGCAACTGTTGAAGAAATTGCTGATTGTTATATGCTTAGCTGGCAGTTGGGTCTTAAAGCCAATGCGCTTTACCGTGATGGTTCAAAACTGAGTCAGCCTTTAAGCAATAAGTCTGATAAGAAGAAAAAAGACGACGCAGAAGGAGATAAAGAAGCAACCGCTGAAGAAGCAACACCAGTTGCTGAAACTGCCTCAAATATTGTAGACCTCAGCCAGTTAACAGTTGATGAATTACTGGAAGAAGTACAGAAACGCATGAATGCTTCTACTGATACCAAACTGAAACGTCAGTTGTCTACCATCGTTGAGAAAAAATCACTGCCTGCTAAACGCCGTGGTTTTACACAAAAAGCAAAAATCGGTGGACAAGTTCTCTTCCTTCGCACAGGAGAGTATGCAGATGGTACATTGGGTGAAATATTCATCGACCTGGCCAAAGAAGGTTCAACACTCCGTAGCTTCATGAACTGCTTTGCAATTGCAGTGTCTGTAGGCCTGCAGTATGGCGTTCCTTTAGAAGAGTTCGTAGAGAAATTTGTATTCACTAAGTTCGAGCCATCAGGTATGGTAGACCATCCGAATATTAAAACAACTACTTCATTGGTAGACTTTGTATTCCGTGCATTGGCTTATGAATACCTCGGTAGAACCGACCTGGTACATGTGCTCGATAGACCAACCATTGGCAATACAGGTGACGATGATGGAGATGCTACATTGCTGGGTAAACCAGAATTAAGCAGTGTTCGCGTTACCGCGCCTTCTGCAAATGCTACACCAGCAGCCCAACCACAAAAATTACAAAGAGCAGCAGCTCCTGTAAAAGCTGAGTCTGGTGGACTTGATGCTGTTAATGCTGCAGCGAAAAATATGCAGAGCGATGCTCCTGCATGTAATACCTGTGGACATATCACCATCCGCTCAGGTACCTGTTACAAATGCCTGAACTGTGGTAACAGTATGGGATGTAGTTAATCGTTGGTCAGCGACCAACCATGGATGAAAAGATAAAATTTGTTAGTAAATACAAAGAAAACCGCCTGCTGATTTCAGCGGCGGTTTTTTGTTTAAGATCAATGCGGCGAAGGATACGTCAGTGGTTGAGACTACGCCTGGTTCGTATTGCTCTTCTGTAGTTTTATACACTAAACCTTTTACGATGATAAAACAAGGATATGTGTATATATTAACGAATCCATCCAAAACCATGCTATATGTTGGTGTTACATCCGATCTTATAAAACGAATATGGCAGCACCAACAGAAAATACATGATAAAAGTTTTACTGCTAAATACAATATTCATTTATTGATTTATTATGAAACCTATGATTTAATTGTAGATGCTATTAGAAGAGAAAAAGAAATCAAAGGATGGAGCCGAAGTAAAAAAGAAATACTGATAAAAGGAAAGAACCCTAATTGGGAAACCCTGCAAATCTGATCCTTCGTCGCAATTTCCGACTTCGTCGGAACGCTCCTCTGGATGACGCCGTGAGTGAAAAAAAAAAGGGGGGGGGGTGGGCCACCAACTGTGGGGTGCAGTCCCCCCCAAATTTTACACCCCCCCCCCCACAGCAGTACACACACCCTGACTCGTCATCCAGAGGAGCAGTAATAACCGCAGGTAATTACATGCGACGAAGGATATCCACTCTTTTTACCTTTCGGAAAATCATCCTTCTAAAGATTCAGAGCACTCTTTTTGGAACTGTGAAAAGTACGATACAGACTGGAAATCGCAACGAAGGATACGAATGTCATTTCGCACTAACTTAACGAATTTGCAAATCCTTGTAAGGCCATCCCCAATCCCTCGTCTACCCGGCAAATTGCCGGATATGAAACTCGTGGTAAGTGTTTTTTTTGTGGTCATTGGCTTGTTGGCCTGCACCAAAGAAAGCGATGCACTCAAAGCAGGTTTACAAAGTAGCATACCCAATGCTGCTAATCCATCTGTACAACAAGTGTTAAAACGAGGCTTATTATACCCTACATCAGGAATTCAGGTAATGGGGGTGGCAAAAATTATTCAGCAGCCTTCAGGGTTGCAGGTGCAATTAGATAGTTTCTCTGTTAGCACTGGTCCGGATCTAAAAGTATACCTTGCACGTACTGCTGCACCAGGAAATCACCTGAACCTTGGTAACCTGCAATCAAATAGCGGCACCCAGTATTACCGCATTCCAACTGGAACTGATTTGTCGCTTTATCCGTATGTATTAATTCATTGCCAACAATATAATCATCTCTTTAGCTATGCAAGTCTTCAATAAAAAACAACTCATTTTACTTTTCTCTTTTACAATCGTTATTGCAACGAACCGATTGGCGGCACAAGGTTGTAGTGATGCAGGTTTTTGTACCATTCCATTACGTCCGGCAGCTGCCAGTAAAAACAGTATCCAAACAGAGTTTGCCTATTTAAGGGGAGAGGAAAATACTAATCTGCTTAATTTCTCTGTGAGTTATTCCAGACAAATTTCAAAGAGCCTGCAGTGGGACAATAAACTTGTACTAGCTTATGTAAATGGCAGTTACGGGTCAGTGTTTAACCTGGGAGATATTTATTCAACCCTTCGCTATGGCGTTAAAACATCCGGAGGTAAAACCGTTCATTTGTTAGGAGGCGTGAAAATTCCTTTTAATCAGTCGAACCAGAAAATTAAAAACGTATCACTCCCAATGGTATACCAAACCAGTTTGGGTACTTACGACCTGATAGTAGGCGCGGCTTTCCCTGCGGGTAAACTGGATATGAATGTCGCCTTTCAATTACCTGTTGTTCAACAAAACAGGAATAGCTTTATTAAAGAACAAGCTCCTTTACCAGGGGATTTTCCTTCCACAAATCTTTTTCGCAGGAAAGCAGATGTATTATGGAGAGTTGGTTATCCTTTACAATCAAAATCATCAAAATGGAAATTCAATCCCAATGTTTTAGCAATTGTTCATTTGGGTGAGGATAGTTACGAAAATGTGTTTGGTAATAGGGTGAATATTAAAGGATCATCGGGACTTACACTAAATGCCAATCTGCAGATAAGTCATCAAATCAATCAGCGACAATCATTGCAGTTGAGTCTGGCAGCTCCTTTTGTGGTGCGTGATACAAGACCTGATGGACTTACCCGTTCACTGGTAGCATCTGTAGCTTATCAGTTTGGATGGTAGATAATATTATTATAGGTCGACAATTTAAGATTGCGTTATGCCACTTTCTTAAAATTCAGTCTTACAGAATTCACAGCTAGTACCACATCACTCAAGCCCATTACTAAGGCACCGATGGTAGGATTCAGGTAACCAAGGGCCGCAACAGGTATGGCAACAACATTATAGGCAAATGCCCAAAAAAGGTTTTCCTTGATGGTTATATAAGTGTGTTTGCCCAATCCGAGTGCCATTGGCAGATTTTTTAATCCATGATTCATTAATACTACCTGAGCACTCTGCATGGCAACCTGTGTAGCATCACTTAGTGAAATACCAACTGTGGCTTTTGCAAGAGCTGGGGCATCGTTTATGCCATCACCAACCATGGCTGTTGGAATTGCAGCATTAAATGCAGCAATTTTTTCCAGTTTCTGTGCCGGACTTTGTTCTGCTATGATTGTATCGATGCCAAGTTGTTTGCCTACTTTTTCACATTTCTCAAGTTGGTCACCACTTAATAAAATGGTTTTTATTCCCTTTGATTTCAATGCACTAATTACTGCGAATGATTCCTGTCTTATTTCATCGGCAACATCGATCCAACCAAGTAGTTTATCGTTACGAAGGATATATACATTGTGGGTGTTATCGGTTGTAAATTCGCCGGCTACTTTAAATGAACCTGCGATATAGGTATTTCCTGTTTTATCTGTTGCTTTCATGCCCAATCCTTTCACTTCCTCAATGCTTGCCCATCTCAATTCATCTTTGGTTTTCCAGTTACGTGATATCGCATTCGCGATCGGGTGGTTGGAATATTTTTCAAGTGAATAAGCTATACGTTGAAAGGATTCTTCTGTTTCTGCTTCATCACTTACAGAAAATCCAACAATATTAAAATGTCCAGTGGTAAGGGTACCAGTTTTGTCGAATACAACTTGCTTTATGTCTTTGAAAATTTCCAGACTTTTCGCATTCTTAAATAAAATGCCATTTCTTGCGGCACGTCCTAATCCAACAGCAATAGCTGCAGGTGTAGCAAGTCCCATTGCACAAGGACAAGAAATAACTAATACCGCAATTCCCCTCAACAGGCTGGCGCTGAAAGAAGTATCTGCAAGGAAATAGTTTGCAAGTACGGTTATGAGGGCAATACTCACTACTGCCGGAACAAAGATGGCACTTATTTTATCGGCCAGTTGTTGAACGGGTGGTTTCTCTGTTTGCGCTTCTCTTACCAGTTTAAGTATATTGGATAATACCGTGTCTTCTCCTACCGCGGTAACATAGGCTTTTATGGTTCCGTTTTCAATGATACTTCCACCAATCAGGTGGTCTTTCATTTGTTTGAATACGGGAACACTTTCTCCTGAAATAATTGCTTCATTTACCTGCGCTTCTCCCCAAAGAATTTTGCAATCCATAGGTACCTGTTCGCCACTTTTAATCAATAGTAAATCTCCTACTTTGAGACTGGTACTTTCAACCGGAAAAATATGTTCCTGGTGTTGGTCATCGTAGGCAATCATATTGGCCATGGACTTCTGTGTAATGGCCAGTTTTTTTAATGCTGCTTGTGTTGTTTCAACGGAACGGTCTTCCATCCAGTTTCCGAGAAATACCAGGGTAATGATAGTTGCTGCAGTTTCATAAAATAAAAATTCTTCTGCACGACCAATTAGGGTACCATATAAACTATATCCAAATGCAGCTACTGCACCTAGTGCAATCAATACATTCATATTGGGAATACCCTTCCAGATACTTTTAATGGCGCTTCTGCCAAAGAAATCCATCCCAACCAGAAATACCGGAATGGTAAGTCCCAATTGTACATAAGGATTCATCAACACATGAATATGCACACCTGGTATCATGTGTACCATTAATGGGGCAGTAAATACAAAACAAAACCAGAATCTTTGTAAGTGGGAGGAGAATAATTTTTTAGGCTTTTCAGTTGAATCTGCATCGTTGTTTACAACATGGTAGCCTAGTCCATCGATGCCTTTTGCAATATCTTTTGTAATCGTTTCTTCCGGTGCTTCAAAGCTAACGTCACCACCAATAAAATTTACTTTTACATTTTTCATGCCCTTTCCTTCCAGGTACTTATTTACGGTAAGGGCACAATTGGTGCAGGTCATTCCTTCTACTTTCCATTTCACTTGTTCCATAATCTGTCGTTTTCAGATGAATCAATCACAATACAAATTTACCAAATTGCTGAAGGTGGGTCTTTCGAATTGAGAAGAATATTATTACATCGATGTTGCAGATGAGGTTGACTGAAAGTCCGGAAGTCCGGGAGACCGGGAGCAGAATTATTTAATAAGAGGTATCAGTGAATAACAGCTTACAAATTGTTTTTGCAACCTATAGACAAAAAATTTCTTCCCGACTTCCGGACTTTCGGACTACCGGACTTTTTCCCCCGTACATTTGCATTATGGATGCAATTTTTGGACTTCCGCAAATTGAGCAGGTAGCAAAGGCTTTGTGGAAAGAAGGCAAAAAAAATAAAGTGTGGGCATTTCATGCCGATATGGGTTCTGGTAAAACAACTTTTATTCATGCCTTATGTACGTATTTGGGCGTAACAGACGCGATTAGTAGTCCAACATTTGCCATTGTGAACCAATACCAGAGCAAAGAGGCGGGAGTGTTATTACACATGGATTGGTATCGGTTAAAAGATGAGGAGGAAGCTATTATGGCTGGAATTGAAGACCAGCTACTCAGTAACCAGTATTGTTTTATCGAATGGCCTGAAAAAGCTGCTGGACTTTTGCCTGACGATACTTTTCATGTATACATTCAACTGCTGGATGCTGCAACAAGACGATTATATACCGATGCAGAAGCAATTTGATGCTGACAGGAAATACGTTAACTTTATCTTTCTCTAAAACCATACATTAAGCAATCTGTACGCATGGCAACCAGTAAACCTTCTATTAGCGCTTCTTTTTCGTATGAAACCCTTGAAGAAACACTGGATATAAAACCCCAGGGAGCGAAATTACATATCGGTATTCCGAAAGAGATTGCCTTCCAGGAAAACCGTATTGCTTTAACGCCTGATGCCGTGGGTGTACTTGTTTCCAATGGACACCAGGTGGTTGTTGAACATAATGCAGGAGTGGGTAGTCATTATTCTGATAAGGATTATGCAGAACTCGGAGCCACTATTGTGTACGATAGAGAAAGTATATTCAAATGTCCCATACTTGTAAAAAGTGCTCCACCTGTAGCAGAAGATATGCCTTTGTTGCAGATGAACCAGACCATTGTTTCTCCCATACATTTATCTGCTTTACGCAAAGAGTATATTGAGAAGATGATGGAAAAAAAAGTGACCGCTTTGAGTTTCGAAAATTTTAAAGATGAAAGCGGTACTTATCCGATTGTAAGAAGTATGAGTGAAATAGCAGGTAGTGCCGTAATGCTTATTGCTGGTCAGTACCTGAGTAGTTTCAATAAAGGTAAGGGTGTATTATTAGGAGGTATCAGTGGTATTCCTCCAACCAAAGTGGTGATTGTAGGGGCAGGTATAGTGGGTGAATTTGCAACCAGAAATGCACTTGCATTAGGTGCTTCAGTTAAAGTATTTGATAACAATGTTTATCGCTTAAAACAATTACAGAATAATTTAGGGCAGCGTATCTGGACCAGTGTGCTGGAGCCTCGCATTTTATCGAAGCAGTTAAAGACCTGTGAAGTAGCTGTTGGTGCACTTAGCAATGAATATGGCCGGGCGCCTGTGGTCATTACCGAAGAAATGGTAGCAGCAATGCGTCCGGGCAGTATAATTATAGATGTGGCCATTGATAGGGGTGGATGTTTTGAAACAAGCGAATTAACCAGTCATGAGCATCCCACTTTTGTAAAGCACGATGTAATTCATTATTGTGTACCGAATATACCCAGTGGTTTTGCAAGAACAGCCAGTCAGGCAATCAGTAATGTACTTATGCCATTAATGTTGTCGATCAGTGATGAAGGTGGTTTGGAAGAAATGGTATGGCATAATTTTAACCTTCGTGAAGGTATTTATATGTTCAAGGGTGCGCTTACTGATTTTTATATCAGTCAAAAATTTGACCTGAAGTTTACTGATTTGAATTTGTTGATAGCCAGCAGAAGATAGTTTATTGGCTCTTTGGCAGGTGTGCAATCACTTCAATCTCCAGCTTTGCCTCAGGCATATACAACCTGCTAATCTGCACCCAGGTAGCGGCAGGATAATCGCCTTTATACATTTTCTTCCTGGCTTCATTGTGCAATTTCATTGCTTCAATATCAGTGGTGTAAAGATTTTCTTTCACTACATTTTGAAGCGTAGCACCAAAATGCGCCAGGCCTTTTTCAATGGTTTGGTAAATATTTTGAATACTCTTTGGGGTAATTTCGGTAGCTACTGTTCCGGAAACATATAAAACATTATCCACTTTCACTACCTGTGCATATCCTGCTGTAGTATCCTGTTCGCGACCAAAATGAAATTTCTTTTTTTCTATTGTTTGTCCATGTGCAGAAAGCACTGAGATCGAGAGAAGAATGAATAAAGAAAGCATGACCTTTTTCATAACTTGTATTTGAAGTAAGTTAATCAGTTTTCTGAAGCTTCAGGAGGTTTCTTCTGTTGTTAATAGTCTATTTAGGAAAACTAATCTTTCCCATACTAACAGCGGGTATACCATTTCTGCCTGCGCCCAGTTTAACTTCACCGCCACAAATAGCTTCATTGGCAAGTATGGCAAACAAAACCGCTTCTTTGGCATCTGGATTAACATCCAGTTCTTCTGTATTCCTGAAGTTTATACCAGGAAGCTGCTCACGTACATGTTGCATAAGTAAGGGGTTATGCATACCGCCGCCACTTACGTAAACAATAAAATTAGTATCGCCATTCATGCATCGTTTCATGGCATCAACAATCATATCAGCAGAAAAACGATTCAGCGTTGCCATAATATCTGCAGGGGAAAGCATTGTTTCTCCAGCGCGTTGTTGTGCTTCTGACAAGTAGGTAAGGTTAAATAATTCCGGTCCTATGGTTTTAGGAAACTCATTGGTGAAAAAACTATGTTCTTTGAGTGCGTTGAGTAATGCAGTGCTGATATTTCCTTGTCTGGCAATTGCGGCGTCTGCATCATAATATTTCCCGGGATAATTTTCCTGTATATAAGCATCCATTAATGTATTGCCTGTACCGACATCTGTACTGAACACTGCATTGGCATCGAGGCTGGATGGGAGATATGTGAAATTAGCTATACCTCCAATATTCAGCATGATCCTGTTTTCCTGTTTACTGCTGAATATCAGGTAATCGCCATACACGGCAAGGGGTGCGCCCTCACCACCGGCGGCCACGTGTTTTTGTCTGAAATCGCTGAGGGTAATAATGCCGGTGGAAACTGCCAGATGGTCACCATCTCCAATCTGTAAAGTAGCATTATCAAATTCATCATCAGGATGAAGAAATTTTGGGGCATGGTAAATAGTTTGGCCATGACTAGCCACCAAATCGACCTCTTCTGGCGAAACCTGCCATTTTTCAAGACAGGAAAGGATGATTTTGGCATGTTCACGGGCTACCCACGCATTGAGTAAGCATACTTTTTCCAGGTCGACCTGCCGTTTAGAAAAAATAGACTTTATATGGTCTTTAAATGCAGCGTTATAGGAAACCGTATCAAATGCAAGCAATTGCAGGTTTGTTTCCATGCCTTTACCGGAGAAACGGCATAAAGCCACGTCTAACCCATCAACAGAAGTACCGCTCATCAAACCTATAATGGTTCTTTCAGGCTTATTTGCAATTTTATAGAGTGCTGTTATATTCTGGTTCATGGGTTTAAATTAGACTTAAAAACGCAGTTTTCTGCAATTTCATGCAAGAAATTTTTGGAAATACGCAAGTTCCTGCATTAATTTTAGGACAATATATCCATGCTGCTATGCTGAAAACCGAACGACAAGCTTATATACTGCGTCAGATTGACTTGCATAATCGTATACTTTCTTCTGATTTAAGTAATGAAATAAATGTTTCCGAAGATACGATTCGCCGCGACCTTAATGAACTCGCGGAAATGGATAAAATCATCAAGGTTCATGGGGGCGCATTGTCTAAATCTTTTCACAGTTCTTTTCTGAAATCTGATGTATACAAGGCCGATAGTAAAAGACTTATCGCGCAAAAAGTGGTGCCGCTGATTCGCAATAACATGTTTATTCTTACAACCGGAGGAACGACCATTATTGAAATGGCAAGATTGCTTCCGGCAGATTTGCATGCAACATTTTTTACAGGAAGTATTCCTGCGGCTCACGAGTATGCGCAGCATCCAAACATTGAAGTTATTTTTCTGGGTGATAAAATTTCTAAAAGCTCTCAAATTGCGGTTGGGGGAGAAGCAATCTCAAAAATTAGTGGCATTAAAGCCGATCTGTGTATCATGGGTATTAATGCTATTGATGAAACGGGTGTAACAGACAACGATTGGGAAGTTATACAAGTAAAAAAAGCGATGATACAAGCCGCAGAAAAAACAGTTGTGTTGTCCATAGCAGAGAAAGTAAATACCCATCAGAAATTAACCATTTGTGGTTTGAGTGAGATTGATACTATGATAACGGAATTAGATCCAGCAAATCCGCTGTTCGAAAGTTATAAAAAACAAGGCATTACTATTTTGTAATCATCTATAAACGCTGAAATATGAAAATTACACCGCTTATGAAGCCGGGTAGTGTTAAAGGAGCTATATTATTACTCCTAACTACGCTGCTAACGGCTGCCGGTATGGCGCAAGTGCGCATATCCGGTAAAGTTACCGCAAAAGGAGGTACTGCTGTCGAAGCTGCTTCCGTAATCGTCAGAGAAAACAGTACTGGTACAGCAACCGATGCTACCGGGGCATTTAGTTTTACAGCCACACTAAAGCCTGGTACTTACACCATCGTTTTCTCCAGTACCGGTTACAAAACCACCCAATCTTCTTTAACCGTAAGTGCAGGTAACAACAGTTATACCGTTAATGCAGAACTTGCCGAAGACGTTTCAAAACTCGATGAAGTTATCGTTACAGGTAACTCTCAGGGAACTACCCGTCGTCAATTGGGTAGTTATATCAGCTCTGTTAGTGCTGAGGATCTGAATAAAGGAGCAACAGGTAACGTTCTTGCAGCTTTACAAGGTAAGACTGCCGGTGCGCAGATTTCCCAGAACTCTGGTGATCCTGCTGGTGGACTTTCCGTTCGCCTGCGTGGTATCAGTTCTATTTCTTCTTCTTCAGAACCCTTATATATTATCGATGGAGTGATTGTAAACAATGCTACCAATCGTGTTACCAACACTTCCGGAAACTATGATGGAGGAAACTTTGTAGGAAGTATTGGTCAGAGTAGGTTGGTTGATATTAACCCGAATGATATCGAACGCATAGAGGTATTGAATGGTGCCGCTGCAGCAGCTATTTATGGTAGCCGTGCTAATGCGGGTGTGGTACAGATATTTACCAAGAAAGGTAAAAGCGGTGCGCCTTCTGTAAGTTTTTCAACCAGCTTTACCAACAGTAACCTGCGCAAAAAGCTGGCCGTAAACCAGGCCCCAACCAAATTTGGTGGCCCTACTGATGGTCCGGGTGCATTTACACAGGACATTCTTTCTCCTGCTGTAACCACTACTACGCCAGTAACCAGGTACGATTACCAGGATTATATTTTCAGGAACGCGAATGGTACAGATAATAATATCTCTATCAGCGGTGGAACGGATAAGACTAAGTACTACTTATCTGGTTCTTATTTTTATAACCAGGGTATTGTTAGAAATACCGATTTCCAACGCTATAGCTTCCGCAGTAATATTGAACAGGTTTTAAATAAGTGGGCAACTATGAACCTTGGTTTAAACTATGTGAACAGTACTGCAAATGAAAAACCCGATGGTAACTCATTCTTCTCCCCAATGAACTCTGTTACCATTATTGGTAACTTCCACAACATCTGGCAGAGAGATGCCCTGGGTAATATCCAGGCAGTAGGTGAACGTGGTCGTGCAAATCCTGTTTCTGTGATTGAAGACATTAAACAGCGTCAAACCACCAATCGCTTAATTGCAAATATGGGATTGAAACTCAGACCTATCAACGGTTTAACGGTAGACTACACAATGGGTATTGATAACTATGCTCAAAATGGTACTACCTATATTCCACCTTTTGCCTATAACGTAAGTACGGCATTCTTTGGTGGAGGTCCTTCACTTGATCCTACCCAAAATGGTTATGCAAGTACTGGTAATAACAGCTTCTTTGCTATTAACCATGACTTGAATGCAACTTATAGCAGAAATATTACCAATAACATCAACTCAGTTACTCAGGTAGGGTTCTCTCAGCAATACGAGAAGAATAATTATTCATTATTACAGGGAAGAGGTCTTGCTCCGTTTGTAAGAACCGTGAATGGTGCCAGTACAATTCTGGGTGGTGTTGATGAGCGCAGTGAAATTTCTATTTCTGGTGCTTATGTGCAACAGAACTTTAAATACAGAAACCAATTTTTCGTCACAGGTGCTATGCGTGTGGATGGTTCTTCTGTATTTGGTAAAAACCAGCGTAACCAAACCTATTACAAAGCAAGTGGTAGCTATGTAATTTCAGGTACTGATTTCTGGGCTAAATCTTCTGTTTCAAAATGGTGGGATTTATTTAAAGTACGTTTAGCGTATGGTGAGAGTGGTAACCTTACAGGTATCGGAGCCTATTCAAGGTTTAACACTTATAGCTCATCATCTTACCTTGGAAGAACAGCATTAAACTCTAGTGGTACTCTGGCAAATGAAAATGTAAAACCTGAAAGACAACAAGAAGTTGAATTAGGTTTTGACCTTTCGTTCCTGAATAACAGATTAGGCTTAACAGTAAATATTTACAACAAGAAAGTAAAAGACCTGTTGATCAACCGTTTCATAGCTCCAACTTCAGGCTTCGGAAGTCTGTTGGATAATTTCGGTTCTTTGGAAAACAAAGGATATGAAATCGTATTAACAGGTACACCAGTTGCTAAAAGAGATTTAAATTGGAACATCACCGGTATCTTTAACCATAACCGTAATAAAGCGGTTCGTATTGGTCAGGCACTTACCTTGTTAAGTACCAATGCTGGTGCACCAGTTGCAATTATTGAAGGCCAGCCAGTAGGAGTATTTTATGGTACCTTCTTTGCACGTAACGCTGATGGAACTGAGTTGAAAAATGCAGGTGGTATTCCTCAAACAGAAAGAGGTGTTCAAAACAGTGCTCTTTCTTATACTACCGGTAGAACAGCAGGTTTGCCAAGTGGTGCCGTATTACGTAAGGTAATTGGTGATCCGAATCCAGATTACACAGCAAGCTTAGTGAATGAGCTTACCTATAAGAAACTCAGCCTTCGTGTTCAGATTGATGCGGTACAGGGTGTTGATGTATTCAATGCTGATTTCCGTACCCGTCAGGGTGTTGGTAATGGTACCGTTGCTGAACAGGAGCATCGTGGTGTATTACCTCGTGGTTATATCAGTGGTATTTATGCCATCGAAGAATGGAGGGTTGATAATGGAAGCTATACTAAACTTCGTGAACTTTCATTGAGTTACAACTTTGGTAAAATAAAAGGATTCAGCGATCTGAGTATCAGTCTGAGTGGCCGTAACCTGATCAGTTGGGATAATTATAAAGGCTATGATCCTGAAGTGAATGCTGGTGGACAAAGCACCATTCTTCGCGGAATTGATTTTGGTGCTGTGCCTATTCCACGCACATTCAGTTTTGGAATCCAGGCTAAATTTTAATCCTAAAAAATTACTTGTATGAAAAAGAGTATTCAAATATCACTATATACAGGTCTTGCGGCTGTGCTGTTAACAACAGCAGGCTGTAAAAAAGACTTCAGTAACCCGAATGCGGCTACATCAGACCAGGTATTCAGTTCTGCTAAAGGACTGGCTGGTATTGTCGTGGGCCTGCAAAGAACCTATGCATCGAATGTTGCTTATGGCATGTCTGATGCTACTGGTTTAATTACCAATGAAACCCTGTTAATGAATCCGGGTAATACCTCTGAGTTTCAGTTCAGTACAGGGGGTGCAGCCGTAGATGGAACCAATGCATTACTGGGTAATGTTTGGACCACAGCTAACAAGATTATTTTTGATGCAAACAATGTAATCAATGCGGCTGCAAAACTTTCAGACAAAAGTTATGCAAGCGGATTAATTGGATATGCAACCGTGTATAAAGCTTTATCAATGGGCTGTTTATCCAGCTTCTGGGAAAAAGTGCCTGATACTGTAGGTACTGCCACTACTACTTTCTCAGACAGAACAGTTGGATTTACCAGGGCTATTGCTGCAATCGATAAAGCGCTCGCTGCAATCAGTGCCAATGCAATTTCTTCGGCTTTTGCTGCTGATGTGCCGGTTGGTGTAGATATTGTAAACACCCTCTATGCATTGAAAGCACGTTATTCATTGTTTGCAGGTAATTATGCTGCCGCATTGGCTGCTGCTAATGCGGTTGACCTTACCAAGCGTTCAGTTATGAATTTTGAAGCAGCAAACCCCAATCCGATTTTTAATTCGGTAACATCTACCAATAACGTGTATCAGCCTTTGGATTCCACACTTGGACTACCAACAGCCATTGCACCTGATTTGGCAGATAAACGCATCCAGTTCTATACCGTTATTAATGCAACAATTAACCCTCGTTTCAGGTTGAATGGTTTCTGGAATACGGCAACTGCAGCTATTCCATTGTACTATCCTGGAGAGATGACCCTGATTAAAGCGGAAGCCTATGCACGTCAGGCGACACCTGATCTGGTAAATGGTATTCTTGAATTGAATAAAGTTGTTACCAAAAAAGCCGCCAACGATCCACTGGGTATTGGTGCTGATCTTGGTCCGGTAGCTCCGGCAAGTGCAGCTGAATTGCTAACACAGATATACCGCAATCGTTGTATCGAACTTTATTTGTCTGGTATGAAATTGGAAGATATGCGTAGATTCGGAAGACCTAACAGCGAAAGAAAAAGGAATCTTTTCCCTTATCCTTTCCGTGAAAGAGACAGCAATCCGAATACACCTCCTGACCCTGCTTTCTAATTAAGAAAGGTAGCGATAAAGGCCCCGGCTCATTGAGCCGGGGCCTTTTCTTTACAATGCGGTATGTATTGATAATCATTTAATTGCCTATCTTACAAGATCAATTAAAATTCAATATACAATCATGATTCGCTCCTTACCCCTTCGATTATATTCTGGCCTAGGTATTGCAGTGTTACTGGTTTTTATTGTAGGCTTTGTTACCATTGATTCCTTAGACAAGCAAGCGAAAGAATCAGATACGGTTCGACATACCCATCAGGCTATTTCTTATGTAAGGGATATACGCTTTTCAATAATGCAAATAAGGGGAAGCAGAAGGGCTTATTGGGTAACAGGTGCTTCAAAAGATTTAGATGCTTACGAAAGCGGATCCGGTTTTATACCTGTTCGGATCGTTGACCTACGCGATCTGGTAAAAGATAACCCGATTCAGGTTCAAAATGTTATCCGACTTGATTCAATGGTTACTGACTTATTAGGATACTGGAAAAGAGAAGGTGTGATTACTCCAAAACTTTCAACCGAAAACTTTAAGGAAATAGTACTTCAGGAAGAGAAAAAACTCTCCTCCTTATATATTCAGATTGAATCAATTAAAACAGTAGAAGAAGGCTTGCTTATTCAAAGGGAAGAAATCGTTGCAGGATATATTAAAAGAACCAAACTTATTCTATATATAGGGATCAGTGTATTGATGATTGTTGTTTTATTACTGATCAATGCAGTTATACAAACCCTGAAAAGCAGGTACAAAGCCGGCCTTCGATTACAGGCAAACCTGGAAGAAACGGAGAAGATCAATAAAATGGCCCAGGAAAAGAATTGGGTATTGGAAGGCATGAGTTATATCAATAATCGTTTACAGGTGGTTGATAGCTCAAGTGAACTGGCTCACCGGATTATTACAGCCCTTGTTCAATACCTTGAAGTTCCCTCCGGCGTTATTTATTTTGTTGATGATGATGGAACAAAATTAATTACAGCAGCTTCAGTTGCCGTTAGTGGTTCCTCAAAAAAATCATTTACGATTGGAGAAGGCATTGTTGGTAATGCCGCTTATGCAAAAACAGTCACTATCATAAAAAATATTCCACCCGATTACTGGAAGGTAGAATCTTCACTTGGTCAGGTAACAGGAAATGGTGAAATAGCCTGTATTCCATTATGGATGAATGAAGAATTGAAAGGTTTAATAGAGTTGGGCTGTTTCACTTCATTCACGGATTTACAAGTGTCATTATTGAAGAATTGTGCGGATATTCTCTCTGCGGCCATTAATTCCTATCAATCACGAGATCGTATCAATCATTTGCTCGACGAGCTACAAGAACAAAAAGAAGCCTTACTTGAGCAACGTGAAGAATTACGCCAAACAAATGATGAATTGAGCAGACAGGCCGAAGAATTACAGGCTTCCGAAGAAGAATTGAAAACGCAGGAAGAAGAACTTAAACAAATTAACCTTGAACTAAAAGGTAGAAATGAAGCAATTGATAACGCTCGTCAGGCATTGGCACAAAAAGCAAAAGAACTGGAAACTACCAGCCGATATAAGTCGGAGTTTCTGGCCAATATGTCGCATGAACTTCGCACGCCATTGAACAGCGTTCTCATCTTAGCCAAATTACTTGCTGATAATAATACGGATAACCTGAATGCAAAGCAAATTGAGTATGCTAACATTATTTATAAATCTGGTAAAGACCTGCTTCAGCTAATTAATGATATTCTCGATCTCTCTAAAATTGAATCGGGCAAGGTTGATTTATTAATTGAAGATGTTTCACTGGATAATATTAAAGAAGATGTATTGCAACTCTTTTCAGTAGTAGCAAATGAAAAGAATATTAATCTGTCAGTAGAAAAAATGACAGGTGCACCTGCAACTATTCAAACAGACAGACAACGTCTTTTACAGGTGGTTAAAAATTTATTGTCAAATGCATTTAAGTTCACACCGGCAGATGGTAAAATTACCCTTTCCTTTGAACCAGTAGCTGGTACAGATCAATTACGGATTAATGTATCCGATACAGGAATTGGGATACCTGAAGAAAAGCAGCAGCTCATTTTTGAAGCATTCCAACAGGCAGATGGCTCAACAAGCCGCAGATATGGAGGTACAGGGCTGGGATTGTCTATAAGTCTTGAACTGATGAAATTGCTCGGTGGTTCAATTTCTGTAAAAAGCGAAGTAAATAAAGGAAGCATATTTTCCCTTCTCCTGCCACTTACATTTACTGGAAATGCCCATGCAGATTCAAATGTGGTTGCTGATGAACTTTTGTTACAGGATGAATTTGTTTCGATTGATAAAGTTCGTGAACAAACAATAGTTGCAGATGATCGCTTTCAACTAAAAAAGGGAGAACGTCTTATGTTGATAATTGAAGACGATGTAAATTTTGCTACAATTATCAGAGACTATGCACGACACAAGGGATACCAGATTATTATCGCATTACAAGGGGATGAAGGATTGTATTATGCGAAAAAATACAAACCCAATGCTATTATCCTGGATATACAATTACCTGTAATGGATGGTTGGACAATTCTCAAACAGATCAGAAATGATGATCAAATAAAACATACGCCGGTACATATAATATCCGCTTTTGAGGATAATCGATTCAAGGATGCCGATGTTATGACCTATCTTAAGAAACCAATTGAAACCAGTGCATTAGAGCAGGCATTTTCACTGCTGGGAGAACATTTTCAACAAGGTGTGAAACAGGTACTTATTGTTTCAGCAGAACATTTTGAAGAGAATGACCTACATAAACTCGCCGCGGAAAAGGACTATAAGATACATTTTCAACAGGTAATATCTATTGCAGACGCAAATAAATTGGTTGCGGAACAGAAATTTGATTGTCTGATTGTTCATATTGGTTCAACTATTCAGTTAGCTGATGCAAAACAGATTCATCAACAAGTTGCCGGGAAACAACTACCCATTATTATACACCTGGATGAAGATATTTCTACTACCGACGAGATTGAATTCCGTAAAATATCAAATATCATCATCAGGAGTGGAATTACTGCAAATAACAGGTTGTTGGATGAACTGGAATTGTTTCTGCATAAAATGGAGGAAAATGATCAAACCAGATCCAGTCAGTTAACGATCCCGGATAATGACCAATCTCTGTTGAATAAAAAAATACTGGTAGTAGATGATGATATGCGTAATGTATTTGCTTTAAGTGCAGTACTCGAGTCGAATAAAATGCAAGTGGTAGCTGCCAGCGATGGAAGAGAATCATTAGAACAATTAAAAAAGCATCCGGATACGGATCTTGTGTTAATGGATATCATGATGCCGGAAATGGATGGGTATGAAGCAATGGAAAGGATTAGAAAAGATTTAAAAATGCAGGAATTGCCCATTATTGCGCTAACTGCGAAAGCAATGGCAGGTGACAGGGATAAATGTATTGCCGCAGGAGCTTCTGATTATATTACGAAGCCGGTGGATATGCAAAAATTATTATCACTTATGCGAGTTTGGTTAACTAAGTAAGCATTAGAAAAAAATATTTAGGATGTCGATTCCCGGAAGACCTGAACTTTCTGCACAAGAGTTTGAGCTATTACTCAGTATGCTTCATCAGGTATACGGATATGATTTTTCGGGGTATTCGAAGAGTTCTTTGTTAAGAAGGATATCAAAATTTATGGATGAAAAGGCCGTAGCTGATGGACAGCATCTGGTGCAACTACTAGCTGGGGATACAAATGCATTCAATAGCTTTCTGGAAACAATTACGGTAAATGTTACAGAAATGTTTCGTGATCCTGCATTTTATAAATGCCTGCGCGAAAAAGTATTACCCGTACTCGCTACTTACCCCCAAATAAATATTTGGCATGCTGGTTGCTCTACCGGTGAAGAAGTTTTTTCTTTAGGTATTTTACTTCAGGAGGCTGGACTTCTTAAACGAGCACGGATTTATGCTACAGATATTAATGCAGCTAATTTAGATAAAGCAAGAACTGGTGTATTACCCATGCACCATATGCGTGAGTATACTGCGAATTACCGGCAGACAGGAGGAGTTAATGATTTTTCTGATTATTATACTGCCTTGTATGACCATGTAATTATTAATAAGGAAATTCGTGAAAGGGTTGTGTTCTTGCAACACAATTTGGTAACTGACAGGTCTTTTAATGAATTTCAACTGATTCTTTGCAGGAACGTAATGATTTACTTCAATAAACAACTACAAAACAAAGTCTTGCGATTGTTTTATGATAGTTTGTCATCACTTGGTTTTATGGGACTCGGCATGAAGGAAACCTTATTGTTTTCAGAGCTTAAAACAAAATTTACACCTGTAGACCCAACTGTAAAAATATTCAGGAAAAAGCGATAAAAAGTTGAAAGAAAATAAATACGATATTATACTAATTGGTGGTTCTGCAGGTAGTATTCCTCTATGTACGGCATTGCTAAAGTCGTTAAAGAAGGATCGTTCCATTCCGGTTGTGGTCATTATTCATAGAATGAGAAATGTAGAGAGTGAACTTGATAAATTACTAGCGAGAGAATCAGGGATTAAAAAAATTATTGAACCGGAAGACAAACAACCATTAAGTGCAGGGAAGGTTTACCTGGCTCCGCAGAATTATCACCTTCTGTTTGAAGAAGATGGCACTTTTAGCCTCGATTATTCAGATGCGGTACATTATAGCCGTCCATCAATAGATGTAAGTTTTGAAAGTGCGGCACAGGTATTTGGAAAGAAGATATTGGCTATTCTATTAAGTGGGGCTAATGCAGATGGCGCAAAAGGTATTTCTATACTTTCAGATATTGGTGCCGATTGCTGGATACAGGATCCTGTTACGGCAGAATCTGCAACAATGCCGGCTGCAGCAATTGCCGCAGCAAAAGGGGTTAGTATTTTGCCGGTTGAAAAGATGCAGGAACGCATAAGCGAATTATAATTATATTGCTGTAAGACATGAATATTCCGCCCATACCTTACCAAGATTTTACCATTCTACTGGTTGACGACAGACCTGAAAACCTGCTGTCGCTGGAACAAATACTTTTGAAGCCTGGTAGAACCTTTATTAAAGCAGCATCTGGTAACGAAGCTTTGAAACATATTCTAAAGTATGAACATATTGGGCTGATTATGCTTGATGTGCAAATGCCAGAAATGGATGGCTTTGAAGTAGCACGTATACTTAAATCAAACCCCAGAACAAAAGATATATCCATCATTTTTGTAACAGCCTTAAGCAGAGAAGAACAATATGTTTTAAAAGGATTTGCCGAAGGCGCCGTAGACTACCTTCAGAAGCCGCTAGATATAAACGTGGTAAGGGCAAAGGTGAATGTATTTGAACAGCTTTATTTTAACCAATTCCGTTTAAAGACTGCCTTAACAGAACTTGATCGTATAAATAAACAACTCGAAAAATTTGTATACATCGTTTCTCATGACCTCAAATCACCTCTTTCATCTGTAATTATGATGCTGGAATTAATTAAAAACGATCCGCATGTTGTAGCTAATCAGGAAGTGAAAGAGAATATTGATATGGTTTACCAGGCATCAGGGCGATTGTCTGAAATGATTATGGCTTTGTTGGAATATTCTACCACAAGCCTCTCCCAACAAACCATTGAGTCAACAGATGTACATTTAATGGTTGAACAACTAGTGTCTTTATTGTTCCCTCCAAAGAACATACAAATTCAAATACTCAATCAGTTACCCGTTATCCAAACCAAAAAGGTAAAACTCGAGCAGGTGTTTCAAAACCTTATCAGTAATGCTATTAAGTATAATGATAAACCACAGGGGATGATTCAAATCGGCTTTGCTGAAAAGGAAGGCTTTTATGAATTTTTCGTAAAAGACAATGGCCCAGGTATAGCAGATGAAGATAAAAACCGGATTTTTAAGTTATTTGAAATAACCAATAACCAATCTCAAAGAGACAGCAGTACTGGTATTGGTTTAAACCTGCTTAAAATTATTGTAGAGGAGCAAGGTGGAAAAATATGGGTAGAATCAACGAAAGGAGAAGGAAGTGTGTTTTATTTTCAATGGATGAAGTAGTGAATTGTGAATAGTGAGTAGTCAGGGTGAGTGATGAGTAGCGAATATTAATTTCGAAATTCTGCTGTTTACTTGTAGTTGGTAACCTGAATTATTTCTTTACAAAAGTCTATTTCCTGAACATCGTTGCTGCTGACGATGATGGTTTTATCTTTGCAATAGTTGCTGAGTAATTCATGGTATAGCTGATAACCTGCACTGTCGAGGTTGGTACAGGGTTCATCTAGCAGAAGTAAAGGTACATCACTGAAAAGGGCCTGCGCCAGTTTAACCCTTTGTTTCATACCACTGCTATAAAAACGTATTTGTTTGTCTGCTGCTTTTTCGAGTCCAATGAGTTGAAGTATGGTATCAATGGTAAGAACAGGCAACAAAGGTTTGAAAGAGGCATGGAATTGTAAAAATTCTTTTGCGGTCATTTCTTCAATCAGCTCCAGGTAAGGGGCTGCCATTGAGAGGCGGGTATAAATTTTTTCTGGTGCAATTGACTGATTGTTTTCCATCCACTCAATACTTCCGGCTGCTAACTGCATACTTCCTGCGATGGCTTGTAATAAAGTGCTTTTGCCGCTTCCATTGGGGCCTGTAATAGCATAACTAACCCCGGATTGAAAGGTGAAATTAATTCCGCGGAATATCCATTCCCGGTTAAATTTTTTACCTGCATCCGAGAGTTGAATCTGCATAATTGCAAAAAATTGAATTGAAGGTTGTGTTAGTCTTCTTCGGTCGCACCTTTAGTAAAGCGCTTGATAATACCACGTCCGCTTTCACGAATAAACGTTACGATTTCATCACGCTCATCGCTTGCGGTTAATTCTTCTTCAATAAATTCCAGCGCTTGTGAAGTATTCAGCCCTTTATTGAAAATTATACGATAGATATCGAGGATATGGTTGATTTTCTCAAGTTCAAATCCTCTTCTTTTTAAGCCTACGCTGTTAACGCCACCATAACTTAGTGGATTACGGACTGCTTTGATATATGGGGGAACATCTTTACTCACCAGACTACCTCCTGCGATATAAGCATGTTGACCAATGGTTACAAATTGGTGAACAGCACTCACACCCGCGATCCAGGCCCAATCGCCCATCACCACATGTCCTGCAAGCTGCACACTGTTACTGAGAATGCAATTATCACCTATTAAGCAATCATGTGCAATATGGCTGTATGCCATAATCAGGCAGTTACTGCCTACTTTGGTTTTCCAGCGATCAGTAGTTCCCCGGTTGATGGTTACAAATTCGCGGATAGTGGTATTGTCGCCTATTTCAACAGTGGTTCTTTCGCCGGCAAATTTTAAATCCTGTGGAATCGCTCCTAATACGGCGCCTGGGAAGATTCTGCAGTTTTTACCAATTCTGGTGCCATCCATTATGGTGACATTACTACCGATCCAGGTACCCTCGCCAATCTGTACATCGCCATGGATAACGGTAAATGGGTCGATCTTTACATTGGGTGCTACCCTTGCATTTGGATCTATGTAGGTATAAGGATGCGTCATTGTTGCTGGGTTCTGTTATTAAATTGGGTAGGGATTGGTTAAGGTCTTTTTACGATTTGCGCTACTAGATCAGCTTCGGTGGCAACTTTTCCTCCTACATAAACGGTACCTCTCATTTCACATATACCGCGACGAATAGGACCTGTAAATTCCATTTTGAGTAACATGGTATCACCGGGACGTACCATTTGTTTGAATTTACAATTATCTATTTTAAGGAAATAAGTATCATACTGTCCTTCCGGCATTGAATTAATACAAAGAATACCACCCGTTTGTGCCAGTGCTTCAATTTGCAATACACCCGGCATTACCGGATTGCCAGGAAAGTGACCAGGGAAAAACCACTCATTGAAAGTTACATTCTTAACACCTACGATATGCGTGTCTGTCAACTCAATTATTTTATCGACCAATAAGAATGGATGACGATGCGGTAATGTTTTTTCAATTTTTTCCAATGGGAAAATAGGCGGCATGGTTGGATCGTAAACAGGCACATCTTTCACATGTTTGTTCTTCTTGATGTACTGTTTGATTTTTTTAGCAAATTCAACATTGCTGCTATGCCCCGGACGGTTAGCAATAATTCTTGCCTTAATAGGGTATCCGATAAGGGCAAGGTCACCAACCACATCTAATAATTTATGACGAGCAGGTTCATTCGGGAACCTCAGCTCAAGGTTATTCAGGTAACCTTCACTTTTTACTTCAATTTTATCGCGTTTGAACACTTTTGCCAAACGATCCATTTCAGCATCTGTGATTGGCTTGTCTACAACTACAATTGCATTATTGATATCACCGCCTTTAATAAGGTCATTATCGAGCAACATTTCAAGCTCATGCAAGAAACAGAATGTACGGCAAGGAGCTATTTCCGTTTTAAAGTCTTTGATGGTTTTTAGTCCTGCATGTTGGGTTCCGAGCACCGGACTGTTAAAGTCGATCAGTGTGGTTATTTGATAATCCAATGCGGGTAATGCCACCATTTCAACACGCTTGGCATCGTCGTAGTGGTAAATATTTTCATCAAGGCTATACCAGGCTTTTGCGGCTTCTTGTTGTAATACGCCTGTTTTGGCTATTAATTCTATGAATGGAGTTGAACTACCATCCATAATTGGAATTTCTGGCCCGTTTAATTCAATCAAAACATTATCAACACCCATTCCTACCAATGCTGCTAATACGTGCTCTACGGTGCTCACTTTCGCGTCACCAACCTGGAGGGTGGTTCCCCTGCTGGTATCGGTAACCAGATCGCAATCTGCCTTAATAATTGGCTGATCAGGCAGATCTACACGCTGGAATTGAATACCAAATCCGGGATTGGCTGGTTTCAATATCATATCAACCAAAACGCCTGTATGTAAACCGGTGCCGCTAATGCTGATGGCACTATTAAGGGTATGTTGCTTGTCGGGATTAAAATTATTGTCCATGCTGCTTTTTTTTCCTGAGAATCAATCAAATCCTGTAAAGAGGAAGGCTAATTCACCAACCACTTGATTGAGAATATAATGCAAAAATAAGATTTAAGGACGGTTAATCAGTCTTTTAGGAGGCATTTACACGATCGGCAATCAGTTGTTCAACCAGTTTTTCAAGTTCTTTAACCCTTTTTTCAAGTTCCGGGAGGTTTCTCAGGTGGGCCTGGGCTCTTAAGGAGCGGGTAAAATCATCGGCTGGGGTGCCGGTTAATGTTCGGTTAGGCTCTTTGATATTTTTTGTAATACCACTTTGTCCATTGATTTTGCTTCCATCGGCAATGGTAAGGTGACCTGCAATTCCGGTTTGTCCGCCAATCATTACAGATTTACCAATTTTGGTACTGCCACTTACGCCTGTTTGGGCAGCGATAACGGTATTAGAACCAACTTCCACATTGTGGGCAATTTGAACCAGGTTATCCAACTTTGCACCAGTACGAATAATAGTAGAGCCCATTGTTGCGCGATCGATGGTAGCGTTGGCACCAATTTCCACATGGCTCTCAACAACTACATTGCCTATCTGGGGTACTTTTTTAAAAGTGCCATCACCCTGTGGGGCAAATCCAAAACCGTCGCTGCCAATAACAGCACCCGCATGTACTACAACATGATCAGCGATGGTACAATCGTGGTAAATTTTTACGCCTGCATGTAATATGGTGTTGTCGCCAACCTGCACATTATCTCCTAACACAACGCCGGGAAATATTTTTACCTGTTTGCCAATTTTAACATGTTCACCAATATGTGCAAATGCTCCGATAAATACCTGTTCTCCAATAATGGCTGTTTTAGCAATATAACTTGGCTCTTGTATGCCAGTTAATTGCTGGGTCATCAACTCCTGGTATTTGGTGAGAAGAGTAGCGAATGCTGAATAGGCATCGGGTACACGAATCAGGGTATTCTTAATGTTTTGTTTTAAAACCAGTGATTCATTAATAATGATAACCGATGCTTTGGTACAATAAAGATATTCTTCATATTTAGGGTTGGCCAGGAAGGATAGTTGGCCAGACACAGCTTCTTCAATTTTTCCAAAAGAGTGTACGGCTAAGGTAGGGTCACCCTCAAGTTTGCCGTTTATAAGCATCGAAATTTGTGCAGCGGTAAATTGCATACAGCGTGATTTAGTTTGGCAGATAGCGCATGGATCATGGTCATTGGTCGATAGACCATAGCCAATTGTCGATGCTTGATGGTTTATGGACTATGGTCCATGAACTTTAAGCTACTGCTATGTCAATAAACAAATGTAATTTTTTTTAACTGGTGCAGAAAGAATTTGATGAATCAGGGCATTATCAACCGCTGAAATATCTTTCACCTCACCTCCCTTAAACAAAATATTGATGCGTTCATCAAAAGTTTGATAAAGGGTATTGGTTGCTTCACCTGTGAAACACACATAATGGATATCTGCAAGCGGAATGCCAAATTTTATAGAAGCCTGATTTTCTTTTTCCTTAACAAATTCAGTAGAAAAAATATCTGATTGTATCCTCGATTTATATAGTTGCCTGTTTAAAAACCGGGAACAGAGTAGGGAAAGAATTTTGTCGGGGTGTTTGGACCATCGTTTAAGGGCATGCATGATGTCGTGATCATCCAGCGAGCAAAATAGATCCAGGGTATCGTCATTCATCTGACCATTGAAATCGCCCAGGAAGTAATCAAGTGCAGATTGGGTTTGTAATGCCAGATCTGCTGCATTGTAAATGCTACGAACACGCTGAAGTATTTTGACCAGCATCTTTTCGGCAGACAAAACAGTTTTATGCAGGTAGACCTGCCAGTACATTTGTCTTCTTGCGACCAAAAATTTTTCAACACTATAAATGCCTTTTTCTTCTACCATTAATTGTCCATCATGCACCATCAGCATTTTCAATATTCGGTCATAGCCAATTACTCCCTCACTAACCCCACAGAAAAAACTGTCTCGGGTAAGGTAATCCATACGGTCTACATCCAACTGGCCGCTGATCAACTGGTGCAGGAAAGGTTTATGGTGTTTGTCAGTAAAAATGGCAATCGCTAAAGAAAGTTGGTTGTCCAGATCGCGATTCATTTTTTGCATGATCTGAAGCGATAGTTGTTCATGATGCACTCCTTGTATAACCTCATGTTCCAGGGCGTGTGAACAGGGGCCATGACCAACATCATGCAAAAGGATGGCTGCTTTAACGGCAATTTCTTCATCAGGTGATATTTCAATGCCCTTGTTCCGGAGTTCATTTACGGCATTGCCCATTAAATGATAGGCGCCTAGGGAATGATGCAAACGGGTATGTACGGCACCCGGGTATACCAGTTGCGCCATAGCCATTTGTTTGATATTGCGAAGCCGCTGGTAATAGGGGTGTGAAATAATATCAAATATCAATGGGTGATTAATGGTAATAAAACCATAAACCGGGTCATTGATGATTTTCCTTTTTAGCTCAGACATACCTGTTGTTGATTTGTTAAATTGGCCATCGGGACAGTCGGCAAAAATACAAAGAGATACTTGATATGTTGGAATGAAATAGATTTACCCTTTAAAGCTGTACTGAAATAGCTCCCGCCTATCGGAAATTGTTACACTATCGCATTTATTTAATTATTTTGAACTGCACCGGAACATCCGGGGTTGTAACAATTAAGCACTGCTTATGCCACTAGCTACCATTTTATGGGTTGACGATGAAATAGAAAGCCTTCAATCGCAAAAAATATTCCTTGAACAAAAAGGGTACACGGTTATTACCCTAACCAATGGATTTGATGCCATTGAATATGTAAGCAATCAACCTGTTGATATTGTACTGATGGATGAAACCATGCCTGGCATCACCGGTCTGGAAACACTGGTTCGTATAAAGGAAGTAAATGCAGCTATCCCAGTTGTGTTAATTACCAAAAATGAAACGGAGAACCTGATGAATGAAGCTATCGGCCGACAGATCAGCGATTATCTCATTAAACCAGTAAATCCCAATCAGGTTTTGCTCAGTTTAAAAAAACTAATCGACAACAAAAGACTGGTAGCAGAAACAACAACCACAGCATACCAGCAGCAATTCAGAAACCTGTTCATGGCCTTGAATGATAATCCCGATTTTAATCAGTGGATGGATATCTATAAAAAACTGGTTTATTGGGAACTGGAAATGGAAAAAAGTGATAGCCCGGAAATGAGGGAAGTGTTTCAAACACAAAAGCAGGAGGCCAACACTGAGTTTTTTAAATTTATCAGTAAAAACTATGCTTCATGGGTGTCACCTAAATCAAATGAATCGCCCATTATGAGTCATCAGCTTTTTCAATTCAAAATTTTACCACATGTTGAGAAGGGGATTCCTACTTTTTTTATCCTGATAGACAACCTTCGTTTCGACCAGTGGAAAGCCATACAACCCATATTTGCAGAGAGTTTCCGCATATTGGAAGAAGAAACCTTCTATTCAATTTTGCCAACCGCAACCCAATATTGCCGGAATGCCATTTTTGCGGGAATGATGCCGATTGATATAGAAAAACAGTTTCCGAATTTGTGGAAAAATGATGACGACGAAGGGGGAAAAAATAATGAAGAAGAAACTTTTTTCAGGGCTCAACTAAAAAAATTAAAGAGAGATGACCTTAAAATAAGCTACCATAAAATCCTCAACCATCAGGATGGTCAGCAATTGGTAAACAATATGCATAATTTGCTGGACAACGATTTGAATGTGATTGTTTACAATTTTGTTGATATGCTGAGCCATGCAAGAACCGAAATGGAAGTGCTGAAAGAACTGGCAAGCGATGAAGCCAGTTACAGAAGTTTAACCCGTAGTTGGTTCGAACATAGTCCATTGCACCAGGCATTGAAAAAAATTGCTGATAAGCCCATTAAAATTGTACTTGCTACAGACCATGGTAGTGTAAGGGTTAAAACACCCCATAAAGTTATTGGGGATAAGCAAACCACTACCAATCTGCGGTATAAACACGGACGTAACCTTAATTATGAGACAAAAGATGTGCTGGCATTCAGAGATCCCAAAGAAGCGGGCCTGCCTGTGCCCAATGTAAATTCATCCTATATTTTCGCCAAGGAGGACGACTTTTTATGCTACCCCAATAATTATAACCACTACGTGAACTATTACAAAAATACTTTTCAGCATGGAGGAATAAGTTTAGAAGAAATGGTTGTTCCGATTATTAAGATGGTAAGTAAATAGTAGCTGCAGGCTTCAAGCTACAAGCTACAAGCCATTGCTGTCCGGGTAAAATTTGCTAGCATCTTCTGAACCACAGGCTACATGCCACTCCAGAGGAGTCCTTCGGACAAGCTGCAAGTAATTAGTAAACCAGACATTAAACAGGAGCCAGGTATTTAGGGAAGATTAAAAAGATTAAATACAATCAGTACCCGTGGACAGACCTTCATTGGCATTGGTGTCAAGCGAAGCGATGACAGACTAAATCATGCGTAGCAGATTTAGTCAGAGGCCAATGTAGTCTGGGAACGGGTACGGGGCCATTCGGCCCAGGAGTAATATTCAATTTTGACCAGACGAGTGATCGATTTTATTCAGTGTCAAAATGGAATAAAGATTGCTTAACCCTTTAGATAAGGCCGATTTAAAAAGTAAGGGTTCTATTTTCAACTTACGTCAAGATGATTGCTGCAGAAGCATTTCAGAGATAGATACTTTTTTTTACCGGACAGCAATGGCTACAAGCCTCTAGCTGCTAGCCTTGATTAGTGCTTGTTTTAGGTTTTCTGCTATTATTTGAATAAATGACAAGGCTTGCGAGTTTGTTTTGAAAAAAACTACTGAAAATAAATATTTAATTATCCAATTAAACTTGTGGATGGTTAAGTTGATAAAAAAAACTAGCAGCCAGCAGCTAGCGGCTAGAAGCTTGACCTAGCGATTTCCATGGCTTGTAGCTTGCAGCTTGAAGCCATTGCTGTCCGGGGAAATTTAACCGTGAGCTGTAGGTGTTGTGTATTATGGAACACAGATCTTCATGATTTTCAGGATTTATCATGATAGATCTTGAAAATCATGAAGATCTGTGTTCTATTAATAGCAGATAGTGCGTTTATGACAACCAAAAAATTTCTTTAACCAAATGACTTTAAATTTTCTAATACCCAAGCCCTCCGTTTAACTCCATTAAAAGCAGAAAGCCTATAATAAGCGCCCATCAAAGCTTGTAGCTTGCGGCTTGAAGCTTGAAGCCAATTTTCTCCGGACAGCAATGGCTTGAAGCCTGCAGCTTTCCATTATGTGAATAACTAATTACCAGCCGGGCAAGCCTAAACCCCGGCGGAGTGGTACATTTGTTGTGTCATAGCATTACTAAAGACCGTATTGACCATGAAATACACGCAAACTACTTTAGACAAACTGGAAGATATTCTCGGAGAATCAGGATATGTAGTAAGATATGAAAGAGGTACTTTTCAAAGTGGCTGGTGCCTGCTGGAGGCAAAGCGCATAGTAGTACTGAATAAATTCTTAAACATAGAAGGTCGCATTAACACCCTGATGGAAATTATACCACAGTTAACCATCGATTACGACAAGCTAACACTTGAGTCTCAGAAACTTTATGAAGAAGTGGTGAAAAAATCGGCCACTGCAGCCTGATTTTTTGCGGGAAATACGCAGTCTCATCTCCCCATATTTACATAGATTTGGGCCGTGACCATTCCAAAGCTTACAATAACATTTTTAGGAACTGGCACCAGCAGTGGTGTGCCCATGATCGGATGCGATTGTACGGTTTGTACTTCTCCTGATAAAAAAGACAAACGTCTGCGTAGCAGTATATTGGTGGAATCACCAACGACTACTATTGTAGTGGATACAACACCCGATTTTCGTTACCAGATGCTACGCATCAATAATAGAAAACTTGATGCGGTTTTATATACCCATCCGCATAAAGATCATCTCGCCGGACTGGATGATATCAGGGCTTACAATTATTTTACGAGAAAGCCCATGGATATTTATGCAAATACACTCACCGAAGAAGCATTAAGGCGCGATTATTATTATGCATTTTCAGATACCCGTTATCCTGGTGTGCCAGAACTAAACCTTATCAACATTGATTTACAGGCATTTCAGGTTGGTGATATTCCGGTATTGCCGATAGAAGTGATGCACTATAAAATGCCGGTATTGGGCTTTCGATTTGGCGATTTTACCTATATCACAGATGCAAACAGGATTGAAGAAAGAGAGAAGGAAAAAATACGCGGAAGCAAGGTGCTGGTGTTAAATGCTTTGCGAAATGAACCACATATCTCACATTTTACTTTACAGGAAGCCATCGACCTGGCCAATGAACTTAAAGTGCCTGAAGTTTACTTTACACATATCAGCCATCAGTTAGGAACACATGAATCCGTTAACACAACATTGCCATCGCACATGAAACTTGCTCATGACGGATTACAGGTTAGTTTATAACGTGCATCAAAGCAAGTAATATTCTGGCGGCAAGTGTTGAGAGGTATAGGTGCATAAATGCTAATAGCTAACACCTAACAGCTATACATAAATTATTATTCAGGAAGAAGGGCATACAGTGAACCATTGTATGAAAAATAAAATACGCCCTTACTTCAGCTTTAGTAAAAAAGAAAGAACCGGTATCCTGGTACTGGTAATACTTTGTTTGATTTTATCTGTACTTCCTTATTTCATTCCTACAAAACCTTTAGAGGTAACCATTGGAGAAAGTATGGTGATTAGCCATGGACAAGAAAAGGAAAAAGATACTGTAGAAATAAAAGCATCTTTGTTTTCCTTCAATCCCAATACAATTGACCTTAAAACCTGGATGAAGCTGGGCTTAAGTGAAAAACTGGCACAGCGTATCATCAATTACAGAAATAAAGGGGGTAGATTCAGACAGGCTGCTGATCTGAGAAAAATATGGGGACTATTACCGGAACAAGCAGAAGCATTAATTCCCTTTGTAGTACTACCCGCAGAAAAGCCAATCAGTTACCCTAAACCTCTCATAATTGCCATCGATATCAATAAAGCTGACCAGCAGGCATGGGAGGCGCTCCCCGGAATAGGTGAAAAACTGGCACAACGCATTATTCGTTACCGGAAACAGGTTGGTGGATTTGCGATGCTTAGTGAATTGCAAAATGTCTATGGACTTAAAGACAGTCTTTTGGTAAAACTGACCCCCTACCTTTTCCTCAACAATTCCAGCATTCCGAAGCTATCACTCAACCGGGCTTCTGCCTTTCAATTGGTTCAGAAAACGGGTATTTCGATCGAGATTGCCCGATTAATTGTTAAATGGCGCATGGACAACGGACCTTTTACAAGTTGGGGTGAATTAGAAAAAATAGCTGGTTTTGATAGAAAAATAGAAGAAGCCCTCAGAAAAGCCTTTCAATTGGACTAAAAAACTGTTAAGCATGTAAGCTTTTTTGGTTCGTATTGAGAAATGACATTCTTTTGCATTGAAAACTAACAAACGGTCGTTTGTTTTCAGAAGGTTGCCTTGATAACGATTGTTTAGTAAGGCAACCTTCGTCTATTTAAAACTATAGCAATGGATTTCAGGCAGACAGAACTTACAGAACAGGTAGCGCAAACAGCAAGGGATTTCGCCCAACAATATATTCGTCCCCACTTAATGGACTGGGATGAAAGTCAGGAATTTCCCGTGTCTGTTTTTAAAGAAATGGGAAAATTGGGGTTGATGGGAGTGTTGGTACCCGAAACTTATGGAGGAGCAGGACTAGGATATTTTGAATACAATGTGATTATTCAGGAGATTGCCAAAGTTTGCGGATCTATAGGCCTTAGCCTGGCTGCGCATAATTCACTTTGTACCAATCATATATTGACATTTGGATCAGCGGAACAAAAAAAGAAATGGCTGCCATTACTGGCAACCGCAGAGTGGATAGGTGCCTGGGGATTAACAGAACCAAATACTGGCAGTGATGCGGGAAATATGAAAACAGTGGCTGTTAAGGAGGGAGATAACTGGGTGTTGAATGGCACCAAGAGCTGGATTACCCATGGAAAGAGTGGAGATATTGCGGTAGTGATCTGCAGAACAGGAGAACCCAGAACCAGTGGTAATTCAACAGCATTTGTTGTAGAACGAGGTACACCAGGCTTTTCAGCCGGTAAAAAAGAGAATAAATTAGGTATGAGGGCCAGTGAAACGGCAGAAATGATATTTGAAAATTGCCGTATTCCAGATGCCAACAGACTGGGAGAGGTAGGTGATGGCTTTCGTCAGGCAATGAAAATACTGGATGGAGGAAGGATTTCCATCGCTGCACTTTCACTGGGTATAGCTAAAGGCGCTTATGAAGCAGCTATTCAATATTCAAAAGAGCGTCACCAATTTGATCAGCCAATCTGTAATTTCCAGGGTATCAGTTTTAAACTGGCAGATATGGCCACAGAAATAATGGCGGCTGAACTATTGATATGGCAGGCTTGTGACCTTAAAAACCGTGGACAAAAAGTAACCAAACAGGGGGCCATGGCAAAATACTATGCCAGTGAGGTGGCCGTAAAAACTGCGACTGAAGCTGTTCAGATTTTCGGGGGTTATGGATACACAAAAGATTTTCCTGTAGAAAAGTTCTATCGTGACGCAAAATTGTGTACTATTGGTGAAGGAACTTCCGAGATACAGAAACTTGTTATATCACGTGAAGTATTACACGGTTAGTCTCTTTTCGATTGCTTGCTTATATCAAAGTCCCGCTAGAAAGCGGGACTTTTTTTAAAACCACCCCCAAGAAAACTAAGTTGTAACCACACGGGTTGAATCAGGAACTGTTTGATACCAGTTAATTTTTCTGCTGGCATACATTACCGCAGCCAATATGATGAACAATCCAATACTGCCAAGTAGTAATGCGGTATCTTCTAAACGCAGCAGGATATAAATGAATCCATATAATGTCGAAAGCAAAATAGTAAACCAGGCAGCAGTACCTGCTTTCTTAAAATGACTGTGTACATAAACAGTAATCAGTAAAATGGTAGCTGAGGCAGCAACAAAATAAGCGAAGTTGAAACTAGCTATTTCACTGATCGACAACAATAAGGTGTAGAATATAATCAGGGCAATTCCTACCAATACATATTGAACAGGATGTACTGGTTTGTTTTGCATTATTTCCATGATAAAGAAAAGTGCAAAGCTTAAACCTATTAAGAGGATAGCATATTTACTGCTACGGTCTGTTTGGGCATATTGATTGGCAGGTTGTAATAAACTAACACCAAATGCAAGCGATTGGTTAATACCCTTGGTATCTGTTACAAGGGTAGTGAAGGGTAGGTTTGCTTTGTTGAATGTCCAACTTGCATTAAACCCTGTCCTGCCAACTTTTCTATTTGATGGAATGGTATTTCCATCGAATGAAGGACTGGGCCATTTTGAGTGAATATTATAGGTGCTTGATCCTGCAAGCGGCATAAAATGTAATTGACCACTTCCCCTAACTGCAAGCTTTGTACTAAAATCAATAATAGTACCAAGGTCGGCCGCGCTTAGTGGTACATTAACAGAAAGACCATTCGAATCGATTTCAGAAGAAGGTAAACCGGGAAGCAGGTTAAATTCAGTGCCTTTGAAATTAGCCATAATCTCCTTTTCAATACCTTTAAAATCACTGATGCCAATGCAAAGTTTTATGTCGTTCCATTGTACTTCATCCTCTCTAACATCTTTTGGAAGTTGGAGTTGAAATTTACCCGAACCAGCTAACTGAGTTTTATATAATAGTACTTTATAAATGGAACGTCTTCTTTCTTCTGTATCAATGTTCCCAGTGAAGGAAACTTGCTCGGGTAACATAAAAAAATCACCATAGGTAATAACGGTTTTGCCTTTTTCGTCTTTGGTTATTTTTTGATAGGGAACATATAAGTATGGTCCCGATAATCTTTGAGGCGATGCCCATTTTTCGCTCACGTCTTTTTCAACGGTTTTCCGTCTTTGTTCTCTTTCCTTTACCAGATTAGAGACAAAGATCATCGGAATAAGCATCACCAGGATGAGAATGCCAGTAACAATGCCTTTGTATAAAATTTTATTGTGCCCTGTATTGCTTAGTGCAGTACTGTTTGTTGTGTCCATAGTAGATAGGTTTGAATATGAAATAAAAAAATGGTTTACCAGTAATGATTTTTGGTTTAATAAAGCAAGCAAGCTGGATGCGGATAATCCCAGAAAGAAAATGACTGCATCAATTATATTATCTGTGTGCAATCCATGCGATAGTTTCAGAAATAGTACGGTATATAGTAGCGCAATGGTTACATTGGTTATTGCGATGCAGAGAAATTTGATTTTAGTAGTTCTCTTTAATCTGTTAATGGGTGGTAATACAAGTAAATAAAAAAGAAATACAGGGAAACTGAATAGTAAACTACCCAAGAAAATTAGGAATATACGGAGGAGGATATCTCCAAAGCTGTTTGAAGCAATATCATCCAGTATGAAATAAATATTTGCTCCTAATGTGAACAACAATATAGTGTTGAACCATAATTTGAAGCTTGATTTAAAAATGTGCATCATTTAAAAGTGCTTTGAATTTCAAAGTGAAAGGGTAAAAAAAATTACTTAATGCCTTTGATCATTTTTTCCAATGCTTCGAGATGGCTTTTAAATGCTTTTTCTCCAGCTTTGGTAACAGCGTAAGTAGTATTTGTTTTACGTCCGATAAATCCTTTGTTTACTTTTATATAATTATTTTCTTCCAGTGTTTTCAAATGGCTGGCCAGGTTACCATCGGTAACTTCAATTAATTCTTTCAGTTCATTAAAGTTTACTTCAGCATTTACCATCACAGCACTCATGATGCCGAGCCGGATTCGACTGTCGAAAACTTTATTCAGGTGTTCAATCGGGTTGTTCATACGCGTTCATATTTCCACCACATCATAGCGCCATACAAAATATGTAATATGCCAAAACCAATGGCCCAGGCAATTAGACCGTAACCAATAAACCATAAATTAATCAGTCCCAGTATAATCTCAGAAATTCCCAGCCACCTGATTTCTGAAACGGTGTATTTGCTGCCATTCAGCAATGCAAGACCGTAAAAGATAAGGCATGCCGGTGCAATTAGTCCAAACAATTCAAACTGAAGTAACCGAAGAATAACAAAGCCACCTGTCAGCAATGGAATAGCAGTATTGATCATTAGTCTTTTTGCGGAACTTCCCATCAGAGAACTATTGGTTTTCTTGGTTCTGAGCCAGGTAAACAAAAAAGCAAGGGCAAGTGCTGCAACAAAAGTGATGATGCCAGTAGCTAAAAGATTTACCTGTAGCACAGTATAAGTATAACCAGGCAACTGCTCATTATTTTCCCTTGGAATTTTGTTGGTAAAACTTAACCATGCTGGCCAAATATAGATGGTTGCAGCCAGCGCGCATAGTCCGGCAGCTATGCCACTCAATCCACTTAAACTGATGAAACGGCTACTCCTGTTCATCATGTCTTTAATGTCCTGAAGGGCCTCAAGTTGTTTTTGCTCCTGATTCATAAAAGCACTTTGAAATTCAAAGTAAGTAATCAATTTGCATATTTCCAAGTCTTTAAGGAAAAAAAATGTTAATGTGTATTTGATTCAGATGATTCTTCAGGTAACCTCGGGTGTCTTAGTTCCACTGGTTTACGATGTGCTTTTCGCATGCGCATATTCAGCAGTTCTACAATAAAAGAAAATGCCATGGCGAAATACACATAATTCTTCAAGTGTAATTGATGTGCATTTACACTATCCCAACCCTCTACAATTAATACAAAACCAATCATCACCAGAAAGGAGAGCGCCAGCATTTTTAGTGTAGGGTGTTTATGGATAAAATGAGCAATATTGGCACTGAACAAAAACATCACCACCATAGCAACTACCACTGCGGCGATCATAATCTCAATATGCTTTGCTGTACCTCCGGCAGTAATGATACTGTCGAAACTGAACACCATATCAATCAGCATAATCTGAAATATAGCATTCCCAAAACCTAGTCGTTTACTGGTAATTCCATGCTCCTCTTCTGCTTCGCCTTCCAATTTATGGTGTATTTCACGAACCGTTTTATAAAGCAGGAAAAGTCCACCTGCCAGCATTACAAGACTGGCAAGATCGAAATCTTTGCCCATTGCGCTGATCACTGGTTTGCCTTTTTGTGAAAGAAGCCATCCTAAACCAAATAATAAAATGATACGGGTAATCATTCCCATAACCATCCACAATACACGGGCTTTCTTCTGGTGCCTTTTTTCCATACGGTTCATGATGATGCTCACGAAGATTACATTATCAATTCCCAAAACAATTTCAAGTACTACCAGGATAAAAAAACTGATAAGACTTTCAGAAGTAAATAAGTGTTCCATTTTGTGTACTTAAACTTGTGATATGTGTTTACAAATATTTTTTACAATCGACGGTCCTTCATAAATAAAACCCGTCCAAACTTGAATAAGCGTAGCACCAGCAGCTAATTTTTCCGCCGCATCAGCACCAGTAAAAATACCCCCGCTGGCAATGATGGGAATTTTTCCATCCGTGCCTTTTGAAAGATATTGTACAACTTCTGTTGACCTTTGTTTTACCGGTTTACCGCTCAAGCCCCCAGCGCCAATTGCTGAAATTTTTGCTGCAGGAGTAAGCAAACTTTCACGGCTGATGGTGGTATTAGTGGCAACAAGTCCATCCAGTTGAACTTCAAATGAAAGTGCAATAATATCATCCAACTGCTCCTGTGTAAGGTCTGGTGCAATTTTCAGCAAAATAGGTTTGGGCTTAGCTTTAGACTGATTGCTGTTTTGGAGAACAGAAAAAATTTGTTTGAGAGAATCTTTTTCCTGTAGAGCCCTCAACCCTGGTGTATTTGGAGAACTAACGTTCACAACAAAATAATCTACAAAATCGAAAAGGGTCTCAAAACAAATGCTGTAATCTTTCCAGGCATCTTCATTAGCAGTCACTTTATTTTTACCAATATTCCCCCCCACAATTAACTTCGAACCCTGGTCTTTTCGGGTGGCAAGTCTTGCAGCAACTGCCTTTACGCCATTGTTATTAAATCCCATCCTGTTAATCAAAGCCTTATCAGCCGGTAACCTGAATAATCGGGGTTGCTCATTTCCTGGTTGCGGTAATGGGGTTACGGTTCCTATTTCCACAAACCCAAACCCAAGGGCCTCAAGCTCATTCAGGTAAACTGCATTTTTGTCGAAACCAGCCCCTAAACCAACCGGGTTCGAAAAACGGAGCCCAAAGACTTCTTTCTCCAGATCAGTTTTATGATAAGCAAAACGGCTGCTAATCAATTTTTTAACTGGTGAAAAAGCAGCGACAGAACGCATCAGGTCCATCGAAAAATAGTGCACATCTTCCGGAGGAAAACAAAAAAGCAGTTGTCTGATAAGGGGGTAAATCATGGTGTTGCGAAGATAAGGTGCATTTATATACCCGAATAAACCCACTGTACCATAACCAATGCGTTAAATTTGGTTGCATAAACAACTTTTTTTAAAAAAAACCTTACATTTGATAGGAAAAATCAAGTTTATGCAGGAAGCATATATTGTTGCAGGATATAGAACAGCAGTAACAAAAAGCAAACGTGGCGGGTTTCGTTTTTTTCGTCCCGATGACCTTGCTGTTGAAGTGATCAAAGGATTGATGGCCAGTGTGCCTCAACTCGAAGGTAAAAGGGTAGATGATGTGATCGTTGGAAATGCAGTACCTGAGGCAGAACAGGGTTTACAATTCGGAAGAATTATATCAGCGCGTGCACTCGGCATTGATGTGGCAGGTTTTACCATAAACAGGTATTGTGCCAGTGGACTGGAGAGTATTGCGCTTGCGACAGCAAAAATACGCACAGGCATGGCCGACTGTATTATTGCAGGAGGAACAGAAAGTATGAGCCTGGTGCCAACCGCAGGTTGGAAAACGGTTCCGGCCTATTCTATAGCGAAGGAAGAACCTGACTATTACCTTAGTATGGGACTTACCGCTGAAGCAGTAGCCAAAGAGTTTAATGTAAGTCGTGAAGACCAGGATCAATTCGCTTTTCAATCGCATCAAAAAGCAATGAAAGCAATTGAAAATGGTTATTTCAAACCGGGAATACTTCCTATTACGGTTGAAGAAACTTACCTGAATGAAAAAGGTAAAAAAGCTGTTCGCAGTTATGTTGTAGATACTGATGAAGGCGTTAGGGCTGATACAAATATTGAAGCATTGGCAAAATTGAAACCTGCATTTGCCCTTGGTGGATCAGTAACCGCAGGTAACTCTTCTCAAACAAGTGATGGAGCTGCATTTGTAATAGTAATGAGTGAAAAAATGGTGGTTGAACTTGGCTTAAAACCCATTGGCCGATTGGTAAATTGTGCATCAGCAGGTGTACATCCGCGTATAATGGGAATTGGTCCGGTAGCAGCAATTCCAAAAGTGTTGAAGCAGGCATCCATGAGTTTAAATGATATAGACCTCATAGAATTAAATGAAGCATTTGCTTCACAATCGCTGGCAGTAATTCGTGAACTTGGTTTAAACCCTGATATCGTAAACATTAATGGCGGGGCCATTGCATTAGGTCATCCATTGGGTTGTACGGGTTGTAAATTAACCGTTCAATTATTAAGCGACATGAATCGACTCAATAAAAAATATGGGATGGTAACAGCCTGTGTGGGTGGCGGACAAGGTATTGCGGGTATTATTGAACGGATGTAAGAGAATGGCTTTCGGATAATTTGCCACAAGCTGTAAGCCGCAAGCTACAAGCCTTGATGGGTGCTTATTTTAGACCTTTTGCTTTTAATGGAATTAGAGAGGGGGATAAAATATAAAGTCAGTTGCTAAAAGAAATATTTGGTTGCCGTAAATGCACTATCTGCTATTAATAGAACACGGATTTTCATGATCTTCAAGATCAATCATGATAAATCCTGAAGATCATGAAGATCTGTGTTCCATCATACGCAATTTATAGTTCAGGGTTAAAAGTCCTCGGACAGCAATGGCTATGATCCAATAACTATTTACTTCCTTCAACAAATTCAGCCCGGCCATTCACAAAACCCTTTCTTTCACGAAATAGTCCGGATAGGTTACTGGCATTCCTGTTGGCCATTGCGGCAATGTCTTTTTTATTGGCTTCATAACCGGGCCCTCTGGCAAGTAGTCCGCTAAAAACTGATCGTTTTGAGTGATGTCTGCTAGCCATAATTCTTTTGCGGTATAACTGGTCGCCCTGAATAACGGTGATGTCTGTATTGAAGAATACTGAATAATAGGCAGTTTTATCGGTGCCACCATTGTCATTTTTGGTGCGTACCACTTCATCCTGCGAAAAACCTCCTTCATAATTTTGAATCAATATGAAAATATTTGCCTGATACTTCGTAGCTAGTTTTAATCTTACTCTATCATCATTTTGCAGTAAGCGGCTTTTTTCATCATCGGTTAATATGGTGTCTCTGAAAACGGTTACCTGTAGATCTTTTTTCAGCACATCAGGCAGATTAGAGAAGTATGCATTTTTAATACTGGTTACAACCGCTTCTCTTTTCTTTGTAATGGCTAGTCCTGGTGTATAAACATCACCTGCATCAATTAGAACAATCGATTTTGAAAAATCGCTAATGGGAATCTCTGGCGGTATCGTTTTGTGGGTGAATGACAAACTTTTACATCCCGTTGTGCCAGAACCTATGAATAGTATGGTTGCCAGGATTAGAGAACTGATTTTCATGAATTTTAATTTCAACGCAAAGATATTCAGCTACATACGTGCGAATGGGTGATTTATATGTGATGAACAGTTTTTAAGATAAATGGCTATTAGCGAGGATTATTGCACATAAACTGATTAAAAGCAACCCATACCCTGACCAATGTCATTTTTTTCGCGCACGGTTCTTGATAGTTTTACTACATAAACATGTGATATGAAAAAGATACTCGTTCCCACTGATTTCTCTGCAACCGCAAAGAATGCGGCATTGTATGCTTTTAAGCTGGCAGACCAGTTAAAAGCAACGGAAGTTATACTTTACCATGCTTATGCCGCACCAGTTAATATTGATCCAATGGTGCCAACAGTGGTTATGCCAGATATAGATACCCTGAAAGAGAGCAGTGAAGTTGCTTTGCAGAAGTTTAAATCTGTTGTTTGTCCTTTCTGTACCCCTGAAATTAAAGTATCTACTTTGGCGCGATATGATTATCTCGGTAAAGGATTAGATGAAATATGTGCCGATACAGGAGCAAGTCTGATAGTAATGGGTGTAACAGGAGCTTCTATGCTTGAAGAAAAACTTATTGGATCAAATGCATTGAGTGTAGCTAAAAATGGAACAGTGCCTGTTATTATCGTGCCTCCCAAAGCCGTATTTACTAAAATAGAAGAAGTAATGCTGGCCTGTGATTTTAATAAAGTGGTGGAAACAACACCTGTTGCGCCTATTAAAGAAATACTGGATGCTACATCTGCCAAACTCTACGTATTACATGTAGACCATGAAAACAGAAGCTGGTCTGCAGATACTCCTTTTGAAAGCTTGATGTTAGATACCTTACTGCAGGGATATAATCCACAATATCAGTTTGAAAACAACAATAATTTTGTGGAAGCAGTAAATATTGTGGCGCAAGAAAAAATGGTAGACCTTATTATTACCATTCCAAAGAAACACGGTTTATTTGAAGGGTTATTTCATTCAAGTGCAACAAAGCGATTGGCCTACCATAGCCATGTACCGATTATGGTGATTCATGAATAAAATTTGGTATCAGCTCATTGCAAAATGAGTGACTATAATGATCATCTGTGAGAAAAGGTGGTGTATTTTGTTTAACATGATTATCGGGTTGGGGTTTAATGATAAAATTAACCCAACCTTTTTAATATTTCCAATCCTTCGTCCCAGTTGGTATAACCAGATGCAACATTTATATGTCCTGCATCACCCAGGTTGATAAAACCGCTACCCCAGCTATTGGCAAAGAATTGAGCTCTTTCCAGACTAACCCAGTTGTCATTTGCGCTGGCTACAACAATGGTGGGAAATGGTAATTTATTAAGTGGTATCGGTGCAAATCCTGTTGCAGGGAAGGTGTACTGTGGCGCTTCCAAATCACTTGGTGCAACCAGTAATGCTCCTTTTATTTGTCTTTTATATTTTTCAAACCAATGTGCAATAGTAGCACAACCGAGACTATGTGCAATTAATACAACATTGGATATGTCGAAATTTTTTAGTGTATCATCAATGGTTTTTATCCAGTCTTCACAATGTGGGGAGTCCCAGTTATCCTGTTCTATCCTGGAAAAATTATCTCCAAATCTTTCGAAATAACTCTGCCAATGTTCCTGACCAGAATTACCTAAGCCAGGAACGATGAAATAAGTGGTCATTGCGATTAGGTATGTTTGTTTATAAAATGATTAATTCGGTTGAATACGCTAACTATATCTAAAAAGCAAGTATGTAAACCGTTCCACTCGCAAAAAAAATCAGTTGAGCCCCACCAGCCACGTGTAACAGTTTTTTATATTGAATTCGGGTCTTAAACAATGTATTTAAGGCAAATAAGTATTTCTATTACCGACTAATTATAAATTTCTAATCCGCAGTCCCATACATTTATTCCAATAAAAGCAGAAAGCCTATAATAAGCACCCATCAAGGCTTGCAGCTTGCAGCCTGCAGCTTGAAGCCATAATTCCAGACCGCAATGATTATAAACGATTAATTAAGGTATTTACCTACAATCGGCACCCTTCTACCAACCCCAAATGCTTTGGGTGAAATTCGGATGATTGGACAAAACTGGTTGCGTTTATATTCATTGTTGTTTACCATCTTTAGTGTTCTGTCTACCAGTGCAGCTTCATATCCCATTGATTTAATCTCACCAGGTCCCATTCTTTTTTCTATATACTGATAGAGTACCTGATCGAGCAGGCTGTAATCAGGTAAACTGTCGCTGTCTTTCTGATTGGGTCTTAATTCGGCACTAGGTGCTTTGGTAATAATATTTTCCGGAATGATTTCGCTGTTTCTGTTTATGTATTTAGCCAGTTCATACACTTGTAATTTATAACAATCGCCAAGTACGCCGAGTCCACCAGCCATATCGCCATACAATGTGCCATAACCAGTAGCAAGTTCACTTTTATTGGAAGTGTTTAAAAGGATATAGCCGAATTTATTAGCAATGGCCATCAATAAGTTGCCTCTTGATCTGCTTTGTATATTTTCTTCCGCAAGTGAAAAAGGCAAGCCATTAAACACGGGTTCGAGGGTTTTTGTAAAGGCATTGTATACATCATCAATCCGGATGATGTCGTAAGGATTACCCAGATTCTTACTAAGTGCTACTGCATCATTAACAGAATGGTCGGTTGAGTAAGGCGATGGCATCAATATAGCTCTTACATTCTCAGCGCCAAGTGCATCACAGGCAAGGGCCAATGTAACAGCCGAATCAATTCCTCCGGAAGAACCCAGTATGGCTTTGGTAAAACCCATTTTAGAAAAATAATCACGAATGCCTAAAGTAAGTGCATCATATACCTGATGTATATTCAATGCAGGTTCCAGTGTAGCGGGATTCAATTCTTTATCTGGTACCCTGCTGGCAGGTTCGAGAATCGGTGCATTAATGCTACCATCTTCATTAAGTTCAATGGTTACCATGGCTTCTTCAAACATGGGTAAAGCAGCACAAAGATTTGCGTCTTTATCAAATACAAGGGATGCGCCATCGAACACAATTTCTGTTTGACTTCCTACTGCATTGCAATAGAACATGGGTAATTTGTATTTCTGAACATTGGCCTTGATCACAGATTTCCTGTCTTCATCATGGGTGTAATCAAATGGGGAGGCGCTGATATTAAGCATTATATCTGGCGACTGTTCCATTAACTGATCCATCGGACAAATGCGGTATAAAGGGTTGTCGCCCATGTTCCAGATGTCTTCACAAATGGTGATGGCCAGTTTTTTTCCTTTGAAAGGAACTATTTTCCATTCATAAGCTGGTTCGAAGTAACGGTATTCATCGAACACATCATAGGTAGGTAAAAGTGTTTTATGAATCTCGGCTTTCACTTCTTTTTCATATAAAAAGAAAGCCGCATTAAAAAGATCTTTCCCTTTCAGGATACTGTTACGGGCCGGAGAGCCAATCAGTACGCCAATGGTGTCTGCGTGTTCACGGATCTGATCAATTGCATCATAACATTTATTGATAAAATCGTTGAATTCTACAAAATCCCTGGCAGGATAACCACATATGCTCATTTCGCTGAACATTACCAGATCTGCCCCTTCAGCTTTCGCTGCTTTAATTGCATCAATTATGCGGGAGGTGTTCAACTCGAAATTTCCGATATGATAATTCTGTTGTGCAATGCTAATCTTCATACAATTACCTGTTAATTGAGCTCAGGTACAAAGTTCCGTAACTTTTGCATAGGTTTTACAAGGTTCTTTGATTTGATCAAGCCCATTTATCAGCATCTTTGCACAAACCGGATAATTATGAATCGCTGGCTTTGGATATTTTTTGCCCTGATTATTGTTTCCTGTGGTAATAAAAGGAAAGTGCCGGATGTTTCCGCAATCAAGGCGCCAGTATCGCTTCTCCGTTTTGAACGGTCTTTTTTTACCATGGATACCCTTCATTTTGAAACAGCTTTGCAGGATCTCACTACTGAATACCATGGTTTTACCCAGGATTTTCTCTTTAATATACTCGGTAGTTCAAGCAGCTCATTTACAACTGATGTACCTGCTTTTATTCGCAGTTATCAGGGGATGGCGAAAGATATTGCTGGTTTATATCCCGACCTTACCAAAGAGGTAAATGAGATCCAGGAAGGAATGAAATTTGTAAAACATTATTTTCCCGATTATAGGCTGCCTGAAAAAATCATCACATTTATTGGCCCCCTAAATAGTTATGGTAGTATTATTACTACTGATGCATTGGCCATTGGACTTCAACTTTACCTCGGCACGAATCACCCGCTATACCTTAGTGAAGAAGGGCAGCAATTGTATCCGCGTTATATATCACGCAGATTCAGTAGGGAGTATATTGCGGTTAACTCAATTAAAAATATCATAGATGACCTTTATCCACCGGCTTATGCGAATCAGCCCTTATTTGCCCAGATGGTAGAAGCGGGTAAAAGGCTTTATTTGCTTGATCAATTAATGCCTTATGCTGCGGATACCCTGAAAACAGGGTATACCCAAAAGCAGTTAGATGGTTGCTATGAAAACGAAAAAAATATCTGGAGCTTTTTCATTCAGAATAACCTCTTATTTATCAGCGATCCGGAAATTATTCGCGATTATATGAGTGATGCGCCTAACACACCCACATTAGGAGAAGCTTCACCGGGTTTTATCGGACAATTTGTGGGATGGCAGATAGTGAAAAAATGGATGTCGGGGCAAAAAGAAAAAGACAATCTGAAATTACTGATGGAAACCAATCCGGTAAAGATATTCGAGCAGGCTAAGTACAAACCCTGATAAAGACCAGTTTAAAACTGTTCCGGATTTAATGAAATAATCAATTCATTTTTGAAGGAACAATCATATCAAAAGCAGGAATATTCACTTCGAATGGAAGCTTTGTGTGTTGATTTTCCATCTGGTAAGTGCCATACATTTTACCCATTTCAGTTCTGAGGTTACATCCGCTTACGTACTGATAATGTTCACCAGGTTGCAGTACAGGTTGGATGCCAACCACACCTTCTCCTTCTACTTCTCTATGCTCGCCATTACTGTCGAAAATATGCCAGTGACGGCGCAGTAATTTGATAGTAAAATTGTTGTGATTCTCAATGGTAATCCGATAGGCAAACATGTATTCGCCATTCAGGGGGTTGCTATAATCAGACTGGAAAAAAGTCTCCACACTGATTTCTACACCTTCTGAAATTTTGGATACCATACGGTTGATTTGAATATAGTAAAAATACAAAAAAAAGGTGAATAGCTGATAGCGATTCGAATGTATAGTTTATTGATGGTTAGTCCATGGTCCATGGTCGATGGTCCATGGGCTCCAGCCCTAAGACAAACGCCTTATTTTTAACACGAAAAATACCTTCCAGGCCTTACCTTCGCAGCACTTTAAAAAAGAGAAAAACATGACCAGGATTGCCGTTGCAAAAGGGGATGGAATAGGCCCGGAAATTATGGATGCGGTTCTATCGATTTTTACCGCAGCCAAAGTGTCTTTAGAGTACGATTTTGTAGATATGGGTAAATGGGTATTCGACAAAGGATACAGTAATGGGATGACCCCGGAAGCGCAGCAAACTATTGAAAGTCTGGGTATTCTGTTTAAAGGCCCGATGGAAACACCCAAAGGGAAAGGGGTAAAAAGTGTGAATGTTACCGCACGTAAAACCTGGAATACCTATGCCAATAAGCGTACTTTCCAGACTTTACATGGGGTAGATACTGTATTCAGTAAAGCTGGTATTCCCATCGATATTACGATTGTTAGGGAAAATATTGAAGATACTTATGGCGGTATTGAACATATGTTAACCCATGATGTGGCATTGAGCCGCCGCTTTATTACCCGCCCGGGAAGTATGCAGGTGATAAAATATGCCTTTGAAATGGCCAAAAAGAAAGGTGCAAGACGCATTACCTGCGGCCACAAGGCAAATATTATGAAAATCACAGATGGGTTATTTCTGGAGGTATTTTATGAAGTGGCTAAAGAATATCCGGAATTAAAGGCTGATGATGTAATTGTGGATGATCTATGTATGAAGCTGGTTAGTAAGCCAGATTTATTCGATGTGGTAGTACTTACCAATTTACAGGGAGATATTGTGAGTGATCTTTGTGCCGGATTAGTTGGTGGACTAGGTTTCGCTCCTTCTGCAAATATCGGTGATCATATTTCCATTTTTGAAGCGGTTCATGGCACGGCCCCGGATATTGCGGGTAAAAATATTGCGAACCCTACTGCATTGTTGTTAAGCGGTATTGGCATGCTCCGTCACCTCGGATTGATGGAATCAGCCGCAATGATTGAAAATGCACTACTCTTTACGCTGGAAAGTGGCATTCACACAGGTGATTTTGGTGATAAAGCTATACCAGCAGTTAATACTACCCAGTTTACGGAAGCAATTATTGCCAATTTTGGCAAACTGCCGGCGCATAACCCAAGACCATTGCTCGCCGACCTTCCTGTAACACCTACTGTATTTAAACTGGAAAAAAATCCGATGCTCGAAACCATCGAGTCGAATGCAGAAAAAATTGTGGGCGTTGATATGTTTATTGAAAGCAATGAACAGCCTCAATTGGTAGCAGAAAAATGTCTGAAACATACGCTTGACCTGTTCAAACTGGTAACCATCAGTAATCGTGGTACCCAGGTATGGCCCAAAGGATCAGTATTTACCAACCTTGTAAATCAATACAGGTGCCGCTTTGAAAGTGTGGAAGAAATTGCCTTAACACAGGTTGATGTGCTGGAACTGTACAAGAGATTATCAGCAGATTTTAAGATTTGCTCAACAGAATTATTGAATGCCTGGGGCGACAAAAAGGCTTATAGCCTGGCCCAGGGGCAATAATTGGATAAAAGGCCATTTTTCACCAAAAAAGCGGCTTGCAGCATGAATCTGGTAGCTTGCAGCTTTTTTCCTAATTTCACGGCTTCAAACAAAAGCGCAATCGAAACTATATGGCAGAAGTGATTTTAATGCCCCGACTGAGTGATACGATGACAGAAGGTGTTATTGCCGCCTGGCATAAGAATGTGGGCGATGCAGTAAAGAAAGGAGACCTCCTTGCAGAAATAGAAACAGACAAAGCCACTATGGAACTGGAAAGTTACCAAGATGGTATTTTGTTGCATATTGGTACGCCAAAGGGAGGAAAATTACAAGTAAACGACCTTCTGGCCATTTTTGGTAAGGCAGGAGAAGATATTTCAGCCCTGCTTGCACAACATGCAGGCGGTGCAGCTCCGGCCCAAGCCACGGAAGCTCCGGCACCAGCCCCAGCGGCACCTGCAGCACCTGCAACGACGAGTTCTGTTGATGCAGCAAATATGGAAGAAGTAGTATTAATGCCTCGCTTAAGCGATACCATGACAGAAGGTGTTATTGCAGGATGGCATAAAAATGTGGGTGATACAGTTAAGAAAGGTGAAGTGCTGGCAGATATCGAAACCGATAAGGCCACCATGGAACTTGAAAGTTATAAAGATGGTGTTTTATTATACCAGGGCGCAAAAGCAGGTGAGAAAATCCTGGTGAACGACCTTTTATGTATTATCGGTAAACCCGGTCTTGATGTTGATGGAATTGTAGCATCCGTTAAAAACGGCGCTTCATCAGCAGCAACTCCTGCACCGGCCCCAACTGCAGCACCAGCGCCTATTGCAACACCTGCTTCTACTCAAACTCAGGAAGTGGTAAATGAAGGAAGAATTTTCGCCTCACCACTGGCTAAGAAAATAGCCGGTGAAAAAGGAATAGACCTGCGTTATGTAAAAGGAACGGGTGATAATGGACGCATCACCAAGAATGATGTAGATGCTTATGTGCCATCAGCAACTCCGGCCGCAGCACCTGCTGCTAAAGCAACTGCAAATACAATTGCAAATGCCGCTCCTGCCGGACAAATTAGCTTTGAAGATGTGCCTGTTTCACAAATGCGTAAAACAATTGCACGTCGTTTAAGTGAAAGTCTGTTTACCGCACCGCATTTCTATCTGACCATGTCAATTGACATGGATGCAGCCGTTGCTGCCCGTGGTAAGATTAATGAAACTGCACCGATAAAAATCAGCTTTAATGATATGGTGCTTAAAGCAACTGCTCTTGCTTTAAAACAACATCCTAAAGTAAATAGTAGCTGGCTCGGTGATACTATTCGCTTTAACCATCATATAAATATTGGTGTAGCAGTTGCAGTAGAAGATGGATTATTGGTTCCGGTTGTTCGCTTTGCAGATACTAAATCTTTAAGTCAGATTGGAGCTGAAGTAAAAGAATACGCACAGAAAGCAAAAGATAAAAAATTGCAGCCCGCAGATTGGGAAGGAAGCACCTTTACCATTTCAAACCTGGGTATGTATGGTATTGATCAGTTCACTGCCATTATTAATCCGCCAGACTCCTGCATACTAGCTGTAGGTGGTATTTCACAAGTGCCTGTGGTGAAAAACGGACAGGTTGTTCCAGGTAATGTGATGAAAGTTACACTTAGCTGTGACCACCGTTCTGTTGATGGTGCAACGGGGGCTGCTTTCCTGCAAACCCTGAAATCTTTACTAGAAGAACCTTTGAGAATGTTGGTGTAAATTGTTTAGTGTGAATTGTCAATGGTGAATTGTCAATAAAAAAGCCTCCGTTAAGTACTTAACGGAGGCTTTTTTATTGGTGGGGATCTTTTGTATTACTTCGAATTCACCATTCACAATTGACAATTCACAATTCACATCACCACTCACAACCAATTGGTGCTCCTGGCGCTATATCGCGGTGTTGGGGGAGTTCTATATCTTTTGGTTTCTCTATTCTCTCAACAGCATACAGGTAATGTGCACGCATGGCACTATTAACAGCAGCTTGTTGTTTTGCATAGGCTTTTAAAGAATTGAGTCTGTCAAAACAAATAGATTTAACCATATAATTGGCCGTTTTATCCTGACTAAGTCCCAATAACCAGGTGAGCACCATTTGCTGTGTTTGTGCCTGTACCTGGGCTTTGAGACCATCTGCTTTTTTACCCATCCATGTTTTTTTGATGATGGCATCTAATACATCGCTCCATCCAATTGTGCCGGCCTGGGCCTTAAATTGTTCAAGACGATTGGCCCTTTCAGGACTAAATAAAAAGCCCAGTTCAAAATCTGCCAAAGCTTCTGCTGCGGCCATGGGGTCGAAACTCATGCCAGTTCGTTTTGCAAAAGTTTCACCGATTCCATAATACATTGGTGGGCGTGGGGGAATAAGCATGCTGATACGGTCGGGTAGGGTAAGCACTTCCGGCTTTAAACATTCAAGAGCAGCCAGTAATGCTTTTTGTTGAATTGCATTATCAAGTACCTGGGGTTTTTGTTGCGCATCGCCTCTAACATTATAACTATAATTCATGCCCCCGATTAATTTGCACACAGCTTCAACCTGGTAGCGATGATAGTTGTAAACAGGAACCAGTACATCTTCCAATTTTGACATAGGGATAGATTCCTGGATAGCTTTTTCAGAAAACTGATCCAATGCTTTTTGACGAACCTGCATTACATTTTTCAGTTCATCCGCAACATCTTTTCCATTATCCCATAAATGCGCATAGGGGTGAAGACCGCTTGCTGCACGGGCATCTGCATCTGCTATAAATAAAAGCCCGCGCTGGGTATTTTCTTCCAATATTTTATTCAGGGCAATAGCTTCATTCGTTCCTGAAGGGAAATCCTGGTAACCAAATAGGATAGCTCTTTTGTCCCAATCACCAATTTCATTGGTATACACTTTACTGAAATCTATTTCTCCCTTGCTGTTTACAAAAACATTAGGGTGCGGGTAATCCATCACTGAGCCACGGTTATTAAAGCTGGAAGCGTAATTGTGTTGTAATCCAAGCGTATGTCCGATTTCGTGGGCCGACAATTGACGAAGACGCTGTAAAGCTGCTTCCCGCATTGTTGCTGGTACTGGCTTCCCTGTTTCATAAGGAGATAATAAACCGGTGAAAATTAGGTAGTCCTGACGCACACGCAGTGAGCCTAAGGTAACCTGTCCTTTAATGATCTCACCGGTACGAGGATCTGTTACGGAAGCTCCATAACTCCAGCCACGGGTAGAGCGGTGAACCCAGTTGATCATATTATACCGTATATCCATCGGGTCTGCATCATCGGGTAATACTTTTACAATGAATGCATTTCGATAACCTGCCGCTTCAAATGCCTGGTTCCACCAACGTCCGCCTTCAAGCAGGGCAGAACGGATGGGCTCAGGGGTGCCATTATCTAAATAGTAAACAATAGGTTTTACAGGGTCGCTTATTGTAGCCGTGGGATCTTTCTTTTCGAGTCTGTGGCGGGAAATAAACATTTGCTCAATTTGCTCCGAAAAAGGGCTGCTGAAATCATAGTAGGATATACCAAAATAACCACTGCGGATATCGTGTTTACGGGGTTTGTATTTATCGTCTGGAAGCTGTACAAAAGAGTGGTGCATGCGTACGGTAATGGCTTCGCTCGATGGGGTTACAGCATTTACATAACGACCAGCATCATTTCCGCCCACAAAAGTAATACTGGCTTCAAATTCAGAATTGAGGGGGAAATTACGCGTATTGGGTAAATAGATGGCAGAGCGCGATTCATTAAATGCATAAGTGCCCTGACGCATACTCCGGATTTTATCAGCTACACCATGCGCATCCCTTAAGAAAAAGGAAGTAGCGTCTACCAATACTTTATCACCTTCATCTTCATCAATGGTAAAACCGGCAATGGTAGATTGTGCGAATGATTCCTGTACTGCTTCTCTTTCTTTTTCATCATTGGAAAGTGCTCTGTAGCGATAATTGGGTTGAACCATCAGGAGTTTTTTGCCAACTTTTTGGAAATAAACAATCCTTGTTCCTCCCAATTGCCCACGATCGAGTCCAATATCATTGGATCCTAATCCGGCAGGTAATGAATTTACGTAAAGAAATTCTTGGTTGAGTTTGTCAACCTGCAGCCAGATTTTCCCGGTATTGCCATCCCACCAGAAAGTGAAATAGCCATCATACCTTTTCATGTTTTTTGTTTTGTCTGCAATTTTAGAGCTGCTGTTTTGAGCCTGTATACTGCCGAAAAGTAAACAGGTGAGAGCCAATAACCAGTTACGCATGAATGAAAGTTTTGGTGAGTGGAATTAAATTGAGCGTCTATAAAGATATTTTAAAAGGATGTTACTGCTTCAGTTTCGGGGAATAAAAAAATCCTGTTATCAGGAGATAACAGGATTAATATGGATTGTTTACAACTATATTAAGCAGTAAATGGAATCTCAGGATTGCTTGGAGCCGGAGCTTCTACCGGTGCTGGTGCAGGAGCTGCAACTGGCGCTGGTGCTGGTTTTGGAGCTGTTTTCTTTTTAGGAGCGGCCTTTTTCTTTGGCGCTGCTTTTTTAGCTGCAGGCTTCTTAGCTACTGGCTTTTTAGCTGCTGCTTTTTTTGCCGCCGGTTTTTTAGCTGCTACTTTTTTCTTAGGAGCCGCTTTCTTTTTAGGGGCTGCTTTTTTTGCTGCTGCTTTTTTAACCGCTTTTTTTACGGCTGTTTTTTTCTTTGGAGCTGCTTTTTTAGCTGCTGCCTTTTTCTTAGGGGCTGCTTTTTTAGCTGCGGGTTTTTTTGCGGCTTTTTTTACTGCTTTTTTAGCAGGCTTTTTAGCAACTTTTTTTGGAGCTGCTTTTTTTGCGGCTTTCTTTTTAGCTTTTGCCATGATGGTATTAGTTTGTTGTTGTAAATGATGAGGAATGAAAGTTAGAAAATTATTTGTGAATAAAAATCAATACCTGCTTTAAAAAGTTTTCACGGTCAATGCACATTTTAATCGGCAACTTCCAAAAGGGTTACTTTTCCGTCCATGGTTGCGGCCAGTATTCTGTTTCCACTGAGCATGTTTACGGTGTTTACCATTGAGTTGTCGATCTTATGCACCCATTTAATCACCTGCTTAACCGGATCAAAACTATATATCCTGCCGCTTTTTGTACCAAATGCTACTGTCTGTTCTTTTTCAATCAGCATGGAAGGTACATGTTCGTATCCAAAGCCACAGTTGATTTTCCATGCAACAGACTGTTTTTCACGAGAAGTAGCAAATGCTACAACAAAATCGTTCATAGTTTTACTATAAATCCAACGACCATCCGCTGAAATACCAATTGATTCCCGAACAGTCGCTTCATTATTTCGCCATAAAGTAGTGCCTGTCTTGATATCTAAGGCAGTCAGGTATCTGTCTGGGGCTACTATGTATACTACATCATCTTTAACAACCGGTATACAAGCTGCCGGAGAAAAATTACGCACGCTGGAGCCATTGTTCCATTTCCAGTTGAGGGAACCTGTTTTTATATCCAGTGCATACAGATTGCGGTCCCAGGCACCAAAAATTACCTGATTGCCTTCAACTACCGGCTTACTCATTACGGGCCCATCCAGCCCGGAAAAACGCCAGATTTCTTTTCCTGAGTTTACTGAAATCGCGCGGAAGCAATGATCGCTGGCTCCAATGTACACAATACCGTCTTTGATTAGTGGCGAACCTAAAATGGCAGCATCAGCCTTGTATTTCCAGACAATCCGGCCCTTGGCAGCATCAAAGCAATACAAATAACCATCTCCCGATCCTACAATTACTTTTTGCCCATCTACCGCCGGAGAAGAAAATACAGCACCACCGGTTTGATAATTCCAGCGTTTCCTGCCAGATTTAATATCTAATGCGGAAAAGTTTCCCAGGCTATTCCCAAAGAATACCAGTTTTCCATCAGTTGCGGGTGTGGCAATAACATTGGCCTCATCACTAAATTTCCACCTCACTTTTACTTTAGGAAAACTGTCATTTACCGTATAGGAAGGACGCAAGTCAGCAGAGGTTTTTTGGTAAGCATGTTTTTCAATCTTCAAACCTGTCCAGGATGAAAGGGTTTTCTGACCAGGTCTTCTTTCAGAAAACAGCAGAGAATCTTCCCTTACATCCACCAGATTATATCCCCCAATTTCAGCTTTGGCGCGAAGGTTTGAACGCCCCATTACCGCGGGGATACCCTCAAAATTCATCGCCTTGTTGGTATGTCCATGACCACATAAGGCCGCGATGGTATTTTTTTGTTTTAACCGGTCAATTGCTTCATACCAGTTATCAAGCCCATTGTCTAAAGGATAATGGTTCAAAAAAATTACCGGTAAATCATCAGGGGTATCAGCAAGTAACTTATCAAGCCAGTTAACGGCATCTCTGGGTATATGCCCATCGCTCATCCTTACATAGGGCCCGGAAGCGCAGCCAATAAATCGAATACCATTATAGGTGAAAACAAACTTATCATATCCGAATACCTGTCCAAATGCAACACCACCACTTTCACTCCAACCAGTATCATGATTGCCGGGTATAATGTAATAAGGTACTTTCAATTCATCCAAAATCTCTCTCGCTTTTTTTATCTCCTCTGTTGTTCCCAATTCAGTTATATCACCTGTTAATACAACAAAAGCGATATCAGTCATCTGATTAATATCAGCAACCGTTCTCCTAAGGTCTTCCTCAGCACCTCCATTTGGGGAACCGATATGGGTATCTGATATAAAAGCAAACCTAAATGGCTTGATCTGAGCGTTTGTCTGAAGCATCAAAGTAACAAACAATAAAGAAAACAGGTATTTCATGGGCGAAAGTTACTGACAATATGAAAGTAAAACGAAGTTATATCGTTTAATTCCAAACTATTTTTTGAAGGCTGGGCAAAAAAAAGCCGCCATTTGCATGGCGGCCTAAATTCAATTTGGGCGATTAGATTTCTTCGTAAAAGGTCAGGAGGTTTCGATCGAGATCTACTGCATGAAATTCACGATGACCCCAGCGTTGCTCCTGTACAACTGTGTCAGGTTCGTGAAGGACAGCATGTTTTTTATATTCGTCATATAATTCACTAACTCCTTGCATTTTTATCAGGCAACTTGCTGTTCCAGCAATGAATGATTCAGCTGCAGACCAGATAGGCTTTAAGAACAATGATATACTCCTCCATTTCCAAGATCGATCACATGCCATCCAAAGATGTATCTCAACCGCGTCACGCACAGCAATAGCAAAAGAGTCCTCCTGGTGCCGGACGGTAAAACCCAATTTGTTGGTGTAATATTCGCATGCGCGTTTAATACTCTTTACGGGTAATGCCGGAATCGCATTTTGCATCTTCATAATGGTGCGTTTAATTGTTGTGTTTTATTTCGAACAGCACGAATTACCCTGCTGCATTGGTGGACATTTCACCGTTCCGTAACTACAGAAGACGCAACAGTCACCTTGCTTCGGCTTCAATATAGTTTCGCAGCTGGTGCATTTATAGAAGAACATGCAGGCATCGGTGGGCATCGTTTCACTTTTCTTGAAGTTGCAGACCGGGCATGTAATTGTTGAAACAAGCGTTACTGTATTTTCCATTCTTAATTCTTTTTATCGCAACATGATTTAGTTAAACTTTCCTTGCAACCTTTTTTATTTCCCGCTGAGGAATTGTTGATCGTAAGCCCGGTGACTGTATAGCCGGTTTCGTTGATCCGCTTTGTGATTTCTGATTCATTTACTTTGCCCGGATCGTAAGTAACCAGGCTTGCACCTTTAGCGTAGGAAGTGGTGTACGCTGTAACTCCCGGAACTTTTGACAAGGCATTGTTTATTTCAATTTCACAACTCTCACAGGTCATTCCCTTGATCGTAAAATTTGTTTGTTTATCAGTTATCAATGCTTGTTTACCAAGAGGTTTTGAACCGGTATTTCCATAAAGAACTTTCGCATAGATTGGGAAGGTTATCATAACCAAAGAAAAGATCGTGATAATGACTAAAAATGTTGTGGACTGAAGAAAAGATGTCTTAGCTGGTATATCGCAATCGCAATTTATATCGATCTGTTTTGCCGGTTTTAATTTCTGATACCAGGCCAGTGCCAGCGTTGCTATTGATAAAGCTATCAGGTAAGGCCGTGCTGGTTCAATCCAAGAAAAATTGGCTGCCACACTGCTACTACCCGCAAGCAATGCTATTACGGGGGTAATACAACAAAGCGAAGCAGCAATTGCTGAAAGTAGGCTAGTACTGATCACCGTTCCTTGTGTCTTGGTGCTGATCATACCGTTTGGAGTTTTTCAGTTTGACGATTAATATGTTTGAAGAAGGGCTTTAAAATCTTCATGTTTGCCTGAGTCAATGAGTAATAGATAGTTTGCCCTTCTTTACGGGAAACGATCAGATTGCCATCTTTTAATTTGCGAAGATGTTGAGATACGGCAGGGACAGTCATGCTTAAAATATCGGCAAGATCGCACGGACACAACTCGTTTTCTTCTTCAAGTAAGAAAATCATTTTCAGTCGCACTTCATTGCCTGCTAAAGCCAATAGATTTGACAACTGACCGAAAGATTGTTGAGCGGTTTTCAACTTTGACTTACAGTTTCGAATCTGCGCGTGATCGGCAAGAAGCCTTATACAAGTATTGTTCTCCATACGGACAAATATAAGTGAAATAATAATTTAAGCAAATACTTAAATACAAAACCCTATTGGTAGCTACCAACCGAACAAACCATCATTGAACGGGACGATGAACGGACTGCGACGCAACGAAGAATCACCAAAGAACAAAACGCTGGAGCCAACACCCTACGTCACCTGCAGCACCTTCCGCTTCTTCGCGTGCCTTTTCGAGATAGGCGAGATTTCGAGTTCAACCTGATTATATCGCTCCAGCTTTTGCACCTGTTCTTTTTTCTGCACCTTTAGTTTTTCTTTCTGTTCAAGCTGTTTCACCTCCGCGTTCTCGACATTTTTAGCGTTTACCTCCAAAGAAAAAGGAGTCCGGTTTTTCAATACACCGAAGATAACACGCAATAGTTTGTGCATCACAACACCCATCGCATTAAAGTGATTCTTTCCTTTCGCTCTCGCATTGCTGTAAATATTTTTGAACAAATCACTATATCGGATCGAGGTAAGGCTACTCATAAATAGTACAGCTCTGATTTCAGAACGACCTTTCTTACTCATGTGATTGCCCCATTTGCCATCACCGCTTTGTTTAAATACTGGGTGGAGGCCAAAGTATGCACTTAGTTTTTTGGCGTTTTCAAATCGATGAATGTTTTCGATTTCAATCAGTATTTCAACTGCGCTTTGATTACCAAGACCAGAAATAGAAGTTAGCAATTTCACTTCTTCACAATCTGCATATGCTTTTATCAGCTTGTTTTTTTCTTCACGGATCGCCTCGTCTAAATGAACCATCTGTTTGATCGTGCTTTTTATTACTGAGCTGATGTGTTCGGTTGTCCGGTGTTTGCTTTCTTTTGTTTTGTTTAAAATTGCTTCATCTTTCTCAGTGGTTATACCTTTGATTTTGATAAGCCCTTTTGGACCCGCCTTATTGATTGCGGTTACGCTCGCATATTTTGACAACATATTCAACAGCCAACCAGGAGCGCCATGTCTGCAATAGGCCATGAGTGGACTTAGTTCCTGATACAACAATTTTTCAAGTTGATTGCTCAACTGTATTCTCTGCTTTTTAAGCATCCTGATAAATGTGTTATGCCTTCGTCCATCGGTGTACTTTCTAAAAGATTTCGGATCATCGATCCATTGAATTTTATGACGAAAGTCAATAAGGTACATTGCGATATTCTCGGCACTTACACTATCAGTGATTGTTCTTTTTAACGCTGCATCACTTAATGATTTTACACCTTTAGCATTTAACCGGGCAATCTTTAAAGGACGGGTGAGAGCCAATTCCTGTAAAAAGTTAATCCAGTTGTTTTCGTAACCGCCGGTGCTTTCAACACCGCAATAGATGGTGTCAAAATTTTGTTTGACCAGCCATTTGTCAATTAATTCTTCGAGTCTTTGATGTCCATCCTGAACATCGTAAAGACGGAATGCAGCTTCAACCGGAACCTTCGCCGCGTTGACTACATACAGATCCGCATAACCTTTACTAATGTCCAGGCCAAGAAAACCGTCGTTGTTCATAAATTGGATTTGGGTTAATAAAATGAATCAAGCATCGTTCAAGCTTGTGGAATACGGTATCAATACCAAGTTATATCCCGAACTCTACTTGAATAAGGAAACACTCCGTTACGGTATCTATACCAATGTCGCGTTACTTCCTTATTTCAAAGGTTGTAACGGCATGGCTGTTATGTTGTCAGATTTGGGAAAAAGAAGTGGAAAGGAGACACTCCGGTTAAGGTATCATGTACCAGCGTCGCAAACCTCCTTTTCCACCATGTCTTGTTTACACATTTGTTATTAGAAGACAAACATACAAG
>CBFGPM010000021.1:0-62287 GCA_965650685.1 uncultured Sediminibacterium sp.
TCAGCAATGTAAAGTTCATCGATTGTAAAATGATGGGAATTGATTTTGAACATTGCCACCCAATTATGTTCAGTATCGGTTTCGAAAACTGTCAGTTAACCTACTCCAATTTTTTCCAACGTAAAATGCCCGAAACAGTTTTCAAAAACTGCAATCTTACCGAAGTAGATTTCTCAAATACCATTCTTACCAGTGCCGTTTTTTCCGGATCAAACTTCAGCAATGCCCGTTTTGAGGCAACAGATCTTTCTAAAGCTGATTTCAGAGAGGCTTTTGGATTTATTATTGACCCGGAAAAAAACAAACTTAAAAAAGCGCTTTTCTCCGCAAATGCCATAAATGGTTTGCTCGCAAAATATGACCTGATCATTGAACCATAACCTTGTTAATTTCCATTCATACAACACATATATTCTTTCGACATAGCTCCTCACCATTGAAATAAAGTACTGTGACAATTTGAAAATGATTATTTCCTTTGTATAAACTATTGGGTTATGGCACCTGCACCATTATACCTTTCTATTATTTTTAGTATTACCGTTATACTTACCTTGTTTTTTTTGGGAAGCACTTTTAAAAATGCGCGTATACCCATTACTATTTTATTGATCTGGCTCATAATTCAAAGCCTCATTGCGTCTACCGGTTTTTATACAGTAACCAATACTCTGCCCCCAAGAATGATGGCTTTATTAGCTCCTCCCATACTTTGCATTGCTCTCCTTTTTATTAGTGCGAAAGGAAGGAACTACATTGACACACTTAATACTGAATGGCTTACCTGGTTGCATACAGTTAGGGTGCCGGTAGAGATATGTTTACTCCTTTTATTTAATGCGGGATTGGTTCCGAAGCTTATGACTTTTGAAGGTATTAATTTCGATATTATCTCCGGACTCTCCGCACCCCTGGTTGTCTATTATGGATATAGAAGAAAAACTTGGTCTAGAAACATTCTGCTAACATGGAATATTATCTGCCTGGCTTTGCTCTTCAACATTGCATACCATGGCATATTATCCGTACCAACGCCATTTCAACGTTTTGGTTTTGAACAGCCAAATATTGGGTTAACCTATTTCCCTTATATTCTTTTACCTGGCTTTATAGTACCTGCCGTGCTTTTTGCACATCTGGTATCTATCAGACAATTGATCAGGAAATAATTAGTTACGAACCGGGTTTTTGTTCACCTGCTTTTATGGCAATAGGTAATATATTTTGCGCAGGTGGTAATGGACAGGTTGCAAAGGGTGTAAATGCACAGGGCGGATTAATTGATTTATTGAAATCAAGAATGGTTACCCCATCTTCACCAGGAAAATCTGCATACACAAAACGACCAGCTGCGTAACTGGTTTTCCCGCTGGTAGCATCACCAAAAAGAATAAATAGTTTATCTCCTTCTGCAAGTGCATCAAGTACGTATTTTTTCCCATCAATGGTAAAAGACAATTTACCAGGAGAAAACTGCATGGTTATTTGTCCTAATACATTTTCAATCGGAATAGATTGAGGAATCAGTGGTCGCGCAAGTTTTGCCTTTACACGAAAAACGGTATCTATATCAAAACAGGGAATTTCCTTCAAAGCCTTAACTGCTGGTGCTTCGAGATTGCGAAATCGAATCCCGATTTTATCCTCTCTTCTGATAAATGTCCACCTGAAATTTGCAAAACTCAACTCAGGTTGTTTTGTAAAACTTTCACTGTAAATAACTGCCTCCTGCTTAAACAAACCATTTACTTTAATGTTGATATTTTTCTGCAGCACCTGCTTTACCTGATTTCCACGCTTCTCATAATAGCCAACTTCTGCAGGAAAAGAAGGAATAGGCAGTTGAATACTATCATGTTGGCTACCACCAAAACTCTGGCGACCTTCTTTCAGCCAAAACAACCCTGTAAGGTTTAGCCACCCATTCTCAGACTTCAATTCTGTTAATCTTTCTTTTTTCCATACTTGTATTTCCTTTAAATAGCTATGCTGTGCATAACAAGTGATTATAACTAATTGTGAAAAGACCAGTATGATTAATATTCTCCTGTTCATTAGTGTAACATTATTACAATGCAGCAAGTAATTTCGTGATTTTTGTTAAACTTTTGGACAACCTTTCCAGATTTTACGTGTTTAAACCCCAATTGTTTCCGAACTTTACTATCAACCTGGGCAGATGATTGCTAATCATTCCTGTATCATATCATTATGCCCGGTAAACAAAGTACCATATCTATCTTACAAGCTGCACTTGATGCAGTACATCCTTCCAGGTTAATAAAGGAGTATGTGCAGTTTAACGATGGTCTGTTAAAAATTGAAGACCATTCCATTCAGTTAAGTGATAAGCAAAGAATATTTGTGATAGGTGCAGGAAAAGCCTCGGCAGCAATGGCTGGTGCGCTCGAAAAAATATTAGGTAACCGGATTTTTAAAGGATTAATTACTACCAAAGACCAACATAAAGTACCACTTGATTTTATAAATTGTTTAGAAGCAGGTCACCCAATGCCAGACCAGCGAAGTATTGCTGCAGTTAAACAAACACTTGATTTACTAAAAGAAGTAAAAGAAGATGATATTGTTTTTTGTTTGCTGAGCGGGGGCGCTTCTTCACTCTGGACAGATATTCCCCCAATGTTAAAACAGGAAGATGTATTTCAAATATTTGAACTACTATTAACCTGTGGATGCGATATTGAAGAAAACAATAGTGTACGCAAACATTTATCTGGTATTAAAGGCGGTCAACTTTTACAATATGCGCCTGCTGCCAAATGGTATAGTTTAATTTTATCTGATGTACCTGGTGATGATTTATCAGTGATTGCCAGCGGACCAACAACTGGCGATCAAAGCAGTTTTGCAGATGCATTACTGGTGCTCGAAAAATACGATCTCACCAAACAGATTTCACCGGAAATTCTAGCCTATTTTGAAAATGGATTAAGGGGGCTATTACCGGAAACTGTAAAAGAAAATAATCCAATACTTAAGATTAACCATAATATCATTATTGGAAATAACCAAAAAGCTTTGATGGCAGCCGAAGCGAAGGCTGAAGCATTAAACTACCATGTTCAACGCTTTGGTAAACCATTGAAAGGGGATGCAGGTGAGTTTGCTACAGCACTGATGCGCTATTGCAAAAATTATTCAAGCCCACTACCACTCTGTATCCTGGCAGGTGGCGAAACAACCGTTCAGGTTACAGGAAAAGGAACAGGAGGAAGAAACCAGCATTTAGCACTTGCCGCATTGCTGGAAATGAAAGCAAGGAGTAATACTGATACTACTTCTATTTGTTTTCTGGCAGCAGGGACAGATGGCACAGACGGTCCAACAGATGCCGCAGGAGCTATAGCAGACGTACATATCATCGCTATGTCGGTTCAAAAAGGACTAGACCCCTTGCAGTACTATGAAAACTTTGACGCTTATTCATTCTTTAAACAAACAGATGGCTTACTTAAAACTGGTCCAACACTAACCAATGTAATGGACATTATTATTGTTTTGATAGAATAGACGGATTAAGCCTATGACTAAAAATATAATTGCCAAACTATAAAATTTGATAGATAGATGTCATTAAGACAATTCATTGCTTCCAGAAAAATATTAAGACCTTTCAGTTTACTCAAAGAAACGGCCACTTTAGGATGGAAAGAAATTGCTGGCATTTTCGGACTCGAAGATGACGTATTTCACAACCCCTTACACATTCAAATACGCAAGCCTGTGAAAGCCATTTTAATTGGTGCAGGACATCGCGGAACTATATATGCAGATTATGCAATTGAAAATCCGGATGAGCTTAAAATAGTGGCGGTTGCAGACCTTTCAACTGAAAGAAGACTTAAGACATCGGAAGACCATGAAATACCAGCATCACTTTGTTTCAAAGAATGGAGGGAAATTTTTCAACAACCAAAATTTGCTGATGCGGTTATCATAGCTACTCCCGATCAATTACATACTGAGCCTTGTTTGGCAGCACTTGACGCTGGTTATGATGTTTTATTGGAGAAACCCATTGCGCCAACTGAGGAAGAATGCCGTGCAATTTTGAAGAAAGCAAATGACACCGGCAGAATCGTAGGTGTTTGTCATGTTTTACGCTATTCCCCTTATTTCAGAGAGTTAAAAGCAGTAATTGATGCCGGATTAATTGGCAACATCATCAGCATACAACACATGGAGCCAATTGAACATATTCACATGAGTCACTCCTATGTTCGGGGTAAATGGCGCAACAGTAAAAATGCAACACCAATTATCCTTGCTAAATCTTCACATGATACAGATATCATTCGCTGGCTCGTAAATAATCCAGTACACGACGTACACTGTTTTGGCAACCTCAGTTGGTTCACTAACAGAAATGCACCTTCAGGCAGTACAGAGCGTTGTACAGATGGCTGTAAAGTTGAAGGCAACTGCCCTTATTCTGCCATACAGATTTATTATCGGGACAGGAAAAGACTATATGTATTCGATCCTCCTGCAGAGAATGAAGATTGGGGGGAGCATATTCTCGAACAATTAAAGACAACCGATTATGGTCGTTGCGTGTACCGAATGGATAATGATCAGCCAGATCATCTTACTGTGAATATGCTTTTTGAAAATGGTGTTACTGCTGCTTTTTCAATGGAAGCTCATGTTTCTTATGAGGGTCGGCGCACAAGAATAATGGGTTCTGCCGGTGATATCATTGGAGATATGGAAAGTTTTGTGTTGACAGATTTCAAAACCCGCAAACAAACATCCTGGAGCTTAAAAACAGATGCGCATGGCGGCGGTGATCACAGACTGGTTAAAGACTGGGTGCAGGCTGTTTACCAACAAAAGAAAGAATTACTCAGTTCATCTATTGAAGTATCAGTAGAGAGTCATCTAATGGCTTTTGCGGCTGAAAGAAGCCGTCAGCTCAGAACAATTGAAGATGTACATTTATAACCTATTGGAATTCGTTTTCATTTATTAATCTCCTGCATGTCTACTACCAAAAAATTAAATACATGGAAGGCAACAGCCATTTGTGGCAATGATATTACTTCATCCTGCTTATATGTTTCAGCTATTACCATTGCCATGGCCGGACAATACGCCTGGATAGCTTTGTTATTTGTTGCGGGCATATTATTCTTATTCAGAAAAATTTATGGAGAAGTAGTAGGCGCATTACCGTTAAATGGAGGGGCATATAATGTACTCTTAAATACAACGACAAAAAGCAATGCATCAGTTGCTGCCTGTCTTACCATTCTTTCCTATATGGCCACAGCAGTAATATCGGCCAGTGAAGCCATGCATTACCTCCACCATAGCCTGCCACAGATTAATATTATGACCGCAACATTCGTATTGTTGTTCTTTTTTCTGTGTCTTACTATATCAGGTATTTCTGAGAGTGCAATTGTTGCGTTGGTGATCTTTATCATCCACATGATATGTATGGCATTGCTGGTAATAAGTGCCTGTTATTTTTTATTTACCCACGGTACCGGTACGCTCATTGAAAATTTTTCACTGCCTGTCCGTGGAGGTAGTCTGGCCACGGCTCTTTTCTTCGGATTCAGTGCTGCACTTTTAGGCATATCAGGTTTTGAAAGCTCTGCCAATTTTGTGGAAGAGCAGCAAAGAGGTGTATTTCCAAAAACATTGAGAAATATGTGGCTGGCAGTGTCGATATTAAATCCGCTAATTGCATTATTAGCCATCGGGGTAATGCCTGTTTCGGAAGTAGACTTGCACCAGCAATCTTTGCTAAGTCATATAGCCAGTTTAACTGGCGGACAATTATTCGCTACGATCATTTCCATTAACGCAGTGCTCGTATTGAGTGGTGCTGTGCTCACTTCTTTTGTTGGTGTAAATGGTTTGATACGAAGAATGACCTTAGACAGAATACTTCCCCAATTCCTCTTAAAAGAAAATCGTAGAGGAAGCAGTTATCGAATACTGATCGTATTCTTTCTCTTATGTGTTTCCGTATTACTTGTAACGAGTGGTGAACTGGGACCTTTAGCAGGCGTGTATACCATTTCATTCTTACTGGTAATGTTCTTTTTTGGTTTGGGTAACCTGATCCTGAAAATCAGGAGAGCCAGGCTTCCCCGTCCGGAATATGCATCTCCTACTTTGGTTATTATTGCATTAACCGGTATTGCTATTGGGTTATATGGGAATGTAAAACTCAGGCCTGAATACCTCGTGGTATTCCTGCAATATTTTATTCCTTCACTGTTATTGATTTATGCGATGCTGAACAGAAACCATATTATGGAATTTGTACTAAGCATATTAAAAACAGTAACTTCCAAACTTAGAAAGTTTTCCTTGCTGAGTCATATAGTGATCAATAAGTTTCTCAATAAATTACATGAGCAGGATTTTGTTTTCTTTTCAAAGGGAGATGATATAGCCACGCTAAATAAAGTGATGATTTACCTGCAGGAAAATGAAATTACCAGAAAAATTCGCATAGTAACCGTGTTGGCAGAACACCAACCTGTTCCCGAAAAATTTATGCAGGATTTTGAAGTACTTGACAGAGCTTATCCGGATGTTAAAATGGAGTATATCACAATTCAGGGCATATTCGGACCAGCATTGATTGATGAATTGAGTAAGGAATGGAATGTTCCTAAGAATTTTATGTTCATTAGTTCACCCGGTGAAAAATTCAGCTATCGTGTTGAGGAACTGGGTGGTGTGCGATTGGTGCTGTAGCGGCTTGGGGTATTGCTAAAAATTTTGTACCTTTATAGTTCCTAAAGCAGTTCAAACTGCATCTTTTCCCCTGAGTTTATTGTTCATCTGATGTGTAGTTATTTCGACTGCTTGCGCATCTATTTAAATCATTTATTGTATGAATCGTCATTTCACAGAATGGCTGAATAATTTTTGGCCATGGTTTTTGTCGCATGGCATCAGGATTATTCTTATTGGATTAATTGCCTGGCTATTGCACCGTTATGTGATCGTATTTATTCGCAGGCTTGTTATGCTTAGCATTGTAAAAGACGCAGAAATAAACAGTGAAGCTGAGAGAAAAAGAAAAGATACACTCACCCGCATTTTTAGCTGGGCCGCTAGAATTGTTATACTGGCGATGGGTGCACTTATTATATTACAAGAACTAGGTGTGCCAATTGCGCCAATTCTTGCCGGTGCAGGTATTATCGGACTTGCTTTAGGTTTTGGCGGACAATACCTTATCCGGGATTTGATATCAGGCTTTTTTATTATTCTTGAAAATCAGTACCGCATTGGAGATATAGTGAACCTGGATGGTACAGGTGGATTAGTGGAAGACATTAGTTTGCGACTCACTACTTTGAGAGATTTGGATGGAACGGTGCATCATATTCCACATGGTGAAGTGAAACGCGTTTCTAATCACTCTAAATATTTTTCAAGGGTAAATATAAATGTTGGAGTTTCCTATAACTGTAAAATAGACCATGTAATCGAAGTAGTAAACCGCATTGGTAATGAAATGGCAGAAGATCCATTATGGAAAGACTCGATTTTAAAAGCGCCACAGTTTTTGCGGATTGATCAGTTTGGCGATTCATCAATTGACATAAAAATAATTGGTGAAACGCCGGCGCATAAAAAGTGGGATGTTACCGGAGAGCTAAGAAAAAGAATTAAACAGGTATTTGACGAGGAAGGTATTGAGATTCCGTTTCCGCAAAGGGTGGTGCATCAGGCGAGTGTTTGATAAAATACTTGTTGACAGTTTTTGCTATTAGCCTAACCTACATTAAGCAGATAGTCGTTTAAGAAAGCCATTGGTAAAATAATTAAATGCAATTAAAATTTAATATAAAAAATACCCATAAAACTTCCTCCTTCTAAATATTTGATAACCAACAATATAGCTAGCTGCCATCATTTTAAAGCCGTTTAAACCTGGTAAAAAGTGTATGGTGGCTTTTTTTTAATACAATTCTCCTTGATTGTCTGAGACGTTCCGCCTATCTTGTATGTCCTTTTGCTTGATTATCTGTTCTTTATAGATGCGCCCCCGATGCATCAGTTAAGATTTTGTAAGAATAATGAAGTTGAACAGAATTTTCAGGCTGCATTTATAAAATGCAAAAGGTCTTAAGGATAACCCTAATAAATGCATGGGTTACCTAAATAAATACAACCAAAACAGAAGCAACCGATACTATAACCTTATGAGAACTGCGCAATCTGGAAAAGGCCAATGGATTCTTGTGCCCTGTACAAGAATTTGGATTATTTTATTATTTGTATTTGCAGGTAATGCTGCATTTTCACAACATACCTTAACTATCTGCAGCGGACAATCGTTTGATTTCAAACCACCTGCTGCTTCAAGTTCATTAACCTATACATGGGGTGTTCCAACTGTTAACCCTGCAGGATCAGTTAATGCCACACCACAAGCTACTCCGCAAACCGGAGTTATTCAAACACTTACTAATAATACAAGTGACCCAGCAACTGTTACGTATAATGTTCAGGCATCAAATAATACCACTTTCACTTTAGAAGTAACGGTAAATCCCCTACCCCGATTGAGCGGTGGCACGGCAACTGCAAATATTTGTAGCGGACAAACATTTATTTATGCTGCAAGCAGTGCAACGGCAGGAACAACAATTGCGTGGAACAGATCACAGGTAGTAAATATTTTACCAAATACAAATAATGGAACAGGCAGTGTTAGTGAAGCATTGACGAATACATCTGATGTTTCACTTACATCTAATTATATATACACCCTTACAGCAAATGGATGCGTTAATAACCAAACTGTTTCAGTAGTTGTTAATCCTTTACCAACACTCAACTCCTCATTAACCCCGCCAGATGTTTGTAGTGGAGCCCAATTTTCATATACACCAAGTTCTACCCAATCAAATATAAACTTCACCTGGACCAGAAGTTTAACAGGAGGTATTTCAAATGCAGCATCAACAGGAAGTAATAGTCCTGATGAAACTTTAATCAATACTACATTAGCAAATGTTCCGGTTACCTACAATTACAATTTGCAAAGCACTGCTACTGGCTGTACGAATACTCAGGCAATAACAATGAATGTTAAGCCAATACCAAATTTAAGCAGTAGTACATCGAATGATGTAAGATGCAGTGGCACGTCTTTTATTTATAACCCTACTTCATCTCTAGGCGGCACTTCTATTACCTGGAGCAGGGCTGCAGTAGCGGGAATCAGTCCTAGTGGCGGTTTAGGCAGTGGTAATATCAATGAAGTTTTGGTAAATACAACGGCAACTACCCCTGCAACTGTTACCTATGAATTTACACTTAATGCAGCCGGATGTATTAACACCCAAAGCTTCAATGTTTTGGTAAATCCCAGACCGCAATTAAGCAGCTCTGCAAATTTGAATACGGTATGTAGCGGATCTACTTTTAACTACAATCCTACTTCACTGCAATCGAACATTACTTTTAACTGGAGCAGGGCCGCAGTTGCTGGTATTACGAATGGTGCGGCTACAGGTAGTGATAATCCGCAGGAAGCCTTAAATAATAATACACTTAATGCTATTACACTTCCCTATACATACACCCTATTAAATACAGTTACGGGTTGTAATAATATCCAGAATGTATTTGTACAGGTAAGTCCAATTCCAAATATTGCACCAGGTACCGAAAATATATGCAATGGACAAGCATTTTCTCACGACCCCGCAGGTGCACCAGCCAGTACAACTTATACATGGGGTGTTCCGGTTATTAGTCCGTCATTGGCTATAACAGGAGGTAATGCCCAGTCAATAGAATCACAATATGTAAGCCAAACACTGAATAATGTTACCGGATCAATAGCAACAGCAACATACACTGTTACTCCACGTACCAATGGTTGTTTAGGTAGCGATTTTACGGTAACCGTAAATGTATCTAGCGTAGCACCTCCAAGTATTCCATTAAACAGTTCTTTTGCACCAGCTCCGGTATGCAGTGGTACACTATTCAACTATGTAGCAACTACAAGCGCAAATGCACCTAGTTTCGCATGGCGCAGATATGCTGCTGCCGGAATTACAAATACGGCCACCACAGGAACAGGTAGTGCAATTAATGAAACCCTGATCAACAGTACTACTACTCCTGTAAATGTGCAATATGCCATTTCGATAACATCATTGGGCTGTACCAATACACATTTTATTACTGCAACTGTTAATCCTACTACAGCGCTCAGCAGTTCATTAACACCTGCACCTGTATGTAGTAACCAGCAATTCAGTTATGTACCCACGTCCAATACCATTTCAACTACCCAGTTTAACTGGTCAAGGGCATTTGTAGCAGGTATTTCAAATGCTGCTGCTTCCGGAACAAATAATCCAAATGAGGCATTAATCAATACCACAAATAGTCCTATTTCGGTCGTATATGCATATAATCTAGTAACTGCCGGCGGATGCAGCAACAATGAAAATGTAACAGTTGTGGTTAACCCTACACCTAAGCTCAGCAGTACTTTAACCCCTGCAGATATATGTAGTGAAGGTAATTTTATTTATAACCCTACTTCACCTACAACTGGGGGATCGATTATTTTTCAATGGAGCAGAACGGCTGTAAATGGGATAAGCAATGGTAGTTCAGCAGGAACAGGTTCGGCAAATGAATTCCTGTTTAATACTACTGTAGCTCCAATAACAGTACCCTACTCCTATACCACGTTAGTAAACGGTTGTTCAAATACGCAAGTAGTTAATGTTGTAGTTAAACCAACACCAGCAATTACGAACAAGGTTTCTACGATTTGCAGTAATACCAGTTTTACAACAACCATTAATAATGTTCCAACAAATACTTTGTATTCCTGGGGTTCTCCGGTTAGCTCGCCGGCAGGAATAATTACAGGAGGCACAACCGGAAATCTTGTGGGTAGTATCGGTCAACAGTTATTTAATACTTCTGCAAATCCTGCAGTACTAACCTATACAGTCACACCCAATGCTGATGGATGTGCAGGTATTCCATTTGCGGTATCGGTTACGGTAAATCCGATTCCTGTAGCGGCAAATATCACCTTACCTGCTATATGCAGTGGAGCATCATTTAATTATACACCAGTTGGTATACAATCAAATACTATTTATTCCTGGGGAAATGCAGTAGTAACACCATTGTCTTCCTTGTCAGGAGCTATAGCTGAAGCAGGAAGAACCAGTATTGGGCAAACACTTACCAATATTACGAACGCAACTTCTTCTGCAGTATATACCGTAACACCTTCTGCTAATGGCTGTACCGGTAATAATTTTACAGTTACTGTACCTGTTAATCCAAAAGCTTCCATAGCTACCATCAATGCAACTGTTTGTTCGGGTAATTCATTTTCAGTAAGTCCAACTCCAGTGCCTGACGGTACATCATATACCTGGACAACCCCAACAATTGTCCCTAATGGAACTGTTGCAGGTGCTGTGTCACAATCTGCACCCGTAACTTCTGTATCTCAATTTGTAACGAATACGAGTAATGTACCAGTACAGGCTCAGTATTCAGTTACTCCGATTACTGGCGCTTGCGCCGGAAATAATTTCACTGTAAACCTTACAGTAAATCCTGCAACACAACTAAGCAGTTCATTAACTCCTGCAGCTATTTGCAGTAATACAGCATTCACTTACGTACCAACAAGCAATACTCCTTCTACAGCAACATTCAACTGGACGAGAGCGGTAGTTACGGGTATAAATAATCCAGCGGCTTCTGGTGCTAATAACTTGAATGAAGTATTGGTAAATAATTCCAATACACCACTGAATGTTACTTATGTTTATACATTGGCAACTACAGAAGGTTGTACAAATACACAAAATATTACTGTTACTGTAAATCCAATACCTGTATTAACCAGTGTATCAAATGCACCAGATATCTGTTCGGGAAATACTTTCAATTATTTCCCTACCTCAAATGTAGCTGGTACTTCCTTTACCTGGACAAGAGCATTACAGGCATTTATAAATAATGGAGCTGCAACAGGAAATAATAACCCTGCTGAAGTTTTGGTCAACAATTCGCTTAATCAGGTGCCAGTTGTTTACAATTATTTATTATCAGCAAATGGATGTCAAAGTCAGCAAACTGTTGCACTTCAAATTAAACCTACGCCTGCAATAAATAACCAGACCTTATCAAGCTGCAGTAATGTACCATTCTCTTTTTCACCTGCCAATGTACCTGCTAATACACTATATACATGGGGTAACCCTACTTATAACCCAGGTGGAACATTAACTGGGGGAGCAGCGCAAATTGCTGGAGTGTCTGTCATCAATCAGACATTGGTAAATCAAACCATCAATACATCTATCGCAAGTTATACGATAACACCAGTAGCAAACGGATGCCAGGGAACTCCATTTACACTTGCAGTATCTGTTCAACCAATTCCGGTTATTACTGATCAGGTTTTATCAAATGTATGTAGTGGTTCAGCATTTAGTTTTGCTGCAAACAACGCGCCTATCGGTACTACCTACACCTGGCGAAATCCATTGATTAGTCCATTTAACTCACTTTCTGGTGGAAGTGCCCAGTCTGTTGGACAAACTGCTGTTAGTCAGGTATTAAGCAGCACCAATAATGTTGTAAACACCGCAGTCTATACCGTAACACCATCATTTAATGGATGTAATGGAAATGATTTTACCTTAACAACACAAGTGAACCCAACTCCAATAATCAATAATATTGTAGATACTATTTGCACAGGTGCGTCGATATCAATAGTACCAACGAATGTGCCCGCCAATACCCGCTATACATGGACAAACCCAACAGCGATTCCTTTTGGTGCCATCACCGGTTCAACAGCTCAAAATACTTCTTCAGCCAGTATATTCCAGACCTTAATTAATACTACTAATAGTCCTGCCAGACTAATATATACCGTTACCCCAACTGCCGGGTTCTGTGTCGGAAATCCATTCACAGTTACAGCTCATGTTGGTTCTCAATTACCAGCAATATCAAATCAAAATGCTGAAATATGCAGTGGCACAGCTTTTAATATAAGTCCGGTTAATGCACCACCCGGAACAACTTATACCTGGACATTACCAACAGTTGCGCCAGCAAATAGCGTTACAGGTATAAGCAATGCTATATTTCAACAGCCATCTGTTAGTGAAGTATTATACAATAACACTTTTGCAAATGGAACAGCGACCTATACAGTTGTAGCAAAAAATACTGGATGTAATAGTAATATATTTACCGCAACAGTTCGGGTTCTTCCCAAACCAAGAGCTATCATAACAGGAGATTCTGTGATTTGCAGATACCCATTTGATACCCTGAATATGAATTTTGCAGGAAATGCCCCTTGGAGTTTTAGTTATTGGGATAATAATGGTCCAATAGTGAATGTTGCCGGTGTAAATACAAACCCATATGCTTTCCCGGTTCCTGCATCTGTTGCTGATACCAGGGTTTTATCTTTCACCAATTTCAGGCAGGGTGCATGTTTTAATAATGAAGATACTATTCGATTTACACAGATCATCAATCCGCTACCTGTTGGTACAATGAATACCAGAAGGGGAATTTACTTGTGTAATAACATCTCAGATACTTTATTTATTACTTCGCCTCAACAATTAACTTATCAATGGACACATAACGGATCGGCTATAAATGGAGCCATTGGCGATTCCCTTGAAACAGGAATTCCTGGCAGATATAATGCGGTGATGACAAACCAATATGGTTGTGTTGATACTTTATCGCAGGGTATTACACTGATAAAAATAAATCAGCCGATTTTAAAATTCATGTATGATACGTATTGTATAAATACACCTGTTCATTTCACCAATCTAACCGACACAAATACTACCGGACCAATTGTTTGGAAATGGGAATTCGGCAATACCAATATTCAAAACAGTTATAATGCAGAGAACATATACACCATCGGAGGTAACCATGAAATAAGATTAACTGCCAGTCAGCTATACTGTCCGGCTACACCTACTTCCATGGATAGTATCATTGATATTCACATTCCGATACCGGGGGTAAATATGCCATCAGTAAGTGCTTATAAAACAGTGCCACTTCCAATTGAGATAAGAGACATTCCAGGATACAGGTATCGATGGACACCATCATGGGGAATTAACAGACCTAATAGCCGATCGGTACTCTTTAATTACACAACCACACAGCAATATGCAATTGAATTGATATCTCCGGCAGGATGTATTACAAGAGATTCGCTCCTTGTAAGGGTATTCGATAATAAATTAGTCGACATAATGATCCCGAAATCTTTCAGTCCAAATGGTGATGGAATCAACGATAAATTATTTGTTTATTTATCTGGCATAAAAGAATTTAAGTATTTCAAAGTGTATAACAGGTTTAACCAACTCATGTTTGAAACCAAAAACCATGATGAAGGTTGGAATGGAACCTTTAATGGAACAAAACAACCAATGGGTATCTATATCTGGGTAACTGTAGGTGTTGCTGAAGATGGATCACTTGTTCAAAGAACCGGACAAACATTATTATTAAGATGATCTACCGCTATAATAAAATATCGCTTAGAAAGTATTGCGCTATCCTTGCAATCTTATTTAGCAGTGTACAAACATTGCATGCACAGGATCCTATTTTTTCTCAATTCTATGCTTCACCACTTACAGTTAACCCAGCCTTGGCTGGTAATGGTGATGCCGACTGGCGTATTATGGCATTACGCCGCAATCAATGGATCGCGTCTGGAGTTGAACCTTTGAATACTACTTCGCTTTCTTTTGATGGCAGGTTATTCAAACAAAAAGACAATGATCAAAACTATATTGGCGGGGGTATCTTCTTCTTACAAGATTATGGATTAGGCGGTGCATACAAAAGCAATTCATTTAACCTTGCCGTAAGTTCCCATGTTAGTCTTGACCAGGATGATATGCATGGCTTATCTGTTGGTTTGGGAGGGTCTTATTCCAATACACTTATTGACTTTTCCCAACTTAGTTTTGCGCAACAATTATCTTCTGCCGGATTCAACAGAACACTTCCTACAGATGAACCTTATCTAAATAGTATTAAACCTTATTATGCGGCTTTTGCTGGCATCAATTATACTTATCGCACCGATCGCTCAAGTTTTGATATAGGCTTTGCCGGTTACAGATTTGTCAGAACCGCAAGATCTGCATTAAAAGACCCCAATCAATTAGATCCACCGCGTTATAATATCAATGCCAACTATCAAACTTTTCTTTCTGATAGAGCAGTCTTTAATGCAAACATTATGTTTGTAACAGAGAAAAGTGTCAATAGTTATACTGCAGGTATAAACCTTGGCAATATCATTGGCGATGCTTCTAATGAACAACCCACAATTATTAATACAGGTGTTTGGTACAGACAAAATGAGGCTGTAATACCTTATCTGGGACTTGTATACGGAAATGTACAGGGGGGTATTAGTTATGATGTAAACATGTCGAACAGTAAAAATTTTGTTGGGCCATTAAAAACCTTCGAATTTTCATTAATCTTCCGATCGCCACAAAAAAGGGCTAATCCAATACCATGCCCCTGGAAATAAAAAAAGTAGCCCATTTTGGTGGGCTACTTTTTTTATTTGGTCTAATATCGTTTATCTCAAATCAGATGTATCCACCCTTGTAGGCGTTTCCTTTCCACTTACAATACCTCTCGAACTAAGTGCAATAGCACGAATGATACGGGTCATATTGTCTATATCAATGGTACTGAATTCATCAGTTGCTTTATGGTAATAAGGGTCTACGTCTATTTTAGTGGTAGAAATTGTATGCGCAGGAACACCTAAACGGGCAAGGGTGGCGTTGTCTGAACGATAAAATAAGTTTTGCTCAGTATAAGGATCAGGATAAAAAGTAAAATCAGTTCCGGCCAGGTTAGCTTGCAAAATTTTACCCATATCTGTTTTCTCAAATCCAGTAATGAATGCTGAATTCTTGCCCCATTTACTTTCTGATCCAATCATTTCAATATTGAACATGGCCATTACTTTTGCCGGATCGAATTGGCGAGAAAAATAAGTGGCGCCAAAGCCGCCCACTTCTTCTGCTGTGAATGCAGCAAAAATCAATGTACGTTCGTTGTTATTTACTTTTTTGAAATACTGTGCCAAAACCATCATAGCCGTAGTTCCTGCTGCATCATCATTAGCACCGTTGAAGATAGAATCGGTTAATACATTACCGTTCCTGTCTTTGCTCACCACACCCAGGTGATCATAATGGCCGGAGAAAATTACATACTCGTCTTTCTTACTTTTCCCAGGCAACACTCCTACCACATTTGCCAATGGCATTTCAGTGATTTCATGTTTACAGTTTACACTAAAACTTGCCGGATCATTTGCAGCCAATATAAAAACAACATTCTTGTCTGTTTTAAAGATGGTAGATTTTAGTCTTGTAAGTGTACTGAAATTTTTAGCCTGACTCGTATCAACAATCACCACATAATTCTTATTGGCCGTAAGCAATTTCCTTGCTTCCGAAATAAGATTAGTACCTGCGCTAATTTTTACCTTTTCGTAGCCAGATTTTTCGGTGATGTTTATTTCAGGTTGACAGGTTACCACAATCACATCTCTGCTATCTAAACTAACACCGCCTATGCTTGCAGCAACACTGATGAATTTTGGACGAACCATTGCAAATTGTTGCAGGTATGAGCCGCTATTGTTCCAGGTTTTCAGGCCGGTTTTTTTAAACTCATCTGCAATAAAAGCAGCAGCCTTATCAATTCCTTTGGTAAAAGTGCGTCTGCCTTCCATTTCATCAGAAGAGAGAGTGCGTTCAATACGTTCAACCTCACTCATGCTGATTAATTTTTCAACGTCCTGCGCAGAAACCGCTACTGTGGTGAGGATGGCAAATAGTAAGAAATATTTTTTCATTTTGATGGGGGGTGTCAATTGTGAATGGTCAATGGTGAATTTATGGTGAGATGTGGGTGGTCAATGGTGAATGGTCAATTCTCTTTATTTGACAATTCACCATTCACAATTCACTTTACAAGCTCATCATTTCTTTAAACTTAACCGTCTGTCTGCGGCTTACTTCTATTTTTTCGCCGCCTTTCAGGTCTACGAGGAGACCGCCGTTGAAGTATGGTTCAATTTTTTCAATCCAGCGGAGATTAATGATATGTTTTCTGTTGGCACGGAAAAACATTCTGTCGTCAAGTCTTTCTTCCAGTGCGTTCAAAGATTTTAAGATAAGGGGTTTGTTGGTACCGAAGAATACTTTAGCGTAGTTACCAACACTTTCAAACAAGCGGATTTCACCAAGTTTCACAAACCAGCAACGTTCACCGTCTTTTACAAATACCTGGTCGAGTTCGGTAAGTGGGCCTCTGTTAACGCCATTAATACCGGCTGATTCTTTGAACATTTCAGCCTGTAGTTTTTGAATGGCATCTGAAAGACGCTTGGGTTCAATGGGTTTTAGCAGGTAATCAAGTGCATTTACTTCGAATGCTTTGATGGCATATTCATCATAAGCAGTGGTAAAAATTACTTTAGGAGCTTTTTCTACTTCGGCAAGCAGGTCGAACCCTGTTTTGCCCGGCATTTGAATATCAAGGAAAATCAAATCAGGATTGAGGGTTTCGATTTTTTCGATCCCATCATCCACATTAGCAGCTTCCTCAATAACTTCTATATCAGCATGATCCTGCAATAATTTCTTTAACTCATTTCGTGCAAGTCTTTCATCATCAATAATGATTGCTTTGATAGCCATAGCTCAGATTATTATATAGAATTAAGAATAAACGGTTTGTACGGGCATTTTTACAGTGGCTTCCACCATATTGTTTCCAATGTCCTTGATTTCAAAGTTAGCTTTTCCGCCGAATAATAGTTTCAGTCTGTTTCGGGTACTATTAATTCCGAATCCGTCGTTACTGGCATTATTATTCAACTGTCCGGTATTACGGATAATAAGTTCATGGTGGTCATCCCGGTAATCGGAAATTACTTTAATCACGCCACCATTTTTTTGCTTACCAATACCGTGCTTAATCGCATTTTCTACCAGGGTCTGTAACATCATAGGTGGTACAGGCTGGTCCAGGGTATCTTCATCAATTTCATACTCCACATTCAATCTATCTTCAAAACGAATATGTTCCAATGCCAGATAATCCTTCACAATATTCAATTCCTTTTCAAAAGGCACTGTTTCCAGTTTTTCAGCCTGCATACTACTCCGTAATATATTACTCAGTTCAGTAATTGCGGTACGGGCCCTGTTCGGGTTCTCATCTACCAATGCCCTGATACTATTCAATGCATTGAAGATAAAATGCGGGTTGATATGCGATTTAATCGTTTTCAATTCAAGCTCCTTAACCAGGCTTTCCAGCTTTACTTTCTGGATCTCACTCTTGGTTCCAAGCTCAACATAATGCCAAATGTAATAAATCGATACCCAAACCAATATCATGGGTGAATCAAAAATCAGGTTTGAGAGGAATCTTTTGGCGATGGATGCTTTATTGGCATGATCATAATAACCCAGCCATTCTACTATAGCACTGTTACAAAGGCTATACAACACAATAATGGTGAGAATTACTGTTGTTAAAAGCCACCATTTACTGATTTGAATGGGTGGCCTTAGCTCCATGCTGATTACGAATTCACGCAATAAATGCGTAAAAACCAATCCCAACACGGTGGTAATGATCAGTCTGTAATAAAAGATTTCGCTAATATCTCCGGTACGGTCCTTGAATATAAAGGCAAAGAAGACCATGGTTAAACCATAGAACAGCCAGCCTCCAAACTGGCACCACCAGTATAATGTAGTTTTGCTCGTCCTCATGTATCAACAAATATAGCAGGAAAGCTACGCCGTAAACCCCTGATTTTTGATTAAAGGCAAATACCGGAGTTGTTTGGTGCAAAATAATGTTGCGGGTCGACGAACCTTCTTTAATTACGGCTGTTTCTTAACGAATCACCAGAACTTACTTACGACTAAAAACGTACTTTTACATTTAAATCCCAGTCTGCATGGAGATCATACCAGGCAAATTATTAGGCCAGATCAATCATCCCGACGACCTGAAAAGGTTTTCCAGAGAGCAATTGCATCAGGTTTGCGATGAATTGAGACAATATATCATCGATGTCGTTAGCGTTCACGGAGGGCATTTTGCTGCCAGTCTGGGAGTAGTAGAATTGAGCGTAGCCCTTCATTATGTGTACAATACACCTTACGATCAATTAGTATGGGATGTGGGTCATCAGGCTTATGGACATAAAATACTCACCGGACGCAGAGACCAGTTTATTACCAACCGTAAATACAAAGGCCTGAGCGGTTTCCCAAAAAGGTCGGAAAGTGAGTTTGATACTTTTGGGGTTGGACATTCTTCGACTTCTATTTCAGCGGCCCTCGGCATGGCCATGGCAGCTAAATATAAAGGTGAAAACCGCAAATCAGTGGCTATTATCGGAGACGGCTCTATGACGGCAGGTATGGCATTCGAAGCCATGAACCATGCTGGAGTGGCCGACAGTGATATGCTGATTATCCTCAACGATAACTGTATGAGTATCGACCCCAATGTGGGCGCTTTAAAAGAATACCTTACAGATATCAGCACTTCCCCTACCTATAATAAAGTAAGGGATGAGGTTTGGAACCTGCTTGGGAAACTCCCTGTGGGCAAAAACCTGAGCCGCGACCTGGCTTCTAAACTGGAGGCAGGCGTAAAAGGTGTGGTGAGCAAAAGCAGTAATCTATTCGAAGCATTAAAGATTCGCTACTTTGGTCCTATTGACGGACATAATATCACCAAACTGGTGGATACCCTCAAAGACCTGAAAGAAATACCAGGGCCGAAGCTGTTGCATATTATTACTACGAAAGGTAAAGGATATGCATTGGCAGAGAAAGACCAAACCAAATGGCATGCCCCCGGTTTGTTCGATAAGGTTACCGGAGAGATTTATAAAAAGAAAATCGATGCCCCTCAGCCTCCAAAATACCAGGATGTTTTTGGACATACCATGATTGAGCTGGCTGAACTAAATGATAAAGTAATGGGGGTTACCCCAGCTATGCCTAGTGGCTCTTCTTTAAAATTTATGATGGAGAAAATGCCGCATCGAGCTTTTGATGTTGGGATTTGTGAACAACATGCCGTTACCCTCAGTGCCGGACTGGCAACGCAAGGCATGCGGGTATTCTGTAATATTTACTCCTCATTCATGCAACGTGCTTATGACCAGGTAGTGCATGATGTGGCGATACAAAAATTACCGGTGGTACTATGTTTAGACCGTGCCGGATTAGTAGGTGAAGATGGACCTACACACCATGGCTGTTATGATATTCCTTATTTCCGTTGTATTCCCAACCTAATTGTGAGTGCTCCGATGAATGAACAGGAATTACGCAACCTGATGTACACAGCCCAACTGGAAAAAACAAACTATCCTTTCGTCATTCGCTACCCTCGTGGTGAAGGTGTAATGGCTGAATGGAGAACGGCATTTGAAGAAGTGCAGATTGGTAAGGGAAGAAAAATAAAAGATGGTAGAGATGTGGCCATATTAAGCTTTGGTCATCCCGGCAATTTTGCAACCGCTGCCATCCGTGAACTAAGAACCGAAGGCATCGACCCTGCCCATTATGATCTTCGTTTTGTTAAACCAATTGATGAAGATTTATTACACGAAGCATTCAGTAAATACAACAAGATTGTAACTGTAGAAGATGGAACAGTTGTAGGTGGATTTGGTTCTGCCATACTGGAATTCATGAATAAATACGGTTACAAAGCCGATGTAACCATACTCGGTATCCCAGACAGGCTGGTAGAACATGGTACACCAAAAGAATTACACAGAGAATGTAATTATGATGCACTGGGAATTGCTGATGCAGTTCGCACATTAGTAAAAGATACCGTTAATACAACAGTACTCTTAGGATAAATATCTTTGCTAATCTGTGAATCTGTGGCTTATTTTTTTGCCACAGATTCACAGATTTTTTTATGGAATAAACAAGAGCGATCATCTTTTATAGAAAAAAATGTTTCGCTTAAGATTAGTAGCCTTAGCAATTTTGCTTTTTACGCTACTCTCCGCTCAAACAAGGTTCGCAAATCTGCAACCGACTATAAAAAATTTTATTCAGCAACAAAAAATGGAAGACAGATTTTGTTTTCTTGTTGATCTCCAGCTTCATAATGGCAAAAAACGTTTTTTTATTTACGACATTTTGAAGGATAGCATATTAAATGCTGGCATGGTAACACACGGTTCTTGCAGGGAATATTATTTATCAGATGTCAGGTATTCAAACCAACCTGGATCTGAATGCAGTTCAAAAGGAAAGTATAAAATTGGCCCTCAATATTATGGCTTGTTTGGAAAATCATATAAGCTATTTGGGCTCGACAGTACCAATAACAATGCATTTAAACGGTCGGTAGTATTACATGCGCATAGCAGTATTCCGGATAAAGAATCATATCCCAATCAGATACCGAATAGTCAGGGATGCCCGACTGTATCTCCTTACTTTCTTGGTTTACTGAGTAAGTATATCACACAAAGTAAAAAACCTATTCTTCTGTGGGTACTGGATCGTCGGTGAAAGTATTGGTGAAGTCTTCGTCGGTAAGTCCTTCTTCCTTCAATTCTTCTTCCCTATGTTCATTCCATTCTACAATAAAATTATTCTTACCCTCAGCTACCATCAGTTTCATGAATTTCTGTTGGGTAAGTTCGAGGATAGATAAGAATAAAAAGATGGCATGTATGCGATCGTTACATTGTTCAAAAACTTTTTCGAAAGCCACCGTTTTTTCTTTTGCTACAAAATCGAGCATGTAATCACGGCTGCCTTCCATGGTGTAGTTATAACGAACTACGGTGTGTACTGGTTTGTTCTGGCGATCGTGCACACGTTGCATCACTTTTTCAAAAGCTTTCATCAGCTTGAACATGGTGATGTTCTGTATCTCGGTACCTTCAGAAGCATCTTCACCTATTTCGGCCAACTCTTTCTGCAGGTTACCACGCTTTACCATCAGCATACGCATGGCTTCCATTTCAGCCATCTGAACAGCAGCTTCCTTGAATCTCTTGTATTCGAGGATTTTATCGATCAGTTCCTGACGAGGATCTATTTCATTACCCTGAGCATCTATTTCTTTGCGTGGTAATAATAATCGCGCCTTAATACGCATTAACGTAGAAACGAAAAGAATAAACTCACTACTGAGTTCAATATTCAGTTTTTCTCCCTGGTGTATAAAATCAAGGAAATCCTGGATGATTTTGGTAATAGGAATATTATAGATATCCAGTTCATCCCTTTCAATAAAAAACAAAAGGAGGTCGAATGGGCCCTCGAACTGGTCTAATTTAATCTGATAACTCGCTGTATTCACTGGTTCATGCTTTAGCTGCAAAGAAAACCCCTTCGGAGCTTATTTGTATCCGAAGGGGGTAATAGTTATCCACTTTGGGGTCCGGAGACCGAAAGTCCGAAAGTCAGCAGAATCTTCTCCCGGACTTCCGGTCTTCCGGTCTTTCCGACTCTCCTACACCTTCTTCAAAGAATCCCGTATTTCCGCCAGCAATTTCTCACTTTCTGAAGGTCCGGCTGGGGCTGATGGTTCTGCAGGGGCTTTCATTTTATTGATTCCTTTAATTACCAGAAACACTACAAAAGCCACTATTATAAAGTCTAATACATTGGTAATAAAACTGCCATATTTAATAGATACCTCGTCTGCTGCTTTGGTAATAACTGCTCCACTGGCGTCTTTAACCTCTGCAACGGCCTCTTTAAGTACCAACACTTTGTCATTAAAATCAACTCCTCCGGTTAACATCCCTACAACCGGCATAACCACCCCGTCTACAAATGAAGTGACAATTTTTCCAAATGAGGCTCCCATTACAAAAGCCACTGCTATATCTACCAGATTGCCCCGCATGGCAAACTCTTTAAATTCCTTGAGCATTCCCATAATGTGTTAGTTTGGTGAGTGATGAAAATAAATAAATTACCGGAAAAGAAAAAGCCTATTTCTTTAATCCCGGATACCGCATATTCAATGATTTCAACAAACCATGCAAGGCACTCGCCAATATATATTCCTTGTACCAGTTTTGGTCGGCCGGGGTGATGGTCCAGGGTATTTTATTACACTGGTTGAAACAGTCTTCATACACCCTCATATATTCCTTCCAGAGTTTGGCTTCCTCAAAATCCTTTTCATTGTATTTCCATTGCTTCTGAGGGTCACTAAGTCGTTCCGTTAACCTTTGCTTCTGCTCCTCTGGGGAAACATGTAAATAGAATTTAAGGATATGAGTCTGGTTATGTTTGGTAAGCAACCATTCAAAATCATTGATAGCACGCATCCTTTCCTTTGCCTGCTGATCGGTACACCATTTATGTACCCTGGTGATTAGGATGTCTTCATAATGAGACCGGTTAAATATCTGAATCATTCCCTTTGCAGGTGCATGTTTATGAATACGCCATAAAAAATCGTGCGATAATTCTTCAGCAGTAGGAGCTTTGAAAGAACTAACAGTAACTCCCTGCGGGTTCATATTACCAAATACATTACGGATGGAACCGTCTTTCCCGCTGGCATCCATTCCCTGTATTACGATCAGAACTGAATGTTTCCCTTCCGCAAACAATAAATTCTGCAGTTCATCGAGTTCTGCTACCATTTTGGCCGTTTTGGCTTTTATTCGTTCTTTATTCAAATTTTTTGGAGCACGGGTGCTGATTTTATTGAGTTGTATCATAGGTAGAAAGTTAGTTCTTTAAAGTTAACCTTTATCGTTAGATCTATTTCATTGCTATCAGGGTATCTGGCTGCAAGCCTTGATTGGTGAGTGTTTTAGGCTTTCTGCTATTAAGGGTAAAATATTTAGGCCGGCAAACCAGCTATGTATAATTATTTGATTGTTGTTAATGCTTGTCTGTTATTAATAGAACAGGGATTATCATGATTTTCAAGATCTATCATGATAAATCTTGAAAATCATGATAATCTGTGTTCCATCATACGCAACACCTATAAACCGCCATTTCGTAGATTGAAAATAACTCGTTCAAAAACCTCACCTTTACAAAAACGAAGCCTTGAAAGACAAACTGCTTAATTGGGGGATATTTATTGCACTTTCTTTAATCTGGGGTAGCTCTTTCATCCTGATGAAAGAAGGCATGCGCGTACTTTCTCCATACCAGGTAGCTTCTATCCGGATTTTGAGTGCAGGACTGGTTCTCACACCGTTTGCACTTAAGGCATTAAGACAGATACCCAGGAATAAATGGTTGCTGGTAGTACTTTCTGGATTATTGGGTAACTTTTTTCCGGCTTATCTTTTTTGTGTTGCAGAAACCCAGATAGACAGCTCCCTTGCCGGCATTTTAAATGCGCTAACGCCCTTATTTACCATACTGGTCGGTATTTCTTTTTTTCAGTTAAAAGCCAGCAGCACAAAAATCATCGGCGTAGTGATTGGATTTATTGGTCTATGCCTGCTGATGCTTTCCGGAAAAGAAGTGAGTTTTAATAATTTATCCTATGCTGCGCTGGTATTACTCGCCACACTTTGTTATGGCATAAATGTAAATATGGTTGGCAGACATATGCGGGAAGTGGGTTCTCTGAATATTGCTTCACTGGCATTTGTTTTCCTTATAACTCCATCTGTTATCATTTTATACTTTACGGGTTATCTTCAGCTTAATTTAACGGATGCCAGTGTTGTTAAAGCCACAGGCGCTTCCTTTATTCTCGGTGTTTTTGGAACCGCAATTGCCTCCATCATTTTTTATATGCTGGTAAAACGTGCAGGCACCCTCTTTGCTTCGATGGTTACCTATGGCATCCCATTCGTTGCAGTGTTCTGGGGACTACTAGACGGCGAAAGCATTACCATACTACAAGTTGCCTGCCTCGGCATTATACTATGCGGAGTATATCTGGTGAATAAAAACAAAACATAAAAATGGCTGATATCTGATGTAGGATGTCTGATTTGAAATTTGAGGATGTCAGATTGCAGATGTCAGATTGCAGATGTCAGATTTATTTACGAAAAAAGGTTGCGAACAATTTCGCAACCCTCAAATTATTTCTTCCTAAATCCGACATCAGCGATAAAAATCTGACATCTGCCATCTGACATACAAATATCTAAACCGCCATCATTTCTTTTTCTTTTGCCGCGAGGTGTTTGTCTACCAGTGATATAAACCGATCTGTTACATCCTGGATAGATTTTTCTGCATCTTTTGCGGCATCTTCACTTAGACCATCTTTTTGTAATTTTTTTACTTGCTCAATGGCGTCGCGACGAATATTACGGATGGCTACTTTTGAATGTTCTCCCTCACCGGCTGCTCTTTTCACCAGTTCTCTTCTTCTTTCCTCGGTTAATGGTGGTAAAAACAAACGTAACTGCACTCCATCATTTTGAGGAGTAATGCCAATATTGGCAGCCATAATAGCACGCTCAATAGCGGCAAGCATATTTTTCTCCCATGGCTGTATGCTGATGGTACGTACATCCAGTACGCTGATATTAGCAACCTGGTTAATCGGTGTTGGTGAGCCATAATAATCCACCGCAATACCATCCAACATGGTAGGATTAGCCTTACCAGCACGTATTTTGGTGAGTTCCGTTTCCAGGTGATTGATGGCTTTACCCATATTATCTTCCGTATCGGCGAGTATTAAATCCAGCTCTTCTGACATAGTAGCATTTTAAGTGGGCAAAACTAATGAATTAGGAGGAAATAGTGAATTGTCAATAGTGAATGGCCAATGAATCAGAACATGTATGCACATTGGACAATTCACCATTGACAATTCACAATTCACCTTTATCTTCGCACCACTATTAAAACCATACTATGGCAAGCATCCAGGAACTCCAGTCAGCGGCCTCACAGATCAGGCGCGACATCGTAAGAATGGTACATGGCGTACAAAGCGGACACCCCGGTGGATCATTGGGTTGTACCGATTTCTTAACCGCCCTGTTTTTTCATACCATGAAGCACGACCGCCAGTTTAAAATGGATGGTGTGGGGGAAGACCTGTTTTTCCTTTCTAACGGACATATTTCTCCTGTTTATTATTCCGTATTGGCGCGTTCTGGTTATTTCGACGCGAAAGAGCTGGCTAGCTTCCGCAAGCTGAATACCCGTTTGCAGGGCCACCCAACCACTCACGATCATCTACCAGGTGTACGTATTGCTAGTGGTTCACTGGGTCAGGGTATGAGTGTGGCAATCGGTGCTGCACTTACCAAAAAATACAATAACGACCCTCACCTCGTTTTTTCTTTGCATGGTGATGGCGAATTACAGGAAGGACAAATCTGGGAAGCAGTAATGTTTGCTGCCCATAATAAAGTAGATAACCTGATTGCTACCATCGATTGGAACGGTCAGCAAATCGATGGCCCAACCAGTAAAGTACTGGCGCTGGATAGCTTGCACGATAAATTCAAAGCATTTAACTGGACCGTTCTCGAAATGAATGGCAATGATATGGATGATGTTGTTGCAGTTCTGGATAAAGCAAAATCAATGACCGGCCAGGGTAAGCCCATCTGCATACTCATGAAAACAGCGATGGGCAAAGGTGTAGACTTCATGGAAGGCAGCCACGAATGGCACGGCATCGCCCCAAGCGACGAACAATTAGCCAAAGCTTTGGCGCAATTGCCTGAAACGTTGGGGGACTATTAGAGAAGTCAAAATTCAAAAGTCAAAATTCAAAAATATCGTTTAAAAAAGAGAGCCGCTTATTATTCATAAGCGGCTCTCTTTTTTTGACTTTTGAATTTTGACTTTTGAATTTTGATCTCACTTCAACGCCAACTCCTGCTTACTTGCTTTTCTCGAAGGAATCCAAGCGGCAATAAAACCGATAGCAGTTACTGTTACAAGTACAAGCAGGTAATCTGATAGGATGAGCTTTACCGGATATGCTTTTACAATAAATGTATCGCCTCCCAGTTTAATGGGTTCAAAGCGAATTTGTATCCAGCAAATTAATGTTGCAAGCAACATGCCTAACGCGGCACCAACACCTGCAAGCAATAAACCCTCTGATAAAAATATAGATTGTATTCTTCTTTGAGAAGCTCCCATTGCCTGCAATACGGCAATATCTTTTTGCTTCTCTAATACAAGCATCGTTAATGCGCCAATCATGTTAAACGCTGCCACAACAAGTATCAGTGATAAGATAGCATAGATAACCCACTTCTCCATTTGCATCACCGCGTAAAGACTTTTATTCTGCTCATACCTGGTCTGCACTAGAAATTCCTTGCCAAGCAATTGTTGCAATTGTTGTTTTACTTCATTTTCCTTTCCAGTCACTTTAATTTCAACAGCACTGTATTCATCGCTGTTCATATTAAGCATATACCTGAAAAAATCGAGGTTGGTAAATGCATATTTATTGTCAAACTCCTGTTGCACCTGAAATGTGCCCGAGGGCCTGATTTGTTGCACGTTTAGTCCTTCCAAAGAATTAAACTTTGCTTTGCGGTTGGGTGTATAAAGTGTGAGAGGATAAACAGATCGTTCAACCTCAGCACCAATCGCATTTTCAATACCATAGCCTAATACAATTTGGGGAGATTCAGCATTACCCAAATTATATTTTCCTCTCTTAATATGGTCGGTAATTTTATTGGTAGAAGCATATTGCTCATCAACTCCTTTCACCAATACAATGGCCTGATATGGGCCATTCACAAGCAATGCTTTTTCTTCGGCAACCAGACTCACCACCGCCACACCTTTCACTGCTTTAATTTGATGCAGGCGTTCATTATCTAATTTTAATATTTTACCCTTTGCAGGCGCAACCCGAATATCGGTGTAGAAATCCGTATAAAGTCCTTTTACCAGTTCTTCAAATCCATTAAATACACTAAGAATAATGATAAGTGCCGCACATCCAACAGTAATAGCCGTAACGCTGATCCATGCAATAATATTAATTGCATTGGTAGATTTCTTGGAACGAAAATAGCGCCAGGCAAAAAGGAAGTTCAATGTTGTGGGTTTTGGTGAATGGTGAATAGTGAATGGTGACTATTCACTACCGTCACCTCCGTTATCTTTCTTCTCCTCATTAATTTTTTTAAAAATCTCCTCCATTTTAAACACATAATCTAATGTATCATCCAGATAATAATGAAGAACAGGTATTCTGCGGAGTTGATGTTTCATTTTGTCGGCCAGTTCTTTTTTGATTTCCCAGGCACGGCTTTCAATGGTTTTCATCACAGACTTTTGGTCTTTTACCTGAAAAAGACTCAGGTAAATGCGTGCTTCCAAAAGGTCAGGTGTTACTTTAACAGACGAGATAGATACCATTCCGCCATCAATCATAGCCAGGTTTAGCCGTCTGAAAATATCATTCATTGATTCCTGTATGGCCCCTGCCACTTGTCTTTGACGTTTTCCCTCTTCCATGTTGATCGCTTTAATTGGTGGTAAAATTAGTTACTTTGCTGTGTTTTACCGATTTTATCCTGAATATGAAGCGATTTTCGAGAATACTCTTTTACCTGCATAACCAGAAGCGAAACATTGTATTATACCTGTTTTTCAACCTGTTTTCTATCCTTTTTTCATTGGTTTCACTAGCTATGCTGGCTCCTTTTCTACAGTTACTGTTTAATAAGGAGAACCTGGTAAATGTTGAACCCAACTTTACCCTCAGCGCCAATGGAGTGTTAATTTATTTCAAATATTTCCTCAGTCAACTGATCATCAAGTACGGTGAAATCTATGCATTGGCAACCATTTGTGGTATCATCATCGTGTCTGTATTCCTAAAAAATCTCTTTACCTACTTATCGTTTCGGGTGCTGGCACCTATGCGTAACTATGTAATGACCAAACTCAGGGCCGACCTCTACGGTAAGATTCTTGAGTTACCTATAGGTTTCTTTACAGAGCAACGCAAAGGTGATATCATCAGCAGAATGAGCAATGACGCCAATGAAGTAGAATGGAGCGTGATGAGTACCCTTGAAGGATTGATCAAAGATCCACTCAATATCCTGATCATTCTTGTAATGCTGGTTTTACTGAGTCCGGTGCTTTCCTTATTCCTACTGGTATTATTACCCTTAACTGGTTTTATCATTGGCAGACTTAGTCGCTCTCTCAAAAAACAGTCAACCGAATCACAGGAAAAGCTGGGCACATTGATGTCCATTCTCGATGAAACATTGGGTGGCTTGCGCGTAATCAAAGCATTTAATGCGGAGAAAATTTTACAAAGCAAATTCATCGGTAACAACAATGCCCTAAATCATATCCGTAACAAGATGAATTTCCGGAAAGACCTCGCCTCACCTATGTCCGAATTCATGGGTGTATTGGTATTGTCTTGTATACTTTGGTTTGGCGGGAAATTAGTGCTTGATGGACAAATGGGATTGAAAGCAGAAAGTTTTATTACTTATATCGTATTCTTTACTCAGATCATTAATCCGGCTAAATCACTTTCCGGTTCCTTTTACAGCGCCCAGCGTGGTAGTGCTGCTATTCAACGTATCGAAGAAGTATTGCAGGCTCCTGTTACTGTTACGGATAACCCCGGTGCGAAAAAACTGGAGAACTTTCAGCATTCCATTGAATTCAGGAATGTTTCATTCATGTATGAAGATGTGACTATTCTGAAAAACATCAACCTGAAAATTGAAAAAGGCAAAACCATTGCACTTGTTGGATCATCGGGTGCAGGTAAAAGTACATTGGCAGATCTTGTTCCCCGCTTTCACGATGTAAGTAGTGGTGAATTGCTGATAGATGGGGTAAATATCAAAGAATATACCCTGCATTCTGTTCGCAACCAGATGGGTATTGTTACACAGGAACCTATACTTTTTAATGATAGCATAGCCAATAATATTGCGTTGGGAATGGATCAGGTGAACCAGCCTGATATTGAACAGGCTGCACGTGTGGCAAATGCCTATGATTTTATTCAGCATAAGGAAGAAGGTTTCGACACGAATATTGGTGACAGAGGTTCTAAACTCAGCGGTGGTGAGCGCCAGCGTGTAACCATTGCCCGTGCTGTGCTTAAGAACCCTCCCATTTTAATTCTTGACGAAGCAACTTCATCGCTCGATACCGAAAGTGAAAGACTGGTACAGGATGCCATCAATAATATGATGCAGCAAAGAACTTCCATCGTCATAGCCCACCGACTTTCCACTATCCGTAATGCCGATGAAATAATCGTATTACAAAAAGGCGAAATCGCCGAAAGAGGAACACATGATGAGTTATTGGCAAAAGGAGGTATTTACCGTAAGTTGGTGGAGATGCAGGAAGTGAGATAGGGTGAATTGTCAATAGTGAATGGTGAATAGGCTGTAGATCGTGGTAGCATTAATATAAAATAATAGAGGTCGCAGTTTGCGACCTCTATTATTTTATATTAATGCTATTGACAATTCACCATTGTCAATTCACACTATTCACTACTCGGCTTCACCAACCCAAGCTTTGCTTCCAGGCTCAAAGTTGCGTGAGGTACTGCGCGGAGGCGTGCTTTATCGATGAGTTTACCGGTAACACGGCAAATTCCGTAGGTTTTATTCTCGATACGCATGAGGGCTTTTTCCAGGTGATCGATGTAAGTAATCTGCCTGCTGGCCATCTGGCTCAGTTGCTCTCTTTCCATGCTCATACTGCCATCTTCCATGGTCATGTAACGGGCATCGTCATTATCGCCACCCATTTCATCTTTACGGGTAATAAGACCTTGTAAATAAGTAAGCTCTTTTTTAGCAGCTTCCAGTTTTTTATTGATCAGGTCACGGAATTCATTCAGGTCCGCATCACTGTACTTCACTAATGTTTCGTTATTTCTCACAGTTTCTACTCTTTTTTCTAATGGTGTATATCCGGGCTGATAAGGAACGCTCGACTTGGTGCTTGTTTTAGGCACTTTTACCTCTTTAAGTGGTTCCGGTGCTTTGCGCACTGGTTTCACAGGAGGTGCAGGTGGACCCTTAGGCTCTGGTTTTTTCATGGGTGGCAATGGTGTTGAAACAGGTTTTGCTGCCGGGGCAGGTGCTGCTTTAACGGGTGCTTTAGGTGCAGGCTTTGCCGGAGCTGCCGCTTTTTTTACCGGGGCCGGTGCGGGTTTAGGCGCAGGCTTGGTAGCTTTTACAGGCGCTTTTGCTGCTGGTTTAGGAGCAGGTTTTGGCGCAGGCTTAGCTGCTTTTTTGGCAGGAGCCGCTTTTTTAGGAGCAGGCTTTGGAGCCGGTTTAGCCGCCTTTTTAGGCGCAGGTTTAACAGCAGCTTTCTTGGGTGCTGGTTTAGAAGCTGTTTTCTTGGCTGGTGCTGCCTTTGGAGCCGGTTTTTTAGCTGCCTTAGGAGCTGGTTTTTTCGTAGCCATACGCTTTTATCCTTTTTTGTTTACTACCACTTTCAGCAGTGTGTCATTTACTTCAATTTCAATGCCATCGGTTATTTCAGGCACCCATTGAATGACATCTGCCAAAATTTCGCGGCAAATATAATCGTTATACTTAACAATAGACGGCTTAAGGCTTTCTGCCTCAAGCACGGTCACGAATATACGGTCTGTAAGGTCAAAACCGCTGTCTTTCCGGATATTTTGTATCCGATTCACGAATTCTCGGGCATCTCCCTCCTGTTTCAGCTCGTCGGTAAGGGTTATGTCGAGCGCTACCGTAAGACTTCCCTTACTGGCCACACTCCATCCCGGAATGTCTTCAGCGGCTATTTCTACCTCCCCCAGGAGGATTTCTACCTGCTCACCTTCCAGATTCAATAAAATTTGACCTTCTTTTTCAATTGTGGCAATTTCCTGCTGATTAAAACCAGCGATCAATGCACTTACTGCTTTCATTTTGCCCCCCAGTTTGGTACCGAGTGCCTTGAAATTAGCCTTGATTTTTTTCTTGATAATTCCTTCTGTGTCGGTGATATATTCCATCTCCTTCACATTTACTTCCGCTTTTATCAGGTCCTCAATCAGCTCAAGCTGATGTTTCATTGCCGGATTAAGCACAGGTATCAACACTTTCTGTAATGGCTGACGTACTTTGATATTCACTTTCTTACGAAGCGATAATACCAGCGAACAAACATCCTGTGCAAGTTGCATACGCTCTTCCAATACAGTATCTATTGCAGCTTCATTGGCCACCGGAAAATCTGCATGGTGCACAGATGCAACACTAAACCTTCCTGTAACGGCATTGAGGTTACGGAATACTGCATCACTAAAGAAGGGCGAAACAGGCGCCATTAGCCTAACAATGGTTTCCAGACACTCATATAATGTTTGGTAAGCACTAATCTTATCTGTTTCATATTCTCCTTTCCAGAAACGACGGCGACAAAGACGCACATACCAATTACTCAGGTGCTCATCTACAAACTCTTCAATGGCACGTCCTGCAATAGTAGGTTCATAATCATCCATTGCAGCCGTAACTTTCTTAACCAGGGTATTTAAGGAAGAAAGAATCCATCTGTCGATTTCAGGTCTTTCAGCCAGTGGCAAACTTGCTTCTTTGAAAGAGAACCCATCTACATTAGCATACAGCACAAAGAATTGATAAGTATTGTATAAGGTTCCAAAGAACTTACGTTGTACTTCCTGAATGCCTGCGATATCGAATTTCAGGTTATCCCAGGGCGATGCATTGGTAATCAGATACCAACGGGTTGCGTCTGCACCATATTTTTCAATGGTTTCAAATGGATTCACCACATTACCGAGGCGCTTACTCATTTTGTTGCCATTCTTGTCTAACACCAATCCGTTACTCACAACAGTCTTATATGCAACACTATCAAACAACATTACGCCTATCGCATGTAAAGTATAAAACCAGCCACGGGTTTGGTCAACACCTTCCGCAATAAAATCTGCAGGGAACGCCTCACCCTGGCCCTCTCCACGGTGTGGAGAGGGAAGAGCGGGGTCAATCATTTCTTTGTTTTCGAATGGATAATGCCACTGAGCATATGGCATAGCACCACTATCAAACCAAACATCAATTAAATCTGGTACACGGTGCATTGGTTTGCCCGATGCACTTACCAATACTATTTCATCAACATAAGGTTTATGTAAATCAAGAATACCTTCGTGCAAATAATTTTTATTGACATCGCCTCCTAACACTTCATTGGCTTTGCGGATACCTTCATTCAGTTCTTCGATTGAACCGATACAAATTTCTTCGCTGCCATCTTCTGTGCGCCAAACAGGTAAAGGAGTTCCCCAGTAACGACTTCTGCTCAGGTTCCAGTCTACCATGTTCTCCAACCAGTTACCAAAACGTCCTTCACCGGTACTCTTTGGTTTCCAGTTGATGGTTTTATTCAGCTCTACCATCCTGTCTTTAACAGCAGTGGTTTTGATGAACCATGCATCTAAAGGATAGTAAAGAATAGGTTTATCTGTTCTCCAGCAATGTGGATAGCTGTGTTCGTATTTTTCAACCTTGAAGGCCCTGTTTTCTTTTTTCAGTTTTACGCAGATATCTACGTTTACATCCACATAATCTTTATCGTCTTTGTAATTCTTTACATAACGGCCACTGAATTCTCCCAGTCCATCCACAAATTTCCCTTCGCGGTCAACCATGGTAAGTATACCGATATTGTATTTCTGTCCAACTTTATAGTCATCCGCACCAAATGCAGGCGCTGTATGTACGATACCTGTACCATCTTCTGTTGTTACAAAATCACCACACAATATGCGGAATGGTTTAGCACCGGGCGTAATTTCTTCAACAACCTTTGGTGCGTTTGCTTCATAAGGAAGTAACTGTTCATAAGTAGCTCCTTCAATTGCGGCACCTTTAAATTCTGTAATAATTTTCCAGGGCAATAATTTTACTTCTGCGTTATAACCAGCAAAATCACCATTCTCACCTTCTGGTTTAAAATACTTGCCCAGTAAGTTTTTTGCCAATACAACATTCACTGGAAGATGTGTGTATGGATTAAAAGTGCTAACCAATACATAATCAATATTTGGTCCAACTGTTAATCCAAGATTGGAAGGGAGGGTCCACGGAGTGGTGGTCCAGGCCATGTAAAACACTTCTTCAGAACCTGCTGCATCAAAAAGGAAGGCCGTTTTGCTGTCTTTAATCGCTTTGAACATTGCAACGGCACTGGTATCTTTTACATCTTTGTAAGTACCAGGTTGATTGAGTTCATGTGAACTTAATCCGGTTCCGGCCGCAGGAGAATAGGGTTGAATAGAAACGCTTTCATAGAGATAGCCTTTCTTATATAATTCACTCAAAATCCACCAGAGCGATTCAATGTATTTATTATCAAAAGTTATGTATGGATCGTTCAGATCTACCCAATAACCCATTTTAGTAGTGATATCGTCCCAGATATCTTTGTAGCGCATTACCGCCTCACGACATTTCTGGTTATAATCTTCAACAGAAATTTTCTTACCAATATCTTCTTTAGTGATTCCTAATTCTTTTTCAACACCCAATTCAACTGGCAATCCGTGTGTATCCCAACCGCCTTTGCGTTTAACCTGAAAACCCTGCATGGTTTTGTAGCGACAAACCATGTCTTTCAACGTACGGGAAATAACGTGGTGAATACCGGGCATACCATTGGCGCTGGGTGGCCCTTCATAAAATACAAATGGTGTTTTGCCTTCACGCAATGAAACACTTTGTTCGAAAGCCTGTCCATCCTTCCATTTAGCCAGTATTTCTTTTTCTATGGCCGGGAGGTTCAATCCTGAAAATTCCGTGTATTTAAGACTCATATATTTCCTATCTGCTTGCTTTGCCTGAAACGCCTTATCAGGCAGGTTTTAAAGGCTGCAAAGGTACGTAATATAGGGGAGAATGCTTAAAGCCGAGGCCTGAATGCTAAAAATGCGCTATCTGGCATAGAAAATGAGAAACATTTAATTGATTATCAATTAAATATAAATAGGTATATATTCTATAAAGTTACAAAAAAGACAGGAATTGCACAAAAAAACCGGTATCGGCTATTTCTTTCTGTTGCGGGCCATTTTATAGATGCGGATTGCAGCCATCAGAACCAGGATAAAAAGGAATAATCCGGCCAATCCCCACAAAAAGCTCATGCTTTGTTTTACAGATACCAGCATTACGATGGCAACCAGAAATACCGTAGCTACTTCGTTCCATAGCCTGAGTTGGTTAGAACTGTATTTAAAGACCCCGGAAATTTCCTGTTTAAAGATGCGGTGAAGAGAAAGATGATAGGCGTACAATAGAACGACAAAAACCAATTTTATCAATAACCACCTTCCTTCGGGCTCAAAAAGGGTTTTATGCCAGCCGCCATGAAATAAGACCGACAGGCCCATTATTAAGGTGATAATAGCCGATGGCCAGGTAATTCCGTACCACAGTCTTTTCATCATAATAGCAAACTGTGCCCTCAAAATAGATTGCTCCGGCTCACCCTTCTCTCCTGCCTCAGTTGCATAAATAAATAATCGCGGCATATAAAACATCCCCGCAAACCAGGTTACGATGAAGATGATGTGGAGGGCTTTGAGATAATTGTACAATTTGAAAATTTGAAAATGAGCTAATTTGAAAATTTGAAAATGAAGCAGATTGATACGGACTTTCATTTTCACTCTTTTTCCTAATGCTAAATATAGCCTACTATTAAATAATACATCATTTTCAAATTTTCAAATTTTCAAATTGCCTAATTATTGTATCCACCCACGCAGGATGCGTATTCAGACAAGGTATAAGGGTAAAGGATTCGCCGCCGGCATGCATAAAAGTTTCTTTTCCTTCCTCACCTATCTCTTCAATGGTTTCCAGGCAGTCGCTGATAAAAGCTGGACAGGCTATCAGTAATTTTTTAATGCCTTCACCAGGCATAGCTTCCAGACGCTTATCCGTAAAGGGTTCCAGCCACCCCTTGCCCAATCTTGATTGAAATGAGATACTGTATTTTTCTTTGGGAATTCCTAATTTTTCTGCTACCAGTTTTGTGGTTACCACCAACTGGTGACGGTAACAAGTTGCATGAGCAGCAGAAGCCGTTTCACAACAATTGTTTACCTGCAGACAATGACAGCCGGTTGTATCGCTTTTGCGTATATGTCTTTGGGGAACACCATGGTAACTGAATAAAAAATGATCATACTCCTGTTCCGTATAAGGCTTCATGGATTGTGCCAGCGCATCGATATAATCAGCATCGTCATAGAATGGTTTTATGATAGTAAGTTTAAAACCATATTTGCCTTTTTCATAGTGTTCTTTCGCATATTCCACCGCCGTTTCATAACTGCTCATGGCATAGTGGGGGTACAAAGGGAGTAATACCACTTCCTCCAAATCAGGATTTTCTTTCATCAGTTCATCATAAGCCTGTTTGGGGGATGGATTTCCATACCGCATAGCAATGGCCACCGGCTCACTTATCTTTTGCTGTAGTGCCTGCTGTAACTGTTTTGTTAGAACAATGAGGGGCGATCCCTCATTTGTCCAGACGCTCTTATAAGCTTCTGCCGATTTAGGGGCACGAAAAGGAACGATAATGCCTCTAACCAATAAAACACGAACGAGATATGGGATATCTATTACGCGTCCATCCATTAAAAATTCGTTCAGGTATCTTCTAACATCCTTCACTTCCGTTGAATCAGGAGATCCAAGATTCATCAATAAAAGTGCGCGCTTCGTATTTGTTGCCATATTTCGGTTTGAATGTGCAAAAGTAGACTAACAATTACCATTGTAAAAAGTTCTACCCTTTCAATTTTGCATAATCAACGAAGTAAACTGTTCATCAGATTTAATTTATAGGGCAATAACAACCGTTCCTATAAAATTCTGACATAGAAATGACAATGTAATGACGTTTGTCATGTTTTTAAAGAAACCATGCGAGATACCTTTGCGTACTTATTTAAGGCGATATATAAGGTTCGCTAAAGATTATGGAGAAAGGACAATTTTTTGTTGCAGGGATTAACTATAAAAAAACGGATGCAGCCATCCGTGGACATTTTGCTATTAATCCCGATCAATACCATACTATTCTTAACAGGGCCGCCAAAATCGGATTAAAAGAGCTGTTTGTATTAAGCACCTGTAATAGAACCGAAATTTATGGTCTGGCACCAGATGCTGCCACCCTTATACAGTTACTTTGCGAAGTAACCGTGGGTGACGCCGAAACATTTATGCAGCGTTGCTACATCAAACAGGATAAAGAGGCATTACAACATATTTTTTCTGTAGGGGCAGGTTTAGACTCACAGATTTTAGGCGATTATGAGATTGTTGGACAAATGAAACTCGCAGTAAAATTTGCCAGGGAAAGAAATATGATCGGTGCCTTCCTCGATAGACTATTCAACACCGTTTTACAGGCTTCCAAGCAAATCAAGAATGAAACAGCCTTGAGTGGCGGAACCATTTCTGTTTCATTTGCAGCCATTCAATTTATTCGTCAACAGATAGTTGATACAAAAGGTAAAAAAATCGTTTTACTGGGAACCGGTAAAATTGGTCGCAACACCTGTAAAAATCTGGTAGACTATCTCGATACAAATAATATTACCCTGATTAACAGAACAGCAGAAAAAGCCCAGGAACTTGCCGCTTCAATGAACCTGCAATATGCCAGTTGGGATAACCTTACAGAGGAAGTTAACAGTGCCGATATCGTGATCGTTGCAACGAATGCTGAAAACCCTGTATTAACTCCCGCTAACCTTAGAACCGGATCACAGAAAATACTGATCGACCTTTCTATACCAAATAATATAGATCCTCAACTGGCGCATCAACAAGGCATAGTGCTCGCGAATGTTGATGACCTGTCAAAAATCAACGATCAAACCCTCCGCAAGCGCAAGGCAGAAGTGCCCAAAGCCATGAACATCATTCAACAATATATGAATGAGTTTGCTGAATGGACCAGTCAGCGCCGTCATGTACCTGTACTCAAAGCGGTCAAACAAAAATTACACGATATGCATTCCTGTGGATTGTTTCTAACTTCACAGCGGGTGTCGAACGATATTAATACCGAAGCCATCCAAAAAGTGGTGAATAATGTAGCAGTAAAAATGCGCAGCAGGAATCAACCAGGCTGTCATTACATTGAGGCTATCAACGATTTCATGACCATAAGTCATTAATTCTATACATGAACAGGGTAATCAGAATAGGTACACGCGACAGTCAGTTAGCCGTGTGGCAAGCCACATGGGTACAAAAGCTATTGGAAGAAAAAGGAATAGCTACTGAACTCGTGTACATAAAAAGTGAGGGTGATATTGACTTGGTTACTCCTTTATATGAAATTGGCGTACAGGGTATCTTCACCAAAACACTCGATGCCGCGCTACTAAGCAATAAAATTGATATTGCCGTTCACTCCATGAAAGATGTTCCTACTCAACTCGCAAAGGGAATCAGGGAAGCAGCAGTATTACAACGAGCATCTCATAAAGATTTACTGGTCTACAAAGATGACACCATACTTGAAGCAATTGGTTGCGTGAATGGTGAATGGTCTATGGTGAATGAAGAGTCATTGACAATTCACCATTCACCATTCACAGTTGCGACCAGCAGTGTCAGAAGAAAAGCCCAGTGGCTGAACAGGTATCCGAACCATCAGTTTGATAATCTCAGGGGTAATGTAAATACACGTTTACGCAAGCTGGAAGAAAGTAACTGGCAAGGTGCCATTTTTGCTGCTGCCGGATTAGAGCGTATTAACCTTAGACCGGAAAAATCTATTGAGCTGGATTGGATGCTCCCTGCCCCTGCGCAAGGAGCTGTGATGGTTGTTTGCAGAGAAGATGAGCAAGAAATATTTGAACAATGCGCAACCCTCAACCATGAAGCTACTGCAATCTGCGCAAGTGCAGAAAGAACTTTTCTTCGTGCATTAATGGGTGGATGCGCAACGCCAATCAGTGCATTGGCAACGATGGCCAACAACGAATTTATTTTCCGTGGAAATGTTTTATCACTCAACGGCAAACAAAAAATTGCGGTGATCCATAAAACATCCATTGAAAAAGCAATTTCAACAGCAGAAACAGCAGCCAGGGAAATCATAGAAAAAGGAGGCGCCGAAATTATTCGCGCCATTAGAAAAAATGAGTGCTAATTACTCCATATTAAGTACAAGACCAGTTAGTAAAACACTGGTAGCTGAAGCCGCTGAATCGGGTATTCAACTAAATGCTATTGCATTTATTGATACAGAACCCATTCAGGATATAGACGTTCAACAAGAAGTGGAACAAACCGCGCTGCAATATGCCACGGTTGTTTTCACCAGTATGAATGCCGTTGAATCAGTAATAACCATGCTCGATGAACAGGTTCCTGAATGGAATATTTATTGCATGGGTAATACTACAGCAGAACTGATCACAAACTATTTTGGTGAAAATGCTATAGCCGGAACCGCTGGCAGCGCCGCTGATCTGGCAGACCTCATCATTGAAAATGAAGATACCGACGAAGTCGTTTTCTTTTGCGGAGATCAACGCAGAGACGAGCTACCCGAAAAACTTGCCAAAGCAGGCATTGACCTGAATGAAGTAGTGGTTTATAAAACCATACCCCTACCGAAAAAATTGGAAAACTATTACCAGGGTGTGATATTTTTTAGTCCAAGTGCCGTTCACAGTTATTTCAGTATAAATAAAGTGGTTGATCAAACTGTACTATTCGCCATTGGACAAACAACCGCAACAGCAATTAAACAATACACCAATAATAAAATAATCACCGCCAACTCGCCAGGGAAAGAAGAACTGGTGAGAAAAGCGATAAAACACTTTAGGAGATCGTGAATTGTCAATTGTGAATGGTGAATAGGGATTGACTTTAGAATTTGTAGTACTATCTATTGACAATTCACCATTGACAATTCACGCCTCCCACACAACAAGCCTATGCTACAAAACGATCTACTCCTCCGCACCCTTCGTGGTGAAACAACTGAAAGAACTCCCGTTTGGATGATGCGCCAGGCTGGCCGTTATCTGCCTGAATACATGGTTTTGAGAGAAAAATATGGATTCTTTGAACGTTGTCAGACGCCGGAACTCGCCTGTGAGATTACCTTACAGCCTGTTGACATTATTGGTGTTGATGCTGCGATCCTTTTTTCAGATATCCTGGTAGTGCCCCAGGCAATGGGATTAGAAGTGCAACTGATAGAAAGCAAAGGACCAGTGTTGCCCGATCCAATTAAAACGGTGAATGATATGAACCGTGTTAGGGTACCCGATGTTCATGAAACACTTGGTTATGTATTTGATGCCATCAAACTAATTAAGCAGGAGTTAAATGGTCGTGTGCCATTAATTGGCTTTGCAGGTGCTCCATGGACATTACTCTGTTATATGGTCCAAGGCAAGGGATCAAAAACTTTTGATGAAGCCAAAGCATTCTGTTATACTCAACCGGAACTTGCTCACCAACTGCTTCAAATGATCACCGAAACCACTATTGCCTACCTGAAAGCACAAATAAAAGCCGGCGCAGATACCGTACAGTTGTTCGATAGCTGGGGCGGGTTATTAAGTCCGCATGATTTTGAAAACCTCTCTTTGCGATATATGCGTCAAATTGTGCAGGCTGTTAAAGACGAAGCACCAACTATTCTTTTCGCCAAAGGTGCATGGCATAGTCTTGATCAAATGGCAGCAACAGGCGCACATGGATTGGGGATAGACTGGTGTATTAAACCAGCGCTAGCCAGACAATTTGCAGGTAATAATGTTACCCTCCAGGGAAATTTTGACCCGGCTAAATTATTATCACCCATTCCAGTAATTCAACAGGAAGTAAAAGATATGCTCAAAGCATTTGGACCGGGCAGACATATAGCCAACCTCGGCCACGGTATACTACCCAATGTACCCGTTGACCATGCAAGGGCTTTTGTGGATGCAGTTAAAGAGTTTAGATATGAAGCGTGAATAGTCAATGGTGAATGGTGAATGGGGTATGCTGAAATCATATACTTTACTATCAACTATTGACAATTCACCATTGACAATTCACACCTCACTAACCAATACAACCTTATGATCAAAGAACAATGGATATCCTTCATCCACCAGTTGCAAGACGATATATGCACTGCACTGGAGAAGGCAGATGGTAAAGCAACATTTAAAGAAGACCTCTGGGATCGCCCTGAAGGAGGTGGAGGCAGAACAAGGGTTATCAGTAATGGTAGCGTGCTGGAGAAAGGTGGTGTAAATACATCCATCGTATTTGGCGAAGTTACCGACCTTATGCGTACCCAACTGAAGATTAACGGACACAGTTGGTTTGCATGTGGATTGAGTTTGGTAATACATCCTTTTAATCCGTTTGTTCCTACTGTACATTGCAATTATCGCATGTTTGAATTGTACAATGAAGCAGGTGAAGTAATCGACAGATGGTTTGGTGGCGGTACAGACCTGACTCCTTATTATCTTTTTGAAGAAGATGCACAGTTCTTTCACCGAACATATAAAGATGCATGCGACTCATTCGACATCACTTTGTATCCCAAATTCAAAAAAGAATGCGACGACTATTTCGTTAACTGGCATCGCAATATGGAACGAAGAGGCATTGGGGGCATATTTTATGATTACCAGCGTGCAGATGATAAAAAAACGGTTGAATTCTGGATGGGTCTTGCCAAAGCATGTGGTTACGCATTCATCGATAGCTATGTACCCATCATTGAAAAAAGAAAGAAAACAACCTTTACCGCCGCAAACAAATACTGGCAGGAGATACGCAGAGGCAGGTATACAGAATTCAATCTTGTACACGATAGAGGAACTATCTTTGGACTCAAAACAAATGGCCGGATTGAAAGTATTCTAATGAGCTTACCACCAACCGTTCGTTTCGATTACAACCACCAACCAGCCGAAGGATCTGAAGAATGGAAATTGTTGCAGGCTTGTTTGCATCCGGGGGAATGGGTATAAAAATGTCAGATGGCAGATGTCAGATTTAATATATCTGCGATCTGATATCTGACATCTATAAATTTACAAACTATGCAACTTCAAAGAAGAAACCGAATCCTCCGACAATCACCTGCCATTCGTGCGATGGTGGCGGAGACGATATTGACGCCGGCTGATTTTATTGCTCCCTTATTTATTGATAAAGGCGAAAATATAAAAACAGAAATTGCGTCAATGCCTGGGTACTACCGTATGTCGCTTGATCTTACGGTGAAAGAAGTGAAATTGTTATGGGATATGGGTATTCGTTCCGTGTTGCTTTTTATTAAATGTAAAGATGAACTGAAAGATAATACAGGTAAAGAAGCCTGGAATAAAAACGGGCTGATGCAACGAAGCATCAAGGCAATTAAAGAGGCTGTTCCGGGTATGGTTGTCATGACAGATGTTGCCCTTGATCCGTTTTCTTCTTATGGACATGATGGTATTGTAAAAAATGGAGAGATTGTAAACGATGAAACGGTTGAAGCGTTAGTAAAAATGAGTATCAGTCATGCAGAAGCCGGCTGCGATTTTGTAGCCCCCAGCGATATGATGGATGGCCGCATAGGTGCTATCAGAACCGGATTGGAAGAAACAGGCTTTACCAAAGTGGGCATTATGAGTTATAGTGCTAAATATGCTTCTTGTTTTTATGGGCCTTTCAGAGATGCACTTGATAGCGCTCCTGGTTTTGGTGATAAGAAAACTTATCAAATGGATTTCGCCAACCGAACAGAAGCCATCAAAGAAACCATTATGGATGTGGAAGAAGGTGCAGATATAGTAATGGTAAAACCTGCGATGGCATACCTTGATATTATTCGCGAAGTAAAAAATGCAGTTGATGTACCAGTTAGTGCTTATCAGGTAAGCGGTGAATATGCCATGATCAAAGCCGCCGCCAAAATGGGCTGGCTGAATGAAGAAAAAGCAATCATCGAAAGTCTTACCTCAATTAAACGCGCAGGTGCAGATTTGATTGCGACCTATTTTGCGAAAGATCTTATTAGACTGATTAACGGATAATTGATTGCCACAGAGTACACAGAGAAGCACAGAAAGATTCTGTGTATTTCAGTGCTTTCAGTGGCAATCCACCAACAATAATTATTACAATGTACAATAAAAGCATTAGTCTCTTCGAACGTGCGCAACAGTCAATTCCAGGAGGTGTCAACTCACCCGTAAGGGCATTTAAAAGTGTGGGTGGCACTCCGTTATTTATGGAAAAAGCCAAAGGCGCATACCTGTATGATGCAGATGGTAACAGATATATAGATTATATCGCCTCCTGGGGTCCGATGATCCTCGGACATGCTTATGAGCCTGTGGTGAAAGCCATTCAGGAAAAAGCAGTTTTATCTACTTCTTACGGCGCGCCAACTGAATTAGAAATTGAAATGGCTGAACTGATAAAAAGCATGGCGCCGAATGTAGACCTTATCAGGATGGTTAGCAGTGGCACCGAAGCCTGCATGAGTGCTTTACGATTGGCTCGTGGTTATACCGGCAAAAATAAGTTCATCAAATTCGAAGGTTGTTATCATGGTCATGCCGATGCCTTTCTTGTAAAAGCCGGAAGTGGCTTAGCTACTTTTGATATACAAACAGTACCAGGAATAACAGGAGGTGTTTCGAACGATACGCTCACCTGTGCATACAACGATCTGGATGCCGTAAAAGCATTGGTTGCTTCAAATAAAAATGAAATTGCAGCCATCATCATTGAGCCGGTAGCTGGCAATATGGGTTGTATTCCTCCAGCACCTGGTTTCCTGGAAGGGTTAAGAAAAATATGTACCGATGAAGGTATTGTATTCATCTTCGATGAAGTTATGACAGGCTTTCGTTTAGCAGCAGGTGGAGCTCAGGAAGTTTTGAATATCGATGCCGATCTTATCACCTATGGTAAAGTAATAGGTGCCGGTATGCCAGTTGGAGCATTTGGTGGAAAAAGAGCAATCATGGAAAAAATTGCTCCGCTTGGAAATGTTTACCAGGCAGGCACTTTAAGTGGTAACCCTATTGCTATGATTGCTGGTTATACTTTATTACAGGAGTTGAAAAATAACCCATCCATCTACCAGGAACTAAGCGATAAAACAAATTACCTGCACGAAGGACTAGACAAAGTATTGGCAGCATCCGGAGTGCCTTATATTATCAACAGAAAAGGTTCGATGATCAGTGTGCATTTCAGCGAGCATCCCGTTACTGATTTTGCATCTGCTGCTGCAGCAGATAATGCCTTTTTCAACAAATATTTTCATGCCATGCTGAAACGAGGCATCTATCTCCCCCCATCCGCCTTTGAAAGCTGGTTCCTCAACAACGCACTTAGCTATGCCGATCTGGATGCTACTATTGAGGCGACTAGGGAGAGCTTGAGGGAAATTAGTGAGGTGTGAATAGTCAATGGTCAATGGTGAATAAATAGATTATTGACAATTCACCATTGACCATTCACTATCTTTACCCCATGAAACTCACCTTCTTCTCATCCCAGCCTTATGACCGGCTTTTTTTTGAGCGGTATAATGATACGTTGGGGTTTGAGTTGCAATTTCTTGACATTTCTCTCGATGAACATACAGCCTCTTTAGCCAAAGACGCTGATGCAGTTTGTGTTTTTGTGAATGATAAAGTAAATGCATCCGTTGTTTCTATTTTAAAAGAACATGGCATAAAAGTGATTGCACTTCGCTGTGCAGGATTTAATAATGTTGATCTGGAAGCCTGCCGTAAAAATGCTATCCATGTTTGCAGGGTTCCCGCCTATTCTCCTGAAGCTGTTGCCGAACATGCAACTGCCATGATTCTCACCCTTAACCGAAAAACACATAAAGCATATAACCGTGTAAGGGAACAAAATTTTTCACTAAACGGGTTATTGGGTTTTAACCTGCATGGCAAAACGGTTGGTGTAATTGGCACAGGAAATATTGGTAAAGCATTTTGCAGAATCATGCTTGGATTTGGATGTTCAGTTAAAGCTTTCGACCTGATTGCCAATAAAGAAATGGAATCAATCGGCGTAACCTATCACCCACTTATTGAAGTATTACAGTCGGATATCATCTCTTTACACTGCCCCTTAAACGAACAAACCAAACATATTATCGGAGCTGAAACCATCGATTATATAAAAAAAGGGGCCATGCTCATTAATACTGGCCGAGGAGGATTAATTGATACAAAAATCATTATCCAGGCACTAAAAAAAGGACATATCGGAGCTTTGGGTATGGATGTTTATGAACAGGAAGAAAAGCTGTTTTTCAGGGACTTATCCTCAAATATCATCCAGGATGATGATATCCAGCGGCTCATGAGCTTCCCGAATGTATTGATCACCGCTCACCAGGCCTTTTTCACCGATGAGGCCCTTTCCCAGATTGCTATTACTACGTTAAATAATGTGTTGCATTTACTAAAAAATAGTAATTTGAAGGACGAGGCTGCGTTATTGGCTTAATTTTAGTCTAAGAGTATAGAAAAGCTAAGGCACTATGAAAAAAATCAGTTCCAGATGGGTCGTTTTACTTTCAGCAGTTTTGTTTATCTGGGCTTGCCAAAAAGAGGTAAGTAAAGAAGGAACAGGACTGGGCGGTACTGCCCAAGGTTCATTAACAGATAGCTCTGGTTCATGCAAAGATGCAGTTGTACATGGTGAATATGTAATTGACCAGAATCTTACAGACAGCAACTATGTTGTTATTAAGGTAAACTTCACCTTACAAGGAAAATACAAGATTTATTCAGATACCATCAATGGAATGTGGTTCATTGATTCGGGCTTTGCTTTAACAACCGGAGCTACAACCGTAAAACTGAAAGGATACGGTAAACCCATACTGCCCAACAGAGCAGATTTTGTACTCACATTTGGCAGCAGCTTCTGTGCTTTCTCTGTAGTAACAACTGCAACCGGCGGTTCAGGTGGGGGTACAAGTACAGATTATTTCCCCAATACACTTGCATCAAACTGGACTTACGAATACCTTCCAAAACTTGGCACTTTGGATACTTTCAGGTCAACTGTTACCAATCAGACCGTATTCTTCGATAATATGGTCTTCAAACAATTTGATACCAATCCACTGGGAGAACCTTATTATTTCTCGAAAGACAATGCCGGAAATTACTATGCACTAAGCACCACAGATTTCGATTACCTCTTTCTTTTCGATTCTATTCCAAATACATTCATTACCTATCCTTTTCTGAAAGATAATGTAGCCGTAAGCACAACATGGGAAAGTCCGGAATATGGCAAAGTAAAATTAGGGTCGGAAGTAGGGGTTAGCAAAGCTGTGTTTACCATCATGGGTAAAGGCATTACCTACAATGTGTTTAATACTTCCTATTCAGATGTAATAAGCGTAAAAAGGGTTATTCACTTCAAACCAGATGGCGGCAGCTACCGCGCGCTTATTGAAGGAACCAGCTATTATGCTAAAGGGGTTGGCCTGATTGATCAGGTAATTCCTGCAGCTAATCAGTCTGTTTCTTTGAAGAGAAAAGAAGTGTTCTAATTAGTCCACATTAATAGGGGTTCTTGGTAAGCAATGAATTGATAGCCATTGCCGTCTGAGATAATCTGGTTGGAAGTGTAGCGTATGATGGAACGCAGATCTTCATGATTTTCAAGATATATCATGATAAATCTTGAAAATTCCTGTTCTATTAATAACGATTACGCATCAACAGCAATCAGATATTTATCTTACCCGCTGATTTTACATGATGCTATCTGGCGAAATATTACTAGAATATCTGCGTTTTATCATCCACCACAGATTTGGTTTCTACGGTTGAATGTTTTTCTTCTTTCTGGTGTTTGAAGAATTTATTCTGGAAGATTAAGATGGCTATTACACCAGCCGAGATAGAGGCATCGGCAAGGTTAAACACTGGTCTGAAAAATTCAAAGTCATCTCCCCCAACAAATGGCACCCAACTTGGATAATGAGTATCAGTAATGATGGGGAAATAAAACATATCTACCACTTTACCATGCAATAAACCAGCATAGCCGCCACCTGAAGGAAACAAAGTGGCTACATTTTGTGTAAAAGGATTGCTTTGCTCAAAGATCAATCCATAAAATAAACTATCTATCAGGTTACCCAATGCCCCGGCATAAATGAGTCCGGCGCAGATCATAAAACCTTTATGGTAATGTTTCTTGATGAAATCGCGCAGCAGGAAAGTACCCCAGATTACGGCAACCAATCTGAAAAGTGTGAGGGCTATTTTCCCAAAGCCGCCACCAAATTTCCAACCCCAGGCCATGCCTTCATTTTCAACAAAATGCAGCCTGAACCAATCACCAATTATTTTATGCTCCTCACCAGCATAATAATTCAGTTTGATATAAAACTTTAATGCCTGATCGGCTACAATAATGGCTAGGATCAATAAAAACAGCTGCTTTCCTTTCACTTACTGGTAAATTTATACAGTCGCAAAGATAGGGGCTGAACCAACAAATCTAGTATTCACTAAAAGGTTGGTTTGTTAAATCATGCTTTTATTCCTCTACATATACCCTTTTAACCCGTTGGCTGATTCCGGTCATCACTTCATACACAATGGTCCCAGATGATTCAGCCAGGTCCTGAACCGGTACCTGGGCACCGAAAACTTCTACTTCATCTCCTTCGGTGGCTTCTGGTATATCTGTAACATCGATCATGGTCATATCCATACAAATATTACCCACTACAGGTGCTTTTTTGCCCTTCAACATCATATATCCACTGCCATTTCCGAGGTTGCGACTATAGCCATCTGCATAGCCTATTCTTACGGTCGCAATCATACTATCACGGCTTAGAACACCTTTTCTATTATAACCTACGGTTTCGTCTACAGGAACCCTTCTGATTTGCGCTATGGTAGTTTTAAGCGTTGCAACTGTCTGTAACGACAACTGATGCTGGTTGGCGCTGTCAACACCATATAATCCAATTCCCAACCTCACCATATCATACTGGTATTCCGGATGTCTGAATATACCTGCCGAATTTGCAATATGCCTGATAAATGAATAACCAAGTACCTCTTTCATCGCTACCACTGCTATTTCAAACCTGCGAACCTGTTCTCGGGTGAAATCGTCGAGTGAAGCAGATTCACTTGCTGCCAGGTGACTCAATACCGATTTGGCAACCATGGTTCCCTGTTCCTTCATGTGAGTAGCCAGTTCGCTTGCTTCAGAAACCTCAAAGCCCAATCTGTTCATACCTGTATTGAACTTTATGTGAACCGGATACTGGGTAATAGCCTGCCTCTTTAAAAACTGGTGGAAAGCATGGTAAATATTGAAAGAATATATCTCCGGTTCGAGGTCGTATTGTATCATGGCATCAAAGCCGGCTTCATCAACATTCATTACCATGATCGGCATGCTTATCCCCGCTTTGCGCAATTCAAGCCCTTCATCAGCATATGCTACTGCCAGATAATCTACTTTATGGAATTGCAATATCCTTGCTACTTCCGCCGTACCGCTTCCATAACTAAAAGCTTTTACCATGGCCATGATACGAGTACTCGGTGAAAGCTCCTGCTGGTATGCTTTCAGGTTATGAACCATGGCCGTAAGGTTTACTTCCATTACGGTCTGGTGAATTTTTTGTTCCAGCCATTGACTGATTCTTTCAAAGGAAAATACCCTGGCTCCTTTCAATAAAATATATTCATCCCTGAATTGATTCAATGAAGCATGCTTAAGAAACTCTTCCGTCGATTCGAATAAAACAAATTCAATATCGGACTTATATTTTTCGAAAACAGTACTTTGGCTGCGCATCATGCTACCAATACCAATCAACCTGCTTACCCCTCTTTGTATCAGTAGTTCTATGATATAGGTATATAACAGTGCATCCGTTTTACCGGTTTGCAAAAGATCAGAAAGGATCAGTGTGGTTTTATTTTTTCCAGCCTGTTGCAATAAAAAATCGAGTGCCAGTTCGAGTGAAGCTATATCATTACTATAGCTATCGTTCAGCAGATAACAATTATTAACTGCTCGCTTCAATTGCATACGCATATCTACTGCTTCCAGTAACATCATGCGTTTATTTATCCATTCTGCAGAATAGCCCATTAATAATAATACAGCCCAACAAGTGATGGCATTATCAATTGATATACGATCGGTAAAAGGTATTTGAATTTGTACCTGGCTACCCTGGTAAGTTGCACTGACAAGGGTTTGTTGTGCTGATTTTTCTTCCGAAGTCACCCGCAAATCAGCAGTAGTCTCTCTGCTCCAACTGAAGAACTGAATATTTTCTTTAAATAGTTGTCTGTTCTTTCCCGAAATATCCAGCAAAGGTTCAATACTATCTTTACAATACACTAGACTATCCGCATCCGAAAATAATTTTGCCTTGGCTACAGCTTTTGATAGTTCATCTTTAAACCCTGCCGCATGCGCAGCTCCGATATTAGTCCATACACCAATTGTAGGTTGCACAATTTGCTGCAAGGCTTCCATTTCACCTTCCTTTGAAATGCCTGCTTCAAATATACCCAGTGTATGAGATTGATTGAGTTGCCAAACACTTAAAGGAACACCGATTTGTGAATTATAGCTTCTTGGACTTCTTACAATTTGCGCCTCTGTATGTAATAATTGGTAAAGCCACTCTTTTACAATTGTTTTTCCATTGCTACCGGTAATGCCAATAATGGGAATACTGAATTGTTTTCGGTGCCATGCGGCTAATTGTTGTAATGCCTGCAATACATCCGGCACTTCAAGGAATATGGCATCGGGATATATAGTAGTATCTATCCCCTGTTTCCCTATTACAAAAAAACGAAGTCCCCTGCTGTATAACTCTGTAATAAAGCTATGCCCATCACGCCGTGGACCACTCAAGGCGAAAAACAAGGTGTTTTCTGCAAATACCAGTTTACGGCTGTCGGTTAGCAGGTATTGAATAGACTGATCAACGGACGGTATCCGTTCTGCTTTGATGATGGTTGCTATATGTTGAATTGTATACGCCAATAAAGAGCATGGTTTTATCAGAGTGACCCATCGTGCACATCCTTGGGCGCTCCTTTTTTGTTAGCAAACATCGAATAAAATATAGATCCCGAAATACAGAGTACGATAAGTCCGAGGGAGATAAATACCTGTGTGCTTTTATCAACCCACATATTGATATAATGTTCGCCTAGCATTTTCACGCCAATAATTACCAGTACAATAGCGATTCCCTGTTGCAGGTAATCGAATTTTGAAACTGCTCCACGCAATAAGAAAAACAGGGATCTCAGTCCAAGTACCGCAAAAATATTGGAGGTATAAATCACCAGCTTATCTCTGGAAATACCCATTACAGCCGGAATTGAATCAAGCGCAAAAACAAGATCAATCGATGCAAGTAATACTACTACCACAAACAAAGTGGTGTATAAAGGTTTACCATTTTCACGAACCACATATTTGCCATCGCCATCATGGGGTGCCAGGGGCAGGTATTTTTTCAGGAAGCGATAAATTTTTGTGTCGTGGGGTTCAAATTCTTTCTCTTCATTTGAAGTAAACATTTTGTATCCGGTATAAACCAGGAACACACCAAAAATATACAACACCCAATGAAACTGTTCAACCAAGGCAACGCCAATCGTTATAAAAATAACCCTGAATACAATGGCCATTAGAATACCAATCAACAATACGCGGGAGTAGAATTTTTCTTTTACTTTAAAAGAATTGAATATGAGGATGAATACAAAAATATTATCGATGCTCAGGCTCCATTCCATCAGGTAAGCACTCAGGTATTCGAGGGCCAGCTTTTGTCCTTCTTCAACCCACATAAAAACGAAAAATGCCAATGCAAGCGAAACCCAGAAAAAAGTTTGTTTTAAAGCCTGTTTAATGGTTATCTGGGCATTCTTCTTACTCAGCAAACCAAGGTCAAATACAAGTGCCAGAACTAAAACGATCCCAAAAACAAGGTATACTATCTGATGAGTGGTCATGAGGGTAAATTAGACCGTAAAGATAAGATTCCAGCACGTCGCAGGTGTTTACTTGCCGTATTTCTTTTTTCGCCTCAATTGCAGTGTTGCTCCTGCTATTCCCAATAATACCAGCGGGGCAAGAATATTAATCCATTGCCAGGTATTTTTTTGATTGGCTATTTTTTCTTTATCTAATAAGCGGAGTACAATGGTTTTATTCCTGCTTTCAAATAAGCCATTATTGCTTACCAGGTAATCTATACAGTTCAGGAAAAATTCCCGGTTGGCAAATCGATACCCTTCAAAGGGAAGTTCACCCATAGAAAGTGGACCGGTTGTATTACTTAATGCATTGGTTACAATATCAGCATCAGATACTACAATTTGTTTCCCGGATACTTTAGCTGCTTTTAAAAATGGGCGGCCTGTTGTTCTTTGCACTGAATCCATTAAGTTATTGCTGGCCCTGTTCGCAAATAATGACTGAAAGTTTCCTTCCAGCAATACCGCAACCGGCACAAAACTTTTATTAAAGCTTCGCAGATCCTCTTCTGATTTTACACTGTTGATTGATACAATGGCCGGAGAAGAAATGCGACGGCTATTGGTATCAGATGCCAATAATATTGTTTTCTGAATTCCCGGTGCCTTAACCGTATCGATACTGGATGGAAAGATGGGTAATACCCGGTCTATATTTTTTGAAATAGGGTTATTCGTTTGGGATGCCAAAAAAGGATAATAAGGCCAGGGAACTCGCTGCATATTGGGTGAACCATCGGGATTGCGGCCAATAACAATAGGTATTTTAGAACAGTTCAGGTCTTGCAACAAATCTCCATTAATACGAACACCATATTTAAAAAGAAGATCATCAATGTCTAATCCACGGTCAAATGCAGTATACTCTGCCTGACTGCGCATCAGGCTGTCTAATTCAGCATGTAGTTTATCGATGAACCAAATTAGCTTACCGCCATTCATTACATACTGATCCAATTTTAGTTTGTCTTCCTCCGTAAAAGCTTGTGTGGGCTTTACAATAATCATTGCATCGATTAGTGTAGGGTCGGGATAACCTTGTTTCAGGTCAAAGACGGCCAGCCTGTATTCATTACGTAAACTTTCTCCCAGATCATTTACTTTAAGGTCTGTTGGTTCACCATTACCAACCAGATAAGCGATGGTAGGAATATTTTTTCTGGTAAGTTTATCGATGGCATTAGCGAACTTATACTCCAATAATGCCTCGGCTGCATTACGTGTGGCTTCCTTGTCTTCAAGCGGCTCAACATCATTCATCACATTGTATTGCCTGAAAATTTTTCTGCTGCTTCTCAGGTCAATAGCAATAGGTCTTCTGTTTCCATAACGCACAAGGGCTGATGGAATAATAAGTTGTGCGGTAGATTTATCGCTGCTGGTTATTTCACTTCTTTCAAATATAACACCCAAACTTGCCAGGCTATCATAAAGTATGGCTCGGGCTGTATCGTTGGATAAATCTTCCCCTGGCTTTTCAAATTTCACTATCAGTTGGTTACCCGACAGTGACTTAAATTCATCCAGTAACTCCTGTGTAGCCAGTGAAAGTTTTTTATAGTCTGCAGGCAATTCACCCGTTAGAAAAACATCTACCTGAATGGTTGAATCCAGGGTTGATAATAATTGTTTTGTAGGGTTGGTAAGACTGTATCGCTTATCTGCGGTCAGGTCTGCCCTGTAACCAATATTAGCCGATAGATAAATCACTGCTACCAGTATTACCAGCAAGCCCAACCAACCATATTTATGTTTTAATAATTGTGGCATAATGGTGCGTTATCTTTTCAACAGGTTCCTTTGTGTGAGAAAAAGAAAAAAGTATATAATAGCAGAAAAGTAAACAATGTCGCTTATGCGGACTACTCCTCTGCTGATACTGCGGTAATGAAAATGGATACCGAGCATTTCCAGGTAATAATCCATTCCTCCACTAAATACAGACAGTTTACTGATGGCATCGAATCCATTGTATAATAAGAAGCATACAAAAGCTCCGGCAATAAATGCTACTACTGTATTATTAGTATAGCTACTGGTACAAATTCCGATTGCGGTGAAAACGGCACCGAGTAATAACAGACCTAAATAACTACCAATTGTTGCACCTATGTCTATTCCTCCGGTTACACTGAGTGTTTGTATGGAGATGGCATAAATAATGGTAGGTAGTATGGCGGAAAAAACAATTACCAGGGCACCGAAAAACTTTCCCCAAACAAGTTGACCCGGAGAAAGGGGTAGTGTACGTAATATTTCAAAATTACCTAGTCGATATTCATCCGAAAAACTTCGCATGGTAATGGTAGGTACAACGAATAAAAGTATCCAGGGTACTAAGCTAAAAAAGCCGGCCAGACTGGCATATCCAAACTCCAGGATACTTGTTTCCGGGAAAACGAATAGCATCAGACCATTGATCAGCAGGAATACTGCCAGGGCAATAAAGCCTGTTAAGCTACTGAAGAATTGTTGCCATTCTTTTTTGCAGATAATCCACATATTGTCAAAACTAATTGTTCTCTTCGATAACAGTGCCGTTCATAAATATTTTATGTGTTCTTTATGGAATCTGTTGAATATGGCATCTAAAGTTAAAACAGCCATATGTTCAAGAAAATCATCCTGCTATTACTTACGGTATTTGGCGTGGGCTTATTTGCAAATGCTCAAACGAACCAATCTGAAAAGCTGGTTAAGAAAATGCCGCCGCCACCGCCGCCGCCAGTTGAGCGGCCAAAAGCAGCACCAAAATTCAATCCCCCAAAGATTAAAATGTTGCCCGGCACTCAACCGCCACCGCCACCGCCGCAGCCGGTTGAAAAAACAAAAATAAAACTCAAAAAAGCTCCAATAGGAGACCCTCCAATAGTTATTCAAAAACCAGAACGGCCGGCTCCACCGGCACCGCCTGAGAAAGGGAATATTATTTTCAACTAGCAAATCGATCGAACAGGCCATTCTTTTTTTCTCATGTGTGTCAGATAACCTGTTCTGGCATTTGTTTACACAAATGCCGTTGGTTTTTGGAAAAGGCCTGGGCTATACCAGGCTTTTTTGTTTACAAAAGAAAAATGCCTGGATATACCAGGCATTTTATAATTCATTAATAATTTATCATTACACCGCAAAACTCTCCCCACATCCACAACTTCTGCTGGCATTAGGGTTATTGAAATAAAATCCTTTGCCATTCAATCCATCGGAGAAATCAAGTTCTGTATTTACGAGGTATAAAAAACTTTTCAGGTCTGTTACTACTTTCACGCCATTGTCTTCAAAAACCTGATCCATTGGTTTTATTTCATTATCGAAATCGAGTTTATAACTCAAGCCCGAACATCCACCTCCTACAACACCGACCCTTAAAAAGTACGAAGTATCTCCTGCAACACCTGCTTCATCCATCAGTTGCTGTACTTTTTTCTTTGCTTTATCGCTTACGTATATGCTGTTCTCTGTTGCGACCATTTGACTAATAGTTAATAGTTCATGGCTAATGGTTGAAAAATAGCCTTTTACAAATTAGTGCACGCCTTTCTCTTCGAATACCAGTTCTTCGAGACCATTCTTCTTACGATAATCGTTGATAGCTGCTTTAATAGCATCTTCTGCCAATACTGAGCAGTGAATCTTTACAGGAGGAAGGTTTAATTCTTCCACCAGATCCATATTATCGATCTGAACAGCCTGATCAACTGTTTTACCTTTCAACCACTCAGTAGCGAGTGATGAAGAAGCAATGGCTGATCCGCATCCGAAAGTTTTGAATTTAGCGTCTGTAATAACACCGGTAGCATCGTCTACTTCAATCTGAAGACGCATAACGTCGCCACACTCAGGAGCTCCAACTAAACCAGTACCTACATTCTTTTTTCCTTTATCTAGCGTACCCACATTTTTGGGGTTACTATAATGGTCGATTACTTTTTCTGAATATGCCATGGTTGAATCAATTTGAAAATTAAACAATTTGAAAATTTGAAAATGACGATACTACTTGTTAGTAATTGGGTAATTCAAAAATCATTTTCAAATTTTCAAATCACCCCATTTTCAAATTATCAGTGGTGTGCCCACTCAATGCTGTTCAGGTCGATACCTTCTTTGAACATTTCCCAGAGTGGACTCATTTCTCTCAGTTTTAATACGGTTTCACTTACAGCCTTGATGGTGTAGTCGATTTGTTCTTCGGTAGTAAATCTACCCAATCCAAAACGAAGCGAACTATGTGCCAGATCATCGCCCAGTCCTAGTGCTTTTAATACATAACTTGGCTCCAGTGAAGCAGAAGTACAAGCTGAACCAGATGAAAGGGCAATGTTTTTATTAAAGCCCATCATCAATCCCTCTCCTTCTACGTATTTAAAAGAAATATTACTTACATGTGGTAAACGGTGTTCACGACTTCCGTTCACATAAGCTTCTTCCAACTGCATTAAAGCATTTTCCAGCTTATCGCGCAGTTTGCTCAGTCTGGCAGCATCATCGGCCATTTCTAGTCTTGCGAGTTCACAAGCCTTACCAAAGCCAACAATACCAGGTACATTCAATGTACCGCTGCGCATGCCTCTCTCATGACCACCGCCATCCATCTGGGCAGTTACTTTTACCCTTGGGTTTTTACGGCGTACATAAAGAGCACCTACGCCTTTTGGACCGTACATTTTATGTCCGGTAAAAGCCATAATATCAATACCGTCTTTGTTTACGTCAACAGGTATTTTACCTACTGCCTGGGTTCCATCTGTAAAGAAAAGAACACCGTGTTTGCGAGCGATGGCGCTGATTTCTTTTACTGGCTGAATAACCCCGATTTCATTATTGGCATACATGATGGCAATAAGGATGGTATTGGGTTTAATTGCAGCTTCCAGTTCTTTCAGGTCTATCAATCCTTCCGGATTAACTTCCAGGTAGGTAACTTCCCCACCTGATCTTTCAATATGCTTACAGGTATCTAATACCGCTTTATGTTCTGTAGTACAGGTAATGATATGATTCCCTTTACTGGCGTACATTTCGTACACCCCTTTGATTCCCAGGTTATCACCTTCGGTAGCGCCTGAGGTAAAGATGATCTCTTTCGGATCAGCTCCTATCAGTTTAGCTACCTGCTCACGTGCATAATCCACCGCTTCTTCAGCTTGCCAGCCAAATGAGTGGTTACGACTGGCCGCATTACCAAAATGCTCGGTAAAGTAAGGTATCATAGCTTCCAACACACGGGGATCCATGGGTGTGGTGGCATTGTTATCAAGGTAAATCGGTAATTTCAACATAGTACAGAGAAATTTGCTTGCTTATTAATACAAAAATACGTCAATCGGTTTATACTTGCAGAACTGAAACCCGCTTCCAGCCGCTTTTTTTCACAAATCGAAAGCCTATTTTAAAACAATAAAAGATGTTAAAAGTTGAACATATTGGCCTTGCCGTTAAAAATTTTTCGATTTCCATCCCATTATTCGAGCAATTACTGTCTACCCCCTGCTACAAAACCGAGACTGTGGCCTCAGAAAACGTCAATACAGCCTTTTTTCAGGTCGGGGAAACCAAGATAGAACTATTGGAAAGTACCGACCCAGATGGCGTAATTGCCCGTTTTATCGAGAAAAAAGGGGAAGGGATACACCATATTGCCTTCGAAGTAGCTGATATTGAGGCTGAAATGGCCCGTTTAAAAGGGCTTGGTTTCCAACTCCTCAACGAAACACCCAAATCCGGCGCCGACAACAAGCTCGTCTGCTTCCTTCATCCAAAAGGAACGAATGGGGTGTTGGTGGAGCTTTGTCAGGAAGCAAAAGGAACAGAGAAATAAGGAATAAGGAACATGAAATCAGAAAGTAGTTATCCTTTCTGATTTCTTATTTCATGTTCCTTATTACTCTGTTTCTATTGCAGCCCAAGTTTTTCCACCGCTGCTTGCGCGGCAACCTGGGAGGCGTCTTTTTTATTATAGCCTTTGCCGACGGAAAGAAGTTCGCCGTCTAGTATGATATGAATGGTGAAGAGGCGGCGGGAGCCTTCCATTTTTTCGTCTGCCAGGTCGAAAGTAAGTGTACGTCCGTGTTTACTTGCCCAGCCGATTAGTTTGTTTTTCAGGTTAATGTCTACCGATTCCAGATCGTCTACAAACATGTGTGGAATAACAATCTGCTTGAGTACCCAGTGTTGTGTTTTCTCGTACCCTTTATCAAGGTACACCGCACCAACAACTGCTTCGAGTGTATTTCCGAATATCTGACTTCCTTTGAGGGAATTGTCGAATTTGTTGTAGAAGGTAAGCTTGCGCAGACCCATTTTAAGGGCGATATCGTTCAGTTGCTGGCGGTTAACCATTTTACTGCGCATTTCTGTGAGAAAGCCTTCGCCTTTATACGGATATCTTTTAAAAAGATAGTCGGCAACAACGGCACTTAGCACCGCATCACCAAGGTATTCGAGGCGTTCATTATTTTCTTCCGGGGTATCTTTTACCGAACGGTGACTGAGGGCAGTACGATAAATAAGCAGGTTACCGGGTTTTAGGCCCAATACATTTTTCAGTTGTGCCTCAAAAGAAGCGTCTGACGATTTGGATGAAAAAAGTCGTTTTAAAAACTGCACAAATCTTAGGCTGTATATTTTTTCACGATTACACAGGCATTATGCCCTCCGAAACCAAATGTATTGCTTAAAGCGGCTCTTACGGTTTTTTGTTGTGCCTTATTGAAGGTAAAATTCAATTTAGGATCAAGTTCCGGGTCATCGGTAAAATGGTTAATAGTTGGCGGTATGATGTCGTGCATCACACTTTTAATACAGGCTATAGCCTCAATTACTCCTGCTGCTCCCAGACAATGACCTGTCATAGATTTGGTTGCGCTGATATTGAGGTTGTAGGCGTGTTCACCAAATACTTCGGTAATTGCTTTTACTTCTGCTCCGTCTCCTAATGGGGTAGATGTTCCGTGGGTATTGATATAATCAATTTCATCGGCACGCATACCAGCATCTTTCAAAGCAGCAAACATTACATTGCGCGCGCCTAGTCCTTCAGGGTGTGGAGCAGTAAGATGATATGCATCTGCTGTTGCGCCACCACCTGCAATTTCGCAATAGATTTTTGCGCCACGTTTGATGGCATGTTCATATTCTTCCAGGATAAGTGCACCGGCAGCTTCTCCCATTACAAAACCATCGCGGTCCTTATCGTAAGGGCGGCTGGCTGTTTTAGGGTCATCGTTACGTTCGCTCATGGCTTTCATGGCATTAAAACCACCAAGTCCGGCTTCACTGATAACGGCTTCTGCGCCACCTGAAACAATAATATCTGCCTTACCCAGGCGAATGGTATCTACTGCGCTGATAATAGCATTGGTACTGGATGCGCAGGCACTCACTACTGCGTAGTTAGGTCCGCGAAATCCATGACGCATGGAGATAAGTCCGGCAGCAATATCCAGGATCATTTTAGGAATGAAAAAGGGATTGAAACGTGGTGTTCCATCGCCCTTTGCAAAGTTGATCACTTCTTCCTGGAAAGTGGTAAGTCCACCTATACCACTTGCAAAAATTACGCCTACGCGGTCAATATCTACATTGTCTTTGGAAATACCCGCATCGGAAACGGCCATTTCACTGGCAGCGATAGCGAGTTGTGCAAAACGGTCTGTTTTACGGGCTTCTTTACGATCCATAAAGAGTGTTGGATCGAAGCCTTTGATCTCACATGCAAAACGTGTTTTGAATTTGGATGCATCAAATAAAGTAATGTTATCAGCTCCGGGTACACCATTGATCAACGCCGTCCAATAATCTTCAAGGTTATTTCCTAACGGGGTGAGGGTGCCAATTCCGGTAACAACAACGCGCTTTAATTCCATGATCAAAACCTGTTTAAGTGAACATCCGCCTTTCGAGGCCGAAGCCGCAATAAGGCGGATGTAAAATTATTCCTTAAATAAAATTAATTCTTACTTGGCATGTTCTTCCAGGTAAGCAACAGCCTGACCAACGGTGGTGATGGTTTCTGCCTGCTCATCAGGAATAGAGATGTTGAATTCTTTTTCGAATTCCATAATCAACTCAACGGTATCCAGTGAATCGGCACCGAGATCGTTGGTAAAAGAAGCCTCATTGGTAACCTCGGCCTCGTCAACCCCTAACTTGTCAACTATGATTTTCTTAACTCTTGTTGCGATGTCTGACATTGTAAAAAGTTTTTGTTACAGCCGCAAAAATATACTTTTTGTCAAATAAGCAATCTTTTCGGGCATATTTGTTTCCACAGAGAAAAAGACCGGAAGTCCGGGAGTCCGAAAGTCCGGAGGAAAGAGCGTTTTAATATTGATTGCGCCAATATCCCCCCCTAAAACACCCGGTTTTCATCTTCCGGTCTTCGGTCTTCCCGACTTTCGGACTAATTTGAAAAAGACCGGAAGTCCGGGAGTCCGAAAGTCCGGAGGAAAGAGCGTTTTAATATTGATTGCGCCAATATCCCCCCCTAAAACACCCGGTTTTCATCTTCCGGTCTTCGGTCTTCCCGACTTTCGGACTAATTTGAAAAAGACCGGAAGTCCGGGAGTCCGAAAGTCCGAAGGAAAGTGCGTTTTAAATATTGATTGCGCCGTATTCCCCCTAAAACACCCGGTTTTCGTCTTCCGGTCATCGGACTCCCGGACTTTCGGACTTTCATACTCCCTCTCAAATCTTATACATAACTCCAACCCTCACCCCAAAACACCCCATTCCCATCTCCCGGACTCCCCGACTTTCGGTCTTTCGGACACTATCTCAAATATTAAAAATGATTCCTATCTTGTACGTCTTATGGCATTAAAACTCATTGATCACGGTAGTAAGGAGTACCAGCAGATGGTAGAACTACGGTACCAGATATTGCGTAAACCGCTGGGACTCAGTTTTACCATGGAAGATTTGGCCAAAGAAACCAATGATATCCTGATAGGCTGTTTCGACGAAGAAAAGCTGGAAGGATGCTGTATGCTCACGGAAGACGGCCCTCAAACGGTTCGCCTAAGACAAATGGCTGTTTATGCCGGACTACAAGGAAAAGGGATTGGAAGGGTATTAATGATGTTTGCCGAAAACATCGCCCGCGACCGCGGCTACAAGCGCCTCACCATGCACGCCCGCGCATCTGCCGTTGGCTTTTACGAAAAACAAGGCTATAAAATCTGCAGCGACGAATTCCAGGAAGTAACCATTCCGCATTATGTAATGGAAAAAAGCTTGTAGAACAGAAGAACAGAGGAATGTCCAATATCCAATTTCCAAGGATTTACTTCGACGTTGGATATTGGACATTCCTCTGTTCTTCTGTTTACTTATCGCCAATCTTCTTCTTCAGCAGTCCTCTCAAATCGTGGCGGAACTCGTCGCCCATGGGTTCTTTGGGGATCAGGAAGAAGGATTTACTATCGAAATAGAGATGAAAAAAATGCGGGCTCTCAAAATAACGAACGAATTTGCTCCATTCCCAGTCTACATAACCACGCTCATTTTCAAGCCGGATAGCCGTTTCATGAAAGTCGATGATGAAACTTTCTTTGAATGTGCTCGCTTTCCGATAAATATTGTTAGGTAGAAAATACCAAAAGGATGACATGAGCATGATCCAGATAAAGGACCCAAGCAGAAATGGTTCTGGCCTTATCTTCTTCATATAAAAAAGCACCGCCGCCGCAATAGCAAATACATTCACCAGTATCATTAAAATCCTGATTTCAGGTTTCTGCACAAAGTGATAACGTAGGGCCTGTATTACTTTTCGTTTGTCGTAGGAGAAGCTTAGCTGCATAAAGCAAAGATAATGAGTGATGGCTGATGTCGGATCGCTGATGTCGGATTTAGCAGGGCTGATATTTGATTTTTTGACCTTTGATTTCTCTGTGCCTGTTTAGTGCATAAGATCAAAATATTAAAAAAAAATGCTTTGTATTTTGAAGAGGGGAGAGTAAATTTAGGTGTAGTAAATTCAAATACTCGTAATGAATATTGTATATATACTTGGTAATGGGTTTGATTTAAATATTGGATTAAAAACTAGTTATACTGATTTTTATAATTTCTACAACTCTCTTGCATCTTCAAAAGAGAATATAAAATTCTTAAAGGAATCTATTTCTAAAGACTATCAGACTTGGGCAGATCTAGAGCTTGGGCTTGGGAAATTTACTGATACATTAAATGACTCTCAGGAATTTATTGATGTTTTTGAGGATATTTCTGATCAACTGGCACTTTATCTTGAAAAAGAAGAAGCAGCGTTTGACTTTTCCTTAATTGATAAACAAAAATTTTTTGCAGACTTGTGTTTTCCTAACAACTACTTGCCAGTGTCTGATTCAGCTATACTATCAACTTTCATGAATAAAAGAAAAGAGGCTTGGAATTTAAGGTTTATTACATTGAACTATACACGCTCTCTCGAAAAAATTTTACAAACCGATACCCCAAATTTACAGATAGGAACAACTGCGGACTCCTTCCAAATCAAGTTGAGAGATCTTCAACATCTGCATGGCACGATTGATGAACGAATGATTATGGGTGTCAACGATATTTCACAAATTGCTAATACGAATTTTCATACGAGTCAAGAATTAATTGAAGCATTTGTAAAACCAACATGCAATCAAGCTTCAAAAGCCACTGTCGATAGAAAGTGCATGGGATCAATTCTTTCAGCAAACCTCATTTGCATTTTTGGTTGCTCATTAGGTGATACAGATAAAATCTGGTGGGAACTAATTGGCAGACAACTAATGAAGGATGTCATGTTGCTGATCTTTACTAGGGGTTCAGAAATCAGTAGAAGAAGACCATATAAAGGCCTTACAAATGAAAGACAGATAAAAAAAACTTTTTTAGATAAAACGAATTTGAGCGAATCTGAAAAAGATTTAGTAAGCAATAAAATTATAATTGGACACAATACACAGTTATTTTCACACCTGAGATTGCAACCTTAATTTCATTCAAGTTGACTTTATTAAATAAAAAAGTCTTACAAATTCTTCTTAGTTACAAAAAATTTCCGAAGAAACTCATTCTTCAACTTAACATCACTTTAATGACAATA
>CBFGPM010000022.1:0-61130 GCA_965650685.1 uncultured Sediminibacterium sp.
TCAATAAGAGCGCAGATGCCGTTAGAAGCATGAACGATGTATTGAAGACTTTATAATACTTCGCTGTTCATCTCATTTTAAAACCGCTTATACAGCAAGCCCTGTTGGTAAAAAACCGACAGGGCTTTTTTCATAAATACAGGCTGCCGTTCGTCATGCGAATGTCACTACTCATCCCTAAATACATAAATGTGCTGTAACATTTATGAGTGCTTTGCGTCTGATTTGAGACCTAAAACAAAACAACATGAGACGGATTTTAGTATTGGCTGTATTGGGATTGACTACGATTTTCAATACCGCATTTGCACAAAACAGCCACAGCATTAAGGGAAAAATTACAGACAATACCGGCAAAGCGATTCAGTCGGTAACAGTATCCTTATTAAAAGCAACTGACAGCAGCCTTGTAAAAGCTGATGTAACTGATGCAAACGGAGCTTTTGAATTAGTAGTGGCTCAGGCAGGAAAATACCTCCTGAACTATACCATGATTGGATATGAGAGAGCCTATTCAAGTCCTTTTGAAGTAAAAAACGGACAGGGTTATGACGCAGGAACCATTAACCTCGAACCTGCTGCGAATAAGCTACAGGATGTTACTGTTACTTCACGTAAGCCGATGATAGAAATCAAAGCCGATAAAACGGTTTTCAATGTAGAAAACAGTATCAATGCTACAGGTAGCAATGCGCTGGAATTATTACAGAAAAGTCCGGGCATACAGGTAGATAACAATGAGAATATCAGTATGAAAGGAAAAACTGGTGTTCGTATTTATGTTGATGGCAAAATGACGCAGCTGGGCAGTCAGGATTTGGCAGCTTACCTGAAAAGCATCAATAGTAATGATGTTGAAGCGATTGAAATGATCAGCAACCCAAGTGCACGTTATGATGCAAGTGGTAATGCAGGAATCATCAATATCCGCTTAAAGAAGAATAAAAAATTCGGTACCAATGGTTCTATGAACCTTGGATTTATTCAGGGTGTTACTCCGAAGGGTAATGGCTCAGTAAGCTTAAACTATCGTGACAAGAAAGTGAACCTGTTTAGCAATATTGGTGCAAACCTTGGCAGACAGGAAAACACCTTGAATCTATACCGTATTCAGAGAGATACATTATATGATCAGGTAAGTACCAACTGGAGCCATAACAAAAGCCTGAATGCAAAAGTGGGTGCCGATCTTTTCCTGAATAGCAGAAGTACTTTAGGGTTCCTGGTTACCTCGAATTTTGGAAATACAGACTGGACCAGTGAAAGTAATACCAATATTTCTTATAAACCAACCAACCAGTTTGTAAAAAAGCTTGTTGCACTGAATACCATACCTGGTCACAGAACAAATATGAACAGTAACGTAAACTATCGTTATACTGATACCACAGGTAAAGAGATAAATTTTGATGCCGATTATGGTTTATTCCGCGGCACTGGCAGAAGCCATCAGCCTAACTATTATGTTGATCAGAATGGTAACAGCATTTCACAGATAGTTAATAGAAACTATACACCAACTGATATTGATATCTACACCGCTAAAGTTGATGTGGATCAACCAAAATGGAAGGGTAAATTAGGATATGGTGCTAAGTTCTCTTATGTTAAAACCACAAACACATTCGACTTCTTCAACGATGTAAATGGAGTTCCTGTTAAAATACTAAGCAGAAGTAACAGCTTTACTTATAAAGAAAATGTAAATGCTGCATACGTAAACTACCAACGTCAGTTGAATGCAAAATGGAGCCTGCAAACAGGTTTACGTATGGAGCAAACAAACAGCGAAGGTGTATTAACAAGAGCAGATGGTGCGGTTCAGGCTGATAATACCGTTAAACGTAATTACCTGGATTTCTTCCCAAGTGCTGCATTGACATGGATGGTGAATCAGAAGCATACACTTAATCTAACTTTCAGCAGAAGGATTGATCGTCCTACTTACCAGGACCTGAATCCATTTGAAAATAAACTGGATGAGCTGACGTATGAAAAAGGAAACGCCTTCTTACGTCCGCAGTACACAAATACAATTGAATTGTCGCATACATTCAAATACATGCTGAATACTACTATTGGATACAGCCATGTAAAAGATTTTGCAACACAAACAACAGATACCACTAATAACGCAACATTCGTTCAGCAGAAAAACCTGGCAACACAGCGTATATTGAGTTTCAGCATTGGCTCTCCATTACCTATTGCCAAGTGGTGGAATGGTTATGCAAATGTTTGGTATAACTACCAGATGTTTAAAGGAAAGATTGGTGAGAATGAAGTAAAAACAGATATCCCAATGTTTGGTGCTTACATGCAACATTCATTTACACTCGGTAACGGATATACTGCAGAATTAAGTGGATGGTTTAGCGGTCCTAGTGTATGGGGTGCTACCTGGAAAACACGTTCTTTAGGTGGATTAGATCTGGGCTTCCAGAAACAAGTACTTAAAAAACAGGGTACTGTTAAACTGAGTGTAACAGATATATTCTTCACCAACCCATGGACAGCAACCAGCAACTTCGGCGGATTGTATATCAATGGTTCTGGCCGTAATGAAAGCCGTACTGTTCGTTTAGCCTTCTCATGGCGCTTTGGTAATAGCCAGGTAAAAGCGGCACGTCAACGTCAGACAGGTTTGGAAACAGAAGCGAAGAGGATTAAAGGATAAGGCATCAGTTGGTTTTGATTATAAAAGAAGAGGCTCCGAAATTCGGAGCCTCTTCTTTTATCGTACTATGCAATTGATTCTTTTACTTCCTCAATCACCTATAAATAGCTGTGCGCAGTTGACGCTATCAGATTGATATCTTGGTCTTGCATACATTTAAAATGCGCACGCGGACAAGCTTTAGTACCATAATTGGAACATGGCTGACATGCCAATCCTTTCACGATAAAATTTTGATAGGCTGGTTGAGTTTGGTGAGGCATTTGATCTTTACCATAATAGGGTTCTACATCCAAAGCTGGTGATGTACCACCCCAGATAGCCAGCACAGGTTTATTTAATGCACAGGCTATGTATTGCAACCCTGTATCGTGTGAAATAACCAGTTTAGATTGCCGGATGATTTCAGCCGATTCATGCAGACTGAATTTGCCACAGGCATTATAGATTTTTACCGGATCGGTTTCTGCAATTTTTTCACCTTCTATTTTATCCTCCTTCCCTCCCACCAGTACAATTGGAAATTGAATTTTATGACAAAGTTCACGGAGTTTATAAACAGGTAATTTCTTGGTATAATAAGATGCCCCAATTACAATCGCTACAAATCCTGCGCTGTGCGAAAGAGGCAAATCTTCCGCTTTTACACGAACATCTGCCGGAATAAAATAATCCATCCCTTTCCCATCATTTACCACTCCTAAAGGGGCTAGTGTATCAATACAACGATCGACAATATGCCTTCCCGCCATTTTATTGATGTGCAAACGGGTAAGCAATACTTTTTCGATCACTTCTTTGTTATAGGATAATACAGGCACTTTCAAAGCCTTTTTGATACGCCAGGTTCTGAAGTTTTTATGAAAGTCTATGATATAATCGAATTGTTCTGCCTGTAAGTTTTTAATAAGTTGATCCAGGTTACCATTAAAATAATGAAAACGATCGATGTATGGATTCGCTTCCGTTACCGCTTTCATTGATTGCTTTGTAAGAAAATGTATTTCTGCATTCTCCACCTGTTGCTTAAGGCAACGGATGGCTGGTGTGGTAAGTACAATATCACCAATAGAAGAAAAACGGATTACCAGAAATTTCATGGCACAATTTAGGAGGAAAGTCTGAAAGACTGAAAGACCGAAAGTCCGGAAGTCCGGAAGTTATTTTTTTAACTCAACTGCGTGTAGCTGTTCAACATAGTAGTTAACCCGGGAGTTACACAGAGTTGTACTATTTTTTTATAATAATCTCACAAAAGAAGGTTTTGTCTTCCGGACTTCCAGACTTTCGGACCCCGGACTATCAAACCTCACTCCTCCACATAATTCAAATCCTTATGAAAAGTTTCTTCTGTGAAATAAAAGGCAACCAATGTAACGCCCATTACGAGCAGGCCGGTGATAATGCCACTATTGATTAAGTTCCACCCCCATGATTTCTGGAATAGATCAAGGAAAAGCATATTGATCAGTGGTAATGCGCCCCTGACCATATTGGGAATTGTTGTTGCTGCGGTACCTCGCAGGTTTGTGCCAAACTGTTCTGCACCCATAGTTACAAAGATGGCCCAGAAACCTGTGCTGAATCCGAGTAATGTACAGATAGCATACATCGAAGTATCAGAATTATTATACCCGCTGAAGAAGAGGATAAGTCCAACAATAGTCAACAGATAATATAATAGCAAAGCTTTCTTCCTGCTTTTGAAATATTGGCTCACTAAACCCACGAGCATATCACCTATCGCAATTGCCGCATAGGCAAACATGATAGACCGACCTGAGTCGATAGTAGTGCTTCCGAACATGGACTTACCAAATCGATCACTTTGGTTTACCAGGATACCGATTACGTACCAGGTAGGCAGACCAATTAAAATAGCAAAAACATATTTTTTCAATCTCTTGCCATTGTTGATCAACATCCAGAAATTACCGCGTTTTACCTTTTGTTCTTTTGCTTCCCTGAACATTCCTGATTCTGCTACACTAACACGCAATAACAATAATGCAATCCCTAATGCTCCTCCAATTTTGTAACAAAGACGCCAGTCGTCGGTAAACTGGTAAGTAAAATAGGCTGCTACGGCCCCACTCAATCCTATACCAGCAACCAGCGATGTGCCGATTCCTCGTTTATTTTTGGGCAATAATTCGCTAACTAGTGTAATTCCGGCACCAAGTTCTCCTGCAAGACCCAGACCTCCTATAAAACGGCAAGTTGCGTATTGGTTTACGGTTTGAACAAATCCTGTAGCGAAATTCGCGAGTGAGTATAATATGATTGAACCAAATAATACACTTAGCCTTCCTTTTTTATCGGCAAGCACTCCCCATAAAATGCCTCCTAATAATAACCCTGTCATTTGCCAATTGATTACGCGGGTACTATCAACCAGCATGGTTGCGTCTGTTGCGCCTACACCAAGCATGCTGGTTTTTTTCACGATGGTAAAGAGTAAGAGATCGTAGATATCAACGAAATATCCTAATGCGGCTACGATTACCGGCAATGACAGGATTCCGTATTTTTTTTCGGTCATGGCAGCAGGTTTGCATTTTAGTCAGAGCGTCCGGAAGACCGGAAGTCTGAAAGAAAATTATTTATGCTTCGTTATTATTTTTCTTTTTCCCGGAGAAAAGTTTAATAATTACTGGTGCAGTTGTTACCAGTACAATACCTATTACTATAACTTCTAAATGATCTTTCAGATCAAAACCAAATTCATTCAGTATCCATTTCTGGAGAAAGTGTCCGGCAAATAACATACTGAAAACCCAGGCTACACAACCAATAATATTAAAGAATACGAATTTCTTTTTTTCCATTGAAACGATACCTGCAACAATAGGTGCAAATGTTCTTATGATAGGTATAAAACGGGCTACAATAATTGCACCGCCGCCATGTTTCTCATAAAATGCATGAGCCTGTTCGAGGTATTTTCTTTTAAAGAGCATATTTTCTTTCCAGTTATACATGGCTGGTCCAACTCTTTTTCCGAACCAGTAACCAACCGTATTTCCGGCAATACCTGCAGCAGATATTAGCAGCATTAAAGAAAACAAATCAAGGTATTCATTTCCGGTAGGAATAAATTCTTTGGCAAGGTTAGAACTATAAATGCCTGCTACAAAAAGCAAACTATCGCCTGGTAAAAAGAAGCCTACAAACAATCCTGTTTCTGCAAACACTACAAACAGGATTAACCATAAGCCACCATGTTCAATATAAAACTGAGGTTGCAATAACTGGCTCCAGTGAAAGTCGGATAATAATAATTGTAACATGCAAACAATGCTTAAGGGTCAATTAAATTTCAACAGGCTCATCTAATGCACCTTCCCATTTGCTCACCACACTTGTAGCAAGTGCATTTCCAACCACATTAGTAGCTGTTCTGAACATATCACAGAAATGGTCGATAGGCAATATTAGTGCAATACCTTCAGGTGGAATATTAAACATGGCGCAGGTTGCGGTAACTACAACCAATGAGGCTCTTGGCACACCTGCGATACCTTTGCTGGTAAGCATCAGCACTATAAGCATGGTTAATTGTGTCCCGAGATCAAGTTGAATGCCATAAGCCTGAGCAATGGCGATACTGGCAAAAGTCATATACATCATACTTCCATCCAGGTTAAAAGAATAACCGAGTGGCAGGATAAAAGAAACGATTTTGTCTTTACAACCGAACCTTTCCAACTCTTCTGTAAGTTTTGGAAAAACTGCTTCACTGCTGGTTGTACTAAATGCAATAATCAGCGGCGGGAATATTCTTTTCAATAATTCTGGCAATCGTTTGCCCAGGATAATAAAACCAACTGTGAGCAAAATAGCCCAGAGGGCCGCAATACCCATTAGGAAGTAAAGCAGGTATTTGCCATAAAAAACAAATACATCTAATCCTTTGGCTGCAATTACGGCAGCAATAGCACCAAATACACCAATAGGTGCAAAGTTCATTACATATCCAACCATTTTAAGGATTACATGCGCAACGGCATCCAGGCCTTTAACCACAATTTTGGCTTTTTCACCCAAAGCGGCGGTAGCTACACCAAAAAATATACTGAAAACCACCAGTTGTAAAATCTCATTGGTGGCCATGGCTTCAATCACACTCTTGGGGAATACGTGTTCCACAAATTTCTGAATACTGAACTCCTGCGTTTTACCAACCAGGTCTTTGGCACCAGTTACATCCGCATTTTGAAGATCAATTCCCTGTCCGGGTTGAAACAGATTCACCAAGAGCATTCCTAATAAAAGGCTCACTAATGATGCAGATACAAACCAGAGTAATGCTTTCCCCCCTACTCGACCAACAGTTTTGAGATCGCCTAGTTTGGCGATACCAACAACGAGGGTTGAAAATACCAATGGGGCAATAATCATTTGCACCAGGCGTAAGAATATGGTAGTAAGGAGTTTGAGGTTGGTAGAAAAAGACTGTATGGTTGCGGTTTCGGCATTTTCATGTACAAAATAGCCAAGGATAACACCGGCAATCATCGCAATCACAATATACAAGGTGAGCTTGTTCGATTGTTTCATTGGGGCTCTATTAGTGCCGCAATATAGTATTTCTGGTGAAATGGCCTATATAGAGTGGTAAATCACCGATTCTTAAAAGTTTTGGGGGCTGAAAGCAATAAATACCTATTTTGCCAAAACTTTTCTATTCAGAAACTTAACCAAACTGTATTATGAGTTTATTTGTAAAGAAACCTTTGGGCCAATTACTGGCACAAGCAGATCAGGGCGATAAAGGATTAAAACGGACCCTGGGTGCCGGTAACCTGATAGCCCTTGGTATTGGCGCCATTATCGGTGCGGGATTGTTTGTGAGAACAGCCGCTGCTGCCGGACAAGCTGCCGGACCTGCTGTAACCATTTCATTTATTGTTGCCGCTATTGGTTGTGCTTTTGCAGGTTTATGTTATGCAGAATTTGCAGCAATGATTCCTATTGCCGGTAGTGCCTATGCTTACAGTTATGTAACCATGGGTGAACTGGTTGCCTGGATCATTGGCTGGGCTCTTATTATGGAATATGCCCTGGGTGCTGCAACGGTATCTATTGCCTGGAGTGAGTATCTCAATAAACTATTAGATGGAGGTATACCCTATGAATGGTCGCATAGCCCCTTCGAGAGTTTTACCGACTCAGCCGGGGTATTACATAAAGGTATTATCAATGCACCGGCATTAGTGATCCTTTTATTATTAACCATGTTACTGATCAAGGGTACGCAGGAATCAGCTATTGTAAATGCCATCATTGTATTTATTAAAGTTGCCATTGTGATCCTCTTTATCATATTAGGATGGCAATATATTCGTCCTGAAAACCATACCCCATATATGATTCCTGAAGGAACTGCAGCCGTTACCGATAGTGCGGGTAAAGTAATTGCAGACTACTCAGGTACCTTCAAACATGGATGGGGTGGAGTTCTTGGTGGTGCAGCTATTGTATTCTTTGCCTTTATTGGTTTCGACGCAGTAAGTACCGCAGCGCAGGAAGCTAAAAACCCTAAGCGCGACATGCCAATTGGTATCCTCGGATCATTGGTTGTATGTACAATTTTGTACATCCTTTTTGGTCACGTTTTAACGGGTGTAGCCAACTGGCAGGAATTTGTTGATCCGGAAAAAGGACGTGAAGCTTCTGTAGCATATGCGATATCTACCTACATGACTAAATACGCATGGCTGTCTACAGCAGTGACGGTAGCTATCCTTGCAGGCTTCTCTTCAGTAATTCTGGTGATGTTAATGGGACAAAGCCGTATTTTCTATACCATGAGTAATGATGGCTTAATTCCTAAAGCTTTTGGAGAATTGCACCCTAAATATAAAACTCCTTATAAAGCAAACTGGATTCTATTTGTATTTGTAGGTCTGTTTTCAGCCTTTGTTCCCGGACATGTGGCGGGCGACTTAACAAGTTTCGGTACCCTGTTTGCATTTGTACTGGTAAGTATTGGTGTGTGGATTCTGCGTATGAAATCGCCAGATATTGAAAGGCCATTCAAAACCCCTCTTGTACCTATCGTACCTATCCTTGGTGCGGTTGTATGTTTGGGCATGATCGTTGCCTTGGATGGACAAACCCTTAAAGTGGCTTTTGCCTGGATGGCAATTGGTCTGGTTGTGTACTTCCTATACAGCAAAAAGAACAGTAAACTCCGTAAAGAATCATAATACGAAGTACCCGATTTTAAAACCCGCTCAAGTAGCGGGTTTTTTTATGACCAATAGGCTTATTTTTGCAGCCCGTTCATTTAAACAATTATTATGGGAAGGATATTTGAAGTTCGTAAAGCTACCATGTTTGCCCGTTGGGACAGGATGGCCAAACAGTTTACCCGTGTTGGTAAAGAGATTGTAATTGCAGTGAAAGCTGGTGGCCCCGACCCAGCAACGAATCCGGCCCTCCGTCGTTGTTTTCAGAATGCGAGGAGCGTTGGTATGCCTAAAGACCGGGTAGAAGCCGCTATCAAACGCGCTCAGGGAAAAGACACTTCCAACTACGAAGAAATTTTATATGAAGGATATGGCCCGCATGGCGTGGCTCTCTTGGTTGAAACAGCTACAGACAACCATGTAAGAACAGTAGCCAATGTAAAAAGTCATTTCAATAAAGGGAATGGCGCAATGGGTACCAGTGGCAGCGTGAGCTTTCAGTTCAAAAAAATGGGGGTTTTTAAATTAAAACCTGAAGGACTAAACATCGATGACCTGGAACTTGAGCTGATTGATTTTGGATTAGAAGAATTGGGTGAAAGTAACGATGATAATGGCAACCCTATCATCGTACTAAGGTGCGCATTTGTAGATTTCGGCAACCTGCAAAAAGCCCTTGAAGACAAAAACCTTACCCCTATCAGCGCAGAGCTGGAATGGATACCTACCACAACGGTACCTGTTTCCGATGAACAGGCAGAAGATGTGAGTAAACTTATCGAAAGACTGGAGCAGGATGAGGACGTGAATAAGGTGTTTCATAATATGGGATAGAGCTTCTAGCCACTAGCTGCTAGCTGCTAGAAAATACATAAGAAATTAAGGCTTAGAATATTGAACGATCTGCTTATTCGAAGGATGGGCAGATCGTATTTTTATACCCTCTAGCAGCTAGGAGCTAAACCAGAGCCATACAATTTCAGTACCTTTGCATATGCAAACGCTAAAGGATCTTCAGCATCCAGTGATCTTATTTGATGGTGTATGTAATTTATGTAACGCCAGTATACAGCGTGTGATTAAACATGATCCTTCACGTAGGTTTCGTTTTGCATCTTTACAGGGAGAATTGGGACAGCAAGTGTTGGACCATTTTACGCTTCCTGCAACAACATTTAATTCCTTTCTTTTATTAGAGAATGGGCAACTCTACACTAAATCAACTGCCGCACTTAAAGTAATGAAGTATATGCGCGGTGGATGGGGAATCTTGTATTACCCACTCATCCTTATCCCAACTTTTATCCGCAATTTCTTTTACGACTTCATAGCACGTAACCGATATAAATGGTTCGGTAAACAAGAAGCATGCTGGGTTCCTACACCTGAATTAAAAGCATTATTTTATAATTAATCAGCAATTAGAGGGGTTAGGGGTTAGGTATTAGGTGTTAGGTATTAGGTGTAAGGTATTAAGTTTCGGTATTAAAAGGGTTTATTGACAACCCTAATACCCAATACCACACACCCAATACCACACACCTAACACCTAACACCTAATACCTAACACCTAATACCCTACTCCGCCATTAATGATTGAACAGCATCGATTACATCTTCTGCATTAGGCTTAGAGAAATAATCGCCATCACTACCATAACCTGGTCTATGTGCTTTTGCGGTTAGTGTTCTCGGACTGGCATCCAGCCATCTATATCCTCCCTGCTCTTCCATTACTTTGTTAAACATGTATGCAGCAGCGCCACCGGGCACATCTTCATCAATGAAAATAATTCGATTGGTTTTTTGAAGGGAAGAAAGAATTACATGACCTGTATCAAACGGTAGCAAGGTTTGTACATCAATGATTTCACAACTAATGTCATCTTTGTCTAATCTTTCAACAGCATCCTGGATTATACGCAAAGTAGAACCATAAGAAACAATGGTTACATCTTCACCAGGTCTGATGATTTCAGGAACACCTAATGGAACTGTATATTCAAGCAGGTTTTCCGGCATTTTCTCTTTGAGTCGGTATCCATTCAAACATTCTATCACAATAGCAGGATCATTAGCCTGTAATAATGTATTATACATACCTACAGCCTGAACCATATTTCTTGGTACACAAACATGCATACCTCTTAAGGCGTTAATCACCATTCCCATGGGCGATCCACTATGCCAGATTCCCTCCAAACGATGGCCCCTTGTGCGAATAATTACAGGACAGCTTTGTTGTCCGCCGGTTCTGAAATGGGTTGTACAAACATCATCACTTAATGGTTGTAAACCATAGAGCAGGTAATCCAGGTACTGGATTTCTGCAATAGGTCTCAACCCACGCAATGCCATACCAATGGCTTGTCCAACAATCGTTAGTTCACGAATACCTGTATCTAATATTCTATCCTTACCATGTTTTTCCTGTAACCCTGCGAAGCCCTGGTTAACATCACCAATATATCCCACATCTTCCCCAAATGCATATACTTTAGGATTGCTACTGAATAGGTTGTCGAAATATTTGTTTAGTATCTCATAGCCATTCATATTAGCAGCATCAAAAGGTATCATGGGTTTAATTTCAGGAACCTTCAATGCGCTTTTAACACCTTCATTATAAAGATGACTATTATATAAACCTTTACTTTCTTCTAATAATGCACTGCGTAAGGCTTTCAGGTCTTGTGCAGTTGGTGAACCTGGTGCTACTTCAATGGCCAATGCAATGGTGCGTAAAACATCTCTGCGAAGTGGCTCTTTGTTAGCGGCCAGTTCATTGGCCATTTGTTGCAACTGGTTATACTTATCAATATCATTCACCATAGACTGGCGAATAAGTTCACTTGCCTGAGCTGCCTGGGCCTTAATAGGAGCACTATATTTTTCCCACGCAAGGTTACGGCCTGTTTTAACCATTTCTTTTGCTTCTGCCTCAACAGCCGCGAGTTCATCAACAGATGCGAGCCCATTTTCGATCATCCACTCTTTCATCTTTTTGATACAATCCCACTCCTTCTCCCATTCCAATCTTTCAGGTGTTTTATATCTCTCATGACTTCCACTGGTTGAATGACCTTGTGGTTGCGTAACTTCTTCTACATGAAATAAAGCGGGTTCATGTGTTTCACGCACTTTAGCAAGGGCTTCCTCAAATACTTCACACATGCCTGCATAATCCCACGCTTTCACTTTATAAATATGTATACCATTTGTATCTGCTTGTTTTTGAAAACCTTTTAAAGCAGCAGAGATAGATCCCTTCGTAGTCTGGAAATTTTTCGGTACTGAAATACCATATCCATCATCCCATACAAATACAGCCAAAGGCACTTGTAATACACCTGCAGCATTTATTGTTTCCCAAAAATGTCCTTCACTAGTACTTGCATCACCGATAGTGGTGAAGCAGATTTCATTTCCATTATGACTAAGTTGCTCGAGTTGGTCCTGGTGTTTGCTTGCCCTAAAACATCGTGAAGCAAAAGCTAGTCCTAATCCGCGCGGCATTTGTCCGGCAGTAGGGGCTATATCAGAAGATATATTTTTTCTATTCGCCAGATCGAGCCAGTTACCATGTTCATCAACAAATCGGGTGGAAAAATGGGCATTCATTTGACGACCTGAACTGAATGGTTCATGCATTGGATCCGGATCGGCATATAGTTGAGCAAAATATTGTTCAACGCTTGCTAATCCGGCTGCAAACATGAAAGTCTGATCTCTATAATATCCACTACGGAAATCACCGGGTTGAAAAAATTTAGCCATCGCAATTTGGGCTACTTCCTTACCATCACCAAAAATGCCAAATTTGGCCTTACCCGTTAAAACTTCGCGACGCCCCAATAGGCTAACTTCCCTGCTAACTACAGCAGTCCTGTAATCTTCTATCACTGCATTCCTGAATCCATCGAATGACAGCATGTCGTTTTTATACCCGAGGGTAGAAGTTGATTCCATGCGACAAAAATAACATTACCAATTGAATGGACTAACGGAAATTAGTTTTTCGGATAAATTGTGGATTTATTGCAAAAAAAGGCATGATATTAGCAGTAGTAGATACCAGGGTTGATGTTGATGGAGACCATAGTCCATAGACCATGGTCCATAGGAGAGCCAGAGAGCCGAAATTGTTTTTACTATGGACTATCGACCATGGACTATGGACCACGGCCCATGGACCATCTTATAAAATTTAAGGTTCTCTAAATGGTGTATTTTAGTTTCTGTTGTAACTTTGAAATGAAAATTAAATAAATATTATATGAAGAAGTTTTTATTCCTGGCCATCATTGGTCTAATAAGTACGGTTAGTGTTATGGCGCAGCAGGACATTAAATTCGCTGAAGGTTCATACAAGTTTGGCAAAATTGAACAAAACAAACCTGTTACCCATATTTTCACTTATACCAATAATGGCTCAAAACCGCTTGTGGTTGAATTTGCAAGCGCAGAATGTGGTTGCACAACACCAGAGTACAAAAAAGAAGCTTTATTGAAAGGAAAATCAAGCACCATAAAAGTAACTTATAATGCTGCGGCCCTGGGTGCTTTCAGCAAGCGTGTTACTGTTAAGTTTGCGGGCATTAATGATCCCGTAATTTTAACTATTGAGGGTGAGGTAGTAGCGGGTAAACCGGGCAAATAATTGTTTTCCATACCCTGATTGATAGTTGATATTTATGCAAGCGGTCCCATCAAGGGACCGCTTTTGTTTTGATGTAGTACTGCACCCTATCTTTGCGGCATGTTATCGATTAGTCAACGTGGACAGGCAATGCCTGCATCCCCCATCAGAAAGCTGGTACCTTACGCAGAAGCTGCAAAGAAAAAAGGCACCAAAGTATACCATCTAAATATTGGCCAACCCGATATTGAAACCCCCAAACTGGTACTGGACGCCGTGCGAAACAGCGATTTCAAAGTGCTGGAATATAGTCATAGTGCGGGTAACGAGAGCTATCGTAAGAAATTGGTTGGTTATTACAAATCGGTTGGGATAGACGTAACCCCTCAGCAAATTATCATTACTACAGGCGGGAGTGAGGCCATCTTATTTGGTTTTATGGCCTGTCTGGATGCTGGTGATGAGGTTATTATTCCTGAACCCTTTTATGCAAACTATAATGGCTTTGCAGTTGCTGCAGGCGTAACCGTTGTGCCGGTAACATCTCATATTGAAAATGGTTTTGCCCTCCCCCCAATTGAAGAATTTGAGAAAAAAATAACCGCCAAAACCAAGGCAATCGTAATCTGTAATCCCAATAACCCAACCGGTTATTTATACAGCGCTGCTGAAATGGAGCAACTAAAAGATATCATCATTCGTCATAATCTCTATCTTTTTTCTGATGAAGCCTATCGCGAATTTTGTTATGATGGCAGCCAGGTAAGCGCATTACACCTGAAAGGTGTAGACGACCACGTAGTTATTATGGATACCATCAGTAAAAGATACAGTGCCTGTGGTGGTAGAATCGGCGCATTTATTACCCGCAATCAATCAGTATTAGATGCAACAATGAAATTTGCGCAGGCAAGACTAAGCCCACCCAGCTTTGCTCAAATTGCAGGGGAAGCAGCTATTGATTTGCCGGCTGATTACTTCGATACTACCAAAGCAGAATATCGTTCGAGGAGAGATTTACTGGTAAAAAGACTGAATGCGATGCCGGGTGTATTCTGTCCAAATCCAGGAGGGGCCTTCTATGCAATAGCCAAATTACCTATTGATGACGCAGATATTTTCTGCCAGTGGTTACTGGAAAGCTTTGAACATGAGCATCAAACTGTCATGCTTGCACCAGCAACCGGGTTTTATGGAACCCCTGGTTTAGGTAAGCAGGAAGTTAGGCTTGCATACGTATTAAATTTAAAAGATATAGATTCTGCTATGGATTGTCTGGAAGCTGCACTAAAAGTTTACCCAGGCAAACAATAAGCTGATTTTCAATACAATAATGGGCTATATTCACCAATACAGCCCATTATTATTTTAATATTAATAAATAATTAAATATTTGTAATTTTATGCAAAACATGCTATTTTTTGCATAAAAAAGAAAAAAATATATTAATTATAAAAAAAATTACTTTGAAATCAAATAAACACTTATTTTTGATTGGTAATTGAATCAGAGGAGAAGGAACAAACACCGAATTATCTTTTTTCTTATATGGCAAGCAATCGAAGACGTCCCCTGTTTCTACAGGGGACTTTTTATTTTTCGCTCTTAAGGGAATAGCAAGGCTTAGCATTCATTAAACCATAACGTCTTCCGCCCCGAACTTCGAAGCTCATATATAGTTTTCCATTATCCCGCCAGGCTTTGCCACTGACCTCATTTCCCTCTTTATAAATGATTTGCTTTGCGAGCCGTCCATTCACCATCCATTCAGAAAAATCGCCATGGTATTTACCACTTGAAAAATGATAAGTAAATCTGGGCATCCCATTTTCCCACCAACCCTTGTGTACTCCTTCTTTCTCACCCGCCCGGTAATATCGTTGCGAAGCTCTTTGTCCACTTTCAAACCACTCAATTAGCCAACCCTCTTCCCTGCCTTTGTAAAAACTCTGCCTGCTCTTCAGTATACCACTGGTATAAAAATCTTCTAACCTGCCACTAAACAGCGTATCATGGTAAAACCATTGTCCATTTACCAGTTTTAAGTGCAGGTTATCCAAACGTAAAGTGATTGCAGGAATTACAGGTGTGGTGTTTGTATAAATAGTTTGTTTAAGGTTCTCTTTGCAGGAACAAACTAACAGGGCTCCTATCATCCAATACCACTTCATGATTCTTTTTTCAATCGTTTTATATCGGTAATGAGGTTTCGTATATCTGTTTCTGATGTTCCCTTATAAACCCCTCTTATCCTACGATGTTTATCAATCAATAATACATTTTCAGTATGCAGAAAGTCGTTTTCATTTTGTGTTTCTCCCAAATCTTCATCAGCGAAATAGGCTTTTCGAGCTATTGAATAAATATCCCCACGATTTCCGGTGAGCAAATGCCATTGTGACTGGTTAATCTTGTACTGTTTTGCATACTGTTGTAATCTGCCCACTGAATCAGCTTCAGGTGTAACCGAATGCGATAAGATCAAAATTTCGTCATCATTTACAAAAGCATCTTGCACCAGAGATACATTATTGGTTAGTCTTTTACAAATGCCAGGGCAATTGGTGAAAAAGAAATTAGCCACATAAATTTTATTTTGGACCGTTGATGCTGTTACAGCTTGTCCAGATTGGTTGACGAATGAGAAATCAGGAATCTGGTGTATTTGTCCTTTTAATTCTTTCTCTGTGAACCAATGCGGCGTAAAATCAGCCGTTACATAAAATGGCAGACCTTCATCCACATTTTCTTTTCCACCACAAGCTTGTAGAACTACCACGATTATCAAACAACAATACTTCCACATAATTATTCTTTAGGAGGTTTAGGGGCTCCGGGAGGGCCTTTGGGGCGAAGGGTTTGCTCTATTTCAAGGTATTTTTTATACTGCTCTGCGGTTAATGCAGCTTTGATGGCAGCATCACGTTTTTGTGCAAGTGGTTCAACCTTTGCCTTGTCTGGGGGCGGTGGTGGTGGTGGAGCTTGTGGACGAAGCTTATCTACTTCAGTGAAAAACATTTTATACGCATCATTTACAACCGACTGCTGCTTGGCAGTTAGTTTAAGTGACTCTTTTAATTTTTCATTCACTCGCTTTAAACGTTCTGCCGAAGTTGGCGGTTTTGGGGGGCCACCTGCTTGTTGCGCCTGCAACAGACCGCAGGTGGCTATCAGTACCAGGGGTAAAATGCATAATTTTTTCATACAGTTTTTTTATTTATTGAGTAACAGTTCCAGGTGTACCATAAAATCCATTCCCGTTTATATAAGGAGCATCAGCAGTGATATGATAATGATAAATCCCATTCGGATAATCTGCTGTCACCGCAAAATGTCCATGATATCCGTCTAGCTGACTTGTTGTTAGTATGGATCCGTTTTCCATAGGTCCATACACGGGATAACCATCAAGTAAAAATCCTATCAGTGCATTTCTTCCTTTTTGTTGTGTGATGAACAGTGGTTCAACATGGTAATGGTATTGACCAGTTTGTTGCGGGTGTCCATTGTACTGATCAAAACTATTGACTTCATTAGTGAGTGGGGCATTTCCTGCTGCATACTGATTAAACAGTGGAACGCCGTTTATTGAAATCCCCATTGGGCCCAAAGGTGTAGTAGTTGAAGCAGATGCTTTTACCGGACTTACCGGAATTTTAAAAACATAACTCTGCGATTGTATACTATTCGGATTCTTGGCATAATTAGGATTAGTACCATTGTATGCTTCATACTGTGCATTTGTAGTTGCAAAATATGGGCTCTTATGATCAGGGATTCCGGTACTTTTTAATACCACATAATTACCTTCCACTGAAATGGTAACTGTAGTATTAAATTTCTTGAACACATCTGGTAATGTTGCATTCGTGGTTGTTCCAGCACCTGCAGTATCTTTTTTACAAGATAAGAACAAGGTTGCACTTGCGATAAGAAGGCTTGTGGTTGCAAAAATAAATTGTTTCATACCTGTCATTTTATAATTAGATGTTTGCAACCGAAAAAACCTTCGCTTAAAAAAAATTATTTTTCCGGTTCCGGCATTTCCCTTGGTGGCGGGCCTCCTGGAGGAGGGTGATGCATACCACCATCTCTTGGTGGAGGAGGGCCTTGCGGACCATTCATCATTCTCAGCACATCATTGATAATCTCATCAAATTTTTTCTTTTGGGCGGGTGTACACATTGCCCTTATTTTTTTAAAATGATCAAATGTATTTCTGGTAAGCACCAGATCATATTGAACCGAAAGTTTTGCTGCTTCATCAATTGCCGCCTCGGTTGTTTCATCGTTTTGCAATAAGCTGAAAAATTTTTCTTTTGCTTCTCTATTATTTTTTCTTGCGTCTTGTGAAGCCATGCGATGTTCATCCCGCAAAACTTTTAATTGCTCCTGTTGCAGACTGTCGAGACTTAATTCCTTAACCAGAAAAGCCATTGCCCCGTTTTGTGGGGGCCGGTCTTCAGGTGCACGGTCTCTTTTCATCCACCAAAAAGCCGACAGTGTAGCGATATTGAGTAAAATCAATACCAGAAAAGCTGCTGCAAACCATTTATTTTTTGTGATAAAATTCATGTCGATTTATTTAGTTGTTGAAATCAACGGTATTAAAGATTTGGTATTCGCTTGCAAATCCGGAAATATTGTCCTTTGAAAGCTCTTTAGTTTTTCCCTTATGCAAAAAAGTATCGCTTAAAGTGTACAGGTTCAGCACTGCCAGAAAAACCAATAAGGTAAACACCGGAATTGGTTTTAATATCCGCTGAAAAATAGACGGCGGCGCTGCTATCACTTCTTTCTCCAGTCTGGCCATTAGCCTGGTTTGAAAAAAATCAGGTGCTTTTGCCCTGGTAATATTGCCCAAAAAATCTTGCGGGTCATTACTATTTTGGTTTTCGTTGTACATATTAATGACTTAATAGGTTAAATATTTATGGTCGTTCATCAGCCAGTTTTTTGCGGAGGTTTTCTTTTGCCCTATGCATTAGTGATTCTACAGCCTTTATACTTATCTGCAATATCTCTGCTACTTCTTCGTAGCTAAGTCCTTCGGTACGTAATAAAAGAAAACATACCCTTTGATTTTCCGGCAGACTTTGTATGGCTTTAAAAACTATGGCAGCCTTTTCTTTTTGCTCTAATTGAACACCAGGATGAACAAAATGGGCCGGCTCTGCTGATTTATCGCCAATTCCCAGCCAGGATGCTGCTGTTCGGATACCTTCCCTGAGTTTTTTCTTTCTTTGCCAATCCAGGGCTTTAGTAATGGCAATTCGGTAAATCCATGTTTGAAGTTTGGCCTCTCCCCTGAATCCATCAATGGAATGGTAAACCTGGATAAAAACCTCCTGGGCCAGGTCTTCAGCCTCCTGAAAGTCCTGAACAATACCCAGAACCGTATTAAATACCATATCCTGACAACTTTCAATGAGTTGTCGGAAAGCCTGTTCATTTCGGGCCTTCAGCTGTAGAATAAGGTCTTCCTGGTTCAAAAAAGATATCAATTGAAGATTAGACGTACCAACCTACAAAATCCTTCGGCTATGCAATAATTTTTTTGATTCCGGGCAGGGTTGTTAACTTGCCCCAGAAACCCTTTTATCAACTGTTTAACAGCTTTCCCGGCCTATTTAAGCAACAAGCTTAGAAAAGTGGGTATCTGTGTACATTATGAAGAAATACCTGATTACCTGCATAGCCTGTAGCATTTTCACCCTTAAACTGCTTGCTCAGGGCTACCAGTCAACCTATGGATCGCCTTATGCAGGGAGCACAGCAATCAAAAACAATCCGGCCGCCTCTATCAACTCGGCCTTTAAATGGGATCTTACCCTATTCACTGCCCAGGCAAGGGTGAGTACGAATTCATTGCACATGCGCAATGATTCTGTTTTACTAAACAGTGGATATCGTAGCAGGTTTTTACATAATAACGTTGATATAAGCCTGTTTAATATTTTATACAAGCCAAATAACAAACATGCTTTTGCATTTAACCTAAGGGCCCGAAGTTATAATCATGTCCGAACAGCCCCATTATCTGCAAGTGATACTATTTACAGTATACACGATTTTATGCAGCAAAATAGAACGACCCCTTACCTTGAAGGTTTTGTAACCCATTCAGGGTGGTTACAGGGCGATTTTAATTATTCTACCATACTGAGTGAAAACCATAACAGCAGACTTACAGGCGGAGTTACCTTGCAGGTAATGAAAAACATTTCAGGTGCTTATACGCGTATCAACAAATTAAGTTTTCTCGAAGCCCATAATACAACAGATACACTGTACACTTTTGTTACAGGTGGTGGTTCTTTCGGATACTCGTCAAATTATGATGAAACCGCCTCTGGAACTTCATCATCCACAAAAGATTTCTTAAAAAATACTTTGACAAATTTTGGGCTTAGTCTTGGAGTGGAATATTTATTATATGAAGAAAAAACGAATAGCTATCAACAGAATAATTCGCTGAATTACCAATGGAAAATTGGTGTAGCGTTAATGGATATAGGTGCTAACAAATACAAATCGAGCGAGTTTAGCTCTCAGTTCAGGAATATAGATCCGGGAATTACAGATATAGTAATGGATCAAAAATTCACCAATATCCAAAACGGTCGTGATTTACGTGATAGCCTGGCCACCGTATTCACCAATGCTGACAGCGTAAACAAACAGTTTAAGATTGGCAGTCCTACCAGACTAATCATCAACATTGACCGGTCATTTGGCAATAATTTATTCATCAATGCGGACCTGAATATCAACCTGCATGGCACTTCAGATTATAAGCGTTTGCTAACACGTGAAATTAACCTGCTAACCATTACCCCAAGATGGGAAACACTTAACTGGGGATTTTATTTACCCATACAATACAATAGTCAGAAACAGTTTCATATAGGTGCAGCATTCAAAGCGGGGCCTTTGGTACTTGGCGTACACAATCTTCAATGGGCGAAACAAATTAAAAACCTGAGCGGAGGTGGTTACCTGATGCTAAGCATTCATCCATTTAACAAGAAAAGAGTAATCAGCAAACTAGACTGCCCAGAGTAATAACAGGAATGAAATGGAATGGAATGAAATTTAAATTCTAAAACCAATTCACTATTCACTATTGACCATTCACGCAATCATCTGATCCTGCAAAGCTGTAGCATGGTTAATCGGAGGAAATTGAAAATTGTTTTGTGCATATTTTTCCTTTAGTCCTGAAAGAATTTCAAAACTCAGTGGAGTTGGCACCATATCTACAATAGCGGAAAATCGTTTTATTTTGTACAAGTCATCCGGATCAATGGATGAAGAAAGTATCGCAAACCGCACAGAAGGAAATATGTATGCATATTTCTCAGAAAAAAGTTCCAGAAACTCCCATCCATCCATTACAGGCATATGCAGATCAAGGAAAACCAGTTCTGGTACTTCAGCAGGTTCTTTACTATTCAATAAAAGCTGATCAAATACCTGCAATGCTTTCAAGCCATTTACAGCGGTAATTATTTCAGCCGCAAAACCGGTTTTAGCAATCATCCTACTGGAAACAAACAAAGAAATTTCATCATCATTTACAACCAATACTTTCCGGAACATATACTTTGTTTTAGGTAAGAAATTATTCAGTTTTCAAGGGTAGGAAGAGCAAAATTTGCTGTTGCTTATTTTCTATGCTAACGGCAAACATTGTTTAATTCCAATAACAAAGTACGATTGATTATCAGCCACCAACAATACTGGTTTCCTTTAAAAGCAGGTAGGAACTTGGATACCAATTGTAGTAGAAGCACTACATGTGTGAATCAGGAGCGGGGGGCGTTATTGGCGAAGGGTCCATAGTCCATAGTCCATGGACCATGGACTATGGACTATGGACCTTTAAAAAGCTTCCCGATTTTACTTTATGCTTTGATGTGCAAAACTGGTGTTTATATACAAAAATCCCTGGTATGTATGTACCAGGGACTTTTTTGATAGTTACAGTCAAAGATTAATTTAAACCACCTTTGCGGGTTGCCTTTGTAGGATTAGGCCACTCGCCTGGTTTTCCTGTTCTTGGGTTGATAGGTAAAACGCTTTTTTCACGAGAAGTTTTTGAGCTGTCTTCACTCGCCATATAAACCATAATTGCGGCTAAAATGGCATTGTTGCGAACATCATCAAAAACAATTTTATCGTAAGTGTCGCGATTGGTATGCCATGTATAGTTTCCATACGACCAGCTTAATGAACTTAGTGAGAAAGCAGGAGCACCTGCTGCAAGGAATGAGGCAAAATCAGACCCACCACCACCGGGTGAACCAGGGAAATTAGTGGTGATGTGCTGACGGATATTACCCGGCACTTTTGATAACCAACGGTTAATGTATTCATAAGAATGCAGGAATCCCTGGCCAGATATATTGGTTACTCTTCCAGTTCCGTTATCCTGGTTAAACAAAGCCTGAAGATTATTGACAATTTCAGGATGGTCTTCCACGAATGCACGTGAACCGTTCAAGCCCTGTTCTTCACTTCCCCAATGCCCAACAAGGATGGTTCTTTTAGGGTTGGGTAATATTTTCTTCAGAATACGCATAGCTTCCATCATGGTAAGTGTTCCTGTACCATTATCGGTTGCACCTGTACCACCATCCCATGAATCGAAGTGGGCAGACAACATCACGTATTCATCTGGTTTTTCAGAACCTTTTATTTCTGCAATGGTATTAAAAGTGGGTTGTACACCTGTTTCTTTTGAATCGGCACGTACACTTATTTGTGGCTTGCTCCCAGATTCTGTTAAACGATAGAGTAAACCATAATCTTCCAATGCAAGGTCAACAGTGGGTGTTTTTTTAGTATTAGCGCTAAAAATTTTATTTACGCCAAAGCCATTTGACCAGTTAGATTGTACCACTCCTAAAGCACCAGCATTCTCTAATGCTACAGCAAGGGTACGGGCATTGTATCCGGTTTTTGCGATGCGTGCTGACCATGCCATGGTTTGCGCACTTCTTTCTTTTTTCATTTTCTCTACAGACTCTTTGGTACCAAATTCATCCCAGTTATAATCAGGTCTGCCAGTAGGCTGTGCCATTGATACCAGGACAAATTTTCCTTTAACAGAAGGTAACCATTGCTGAAAAGCAATAGAATCTGCCAGGTCAGGAATAATTACGGTTTCACCGGTTATCGTTTTTCCGCCGGTATTAGGGCTCCAGGCTAATTGTGTTCCTTCAAGCGATTTGGTCCAGGGTGCAACCATATCAATATGAGTAATACCACGCTCCCATCCGCGCCATTCGCCCCATTTTTCATTACGGGCTGTAATACCCCAACCTGCATACTTTGATACGGCCCAATCGTTCGCCTGTTTCATTTTAGGGCTACCAACTAAACGAGGACCAATACCATCCATTAATTCATGTGCAAGTTTCTCTAATTGAGAATTCTCGGTACCCTCTTTCACTATGGCATCTACAATAGGATCTTTAATTGCCTGCTGCTGGCCTCCAAATCCGGGGCGCTGTGCAAAGCCGGTTTGCGCTGAGCATAATGTAACAGCAAGGAAAAGTGCGGAGGCCATATACCTGATACGACCATTTCGCAATAAGCTAGTGTTGGTTTTCATGTCCGTAAGATAGCTAAACCCCCTGTAAAGTAAAAGCCAGACATTTTTTTTAGGATGAACGGGTAGACCATAGTCCATAGTCCATGGACCATTGTCTATGGACTATGGTCTATAAGTATACGCTAATTCCTTCATTCATTTACCAGTTACCAACCAATTCATATAAACCATGTATCATGGACCATGGACTATGGACTATGGTCTAAGGTCTATAAGCATAATCGATCCCCATGATTCGATCACCAGGTACCAACCAATCCGATACCTGTTATATACTTTTCATTAAACCGATAATTTGGTCGTTTTAAATTAATGAGAAATCTGTCTAGTGCTTGTTGAATGGAACCGATATCCTGCGGACGAGCTTTTCGGATTTCCTCAAAGGAGCTGCGCGGTTTTTTGGTATAGGCCACAAGACTATCCCATGAAGTGGGACTGGGAAAAGTTATCAGGCAACTCGTACTTTCCATTTTTTTATATGGCCAGTAATGCCAGCCGATATTATTATTCTCCAGTAATTTTCTGAATGCTAAAATCCAATTGTCGTCATTTTCACCTGTTTCACCTACATAAATAGGCACATTGTATTTATCACGAAAATCAACATAATCCTTAATTACCTCCTGTGTGGTATCTGTCCAGTATTTATGAAAACTATACACAAGTTTTTTATCGAAAGGCGGAGAGAAAACATCAAACCTGGAAGCCCATTGCGAGCCTTCTAAAAAAATGAGGTGATTCTTATCTACCTGTCTGATGGCCTGAACCATGCGTCGGTATAAAGGTTCAAGTAAGGGGTTCAATTTATCCTGATCGAAAAAATGTGCGATTGGTTCGTTTAATAAATCATACCCAAGAATGATTGTTTCTTTGCTGTACCGATGCGCTATTGATTTCCAGATATCAATCGCTTTTCGTTGACACACACTATCCGTATACAGGAAAGGATACCCATAACTATTATCAATATTATCGCCGGTTTGTCCACCAGGTGCGCCATGCATATCAAGTAAGAGATATAAACCCGCTTTCTTGCACCATTGAATTACTTTATCCAAGTAAAAAAATCCCCTGGTGCTGTCGTTAGCCCCCAGGTAAGATTCATTGGTAAACAACCGATAATCAAATGGCAGCCTCACAGAATTCGCTCCCATTTTTTTTATGAGTTGTATATCAGTTTCGGTTATATAGCTTTCGAGGTATTGTTTCCAGAATTTTGTATTCGCGGTTGGACCTACCAATTCTAACAGCACTTGTTCAATCATCCAGGGTGCATTTATTTTTTCAAATTTGAACATGTATCCTTCAGGTAGTAACCAGTTTCCCAGATTGGTTCCTTTGATAAGCATGGGTTTACCATCAGGAGCTATGATTTCTTTCCCTTTAACCGTTACAAAAGATGTTTGCGCTTTAATTGATAAGGAATAACAAATAAATACAATCAGCAATAAGTGTTTCATGGCCGCAATCTTTGGTAAACAATTTATGCATAAAAGCCTTTAAATAGTTCTGCAACTGCTGAAAGTAAACATCTGTTAGTTTTTCAAGATTCAGAAAAAAGTAATAATTCGCCAACCGTTTGTCATTGAAAATAATCAGATCGTAATAATTAACTAGCCTTAACAAAATATTAATTGTAATTTTGACACTTCAATTTGAATCTCTGTTTTTGAGATCGGATATTATACCACCAAGTTTGGTGGACCTGAATTCGGAGGACCTTATATGGCAGTATATTGGTTCTTATTAAGCACCAGAAAGCCCCCCTAACCGGGGGCTTTTCCATGTACATATTTTACCAGATTAATTCTCTCAGATCAACCGTTTTTTTATCGGTTGGAACTTTTTTTAATACTGGTGGAGAATAGTCTGGCAAGATGGTAAAGGAAGAAAAATCGCCCAGGTAATCAAACAAAAATTGTTCTTCAAAATAATAACGCTGGTGGTGGCCATCTGATTTTCCATTGAGTTTTATTTCAACAGGTTTTCCTTGTTTGAATTCTGCCAATTTAAAAGAAGCTGTTCGCCTAGGATACCAGGTATAATTCGGCCCGTTGAAAAAAATCGACAATGCTTCGTCATTTTTTATTTGAAGAAAATCAATTCCAATTGAACTTGATGACTGGGTAAAAAGATGGTATTGTGATTTCCAGTTGAAGAGTTTATCTTTTTCTTTTGCAGAAAAATCATCCAGTAGAAAAAGCATAGTATACTTATTTAAACTATCGATATCTTCTGTGATTTTGGGTAGATAAAGTATACCATTCTTTACATACCCACCCGGAGATTTTTGGTCGGGCCAGTTAAGCCAATCACGACCTTTTTCAAAAATTTTCTCCCCCTTTGCGAAGAGGCTTGCGTTTCGAAATACCTGAATTAGTTTGATGGGTCTTTTCAGACTATAGACTTCGCTTGGTTTCATAAACTCAAGATAGACTTTCTGTCTTATTTGATACTTGCTAAGCTTTGGGTTCTATCAGATCCCATAAATTTCCATACAGGTCACTAAATACGAGCACCCTGCCATAGCTCTCCTCACTTGGAGGTCTTACTATCTTTACATTATTCTTCAATAGTAATTCATAGTATTTATTGAAGTTGTCTGTATAAAGAAATAAAAACACCCTGCCACCGGTTTGATTGCCGATTACATTTAGCTGTTCGGTTGATGAAGCTTTTGCCAATAATAAATGACAAGTTTGGGTTGGAGCATTTGCAGGTTTAATTCGAACCCATCTTTTATCAGGACTTAAAACGGTGTCCTCAATTAACTCAAAGCCAAGTTTATTTACATAGAAGTCAATTGCTTCGTCATATTCTTTTACAACCAGGGAAATTTGGGCTAAAAATTGTTGCATAGTGCAAAATAAATGCAACAATTGAGAATAGTTTGAAATATAAAAGCCCATAGAGTAAGGTCTATGGGCTTTCCTTATGATGAGCCCGACTTCGTTGAAACTTCGTCGGACAAGTAGCGATAATGGGAAACTTATCTAATGATATAATTAAAGACTTTCCCCTATTAATAGACTAATGATTTACACATCATATATGCTATTTTTTTCTGTGTATATGGAATAGGTAATTGGCAGGTCGTTTACCTGTGATAGTGGGTGTAGGAATAATAATATCGAAGAATCATCCAAAAGCGATCATTCTATACCGTAAGTATATTGCATTTTAAAATATTTATCACAACCCTATCATTCACGCTTCTATTCTATTCATCATTTGGATCAGAGCTACTGTATGAAAGTCTCAACATAACTACCCCAAAAATCAAGTATACCAAACCACTCCATTTATTAACAGTAAGATGCATTTCGAGGTTGATATCGGTCAGAAAATAATACCCGATTAATATCACACCCATACTCAGAAAAAAAAGACCAATGACGAATCGCAAATCGAAAAGCTTTTTCATAAACTGTAATTATGGATTAATAAAAAATAATGTTTAATGCCAATGTAACAACCAACAGTATCATGCCAATTATCAAAGGATTTTTATACCAGATCTTTTCCTTAGTCTTTTCTCGTTTAGTCAAACTATATACCAGTCCTATTAAACTATCTTCCGGTTTCGGCTTAGTAAATAGACTTACCAGAAAAGTAATCACAAAACAAGCAACAAAAGAAATCCAAGCAATATTAAAGGCATGACTAGTGCCTGAGTAATATTCATGTAATTGTGCAATCCATCCACCTTTACCTTCTGCTGTTGTTAGTCCATGAGTAAATGCAGCAGCTAAAGTTCCTCCCAACAATCCAAAGAATGCACCATTTGCAGTGGTGCGCTTCCAGAACATTCCTAAAAAGAAAGTGGCGAACAATGGTGCATTCACAAAACTAAATACGAGTTGCAGCAAATCCATGATACTGTTAAAGCTTCTTGCGATATACGCAGTTCCAATAGAGATCACAATACCTACAATCGTTGATGCTTTTCCGACAAAGAGATAATGTTTATCAGACGCATTCTTTTTGATATATGCTTGATAAATATCAAAAGTAAAAACCGTATTAAAGGCAGTCACATTCCCCGCCATACCTGACATGAAAGATGCGATCAAGGCTGTAACCCCAATACCCAATATTCCGTTTGGATACAAATTGGATAACAAAACGGGCAATGCCATATTATAATCCTTTTCCCCCGCAGCATTTACCGGCAGATCGTAGCCCGAAAATTGACCTTGCAATGCCAATAAGATAATTCCGGGCATGATCACGATAGCAGGCATCAATATTTTAGGGATACTGGCAATGATAGGTGTTCGCTGTGCTTCATTAAGGTTTCTTGCGATCATAGCACGTTGCACCACTAGAAAATCTGTACACCAATATCCAAATGCTAGTACAAATCCCAATCCAAATACTAAACTAAAAGCATCAACTCCCATCGGATTGGTGGATGCGCTTCCCATTCCCTTCCAAACATGGAGCTTGGCATCTTCTACATTAGCAATGATACCTTCTACGCCACATGCCTTATCCATCCCTAATATGATCAATGGAGCGATACCTAATACAATCAGGAAAAATTGTAATACTTCGTTGTAAACAGCACTCGTCAATCCTCCTAAAAATGTATATACCAATACAATACCCGCTGCCAAGAAAATAGAGAGGTCAAAATCCCATCCTAACGTAATCTGTAGGAGCATCGCTAGTGCATACAAGGATACACCCGAAGAGAATACCGTCATCACAGCGAATGAAACAGCATTTAGTCCTCTGGTCTTTTCATCAAAACGCAGAGCCAAATACTCAGGTACAGATCTGGCTTTACTACCATAGTAAAACGGCATCATAAAAATGCCCAAAAAGATCATGGCCAATGCTGCTCCGAGCCAGTAGAAATGTACCGTGTACAATCCATATTTCACTCCATTTGCCGCCATCCCCAAAACTTCCTGTGCACCCAAGTTCGCTGAAATGAAAGCAAGTGAGGTGATCCACAATGGAATATTACGATTACTCATCAGGAAATCATTTCCTGTTTTTACTTTCTTTTTCAGCATATAGCCAATAGCAACTACAAAAAGAAAGTAGATGGCAATAATGATGTAATCAATGATTTCTAGTTTCATATTGATTGGGTATTACAGTTGTGTGGTAATATTTTTTTGCCAGTTCCAAGCAGATGTTACCATTGCTTCAATTCCTAATGTCGCCTGCCACTGAAGTACTTGATTAGCATTCGTTGGATCAGCAAATAATACAGGCGTATCGCCCATTCGTCGCGCTCCGATGGCATAGTTCAATTTTATATCATTTGATGTCTCAAAGCATTCGATCAACTCTTTTACTGAAACTCCGTTACCAGTGGCAATATTGAATACTTCATACGAGTCTGATAACGATAAAGCAGCTAGTCGATTACAAGCAGCCACATGGGCTTTTGCGAGATCTACCACATGGATATAATCGCGTATACAAGTACCATCCGGTGTATCATAATCATCTCCAAATACGGTCAGTTGCTCTCGTATACCTGCTGCCACCTGAGTGATATAAGGCATCAGATTATTCGGAATTCCTTTGGGTAACTCGCCTAATAAGCCGGATTCATGCGCTCCTACCGGATTGAAATAACGTAAAGCAATCGCATTTAATCCACCTGCTTGTACCACTTTATCTAATATATCTTCACCCATTTGTTTTGTACTACCATAAGAGGAAAGAGCTTTCTTAATAGTCGCTGTTTCTTTTACGGGAACTTCATCAGGATCTCCATATACAGTTGCAGAAGATGAAAAAACGATTCTCTTACAACCATGAGAGCTCATCACTTCCAATAAGTTGATCAATGACAATAAATTATTCCTGAAGTATTTTAAAGGCTGATGATACGATTCTCCTACTGCCTTAAAAGCAGCAAAGTGTATGACCTGTGTTATATTTTTTTCTTTTTGAAAAACATGAGATAAAGAATTTGTATCAGCAACATCAATCTCATAAAAAGCAGGGCGCTTTCCTGTTATAGTCTGAATATTATCTAGTATGAACAGTTCAGCATTGCTGAGATCATCCGCTATCACAGGTTCATATCCTGATTGTATTAGTTCAACAACAGTATGAGAGCCGATGAATCCCATACCTCCTGTTACTAGCACTTTAGACATGGCTTCCACTTTTTCTTTCTTTATAATGTACTTCACTGAGTTCTTTCAACCTCTCCGCAGCATATTCGGGTGTGATATCTCTTTGAGCATTTGCCATCATTTCATAACCCACCATGAACTTTTTTACTGTTGATGATCTAAGCAAAGGCGGATAAAAATGCATATGTAAATGCCATTCGGGATGATCCCCATCATTTACCGGCGCCTGATGTATCCCTGCTGAATAAGGAAATGAGATATCAAAAAGGTTGTCATATTTCGTTGTCAATCTCTTAATAACATCACTAAAAGATTTTTTTTCATTGTTTGTAAGATCTGTGATATAAGAAACATGTCTTTTACTAATGATCATTGTTTCAAAAGGCCAGATTGCCCAAAAAGGAACCAGTGCCACAAAATCTTCATTCTCTATAACGATTCTTTCTTTCAGCTCTAATTCAAGATTCAAATAAGCCTGTAGTAGACTATGTCCATTTTCATTGTAAAATGAATATTGCGATATAGTTTCTTTATGAATTTCAACCGGTATGGTATTTTGAGACCATATTTGTCCATGTGGGTGTGGATTAGAGCACCCCATGATATCCCCTTTATTTTCGAATATCTGTATATATCTAATCGATGGATCAGCTGCAATATTGCCAAACTCATCACACCAGAGTTCGATTACTTTTTGTATTTGTTGCTCACTCAATTGTGGCAACGTAAGACTATGATTAGGAGAAAAACTAATAACCCTGCACCTCCCTTTTGTACTTTCTGCTTTGATAAGTCCCTGCAAATTGATGCTACCGCTTGGTGTATCAGGAAGTAAAGCCGAAAAATCATTGGTGAAAACAAACGGGTCTTCATAAACAGGATTCAAGCTACCATCTGCTCTTTTATTTCCGGGACACAAATAACATTCTGGCTCATAAGCAGGTCGGTCATTGACAGACACTGCTTCTACTTTTCCCTGCCAGGGTCTTTTAGTACGATGAGGAGATACCAAAACCCATTCTCCGGTAAGAATATTATACCGAGTGTGTGAATGTTCTTTAAGATCAAAATGTTCCATACTATCTGTGTTGAACAATTTCAGTTCCGTTTTCAATAGAAGAGATGTAATAAGTCAATGGAAGTTCCATGGCTGTCTCGTATGCAGGCTTTATTTCAGTAAGTAATTTTTCAATTTCATTTTCTTTAATCAAATTGATTGTACACCCTCCGAATCCTCCGCCCATCATTCGGGCCCCAATCACTTCTTTTCTTGCCTCTACAAATTGAATCAGCCAATCCAACTCTTTACAGCTCACGTCATACATAGCACTAAGTCCGTGATGCGTAGCATACATTTTTTTCCCAAGTGCAAACAAATCACCTTTCTGAAGATCGATACAAGCATCCTGTAGCCTTTGTATCTCCTGTACAATAAATAAGCTCCGTTGATAGACCAATGGATGATCATCTTGGACATATTGATTTAACATTGTTTCTGTAACATCTCGTAAAGACCGAACAGAAGGAATATACTGTTGAATGATCGAAACTGCTTGATTACATTCTTGTCTGCGAGTGTTATATTCTGAAGAAGCAAGAGAATGTTTGACATTGGTATTCAGTAAAACCACTTTGATATCTTGTAACTGGAAGGGTACATAAGTATAATCCAACGAGCGACAATCGAGCTTAATTACATGGTCTTTCTTACCCATCATAGAAGCAAACTGATCCATAATTCCACAGAGTACACCTGCATATTCATGTTCAGCCTTTTGTGCCATTTTTACCATGGATACCCGGTCAATGCCAGAAGACAGTAATGTATTTAATGCAAAAACAGTGGCACATTCTACTGCTGCAGAAGAAGATAAACCAGCACCAATAGGTACATCACTTGTCAGCAACGCATTAAACCCCTTAAGTTGTGTACCAGTAATATTCTGAAATTGTGCTGCTGCTCCTAAAATATAATTTGGCCAACTTACATCACCAATAGGTTTCAGTTCATTTAATTTGATAGTGAATCTTTCATTCAGATCATGCGCTAAAAGGTGTATTTCGTCATCGTATCTCAACGTAATAGCGATATATGCAGCTTTATCTATAGCTGCAGGCAATACAAAGCCTTCATTGTAATCGGTATGCTCACCAATAATATTCACACGACCCGGCGATCTGACGATCAAGGGTGTTTCAGTGCTATTGAAAGCTTCCTGAAACAGAGATGTCAGTTGTGAAGCAGCTAGGTTCATGATGAATATATTTATTTAGTACAGCTGTAAACCTCTTATTATCTTTTCGGAATAAGCAAAAGGTTTAGCGTACGAGGAATTTTGTTGAATTCCTCGTACAAAACCGAACAGATCCAGATAAATTTTATTGTTTATACAAATGAGCTGGCTACCCTACCATGCCGGATGCTGTGTTAGTTGAGAGTTTGCATTCAACTCACTCAACGGTATCGGGAAAACTTCAGATCGTTTATTGCGGAAAGTAGCACCGTATCCTGCGATATTATCCACTGCTACACGCTGAAATGCTGCTTGAACTGCTCCCCAACGCTTCAGATCATAAAATCTCAATCCTTCAAATGCAAGTTCAACTCGTCTTTCATGTCTAATTACATCTCTGAATGCAGCTTGTGTTAAAGCACTACCTTCTACAGCCTGTACTGTAGGCATACCCACACGCGCTCTCACCTGATTTACCAATGCATAAGCGCCAGCTAATTGATTTAATTCTACCATAGCTTCTGCACGCATCAATAATACATCAGCATATCTCAACACGATAAAATCTTGTCCACCCGGATTGAACACTCCAATACCTGCAGCTGAAGCAGCAGTACGAATGTATTTTTTCAATCCAAAACCTGTAGCTGTGTTACCTGTAAAGGCCCTATTAAGATCTGTAATGAAAATATCATTTCTGAAATAAACAGATGCTGTAAGACGAGGATCTCTGTTATTTTTTGGATTTGCAGCACTATATAATGGAGAAGTTGTGATTGGCCTTCCATCTGTACAATAATAATCTCTTACCAGATTAGGCATCGGTTGCTGATCTACCTTCGGTGCCGCTAGGAAAGTGCCTGAAAATAGTTCGCCATTATTCGAAGCATCCTGAGAAAATCTTACAGAAAATAAAATCTCATTTGAAAACTCTCCTGCTTCTGTAAACAGTTGTGAATAATTTGTATTCAATGCATATCCCATTGTTAACAAAGTGGCAGTCGCATCCATCACACCTTGATAATCCTTATTGTATAATTGGAATCGAGCCAACATGCCGAGTGCCGCACCTCTGGTTGCGTAACCATATTGTGCTGCTGAATATCTAACAGGTAATAAAGTAATTGCCTCTTTAAGATCATTAATAATCTGAGTAGACAACTGCTGATATGTATTCTTAGGTACATAAGATTCTGCCAATGTCTGTACTTTCAAGATCAATGGAGCATCTTCAAAATACATTGCCAGGTGCATATAAAATAATGAACGAAGGAAGAGTGCTTGTCCACGCAATGCTTTACGACTGGAATCCGACATTGCCGTTGTTGGAATTTTATCCATGTTCTCCAAAGCATTATTTGCTCTGGCTATCCCTTTGTACAAGGATACCCATAATGAACTAAAGAAAGCATTGGAAGGATCAATATTAGCCGACATGAAATTGCCGGGTCCTTCAAACTTGAATGAGTTATAGGCATTATCACCAAAAGTATCATACATAGGTAAACCGGCTGTTCCATTCAAGTTTCCACTGAATAATACTCGATCTTGTAATACCTCGTAAATACCATTAACGCCTAATACTGCATCCTGTTCTGTTTTCCAGAAACTAGCCTCTCCCAACTGTGTCAAAGAGCGCTTATCAAGAAAGCTTTTCGAACATCCGGTTGCTACTGCAACAATGTATATAAATATGATAAACTTTTTCATGCTGATTAAAATTTAAGATTTACGCCAAATGTGTAAACTTTATATAGAGGAACCAATTGATCACTATTACCACCACGAGCTCTTTCAGGATCAAAGTTTTTCATCTTGGTAAATGTTAACAGATTTTGTGCTCCCAAATACACTCTTAATTTAGATATGCCATACTTCTGTGTGAAAGATGTTGGTATAGAATATCCTATTTCTAGATTCTTTAGGCGCAAGTAAGAGGCATCCTCCACATAGAAAGTAGATACTACTTGATTATTTTGTCCACCCACACGTGGAAGTTTAGTAGAGGGTGCAGTAGGAGTCCATCTGTCGATCCAATAAGTCAATACATTGTTTCTGTCACCCTCGAATGGTAATTGACCATTGTCATTTAGTAATCTGTCAATTCCACTTACCCCTTCAAATAGGATGCTCATGTCTATGTTCTTATAATTGAGGGTTCCATTAAAATTGTACAGCATTTTAGGGAATGGGTTACCAATGATAGTTCTGTCGAATGCATCGATCACACCATCCGGTTTTCCTCCGGGACCTGATAAATCAGCGTATTGGAAATCACCCGGTGCAGTTCTTACGCTACCAAATTGTCTAGGAGCAGCAGCTACTTCAGCAGCTGATTGGAAGATGCCTATTACCTGATAACCATAATACGCATTGAAAGGTGCACCAATTCTAATAATACTCTCGGCATTAATGGTTTCGAGACCTCTATCACCCAAACCAGTTACATTATTGTCTGCGAATTTGCTCAAGCTAGCTCCTATGCTATAGTTAACTGCCTTCTTAATAACACCACGATAGTTGGCAGTGATCTCAAGACCTCTATTTACCATGCTCGCAGCATTCTGTGCAGCAAGGTTGGTAACACCAATAGTACTTGGAATCGGGAAGTTTGCATATAACACATCTGAACTCAAGCGCTCAAAATAATCTGCTGACAATGTCAATCTATTTTTAAATAATCCCGCATCTAAACCAATATCATATTGTTTTACGGTTTCCCATGTAATGGTCTGATTAGCTAATCTGGTAATGGCTACAGCTCCTACGATATTGCTGGTTCCAAGATAATAATCGAGTCCGCTATTATATGTTTGATCAAAAATATAGTTGCCAATATTATCATTACCGGTAATACCCCAGCTACCTCTCAATTTCAGATCAGAGATCCAATCTACTTTTTTCATGAAAGGCTCTTCACTGATTCTCCATCCTGCAGAAGCAGAAGGGAAAGTTGCATAACGATTATTAGGACCGAATTTGGAAGACCCATCTCTTCTGATATTGAATTCAAAAAGATATTTACCATTGTATACATAGTTGATCCTAGAGAAGAATGACTGAACAGCTTCTTCTGAAGCACTACCGGAAACACTTGGATTCAATACACCACCGCCATCGAATTCCTGAATAGCATTAGAAGGGAACCCTTGTAAATTTCCTGAGAATCCATCATTGCGATTATAGATCAGAGAATGACCCAATAAAACTGTCAGATCATGCTTACTGTTAAAACGCTTGCTATAACGTAAGATATTTTCATTCAGTAAACGATAATTAAAATTGGTACTATTGGTCAAAGAGTTTACAGTATTCTGCTGAACAATATTTCCTGCCCAATCAAAAGTGTTCTCTGCAGGATTAAAATTGGAAACATTGGTATAATTCAAATTGATACTTCCACTGGTTTCGAATGAGAGATTTTTGGTAAAATCAACTTTAATACCAAAGCGATCTGAAATATTAATCTCATCACTGATATAATCCCCAAGAAAACCTCTTCTAATCGGATTCTGAATTGGGAAACTTGCATTCACTTTTAAATAAGAACCATCCACAATTCCGTATGCGCCATTCGAGTAAAAAACAGGAACTGTAGGTGCAGAACGCTGAAACTGATTGATAATACCGTTCTCACCGGTAATAGCATCAGCACCACCTACAGGGCCTTTAAATTTTGTCCAATAAGCATTGGTCACATTAGAAATGGTCAACCAATCTTTCACTTTAGAATTAATATTCAAAGAGATATTAAAGCGATCATTCTTGAACTTTCCTTTTACAATAGCTTCCTGTCCTAAGTAGGCTAAAGAAGCGCGATAAGTAGTTCTATCATTACCGCCGGAGAATGCTACATAATGACTCTGAATAGGTGCATTTCTGAGGATCTCTTTTGCCCAATTGGTATTGGCATATTGATCACGGTTACTGCCACTTTGCATAGCCACTATATCCGCATCAGAATAACGAATAGGGGTGCCTGTTCCATTCTGATTGACATCTCTTTCATTTTTCAGCTTTGCATAATTTACTGCATCAAGATATTCTGGCACCACTGTTGCTTTTTGGAATCCTGTATAACTATTGTATACAACACTCATAGATCCGCTCTTACCTTTTTTAGTAGTAACAACGATCACTCCATTCGCTGCTCTCGCACCATAGATTGCACTTGCAGATGCATCTTTTAATACAGAAATAGATTCAATATCTGCGGGAGAAAGATTATTGAAAGTTTCTAAACCAGTATACTGAATATTATCAATGACTACTAATGGTGCTGTAGAACCAAAAGTTCCCACACCTCTGATGGTTACTGAAGAAGCATCTGCACCCGGCAAACCACTACCCTGTGTAATTTGTACACCGGAGAATTTACCATACATTAATTGACCTGAATTGGTTACCGGCTGGTTTACCGCATCATCCAGTCGCATGGTTTGTACGGCACCGGTCTGATTAATTTTCTTCTGTGTACCATAACCAACCACTACTACATCTTGCAAAGCAGATGCAGCTTGTTCCATCGATACTTTAATAGTAGCAGAACCATCCCAGGTTACGGTATAGTCTTGAAATCCTACATAGCTAAAGACTAATACAGGGTTTGATTTCGACACGGTTAGTTTGAATTCACCTTTCTGATTGGTAGTAGTACCCTTATTCACACCTGATTCAACAACAGAAACACCCGCTAATGGAGTATTATCTGATGCATTCACAACAGTACCACTTACAGTGGTCGTTTGTGCAAAAACAGAAACGGTCATAGTGAATAGGAGAAAGATAAATAAACCTATACGTGTAAGCAGATTTCTCTTTGGCAAAAGCATCGTTATTTGTTTTGGTTTAGGTTTTTTATTACAAGTACTAAGTAAGTAACATTATTTCGCTTATCAGGTATACGCTTGCTTCAAAAAAGAGGTATAATCAGTTCAAGGATTTATAGTCCGAATAGTCGCATAAAATTGCAAAAACAAGCAAAAGTTCAGATTTGTATTACACTTTAACAGAGATGATTAAACAAAGAAGGTGATTCGAACGATAACTTAACCTTATTCTTGATATAAAGGATTTTTCTTCGGGAAAGCAGACTTTGTTTTTTGTAGCCATTGGAATAGTTCTTTCTTCATGTCTATCGCTAGATCTTGTTCTTTGGCTATAATATTTTCCTTTTCATATGGATCTTTAGATAGGTCAAAAAGTTCCATACTGTCTGTCTCATAATCGTAGACCATTTTATAATGTCCTTTTCTGATGGCCGATCCCGGCTTACCCCCTTGATTACTATAATGCGGATAATGCCAAAATAAAGTTCGATCTGATTTTTTCCTCTGCATTAATTGTAAAAGATCGATCCCATCGATCGCAGATTCAGTTTTGTATCGCGCATTCATGATCCCCGCTACTGTTGGATAGATATCATTACTGATAGCCGGCCAATCAATTTCCTTGTTTTCCGGAACTTTTCCTTGCCATCGCATAATCATAGGAACACGAATACCGCCTTCATACAGCCACCCCTTACCTGCTCGTAACGGAGCATTACTTGTGGGGCTACCTTCTGCTGTACTTAGTCCGCCATTATCAGATGTAAAAATGATGAGGGTATTTTTATCCAGTCCCAATTGCTCCAATTTTGCAAGTATCTTCCCGATGTTCTGATCCATATTTTCCATCATGGCTGCATAGACAGGATGATCCTGTACCAATCTTCTTTTCCATTCATTTTCATTTTGCATCCAAGGTTCATCTTTTGCAAATCTTTGTGCGGGAGTGAGCCCTAATGTTTGTTGTTTGACTTTATACTTTTTTATCAAACTATCGGGAGCTTGAAGTGGATTATGAACTGCATATAATGAATAGAACAAAAAGAAAGGTTGATCTTTTTGTTGATCCAAGAAATTTAAACACTCGTTTGTCAAACGATCGGTTAGGTATTCACCTGTGGGGCCGTCAGACAAACGTGGGTTTTTATATGGAACAAAAAAACCACCTGTACTATCATTCATTCTTCCAGTAGGAGATCCTTTACTCCATCCTCCTTTATTGGTTTGAAACCCAAAAGATTCAGGCCAATCGTTTTCGGTTTCTCCCAAATGCCATTTACCCGCAAAAAAAGTAGTGTATCCATTTTGCAAAGCATATTGTGCAATGGTTTTTTCTTCCGATGATAACTGATATGCTGTTTCAGGGCCAATCAATCTTTCATAAGGTTTTGCCTTACCTCCTGCTTGTCTTCCTGTGATCCAATCTGTAACACCCGTTTTATTGGGATATTTTCCTGTGAGTACACTTGCACGGGTTGGACTACAAACCGGACTAGCAGCATAAAACTGTGTAAATCTTGTACCTTCTTTTGCTAACTTATCAAGATGAGGTGTTTCATAAAAACTGCTCCCATAACAAGAAAGATCAGCCCAGCCAAGATCATCTGCCAGTATGATCAGTATATTGGGTTTAACTGTATTTTTCTGTGCGATCACTAGAGAAAAACATAAACAACAAATAATACCTAATAAGATGGCTCTAAACATAAATTCAGGATGAAGATTTGATATCTTTTACACAACGAAAGCCTGTATGTTCCAATCCTGTATCCGGACTACTTTTCATTCTTCTTGCAACTCGGTAACCACTGCAATAACTATCATTACATAAAAAGCTTCCACCACGTAATACCTTTTTAACTGCAAAGGGTTCTGCAGGATCATTACTTTTAGCGGGACCTTTTGGATTACGTGTAGTTGTTTTTTCAAGTGCACGATAATAATCATGATCATACCAATCACTACACCATTCCCACACATTACCTGCCATATCAAATAATCCATAACCATTACAGGCATAGTTTTTTACAGGCCCCATTTTAAAGAACCCATCTTTTTGTTCATTATGATAAGGGAAATTCCCCTCCCAGCTATTTGTCTTAGATTTTCCATTGTTAACAGGTTCATTACCCCATGGATAAATATTGTTCAATACCCCTCCTCTTGCAGCATATTCCCACTCGGCTTCTGTTGGCAAACGCTTACCTGCCCATTCACAATATGCCATCGCATCATACCAACTCACATGAACTACGGGATGATTTTCTTTTCCTTTCAAATCACTTCCCGGACCTTCAGGATGTTTCCAATTAGCGCCTTCTTTCCAATTCCACCACTGAGAATAATCTTGAAGATCTACCGGACCTCCTGTGGCTTTAAATACCAATGATGCTGGCACTAATAATGATTCATCAGGCTTAGGTGTTCCGGGAGGTAATGTCTTTTTTAATTCATTCCAATCAGGCTTTCTTTCTGCTGTTGTAATATAACCTGTTGCATCTACAAACTTTTTAAATTGTGCATTCGTCACTTCTGTTGCATCCATATAAAATGAATCAACCTCGACACGATGTTTAGGATATTCATCCTGAGCTGCCTGATCATTATCCGCACCCATATCAAAAGCCCCGGCAGGAACCAATACCATTTCTGCCGCAGATGGGTCATCGTCAAATACAAGCAGACCTGCATCTCCTGACTTTGCACCAAATCTTACCGGCACCTGAAGACAGCTAACAGCTTCTTCTTTTACAATTTCAGACTGCTCTTTGTCTTTAGGAGTATCACAAGCTGAAAGGCTTAATAATATCAAAAGCAACATATATGGCCCCAACTGCTGATAGTTCTGAAAAGAGCATTTGAATTGCATTACTTATTGTTTTGTTTCAACAAATCTAAAATAAGCTTCATTTCACTTACTTTACCCGGATATTGCTCTACCAGATTTTTTGTTTCACCCGGATCTTTTGATAGATCATACAATTGTGGTCGTGGCAAATTTCCCAATTCAGTATTTGTGTCTTTATTTATGGCAGGACCTTTAGAGGGTTCAATATATTTCCAGTTACCAATCAGTAGTGATAAAGTTGAATTCAATGACTGCTCGATCAAAAAAGTACGAGACTCATTACTTTTATTCAACAACACAGGCAGATTATCTTTACTATCAGGTGCCTGTCCTGATTCAATCGCCACACCTGCTAAGCTTGCTAAACTCGCATATAGATCAATTTGACTGAACATCGCATCATTTACTTTACCTGCTTCCATCACACCATCCCAACTCACAATAAAAGGAACACGAGTACCAGCTTCGAATGCACTATACTTTCCTCCACGATAAATACCGCCGGGTTTATGATTACCTAATTTTTCTACTGCCTCATCTTTATAGCCATCGTCAATCACCTGACCATTATCACTTGTGAAGATGATCATAGTATTTTCAAGTAACCCATTTTCTTGTAAGATCTTTTCGATTTCACCAACGGTCCAGTCTAGCTGTAATAACACATCTCCTCTCGGGCCGAATCCACTTTTACCTGCAAACCTTGGATGCGCAATTCTTGGAACATGAATATCATGTGTAGAGAAATACAAAAAGAAAGGACCTTTTTTCTGTTGGGTGATATATGCGTTGGCCTTTTTCACCAAAATATCTGCAAAGTCTTCATCTTTCCAGAGAGCAGCATTACCTCCAGACATATATCCAATTCTACTGATGCCATTAACAATGGTCATATCATGCCCATGCGAAGGGTGTAATTTCAATAATTCAGGATTCTTTTTTCCGGTAGGTGCATTCGGATCAACAGGTCCAACATAACTCACTTTGATAGGATCATTTTTATCGAGATTCACTACTTCATGGTTCTCAACAAACACACAAGGCACACGATCTCCTGTAGCCGGTATTAAAAAAGAATAATTAAAACCGATTTCCAGTGGTCCCGGCGTGACTTTCCCATTCCAGTCAACTCCTTTTGTATCTCCCAAACCCAAATGCCACTTACCGATAACAGCAGTGTGATAACCCGCTTGTTGTAAAGTACCCGGTAAAGTTTTAGTAGCAACAGGTATAATCAGAGAAGCATCTCCCGGAGCAATCCCTGTTCCCTCTTTACGCCATGCGTACTTACCGGTTAATAGAGAAAAACGCGAAGGTGTACAGGTTGCTGATGTAGCATGAGCATTCGTAAATCGAACCCCCTTTTTCGCTAATCTATCGATATTGGGAGTAGGGATAGCAGAAGTGCCATAACTACTTACATCACCATAACCAAGATCGTCTGTATAAATTAGAATGATATTAGGCTTTGACTTCACTGTTCCTTGTGCTGAAAGCATCCCTGTTAACAATAACAGAGGTACAAAACCCACCCATATTTTATTCATGGTACTCATTTTATATAAGGTTCTATAATAAAGCCGTATTGATATTTACCTGCTTTTAAAAGATACGATTCATGTGGTAAAGCACCCCAGCTATTATCTCCACCTAACCCTCTTTGCCCAAGATCAATGTGGACCGATAAAAAGTCATTTTCATTCAAATCAGAAGGATGCTGTTGTTTTTTGGTATAGCCCGGATCAAGATCTTCCGCAGTATAAGGCAAAGCACTGAAACAAATAGGTTGCAAGCCTGTAACTCGAATACCTTGATTGTCTTTGTTTGAAAAATTGATCCAACGAACGTCTGTTCTATATCCGTTTTCTTGTGGCCTGATATAGTTTTTTACAAACTGCTCTGCTGCTGTTTGTTGATAAACACCCATGAAAGATGCTGTATTCCTGTCTGCATAATTCTCCCAAGGTCCTCGGCCATAAAACTGAATTTGCTCCATCATTTTCGGCAATGACATACGCATTCCGAAACGCGGTATTTCCATCGGACTTTTCTTCTCAAAACTCATCATCACATTTACTTTGATAGCGCCATTATTCAATACCTGGTATTCAATTGAATATGGTATATCAAGCCCTTTGAGTGTATAATGGCATTCGATCAATAACCCTTCCTTATTTTGTGTATGCACTTGTACAGAATCTAGCTCTAGCATATTATGTGCATTTCTCCAGAACCCTAGTTTTTTCGGCATTTGGTTACCAAAATCATTATCAGTTGGTGCTCTCCAAAAATAAGGTTCCGGAAAACTTTGAATCAAAGAGTTCCCGTCAATAAGATAACTCATCCACTTACCTTGTTTCACATTAAAACTACCTTTTACCTTTCCTGATTCAAACTGGATCAGTTGATCTTTCCTGCTTATTTTCAAATTACCATCAGCGCTTGTGCGGTTAGAAAAAAATACCGGTTTACTTATGAACTGTTCTCTTGCTACTTCATGATTGGCTGGAATAGATGGTGTTGCATTCTTTGTAAAAGCGTAGATGCTCAATGCCATTTCAACATCTGAATCTTTGACTGTATATGGTAAGCGAATTTCTTGTTGTTGAGAGGGCTGAATATTCACCGAAAAACTATCCGACTGAACAGGAATACCATTCTTTAATAAAACCCATTTAAAATGATAACCTGATAAATCTGTAAATGCAAAGTCATTATGAATACGAATCTTCCCATTTTTCCAATCAATATCGCTGAAGAGAATATCCTGGTATACTTTTTTGACTTCAAAGATTCCCGGATGTAGTGATCTGTCTGCAGCAACTAAACCATTCGCACAAAAGTTTTCATCATTCTGTAAATGTCCGGCACCAAGATCTCCCCCATAGGCCCAATACTTTTTACCAAAGCCATTATCTGTGAGTATTCCCTGATCCACCCAATCCCAAATAAACCCCCCTTGCATGTTTGGACTTGATCTTATGATATCAAAATAGGTTTGAAAATTACCGCTACTATTACCCATGGCATGTGAATACTCACACATAATAAAAGGTCTTGTCTTGCTTTTGTCTGCCGCATACTTTTTCATGTATTGTATGGAAGGATACATTGGGCAAACAATATCTGTATTCCGCTGTTCATTTGCCTGTTCAAACTGAACTGGTCTGAAGGTATCTCGCTTTTTTAGCCAATCATAAGCATCATAAAATACTTTTCCATTTCCTGCTTCATTACCTAAACTCCAGATAATGACGGAAGCATGATTTTTATCGCGTTCTACCATTCTCTCAATTCTATCCAAAATGGAAGATGCCCATTGTGATAGATACGCAGGGTGATTGGTAGTATCTACCCCTCTTCCTGGCGTAATAGATCCCATTCCATGAATTTCTACATTGGCTTCGTCTACTACATACAAACCATACTCATCGCAGAGTTTTAACCAAAGAGGATCATTGGGATAGTGTGCTGTTCTAACTGCATTGATATTGTACTGCTTCATCAGCTGAATATCTTTGATCATCATTTCCTTGGTTGGCACATGTCCCAATTTTTCATCATGCTCATGTCTGTTTACACCATGTACCATGATTTTTTTCCCATTCACCAATAACTGTGCGTTCTTAATCTCTACTTTTCTGAATCCGATCTTAGCACTGGTTACTCCCAACACCATACCGTTTGCAGTTTTAAGTGTCAATACACATTGGTATAGATTGGGCGTTTCTGCAGTCCACTTTGCAGGTGAAGGAATATTTCCACTAAAAGATACAGCTTGCAAACTGTCACTCCCCAATTGCATTTGCTTTGTTTGGTTGAATACAGTTTTTCCTTCCTTATTCATTACTTCCACAAGTACATTTACTAGTTGCGGCGAAGAATTTTTAAATTTTCGGATAGTAATATCACCCGAGAAAATACCATCTTGATATGTGGCATCAAGGTCTGCTTTGAGATAGAAATCCCAGATACTCACTGAAGGTAATGCATACAAAAAGACATCTCGTTCAATACCTGTTAAACGCCAGAAATCTTGGTCTTCCAGATAACTCCCATCATGCCAGCGAAATACCTGAACTGCTAATAGGTTATCGCCTTTTTTGATATAGGGGGTAATATTGAATTCTGCAGCCGTCTTTGACACTTTACTCATCCCTACTTTTTGTCCATTCACATAAATGAATGCACAACCTGTAATAGACCCAAAATGTAAAATGACTTGCTTGCCATTCCAAGTATCTGGTATCGAAAAAATTTTACGATAAGTACCTACCGGGTTATCCTTTCCCACAAAGGGTGGATTTTTAGGGAAAGGATAAATAATGTTGGTATAGATCGGTAATCCGAAGCCCTGAAGTTCCCAGTTAGATGGAACTGTAATTTCTTTCCATGCTGCGTCATTGAAAGAGGCCGCATAAAAATTGGGTGGTCTTTTTTGATAATCGTCAGTATAACTGAATTTCCATCTACCATTCAAAGAGCGATAATAAGGAGATGCAGCATACTGATCTTTTACAGCACTTTCTTTATTGCTATACAACATGAAAGGCACATGAGGCTTCTCTTTGTTCTCTTCAACCCATTGTGGATTTTCCCAAATATTACCATTAGACTGCCCATGAATATTGGCTGTCATCCAAAACAGCATTATAAAAGAGACAGATATACGTAAAAAAGTGACTATACCCTTTTGATTCATTTGAATAAATTATATGACTTCTACAATCGTTCATTCCTTTAGGGAAAAGAACACATAGCTAAAATATCGCTTTGAGAAGACCTATAATTTCCAAAAAAAGGGGGCTTTTGTAGCAGCCCCCTATAATAATGTGTGATTAATGTTTGTACTCCGAAGGTGTTACTCCAAACTGATCCTGAAAACGCTTTCTGAAGTATTTGATATCATTAAACCCTGATTCAAAGGCTGCTTCTGTTACCGAATATTTGCCACTGGCTAATAATTTAGAAGCATAGTTCAGTCTTGTAGTTCTAATAAATTCATTTCCTGACATACCGGTCACTGCTTTTAGTTTACGATAAAATGTTGACCTACTCATAAACATCATATTAGCTAGTTCGTCATTGTTGAATTGACTATTTGATATATTATCTTCTACCAGTTTTACCAACTTGAATAAAAATTCTTCTTCAAAAGATTTGATCTCAAAATTCCCGGAACCAAGAAAAACCTTCTTAGCATACAATTCCTTCAACATGTTTCGAGAATTGATCAGGTTATGTATGTGCACCAATAATAATTGCGAATTAAATGGTTTAGGAAGATATACATCCGCTCCCTCTCTAATCCCTTGTACATGATGGGTCATATCAGATAAAGCTGTGAGCAAAATGATGGGAATATGTGAAGTCCCTTTATCTGATTTTAGTTGCTTACACAATTCAATACCGTCCATCTCCGGCATCATTACATCACTTACAACGAGATCAGGAATTACTTCTAGTGCTTTTTGTAATCCTTCTTTACCGTTGGTAGCTGTTACCACACTAAATGACGGACTGATGATATCATAAACATATTGCAGCATGTCAGACTCATCTTCAACAATGAGAATAATGGGCTGTTCTGTTTCAGTGGAGATTTGTTCCTGTTCTTCTTGCATAGGTATGGGGTTTACAAGTATTTCCTGTAATGGATTCATTATGGGATTCAGCGATTCATCATTATACATTAAAGTAGTTTCATGGATCGGTATATGAGGTAGCGTGACAGTAAAAGTACTGCCTTTCACCCCATCACTCTCTACCTGAATGTTACCCCCATGTAATTCTACCAACTCCTTCACAAAGGAAAGTCCAATACCTGTACCGGAAATGGTAGTAGCATCATGTTTCTTACCTCTGTAAAACCGGTTAAAGATATCGTTCAGCTCATTTGATGCAATTCCTGAGCCTGTATCCTGAATAATGATTTGACAATTCTTTTCCCCCAAACGCTTCACGGTTACACTAATATTTTCACCATTAGGTGTGAATTTAAAAGCATTGGAAAGTATATTGAAGATCACGATCTCAAGTTTATCCGGATCGAAAGAGAATGAGAAATACCTTTCATCTGAATGAAAAGTGTAGTGCATATTTTTTCGCTTAGCTTCATCTTCGAAAAGCGAGAATACGTTATAACAAAAAGAAATTATTTCTCCCGGCTGAGGTGTTAGAATAATACTTCCAGCTTCTGCTTTTTGAAAATCTAACAATTGATTCACCATTCTCAGCATTCGCTTGGATTGTTTTTGAATCAACTTCAGATTTTTTTCTACAATACCATCCATTTTTTTTCTTTGCAATAAATCTTCCAGTGGGCCTAGAATCAATGTCAATGGCGTTCGAAACTCGTGTGATATATTGGTAAACAATCGTTCTTTATAGTCAGACAAATTCTTTTCTTGATTTCTCTCCATTCGGGAAATCATTAGCTGATTCTTTAATGCAGCTTGTCTTAAACCTAGGTATCTGGTAGCCCATAATAAGGAAAGGAAAATACCCACATAAATAGAATAAGCCCACCATGTTTTCCAAGGTGGAGGCAGAATCGTGATCTTCAATTCTCGATATTGGTCATTCCATATTTTGTCACTGTTAGTAGCTTTTACCTTTAAATAATACGTACCTGCTTTTAAATTGGTGAAAGACACCAAACGACTACTCCCTGCATACACCCAGTCTTTATTAAAGCCTTCCAGCTTATACATGTATTCATTTTTATCAGGGGCATGATAGTCAAGTGCAGAGAAGCCAATAGAAAAAATATTCTCTTCATAAGTAAGTGTAATTGCATCTGTTTCATAAAATGGCCGATCCAGAATGGCACTGTCTGCTCTTGTTTTTCCAAATTCATACGGACGATTATTGATAGTCAGACTCGTGAAATAGATGGGAGGAACAAAGCGATTGATCCTGATACTATCCGGGTCAAAAAAAGTAAGTCCTTCCAATCCGCCAAAAAATAGTTTTCCCTGTTTGTGTTTATAAGAAGCATTCTCAGAAAACACTACTGATCGTATACCATCTCTTTTATCAAATACACCAAAAGAATGTTTAGTGGTATGGAAACGAATGATTCCTTTATTGGTGCTAGCCCAAATATAATCTCGCTGATCAGGTTGAATAGCATGGATATAATCACTAGGCAGTCCATCTTTAACAGTAAAAGGAATCACATTTAATTGATCACCGTCAATGCCTGTTATCTTGTTCAATCCTGATTGTGTGCCCGCCCAAATATTTCCTTGCAAATCTTCAGACAAACAAAGGATTGTATTATTACTGATACTTTTACCCGGCGTTATATTTTGAATAAAAGCTTGAAACTGATCAGTTTCAGGATGATAGAGATGAAGTCCTTTATAGGTACCGATCCACAATCTTTGTTTAGAATCGATCAACAAACAACTAATACGTTCATTTTGAAGCGCAGTTTTATTCCCAAAATCAGGTAAATAATTTTTAAATATGGGTTGTTGATTCTTATCAAATCCAATGATACAACTTAAACCATTTTCTTGCGTACCAATCCAAATTTTCCCCTTACTGTCTTTTACTACTGCATTAATTTTTTTTCTGCTTGCAAGTGACGCATTCTGTGCATCAGGTGTGTAAATATCATAGTTACCAACGGCTGTTGAGCGATTCAATATTCTAATCAATCCTTTATTAGTAGCGATCCACAGAAAATCATTGTCTTCCATGAAAGAACGACACTCATAAACACCTGATCCTGATTGTGCAAATGATTTTTCCGTGAATGACACAGTCTTGAACTGTTTCCAATCTTTGGAATAATGAATCCCCCCACCCTTTGTTCCTAACCAAAGTTTATTGTACCGATCCACAAATACAGATAATACATGTGTACTGGCTTGTAACCCATTCCCTCTTTGATCATAGCCAATATTGATAAACCTTTTTTGATTGAGATCAAATTTGAATACACCTGCACCATCTGTCCCAATCCATAATAAACCGGATGGGTCTTCCATAATGGTTAGAATGATCTGATTGTCATTCGTGTATAATCCGGGAATAATCAACTCAATCTTTTCGAATCTCGTTGTTTCCGGATTGAATTTATTAAGTCCTCCACCCCAAGTACCTACCCATAACATACCTTTTGAATCCAATACCAATCGATACGTATTATTTGAACTTAGCGAGAGCGGATCACTTTTCTGATGGCGATAGTTGGTATAATTCTTTGTCTCTAGATCAAAACGTATCAACCCCTGATCCCAGCTACCTAACCATAAACAATTTCGCTTCGTATCTCTAACAATGGATGTAATGTTGATACCGGTTTTATCAAAGTTGTATGATGCATCATTTTTTAACTCGCGATTCAAATGCTTTAAACCACTGCTGGTCGCTACCCAGTAACCCAATTGCCCATCAGATTGGATATCGAAAGTTTTCCAATTGGTATTAATGATGAAAAACTTTCCCGTTTTTTTATCCATGTATTGAAATCCTTTCCAGGTTCCAATAAATAATTTTTCATCATCTGCATCCAATATCGATAGTATATAATCACTATTAAATCCTGCCGCACTTTTAATCTGATTGACATGATTGGTAATCTTACCTGTCTTCAGATCATAAGAACTCAATCCACCCGACTTAGTACCGATCCAAATCGTATTCTGTTTACCATTTTGTAAGACTTCAATGGATTGACTCAATAGATTATTACCTTGCTCAAAATTGTTCTTGAGTAAGCTCATATCATAACCATCAAATCGTTGTAAACCACCTCTGGTGCCAAACCAGATGAAACCATTTTTGTCTTGAATAACAGAAGTTACTTCATTGTTGACCAACTCATCAGAAATACTGATAAAGGAACTACTCGTTTGTGCATAGGGATACAATGACCATACACATAGTAATAATGCACAAGTATATTTGGCAATAGCAGCAAGCAAATCTTCAGAGTTAAGTTCATATAGATCTAACAGTCATCTAAATTTCAGATCCAGCCTTCGTGACTTATCAGATCAAAACGATCAGAAAAATAAATAAAAGAATCAATAACATATAAATAATAGCCAGTTTTATACTCAGGCGTTGATTATGTTTTGAAATTCTTTCATGTTTTGGCTTTGTAAACATGATTTTTTGTATTTATCAGGGCTAATATTTATTTTTTATTGAACGAAACCTTTCTAATTCTTCAGGATTACGAACGCGTACCTTTCGATTGTTCATAAGATCATCATGAATCATCAACGTAATACTATCCCACAATGCTCCTTCAGTCCAAATAGGGTTCATTTTATCTTTTTCCCAAAGCGCAAATCTTGCTTTTAGATCACTGTAAACATCGGGCTTCGTTGATTTGATATCACGTGTTTCTCCAAGATCACTGCTTAGATCATATAAGCGATCTTCCAATCCACGAAACTGTATCAGCTTATGATTTCCTTTTCTGATTGCAGTAGCTCCATCTTTACGCCAAACCAATTCTTCATGTGGTGAGCCTTTCTTTGTACCTGTTAAAAAAGGAATCAGACTTACACCATCTAAGCCGGCGAATGCATCACTCTTAGCTCCTGCCGCATCCAGAACAGTTGGAAAAATATCAAGTGATGAACTAAGTCCGGTAAAGTTGGTGCCCCCCTTCCACTTAGCAGGCCAATGAACAAGGAATGGAATACGATGCCCTGCTTCATATTTATTGCCTTTAAATCCTTTTAGTGGAAAATTATCAGATTGATTATTATGTGCTCCTCCATTATCACTTAAAAAGAAGATAAGGGTATTATCGAGTAATTGATCTTGCTGCAATGCATCCAATAATTTTCCTACTGCTCTGTCCAACGCAAAAGTCATTGCGGCTAACTTTTGACGAGGATGACCCAGAAACTTCTCTAAATCTTTTTGATCAGCATCTAGAGGAGTATGTACTGCATTGGGTGCCCAGTACATAAAGAATGGCTTGCTTTTATTTTCATGAATAAAGTCAGCTGCTTTATCTCCTAACACATCCGTTAAATACCCCTCAAATGCTACCTGTTTACGATTCTCTAATAAAGCAGTTGGCACACCCGGGCGATCATCCTTATCCGGTTTATAAAAATAGCTTCTGCCACCACTCAAAAATCCATAATAATATTGGAAGCCATTAGACAAGGGGTGTTGTTCCTGTTTGAAACCTAGATGCCATTTGCCAAATGCGGCTGTTACATAACCTGCTGTTACTAATCTCTTGGGAAGTAGTGTTTGTTGAATATCAATTCCTGTATAACCTTCTCCTTCATTACATTCATAACCAAAACGCTGCTGATATCTGCCTGTTAATAACCCGGCTCTTGACGGACTGCAAACAGAAGCTGAAACATGGGCATCAGTAAAACGAAAAGATTTTTTAGCTAGTTCATCGAGCCTAGGTGTTAATAAATCTTTGGAGCCCATGAAACCAAAATCAGCATACCCTGCATCATCAATAAGTATTACAATGATATTAGGCTTTGATAAATTAGTTGTGATTTTAAAACTTGTATTACCTAACATGAATATTCCACAAAGGATCAATATCACCAACTGATGAGAAACTTTACGTAAACAAGTATGAATAGAATATCGCTGTACTTTTTTCATATGCTAGGTCTAAAGTGATACTCCTTTATTATTGCAATTCAATAGCCCCGATATCAGGCTTGCCTTTGATCTTATTTCCTAAAATGTCAACTGCCATATCCAACCCTATTTTAATACCAACATTATCTCCCGGTATTTTCGGTATCACCATACCTTTATCCTTAATCATTTTCGTATTTCTTGGGTGATAGTCCACCAATGCAAAACCCGCTTTTTTTCGAAACTGCGGATCACCAATTAAAGGACGTGCATCCTGAATGGGAAAAGCAGCTGGCCAATTATGTGCGTACAAAAACAAGTTATTATTGAAGATGGTATTACCTGATTGCAGGAGATTAGCATCGGTTTTGAATTGATCACCAGCAACCATTACAGCAGAATCTTCAAAATAAAAGATATTATTCATGATCAGTATTCCGCTGGCAGTAGCACTGATCGCTACTTTGGGAACAATGCCCGATCCAACATACATAGTATTATTATAAAAGTAGCTATTGAATGGACCTGTAGGTTTTTGTTTATCGCCTTGATACCCACTCAACCAGAATATCTTTCCTTCCTGAAAAGCACCATCTTTTCCTTTAACACGATATCCATCATTCACGCTGATATTATATCGATAAGAGCAGTTGTAATTATTTCCGAGTATTTCACAAAATCCACCGGCGTTATTGGCACTGAAATTATATTGTACCACTACATGACTACAATTGAAATCAATATGGACACCGGCTGAATCACCCGGACCATTGGCATATTCAAAACGATTATGTTCGATTAAAATATCAGAACAACTCCAGGTCCATAGACCACTGCCTCGGCCCCAGTTACGCGTATCCTTTATAGAACCTGAATGATGAATATTGTTGTGATGAATATGTCCGTCATTCACACCAGAAAATTGCATACCCGGACCTCCCGTATCAAATACTTCGTTGTTATTAACTTCCATACCCTTGATACCTTCAGCAGGTGCCGTAATCTTGATCCCTGTATGACTAACATTGTAGACTTTACAAAAGGATACAGATAATTGTTTCATCACTCCCTTCTTTGATTGGTTGATAAAACGAATACCCCAACCATAGCTTTGTGTGCCATTCGCTGACTTTGTTTCAGCTTCGGAACGTTTGAAACCGGGCTCATTGTAATACACATCATGTACTACCAAATGTTTCAACACAATATTCTGAAATATTTCTTCTTTGGTTGTTTCTACCAGAATACCACATCTTAATTCAGCCTTACCTGTTTCACTTTTTCCATATGGAGTCATCGCTGTTAACTCAAGTTGTGTTACCTGAATATGTGAAGTATTCTTAAGGTGTATTGTATTAAGATCATTACCTGCATCTAGTATAGGTTTTGTAGTATCGCTTCTAAAACGATAGTTGCTGATAACAATAGGACGATCCTGCGTTCCGTTCACATCCGATAAAGACAACATACCGGTGTATCGCAATCCGGTTGCAAACAAAATAGAATCACCCGGCTGTAATGGGATTGCACGTAAAGGAATTGCTGTTTTAAAAGGTCGATGCTTACTCTTGCCATCATTGGTATCACTACCGGATTGAGAATTGATATAATAATTCGTTGCTGAAGAAGATACTCCAATCATCATCGCTAATAATAAAAAAAGGAACCCTTTGATCTTCATGGCAAGTGGTTGAAGTGGTTGATGAATATGACTGTTATTAAACCAACAATCAATAGTATCACAGATATCAAATTTATTTGATAAGAATCACCTTTATAGCAACGGATATTTCAAAAATGAGGGGGATTTATGGCAAATCAGTTGCTAAGACTACCAATCATCTGTTCTAAAAGAAGATGCTGGCAACCCTTCAGTATTAAACAGTGAAGCATCTGTCCAGCTTTTGAAAGCATAGCGTACGCTTTTGGGGCTTTTTACCTGTTCACTCCACACCACTAACACTTTAGGATTATCCCTATTGATCATAGCAGTAGCGGGATGAAACACACTGTCTTCACCAGCAATTTCAAATTGAGTCATGGGCTTATTAAAATTAGATAAGCCATTCGGACAATTTTCAAAAGTTAATACCATCCTGCCTTCTTTATTTGGCATTGCTATTTTTACCACCGGACCGGCAAAACCAATGCCTTTGATTTGATATGTTTTTGCCAATGCCCAATAAGCCAATCGATTTCCTACTTGCTCTTTTTGCGGAGGATGAATCACTGTTCTATCACCGATATCTAAGGTTACTACCATACCTGTGTTGGAAACGGATTGCATGGTTTTAAGTTGAGCTTCACGTAAAAATGCAGCATTGGTTTTTCCCATTTCAAATGGCGCGATCTGTACGAAATAAAAAGGGAAATCGCCTTGCTTCCAATGTGCCCTCCATGACTGAATCATGGTGCTGAACAATGCCTGATATTGATGAGCATTCTCTCTGTTGGCTTCTCCTTGATACCATAATACACCTTTAATAGTGTAACCGATATAGGGATATAACATAGCATTGAACATAATAGTAGGTTCTCTATTCGGCGTAATCTTTGGAAGCGTATCAGGAATGATAGCATGAGGAAATGATGCCAATGACTCTTTATCCATCCAGCTTTCAATCGTAGATGCACCCCACGAAGACTGAATGATGCCTACAGGTACACCTAAAACAGATTGTACTTTTTTTGCAAAGAAATAAGCAGCGGCACTGAACTCCGATGTGTTAGCAGGTTCTGCTTTTTTCCAGGTAGACTTTACATCTGTTACAGGTAATAAACTCGGCGTTTTAGGTGTGTGAAAGAAACGAATCTGATCATTACGCGATTGCAAGACGGCTTCATTACTGCCTATAATTGGCTGTCCCGCAAAACCTTTCATTGGCATTTCCATATTTGATTGTCCAGAACAAAACCATACTTCCCCTAAGAGCACATTTTGAAAAGTCAGTTCTGAACTTCCTTTAACGTTGACAATATGAGGTCCTCCTGCTTGAGTTGTAAGTAATTTTAGTTTCCAATGCCCGCTTGTATTTGTTACTGTGGTTACAGATGCTCCCCAACTACCCGTTACTGTAATTTTTTTTCCGGGAGCATCGGTTCCCCAAATAGCTACAGAGTCTTTTTGCTGTAATACCATATTATCAGAAAAAAAAGAAGGAAGTTTTGTTTGTGCATCTACAACAGACAAAGAGGCCATTATTATAAGAAGCACTACTACATTTCGAATGATCATAAGTGACAATTGTATGTACAATCCTGCAAGACTTTGCTGCCAGTTGCAGGTTCTGTTTAAATTTTTGAATCGTACTTTAAAATTAGCCTAACAGAAACCAGTTTTAGGAAAATAAACATTCATTCAAGGGGCACAAATGTTTCAGTTCATGAATAAAACCGCATAAACACATACCCAAAAGATAAGTTTCAATAAAAAAACAAATGGACCTCTTTTCTGACCAAATAAGCCCTCAGTACTAAGAAATGGCTAAAATAAATTTGATACAAGCAAAATTCACCAAAACTAAACTTGCCATGTATCCTCTTTACACCCCTAAACGAACTCTTTTCGTCTTGTTCACTTTTTGTTGCTTACTCTTATGCACTATTACTGTTCAAGCACAAAAAGGGAATCCTTGCAATGCTTCTTCACAATACCTTTATTGGACAGGTGAAGAGAACCAGGATTTCTTTAATGAAAAGAACTGGCGCATTACCAATGAAAAACCAAATCCACCTGGTAATCCGGGAGTAAGCCCGATTTGTTTACCCGGCGCAAATTCTTTCCCATACGCTATTTGCAGAGGTCAACACGAACCTACAAAAGATAAGTATCCCAAAGCTGGCAGTATTGAACCTGGAATGCCGATCGATTACAATATGCTGATCGAGTCCGGACAAGTAAATGCCAATGGGTCGATCGTATTTGCGTGTGCACAGAAAGGGTTGACAATATCTTCTACGCAATTGTCTATCAATGGAGGAAGTCTCAATCAAGGTGTACTTTCTTTATTAAGTGAGAGTACTGTACATTTCAGAACCGGAGCTTTTTCATCTCAACTGGTACTGAATTTTTTAGATACCGCCTCATGGGTATATATGCACCAACAAAATCCTGATCAGCTCGCTACGAAAACAGGCAGTATCCTCGTTAAAAATGTTGCAGGCACATTGGATCAGAATTTCAGAATACAACAATACTATCAAACAGGTGCGGTGATCAGACCTTATGCAAGCAATTTTACTGTACTAAAAATCTTTAGTGGCTCACAACAACTAGGTAATGCTGCTGAGATCAAAGAAGATATTATTTACAAGGGAGCAACTATACCCGGTGGTCTAGATAATGCGATATCATCATTTATTTTGAAAAGAGGTTATATGGCTAGTTTCGCTAACAATGTAAATGGAACCGGCAAGGGTAAAGTGTACATTGCTTCTGAAGCAGATATGGTCATCAATAATATTGATATTGCTTTACAAGGTAATATCAGTTTCATTCGAGTAGTACCCTGGAATTGGGTAACAAAAAAAGGGACCGGTGGCAGCTATCCGCAGTTAGATGCAGGATGGTATTACAATTGGGGACTTGGAAGTAGTTCACAACCTAATTATGAGTATATACCTATGGCATGGGGTGCAGGTGGTGCCTCACCCGCTTCAATCAACCAAATGATTGCGAAGAAAAAAACAACACATGCTCTTGGATTTAATGAATCTGATAACTGTAGTGGCGAATCCGGACAATACAATAACCTTTGTCAGCCTGCTGTTGCAGTTGCTTATTATGAAAATCTAATGTCAATGGGATTGAGACTGGGTACTCCGGCACCGAGAGAAAACGGACCTACTACCTGGCTACTTGAGTTTGCACGCATTGCCAAAGAGAAAAATGTTCGCTTTGATTTTGTAGCAGTACATTGGTACGATTGGGGGAGCAATCCGGCTACCAGTCCAAATGCAAGTGCACAACAAATTTTTGCTCGATTCAAAACGTACTTAAATAACGTTTATAACATTTATAAACTACCGATCTGGATCACAGAGTTCAATGCCAATCCAAATCGTACGAATTCTATTCAAGAAGACTTTTTAAAACTGGCTTTACCTTACTTGGATACACTTCGTTTTGTAGAACGTTATGCCTATTTCCAGCCCAATGCAGCCAACTCACAGAATCCGGTGGAGAGTGCAAATTATTTAAATGCGGATGGAAGTTTAACTAATATTGGTGAGGTATATAAAAATCATACTTCTGTTCCATCTATTCCACAAGCTACATTGGAATGTAGTAACAATCTTGATCTTACGTTACCTGTTGTTGCTGTATCAGGCAATACGCTTGCGTTTGAAGCTGAGTGTGGAAAGTCTTTAGGAAATAAATGGACCATCCATGCACAGGAGACTGTATCTAATGGACTATATATTCGCGGTGATGATAATTTAGTAGGAGAAAGCGCGCTTGCTAAACAAGTACATTTTGAATTTGATCTGGCAACTGCAGGTACATACCGTGTTTGGCTGAACGCTGCATCGGTAGGAACAGGATCTATTCGCATAGCTGTTGATGGCCAAACAGTAGAAAATATCACGCCACTCACCAGTGCATCATTTACATGGTTTCAAATACCGCGTTTTTATGATCTGGGTGAAGGGAAACATAGACTTACACTCGAATTTCCCAATAGTAATATTCTCTTAGATCAAGTAGTAATCACCAATGATCTACCTGATTTTGATTCCCTGAAAAAAGAAGTAGGTCATTGCACACCTTCTGAATTAAGATGGGGTTTAACCACAACGAATATTGAAACTTTCTATGAAGCAGAAGCAGCAGTTAAAGGTGTTCATTGGCAAACCAAAACTACAACGAACGCAAAAGGCGGTGCTTATACAGAAAGCGAAACCGGTGTTACCTCAACCGATGCTCCGCAAGGAATTGATCAAGTATTGTCATTCACAGTGAATGTTACTACTGCTGATGAGTATGATATTTGGGCTAAGATACAAGCATTAAACACTGGTGCAGGCTTATGGATCTCTGTTGATCATGAATCATTCAGAAAATGGAATAATTTAACGAATAGCACTTTCGAATGGTATTGGAAAAAATTTCATTACAGTTATGGTAGTGAAGAAAGAGGCTTTAGCTATTTCTTAGAGCCCGGCGATCATAATGTAAGAATAGCTATTGCTAGTGGCGGTGTGCAGGTAGATAGATTAGCGGTTGTAAGCAAAGGAAAAAATCCTGAGAACACAGATCCGAACGTATTATTATTGTCTGCAAAGCTTGAATTTGAAGCAGAAGATGCTGTTATTCTAGGTAATGCAAGTATTGTCACCTGTTCAACTTCATCAAATGGTAAATTGGTGAATCCATTTAACGTGAATACCAATGGTGTGAGGTTTAATCAGATCGTAGCTGAATCTGCAGGTGCATATAAATTGAAAGTGTCTTATATCAGTGCAGCAGTTAGATCATTCAGATTGATTGTGAATGGAACCATAATGGGTAGACAACAAGTGGCTATATCCGGTGCATGGTGTTTCAATGGAGGTGCTCCTGCTATTTATGAAACAACTGTGATCCTGAAAAGAGGCAACAACAATATTGATATTACACCATTTAGTGGTGATGCTCCATTCATCGATAAAATAAAATTAGAAAGAGCAGACGTAAATGGATTGTCACTCGAAGCTGAAACAGCAGAATTGGCAGGTGCTAGCGCTATCGTTACTTGCAACACTTCTTCAAATGGCGCATTGGTGAATATGCTGGCAGCTACAGGAAATGCAATTCGTTTCAACAATATACTGGCAGCTGAGGGTGGTAATTATCTGATGGATGTTTATTACATCACAGCAGTAGACCGTAATCTTCGTTTATCTGTGAATGCACAGCCGTTTACTACACAAAGCTTTATCACATCAGGTGCATGGTGTTTTAATGGAGGAGCTCCAAAAATGAAAACCATTGAGGTAAGTCTGATACAAGGTATCAATTCCATTGAACTCCGCCCTACAGGTTCTGATGCACCATTTATTGATAGAATTGTTTTCAGACAAGCGGTACAACAAACAAACAATACTAAAGAAACAGTAGCAGTAACAACCAAAGAAACAATAACAGAAAATACTAATGATAAAGAATTTATACTGTACCCTAATCCAGTGAACGCGAACACAACTGTTACGCTGATAGTACCGGAAGTATTTCACGGACAGTCTCTATCAGTGAGAGTAACAGACATCGGAGGCAGGGCAACTTATACTGCTGAAAAATTACAGGCTGTAAACAGACAAATCAGGCTGCAGCAAGGATTTAACAGAGGTATGTATACTGTTACTATTTCAAATGGAACAGCGACCATTACCAGAAAAATGATTGTTCTATAGTGGTTTGTGTATTAAGCAATAAAGGGGCCTGCAAGTCAGGCCCTTTTTTATGGATCACTTATATAATGATTTTTGAACGTATATTTTAAATTGTAAGTATCTCTAGAAGGATGGTTATAATAAAGAAGCCCCTACATTGTGTAGGGGCTTCTTTATTATTTTTGAAAATAACGAGTAGCGGGATCGGGAGTTGAACCCGAGACCTTTGGGTTATGAATCCAACGCTCTAACCACCTGAGCTACCCCGCCATTTGTAAATTTTCATTTACGGGGTGCAAATATAGGGGTTTGGTCTTAGTATGCCAACATTTTCGCAATCCTATTCGATACAGTATTTGCATTGGGCAACATGGCAGCTTCAAGGGCCAGATTTATGGGTACTGCCGGTAAATTTAGTGAGCCTAATACCTCCACCCGGGCATCCAGGAAATGGTAGCATTGGTTACTTATCCGTAGTGCCAGTGCTTCGGCAAATGAGTTATTCTGCTGTTCTTCGCTCAATACCAATACTTTTCCATGCTTTTTAACCATTTGGTATATCTGCTCCTCATCCAATGGAAACAGGGTTCTCAGGTCAAGTATTTCAACCTGGCCGGCAAAATTTTGGGCCGCAGATTTGGCCCAGTAAACACCCATCCCATAGGTAATTACGCAAACCGTTTCCCCTTTCTTCACTTTTTCCGGATCTGCAGCCAATACCACATTTGCTTTACCAAAAGGTAAAATATATTCTTTATCAGGTTCCACTGTTTTAGCCTCTTCTGTACCTGGCACTTTGCTCCAATAGAGTCCCTTATGTTCCAGCATAATTACCGGATTTGGATCATGGTAAGCAGCTTTCATCAGGCCCTTCATATCGGCTGCATTAGAAGGATAGGCTACTTTGATGCCTTTAATCGTTAATAATGTGCTTTCTACACTTCCGCTATGGTAAGGACCACCGCCACCATAAGCACCAATAGGCACCCTTAAAACCATGCTCACCGGAAACTTACCGTTCGATAAATAGCATGATTTCGATAATTCTGTTACCAACTGATTAAAACCTGGATATATATAATCCGCAAACTGTACTTCTACCATTGGCTTTATACCCAGTGCCGAAAGGCCAGTTGTTGAACCAACTATATATGCTTCCTGAATAGCGGTATTGAATACCCGGTGATCACCAAACTTATCTGCAAGCGTCGCAGCTTCCCTAAACACACCACCTAAGCGGGCTCCTACATCCTGACCATACAATATGGCTTCAGGATGAGCTTCCATCAACTCTTCAATGGCATGAAGTGCCGCATCAACCATCAATACCTTCTCGCCATTTTTTGGGGCTCGCTGGCCTTTCTCCTCGCGTACCGGCGTTGGTGCAAATACATGTTCTTCAACTGTTGACGGGTCTGGTTCAGGAGATAACTGTGCTCGTTGAAAATCGGCCAGCACTTTTTCTGTTGTTTCTTTTTCGATGATACTGATCTGGTGTTCGGCTATTCCAACATCTGCCAATAAGAGGCGAAGTTTTGGAAGGGGATCATAAGAGCCATGTTTCAGCAGGTCTTCCCTGTTCCGGTAAAACTCTCTGCGTACCCCACTGGTATGGTGACCCAATAAGGGTACTTTAGCATGAACCAATGCTGGTTTTCTCTCAGTACGCGTATATTCTATGGCTTCAGCCATCGTTTCATAACTCCTGATAAAATCGCTGCCATCACATTGCCATCTTTTCAACCCTTTAAATCCTGCAGCATAATCATAGGCATTCATAGCCCTTACTTCTTCAGCAGATGCACTGATGCTCCATTGATTATCCTGTACGAGGTATATAATAGGTAATTGCTTTAGTACAGCAAACTGTAATGCTTCACTTACTTCACCTTCTGTCACGCTTCCATCTCCCAATGAACAAACAACAATGGGTAATTGTCCATCAGCTTTAGGCAATTTATCAGAAGCAGTTAGCTCCAGATACTGTATTCCCTGTGCCAGTCCGGTAGTAGGTATGGTTTGCATACCTGTTGCACTACTCTGGTGAATGATAAAAGGGCGTTTTTCATCGCGACTGCTGGGGTGACAATAATAAGAACGACCTCCTGAAAACGGGTCTTCTTTTTTTGCCAGGAGTTGAAGCATTAGTTCATAAGGTTGAAACCCTATTGAAAGCATAATGCTGTCGTCGCGGTAATAAGGGCTCACCCAATCGCAGGGCAATAACTGCATACCGGTAGCCAGTTGAATGGCTTCATGCCCGCGTGAGGTGGAATGTACATATTTACAAATCGTTCGGTTGGCATCATAAGTGTCGCACATGGCTTTGGCAGTTACCATGTATTTATATGCCTGCAATAATATTTCTGGCGTAAGCATCAATCGTATTAACTGGTGGGTTTTGTTATTTGATTTCCAATTCAAACATTTTTTCTTCTTTCAGATAACCTTCCAGTATATCACCAACTACACATTCACCTACACCCGCAGGTGTGCCGGTAAATATCATGTCGCCGATATTTAAAGAAAAATATTGGCTGATATGTGCGATGATAAAATCGCAATTGAAAATCATATTAGCAGTATCCCCATTTTGCACCACTTCTTTATTCTTATGCAGGGAAAACTGCAAGGGCGATTTTAATGTATCGGGTTGAATGGGTGTCCATTTACCTATTACGGCAGACTGGTCCCAGGCTTTCGCTTTTTCCCAGGGTAATCCTTTTTTCTTAAGTTCAGCCTGCAGGTCGCGTGCGGTAAAATCAATACCAACTGTAACCGCATCGTAATAACGATTTGCCTGATGTTCCTGGATGTATTTACCATTTTTAGAAATCCGCAATACCAGTTCACCTTCATAATGAAGTTCATTGGTAAATGCCGGATAATAAAAAGGTGTGTTGGGTTGAAGTAGTGCCGATTTAGGTTTCATAAAAATCACCGGCTCTTCAGGAACAGCGTTTCCCAATTCTGCTGCATGCGCCACATAGTTCCTGCCTACACAAAAAATTTTCATACACATTAATTTAATATTACCAGAAATCAATCAAATACCCTGACTGAATAGGGTTGGGCTTTTCAAAAGAGGATTAAGGATAATATTGAAACTGAGAACGAATAAACGCAAATGTATATTATAAAAAATTGAGGTTATTTGCCATATTCATTGTTTTTTCCAGTCCAATTGTAGCAAACGACTCGATTATTTCAACAGATTTATCGATTTTCTGCTGTACAACAGGCTGTTCTGCAGGCAACCATTTACCCAATACAAAATCGACCTGTTTGCCCTTAGGATACTCATTTCCAATACCAAACCGAAGTTTGGGGTACTGGTCGGTACCCAATGTTAGCTGAATGTCTTTTAGCCCATTATGACCCGCATCGGATCCCGAACCTCTCAACCTGAGTTTACTTAATGGCAGGGCAAGGTCATCAACAATGGTTAAAGTATTAGACAGTTCAATTTTTTCGCGATCCATCCAATATTTAAATGCTTTACCGCTCAGGTTCATGTAGGTAGTTGGTTTGATACAGATAAATGTTCTACCCTTCCACTTTACTTCGGCTATTTCGGCCAACCTGTCTAATTTAAATAAGCCATTGTGTTTTAATACGAAGGCACTAAGTACATCGAACCCGATATTATGTCTGGTATGCTTGTATTCATCACCAATATTGCCTAACCCGATTATCAGAAACTTGTTCATAGTATATACAAAAATAACCCAACCATTTGATCCGTAACTCAAATAAAAAGAAGGGATTTCAATGATATATTATAATTTTCAATCCGAAGTACCCCTTTCTATGAAATTTCCTCCTCTTTTTAACAAGATCATCAATATTGGTGTGCTCGTGGAGTTTGATGCGATTGAGAGAAAAAAGACCCGCGTATTGAACTTCATGGTGATGCTAGGCTCATTACATAGTCTTGTTTTTATTTTTATTAATCTGTCTGAAGGGCATTACTGGAATTCGGGATTGTTGAGTTTAAACTTTATAGGAGGAATGATTT
>CBFGPM010000023.1:0-57183 GCA_965650685.1 uncultured Sediminibacterium sp.
GTCGGATGTCGGATGTCGGATGTCGGATGTCGGATGTCGGATGTCGGATGTCGGATGTCGGACAATTTTTGGGAATCCAAGTTAACAAAGTTCCTGGAATGTCCCCTAAATCCGACATCAGCCATCAGACATCAGCCATCAATTCAGTACTTCTTTCGATTTTTCAAAATCAAACTTATCCGTCAGTTCTTTTATCTTGCCCCAGCCGCCTACTACATTGCGGAGGTTATGGATGCCTTGTCTTTTCATGAGAGAGGCTGCAATAACACTTCTGTATCCGCCTGCACAATGCACATAGATATTATGGTTGTCTTCGAGGTTTGCCATACTACCTGGGTCCGTCAGTTCATCTAAAGGAATGTTCAGCGCTTCTTTGATATGTCCATCTGCATATTCCGGTACTTTTCGAACATCTACAATAACCAGTTGGTCATCGAATGGCATATCCATCGCCAATTCATCTGCTTCTACATCAATGATCATATCAATTTGTTCCTGGTTATTTTTCCAGGTTTCAAAACCACCGGACAAATGCCCACCAAATTTTTCGAAGCCGACGCGGGTTAATCTGATGATACTTTCTTTTTCACTGCCGGTTTCAGTAACCAAAACAATTTCTTTATCGAATGGTAACAAACTACCTGCCCATTCCGCAAAGCGACCTTCAAGTCCGATAAAGATGGAGCCTGGAACAAAACCTTCTGTAAATACATCGGCTTTTCTGGTGTCAACGATGATTACATTCGGGTCTTTCATTTTAAGTTTGAAAGCTGGAATATCTAAGGTATTCATACCTGTGGCCAGCACGGCTTCAAGATTATTATATCCTTCTTTATTGATGCGGGCATTAATCGGAAAATATTGAGGAGGAGCTGCTAATCCTTCTGTAACCGCTTTAATAAAGTCCTCTTTACTCTGTTGTTGTAAGGCGTAGTTACTTTTTTTCTGTTCACCAATGGTACTGAATGTTTCAGGACCAAGGTTTTTGCCGCAACTGCTACCGGCACCATGAGCAGGATAAACAATGATTTCATCTGCCAGCGGAAGTATTTTGGTTTGAATACTTTCGTACATCATTCCCGCAAGGTCTTCCGTTGTTATTTCATTTGTTTTTTGGGCAAGATCGGGTCTACCAACATCACCAACAAACAAAGTATCACCGGTAAAGAGGGCATAATCTTTACCAGTTTCCTCTTTCAATAAATAACAACTGCTCTCCAGAGTATGACCTGGTGTGTGTAATACAGTCATACTCAGTTTTCCTATAGAAAATACCTCCCCATCCTTTGCAACATGAACAGGGAAGTTGGTTTGGGTGGCTGGTCCATAAACAATTGTAGCACCTGTTGCAGCAGCAAGATCAAGGTGGCCACTTACAAAATCGGCATGAAAATGCGTTTCGAAAATGTATTTTATTTTGCTGTTCCTTTCTCTTGCAAGGCTGGTATACGCTTCAATGTCGCGCATAGGGTCTATCACTGCTGCGATTCCATCACTTTCAATATAATAGGCTGCTTCGCTGAGACAGCCAGTATATAGTTGTTTTACAAACATATTTTGGCGAGTTTAGGCAAAGATACACCCAAGGATCAGGCCAGACCCTTATGAATTATGGAAAAACAGGCGTTTTGTCAGTTAAACTGTCAACCAACCAGCGATTCTACAAACCCGACTACTTCGGATAATCGGCTGTAGTTGACTGAATAGAAGATGAACTTACCGTCTCTTGTAGTACTTACAATACCGGCTCGTCGGAGGATGGCGAGGTGTTGTGAAGCTACAGATTGCTCCAGCCTAAGCTTTACATAAATTTCTGTAACCGTCATTTTTTGATGATCGTCGAGTAATTTGATGATTTGCTGTCGGAGCTTGTGGTTGATCGAGCGGAGTATCAAAGCAGCCTTCTTCGTATGGAGGAAGTCCACCTTTACCGCGTTTTTGCCGTTGTTTAATACAACGGATTGTAATGATTGACTCATGACAATTAAGTTATGATGGGGGGTTAACAAACTAAAATTGCACTTATAAAGATATATAAATCTTTATACTTTATAGGCATATTTTTTAGGTCCAAGATTTTTGACGTGTTTGTTCACTTTTTCGCCGTATCAAAAAATGGCTTGAGATACAATGGTTCGCTGTAAGCAAGGTCGGCGAAATCCTTTCGGAAAAAGGCTTTTAGCGAAAGGGAAGCAAGGTGACTACTATCATGTTTCACCTCCTCAAAACGGGCATTTGGGTGGGATAAAAATTTGCTTAATTTTTTCATTCCTGATCCTGAAAAACAAACAGTTTCCTTCTCCAAAAAATCCGCAAACGTTTGCTCTTCCAATACCAGTGCCTGTGGTTCCAACCGAACTTTGAGTTCTCGGTTGTAAATGGCCGTAAATACTTCCATTCTCCTGGCATCTATTAGTGGACAAAAACAGCTAATAGGCTCATCCACAGCTTCTATGGCAGCAATAGCCATTACTTCCAGTGTGTTTACTATGATCAGGGGTTTATTTATAGCAAAGCATAGACCCTTGGCCGTGGCCATGCCAACCCTTAATCCTGTATAGCTACCCGGACCGCCAGTAACTGCAATCGCTGACAAGTCGGTAAGTTGGAGGTCAGATTTTTGTAAAATTTCAGCAATGGCGGGTTGAATAAAACCAGCATGGTTTTTTTGATCATCGCTTGTCAGCATAAACAACACAGTATCCTCTTTGCTAAGGCAAACACTGGCACTCTCAGTTGCGGTATCAATATTTAGGATATAACTCATTTTGCGGCAATCGATTGTACATATTCATTTTCAAGAGCCGGCGCAGGGGTATAGCGCTTGTCTTCTTCTGAAAGCATCGACAATAACTTGTAAACCTTTTCGATCCCAATTTTTTCACACCATTCAAAAGGACCCATCGGATAATTAGTACCCAGTTTCATCGCTGTATCTATATCCGCCTTACTACTCACATTATCGCCCCAGGCAAAATAAGCTTCATTAATAATCATAGAAATTACCCTTGCTGTAATCATACCAGGTACATCAGGTACAAACGTATAGGGCCAATGTAGCTGATTCAATATGTCTTTTACTTCTTCTTCATGACCACCAGCTACAAGTTCTACAATTGGTCTTTGCAAAAAACCATTCCATGCATTGATGCGCACGTAATTCGGAGGTAATTCAGACTGAGTAAGCAGCACAGCATTCGCAAAAACAATACTGTCGCCCGCTTCAGGAATCGGCTGGTCATCTTCTTCAAAATTTAGATTGAACCAGATCGCTTTTTGTTCGGGCAAACTATCATAACCATACCTGTAAATCTGGCAACCAGCCGGTATGGGTTTTGATAAAAATTCCTGGTATTGCTCTGTTGTTCCTTTTACCACTATTTGCATCTTGCAAATTTAGGTTGGTGGGTTGATAGAAAAACACCAAATTGCCGGCATAAATAAAGTATCCATGTCAAAACAAGTCATCAATACCCCGAAAGCACCCGCCCCCATTGGTCCTTATAGTCAGGCAGTTAAAGCAAATGGTATGGTTTACCTGAGTGGTCAGGTTGCCTTCGATCCTGCTACGGGAGAGTTGCTCACGAGCGATTTAAAAACAGAAACTCACCGGGTAATGCAAAACCTTGCAGCAGTACTCGAAGAAGCCCATATAACATTCGAACATGTTGTAAAAACGACCATATTCCTCAGTGATATGGGGCATTTCGGAGAAGTGAATGAAGTATATGGCAGCTATTTTAAAGGAGATTTTCCTGCACGTGAAACAGTAGCAGTAAAAACACTCCCCAAAAATGTGAACGTAGAAATCAGTATGATTGCTGTGGTAGATTTATAATAGTGTGATTCGATAACCAGTTGTACAGTTAATTGATTCTCCCGGTTGTAAATATTTCAACCCAATTTTATTATTAAATGCATCAGGTGCAGCGGTAAGATTTTCTATCGCTATACTCTTGCGATGCGGTGGTGTATATACCTGTAAATATGGATAAGTTGAATCAGGTTCGATACTGATCATTATGTTACTATTCTTTAAAATGCAGGTTACTGATTCATTTTGTGATAATGCATAGCAATTATCTAGTTCAATACCAGCCAGTAAAGTACCATTCAGAAATCGACCATCTTGTTCTTCTTCACCAGTAGGTAATAAATCAGCATCAAAAACCAGTTTTTTAGCTGTATTAAACTGAAGTGTAGCTGTATCAATTGATTCTCCAACGGTAAAATAAGGATGCCAGCCATCCGTAAATGGAATACGATTTGTGTGCAGGTTGGTAGCTTCTGTAGTTACGGTGAGGTAGTTGTTGGCGTATAAGGTCCAGGTAATAGCAAGCCTATATTCAAAAGGAAATCCTTTATCGGTCCCCTTGTAATGGTAGGATAAACATACCCATGCTTTTTCACCGTTTGCACCCTTTTCTGTGATGGTAAAATCTGCATGGCATAAAAGTCCATGTATGGCATGTCCATTCAAATAGAAGCCTTCGATTTTGAAGTTTTGTTGTTCGAAGCTGTATTGTCCATCCCGCATCCTGCATACAAATGGACTCAGTTTTGCACTTTTGAAGCCATTATTCATTTCCAGCCTTGCATTTGCCACATCTACAAAGCCATCGATGATATTATAACTTAGTCCTTCTTTTTGCGCAGTAAAAGCATTTAATAATGCACCAAAGCAGAAGATTTCTGCCGTAGTTCCCAAGGTTTCGTCACAAAGAATGATCTTCTTATCGTTGCTTAGCCCCTCTTCCCTGATGCTGAATGCCATTTTATTCTTTTTGTAAACTTATGCATCAAAAAACTAACGATTGTTAACCATTTGAAGGAAAGCCGTAAATTTGCATCTCAGTGAAAAGAAAGGATATGTCGTACCAACCACAGCATAAAATACGCATTGTAACTGCAGCCAGCCTGTTCGACGGGCATGATGCGGCTATTAATATCATGCGCAGGATTTTACAATCGAAAGGAGCAGAAATAATACACCTTGGTCATAATAGGAGCGTGGCAGAAATAGTGGAGTGTGCCATCGAAGAAGATGCTCAGGGAATAGCCATTACCAGTTACCAGGGCGGTCATGTGGAATTCTTTAAATACATGCGTGACTTACTGGATCAGAATGGCTGTGGACACATCAAAATATTTGGCGGCGGCGGTGGTACTATCTTACCGGAAGAGATCAGGGAACTGCATCATTATGGCATTACCCGGATTTATAGTCCGGATGATGGTCGCCAAATGGGACTGGAGGGAATGATTGAAGATGTGATTCGTCAATGTGATTTTAACCTGAATGGGAGTGGTGTTTATACCAAACCCATGACTTTGGGTGAAGTAAAAGACATTCGCACCATTGCGCGTCAGATTACCAATGCAGAAAATGGAGTAAATAGCAAACAGGTTGAGAAAAACATACAAAAGGAAGATAAACCAATACCTGTTTTAGGCATTACAGGAACAGGTGGTGCAGGAAAGAGTTCAGTAACAGATGAGATAGTACGTAGGTATCTCCAACTATTTGAAAATAGTACCATCGCTGTTATCTCGGTTGATCCTTCCAAGAAAAAAACAGGTGGTGCACTATTGGGCGACCGTATCCGCATGAATGCCATATCACATCCACGTGCTTATATGCGCAGCCTGGCAACACGCGATGATAATACCGCATTAAGTGCGCATGTACAGGATGCTATTGATATCTGCAAAAAAGCTGCATTTGATTTTATAATTCTTGAATCAGCCGGGGTAGGACAAAGTGATGCCTCTATCCTCGATTTCTGCAATGTGAGTCTTTATGTAATGACACCGGAATACGGTGCTGCATCTCAACTCGAAAAAATCAATATGCTTGATTATGCGGATGTGGTTTGTATCAATAAGTTTGATAAAGCAGGTGCATTAGACGCACTACATGATGTACGTAAACAATATAAACGCAACCATGGTTTATGGACCGCAAAAGATGAAGATCTTCCCATTGTAGGTACTATCGCAGCTCAGTTTAATGATGCAGGTGTAAATACATTGTTTGAAAAAATAATGCAGGTTGTTGAAACAAAAACCAAAGTAAAATTTGGGGATTATTCAAAGGAAGTTACATCTGGCGAAACAACCACCAAATCGCAGATCATTCCTCCTAAGCGTGTTCGGTATCTGGCAGAAATTGCAGATAATAACCGTTCTTATGATGTTTGGGTAAATGAACAAACAACACTGGCAAGCAAACTTTATCAAATCACCGGAACACTTGCTTCGGTAGAAGGTGAGCTGGCAAAGGGGTTGGAAGAAGTAAAACAATCATTCGAAAAGCAATTGCACCCAGATTGTAAATCACTTATCGATCAATGGCCCTCACTGGTTAATAAATATGAAGCCGACTTTTTTGAATATAAAGTACGCGATAAAATAATCAGACAGCCACTCACAACTACTTCACTTAGTAAAACACGCATACCTAAAGTAGTATTACCGAAGTACAAGGATTGGGGCGATATTCTACGCTGGCAGTTACAGGAAAATGTACCAGGCTCATTTCCTTATACCTCAGGTGTGTTTGAATTGAAAAGACAGGGTGAAGATCCAACTCGTATGTTTGCAGGTGAAGGAGGACCAGAGCGCACCAATAAACGATTCCATTATGTGTCTTTAGGGCAACCTGCTATTCGGCTTTCTACAGCTTTCGATAGTGTAACACTTTATGGGGAAGACCCTGCGGTACGTCCGGATATTTATGGTAAAATTGGTAACAGTGGTGTAAGTATTGCCACTGTTGATGACGCCAAGAAATTATACAGCGGTTTTGATCTGTGTGATCCAAAAACTTCGGTTAGTATGACCATTAATGGTCCAGCACCTATACTGCTTGCATTCTTTATGAATGCAGCAATTGATCAGTTATGTGAAAAGTATATCGCAGAAAATGGTTTAAGAGACAAGGTTGAAGAAGTGTTTGCGCACAAATACAAACATGCACCAAAACCGGTTTACTATAATCCGGCTTCACCAGAAAGATTACCCGAGGGCAATAGTGGGCTTGGACTGGGCTTGCTTGGTTTAACGGGTGATGAAGTGTTACCTGCAGATGTATATGAAAAAATTAAAGCAGAAGCTTTATCACAAGTGCGGGGAACCGTACAGGCAGATATTCTTAAAGAAGATCAGGCACAGAATACCTGCATATTCTCTACAGAATTTGCTTTGAAACTAATGGGTGATGTACAATCTTATTTTATCGATCATAAGGTTCGTAATTTTTATAGTGTAAGTATTAGTGGTTACCATATAGCGGAAGCTGGCGCTAACCCAATTACACAATTAGCCTTTACATTGGCAAATGGCTTTACTTATGTAGAGTACTACCTAAGCAGGGGAATGTATATCGATGATTTCGCACCTAACCTTTCTTTCTTCTTCAGCAATGGAATGGATCCTGAATATAGCGTGATAGGCCGTGTAGCCAGACGTATTTGGGCGAAAGCCATGAAAAATAAATACAAGGGAAATGAGCGTTCTCAAAAATTAAAATACCATATTCAAACCAGTGGAAGAAGCCTGCATGCACAAGAGATAGATTTTAATGATATCAGAACTACGCTGCAAGCACTTTATGCCATCTATGATAACTGTAATAGCCTTCATACCAATGCTTATGATGAAGCGATCACCACACCAACGGAAGAAAGTGTGCGGAGGGCAATGGCCATTCAATTGATTATTAACAGAGAACTTGGAACAGCTAATACAGAAAACTTTATCCAGGGAAGTTTTGCAATTGAAGAACTGACTGATCTGGTGGAAGAAGCAGTATTGACGGAGTTTGAAAGAATCAGTGAAAGAGGTGGTGTGCTAGGTGCAATGGAAAGAATGTACCAGCGAAATAAGATACAAGAAGAAAGCCTTTACTACGAAACCTTAAAACATACGGGAGAATTACCACTGATTGGAGTAAATACTTTCTTGAATAAAAAGGGAAGTCCTACAGTGTTGCCTGGCGAAGTGATTCGTTCTACTACCGAAGAAAAGGAACAACAAATTCAGAACCTGCAGGCATTCTGGAAAAGAAATGAAGACAAATCTGCCTCTGCAATTGCAACACTCAAACAAACGGCCCGTCAGAATGGAAACCTGTTTGAAGCATTGATGGAGACGGTGAAATACTGTTCATTAGGACAGATAACACATGCGCTGTATGAAGTTGGCGGACAATACCGACGTAATATGTAAGGCTTCCAAAAAGTTTCAGTATTTTGAGTGCTCAATAATATTGATCTGATGCATAATCTGTTGACCCGTATTATTATCGTTTGTTTTCTTGCATGTCCATTTGTTTCAAATGCGCAACAAGCTGCCCGTAAATACGATTCTACCATGAAAATTGGTAAAGCAGGCTATAAAGTAGTTTGCAATAATCGTAATGCAGATAAAAATACCATCAGCATTTCTCCTATTGGTTTTGATAACAGTGTTCGTGATTTCAGTTTTGAAATCATGGGACGGGTTCGCAGGGCAGAAGTGGATGATGTGAACCGCGATAATTTCCCAGATCTCGTATTATACGTATATAATGGCGATACACTAAATAAAGGAACAGTTATTTGTATCAGCTCTGAAGGAAATAACAATGTAATGCCAATTACTTTTCCCGATATCCTCGACGACCCTAAACTGAGAGATGGCTACAAAGGGAACGATGAATACTTACTTATGGAAGGTATTCTCACGCGCAGGTTTCCATTATTCGCAGCCGATAGTTCCGGGGTTTCAGTGCCTACCGGAAAAACCAGGCAGGTGATGTACCGAGTTATACCGGGTGAAAAAGGGGGACAGAAATTTACGGTCATGCGTACTTATGATTATGTGAAGCAGTAATTTTTAGCTACAAGCTACAGGCTGCAAGCTGCATGCCTTGATTGGTGCTTGTTATGGACTTTCAGCTTTGGGTGTAATAAATTAGAAAACGTGCTAAATAGATATTATACCAAGTCCTGTAAATAAACACTTGTTTATATAGCCGAATTTAAATAAGCGATTTGCAGCCACATTCATTTATTCCAGTATTAGCACATAGTTTACGATAAGTACCAATCGAGGCCTGCAGCTTGCAGCTAGAAGCTTGCGGCCTAACTATCTACTTGCAATATTCCTTTACTTCAAATTTGTAATAACAATTTTCGTGGCAACTTTTTCCTGTCCATCATCGTCCCTGATGATTACCAGATATACACCACTTGATACTTTAGTGCCGAGGTAATTTTTACCATCCCAAATTGCTTGTCCACCCAGTGATCTGGTCTGATAAACAAGCCTGCCGTTCATTTCAGTAATTTTTACCAGTGCATTATTAACTAAACCTCGAATGGCAATAGTTCCACTAAAGCCCGGGGGAACCGGATTGGGAAATACCAATACCTGCTGAGTTGTATTTGTACCCTCGGTAGCAGTACTCCTGAAGCTACAGATGCCGTTGTATGTTGCCATAAATACTTCACCGCTTACCGGATCAATGGCTAATTTGCGCACATCATTGCTGAGGAGGGGACTATTTTCTTCTGTAAATCGATAGATAATTTTTTCTCCATTTGCACTGATTAACCATACACCATTTCTGGTACCCACCCATTTTCTGTTTGCTCCATCTACTGCAATGCATTGTACAACTTCATCACGAAATAATAGTCCGGCAAACTGACTTTGCTGTACTATGGGTTGAATGGCATCACATCCACTTCCTTCGAAAATATTTTCGGTACACTGAATAATGCATAATCCCTTATCGGTTCCAACCCATATATATCCATTCTTATCTTTTGCAAGTGAATAAACATTGTTTGAAGGAAGATTACCGCTGCCTGGTCCCTCCCGATAATATTTCCATCTGTCATCATTGAGATTATCGATATTATTTCCAGGGTTATAGCAAAAAAGCCCATTCCCTTTTGGGCTCATGATCCATACATGATCATAATCATCCACTACAATTTGTGCAACAGCGTTTTCTGCGTTGTTTAAAGGGATAGTGAATGAAGCCCAGGTACTATCCTGTTTTCGGACCTGCAGATTTTGTGGTGCACCATAATTACTGATCCATAACCGTTGCTTGCTGTCGAATGCCAGTCCGCTAACTCGTACACTGCCAGGATCGCCTATGGCAGCACGCAGACTGCTATTATATTCTTTGAATATCCGGATACCTGATTCTTTAAATTGTACAAGACCACCTCCATAGCTACCTGCCCAGATACTCTGATCGCGTGGATCTTGTGTTAGGGTGATAAAATCAAGTACAGAGTCGAGTACACTGGTGTTATAGTATCCGCGAAATGACCACTGGTCTTCTTTTAATTGAAAAATACCATCTCTGTTGTATAGATAGTTCCATGCGTCATTAACACTACCCGCGGCAGCAAATAGGGAAGATCCATTGGCTAATAATTCTCCAGTGGCAATACCTGGTGGGCCATTAGGAATAAAGCGATCTACTGAGCTACTGAAATGAGAGAGACCACCAAACTGATCAGCCACCCAAACAGTGTTATTGTCGAGCAATGCAGAACCCGGAAGAGAAATAACACCTGGTTGAGCGCGGGTTTGCTCTATGTTACCGTTTGTATTCAAACTGATTACACGGGCAATACCGGTATTGGTACGTTGACATACTACCAGACGGTTTTCGCTTGTTGAAGTATTTATTATTGGCCATGCCGCATCAAAATACAAGAGTTGCCAGCTATTGGCATTGCGTATGAGCAATGAATCGTTTCGTTGCACAACTATACTTCCATTTACTAATAGAACCTCTTGGCAGGGCCCGTTTGGTAACCCTCCTGCACCACTCAGGTTTTGCCAATTGCGATAGTCGGCCAGGTTACTGCTATTAATGGTAGCTGTTTTTAGTCCTTCAGCAGTTGCTGCATACCACTGGTTACTAAAGAAGGTTGTTCCTGATACAGCAACCTGTGTACCATTAGTGCCAATGATCCAGGTATCTTTTATTTCTTTTTTTGTAAGATCAACTACGATGATGCCTAGTCCGGTAGATAAATACGCGAAACCATTACTACAGAAAATATGTTGAATTATTTTGTTTCCTGAAATATTACTCCGCTTAATGTCGCTAATGTTTTTAACGGTATTTTCTTTAAGCAGATCGATATTACTGTTTTTATAAGCAATGACGAGTTGATTAGTTGTTTGATCCCATCCGATTGCGCTAATCCCAATATCATTTAAGCCTGTTACTTTAGAGAAACGTTGGGCTTCATTTTTTTCGTTGATAGCGAATAGCGCTTGTTCGGTTGCACAATAAATACGATCGCCCTTTATAACCTGGATCGCTTTTTGGTAGTTAAGGTGTTCGCGCCATTGCCCAATTGGTGGAATTTGTGCATATGCATTTGTAATGGAGAATAGGGAAAAACAACAAAGAAGGATTGATGTAAATATTTTTCTCCTTTTAAACATAGTTAAAGTTAGTGAATCTGTGAGTAATGATGGTGTATAGAAAGGAGATAGTACTTGATTGGAAAGTATTTACCACATCAATGGTATCGGAAAGATGCTTTTTAAAATCAGGTATTTCTACGTGATTTTTCAATGGAAAGGATTTTTATTTTGGCAGTTAAAATAAAAGCTATGAAGAGTAGAATAGCCATTGATACATTCAGGAAAATTGATGAACTGATTGTTAGGAAATGTACTGGTAAGCCTGCAGAAATGGCAGTAAGGATCGATTGTTCTTTGACCACTTTATTTACTTACTTATCAATGATGCGCGAGATGGGGGCGCCGATTAAGTACAATAAATACAAGCAAACTTATTACTATGAAGAAGAGGGAAGTTTTGTAGTTGGTTTTAAAACCAGGAAATAACAAAACCGAAGAAACCTTTATACGCTTACAATACCATGTTTAATGGCAAAGATGGCGAGTCCAACCCTTGTTTTGATATCCAGTTTTTTAAACAGGTTATCACGGTAGGTATCTACGGTACGTGGACTGATATGCATTTCTTCAGCGATTTCTTTGTAGGTTTTATCGCTGCAGATCCATTGCAGGAAGATGGTCTCATTTTCTGTGAGGCTGCTCAACGGAGAGCCGTCGCCCAGGAATGAATCTTCGTTGCTGATATAGTGCATTAGCTTGTCGCTAACCAATTCATTGATAAAATACCCTGTATCGCGAATATTTTCGAGTGCCTGTTTAAAAACCTTTGGTTTACTGTCTTTGAGGAGATAGCCTCGGGCGCCATTTTTTAGCATACGGATGATGGCTATATCGTTTTCCAGCATACTCAGTACAAGTACACGGGTATCCGGAAGGTTGGCTTTAATCCATTCTGCTGTTTCAAAGCCATCCATCATGGGCATATTGATGTCTAGTAATACGATGGCTGGGGGTTTGTTGGTCTTTAAAGCCTCGATGAACTCTTTACCGTTGCCAGCTTCCATAACTACCTTAAAGCCTTCGAATGAGTTAATCATCGAGGCCAGCCCGCTGCGCAGTAATTCATGGTCGTCCACTAAGGCTACAAAAGTCATACAAATTGGAATTATTTGGATTTTGCCTGCAATATAATAGCTGTTCCGTTTCCGGGCTCACTTTTTATATCAACAGTGGCATTTATCATTTTTGCCCGGTTAAAGATATTCTGTAATCCGATACCGGGGCCTGCTGTTTTAAATTTCTCCATATCGAAACCAATACCATTATCTGCGATGCTGAGCTTAACCTCATTCTCATTCCCTTCCACATCTACCGAAATATGGTCGGCTTTGGCATGTTTCATGATATTATTAATGATTTCCTGAACCATCCTGAACATGATCAGGTCTGTGTTTTTATCGATACCGGTAAAATTTTCTTCTACTTTCAGATCTGTTTTATATCGGCCACTTTTCTGGAGGTTATTGAGTAATTGGCGGATTGATTCAACGATGCCTATATCCTGGATCCGGTTGGTTTGTAAGCTGTGGCTCAGGTCGCGAAGATCTTTGATGGCTTTCCCCAGCAGTTCATCGGTATGTTCCAGTTTTTCATGTTCAGAGATATCGGTAAAAGTGCTCAGGTTTAATCTAACCAAACTTAATACCTGGCCGATATTGTCATGAATTTCGCGGCTGATATGGCTGAAAGTCTGTTCCTGTATTTCCAGTTGCGATTTGAGGATGGTTTGCTCAAATCTGTTCTTCATTTCATCGCGCTCCTGTTGAAACTTTCGCTGTCGGCGCAAGAAAACGAATACTATAAGCAATAAAAAAAATCCTATCAGCACCAAAAATACTGAAGCGATTACGATGGTGATTAGGATGTCTTCCTGTTCTTTCGGCATAATATAAATGCAATGCTGAATGAGCCGTAAAGCACCACATTCAGGCTGTTATTGATAAAGGAGTAAATCGTAGTTCCCTGCTTTTTTAAGGCAGTGCTTGTAAGATATTCAAAAAGTGCATTAATTATTACTGATCCCAGGTAAAAAATCAATAACCCAATACAAACCCAGAAGAAGGGATGTAAAGATAACTTTGTATCCAGGGAATCAGGTAATATTGACTCGTAGAGAAAGAAACAACTGTACACGACCATTAAAAAAGCGCCAACAAGAAAGGTATAAGTATGGAATTTGTAAATCCCCTGAATGAAAGCAATATTCAATACAACCAAAATAATATAAACAGGGATCAAGAAAATAATTGTTTTTCTAAGGGCTTTGCTGGAAATATAAAAAAGAAATACCCAGGAATAAAAAATGAACTCACAGGTTGTAAAAATATTAAACATCATATATCGTACAGATCGATCTATACGGTCAATGTTTTCATTCTCTGCTGTCAGGAGAAATTTAGCTGTAAGTTCTACTAGTACAGTAATTATTAAAAATGGGATGAAATATACAAATCCTTTATTTCGCTTGAGGTACCTGAAATTAAGTAAAGCAATAAGAAGGCAAAGTATTTCAAGGTAAAGGTGTGAGTAGAGTCTTAGATGTTCAATCATGAGCCAGGCTTAAGATATAAACCCCTTCCAATGTGGAAAGGGTTTATAAAAATTCTTTAATGTATTATGCTAATAACTGATAGCATCGATTAAGGAACCAAGCCACCATGATTCAGGAAATCTTCTCCATCTGAAGGACTACCAAAATCACTGTTTCTTATGCTGCCTGAACCACTTCTCTTATCACCAGAGAAGAAAACTGTCAGACGACCATTATCATACAAACCGAAGTTTACATAGATATTTTTTGAACCAGCTTTTCTAAGCAGGTAAAGATAGTTTTGGATATCTTTTACAGAGAATGCTACAGCAGTACTTTTATTAATACGGGCAGCAGCATAGCGAGCCGCTAAGCTAGATGCTTCATTTTTGTTGATAATACCAGGTATATCAGATGCGCTTACCTGAATTGCAGTTACTGATTCTTCATCAGTAGCTTTTTTGCTTACTTCATTCGTAACACCATCCTGTTCTTTCTGGCAGGCTACCAGAAGGGTGGTAACAACTGACAGCAGTAAAACTGTGCCTAAGATTTGAAACTTTTTCATCTAAACTGTTTTTAATAGGTTTTGACCAAGGTTTTTTGAATGGGTATTACAAGGTTTTTGAAGGGAACTATTCAATATCTAATTCCCATCAAGTACAAAGTTCTGCTTTTTTTCTTATGTATCAGCAGTTTAATCACGGAATTATTATGTTTTTTTCACTGAATTTACGTACGGTGTTTTCACCGAATATTATTAATTAAGCTGCATAATTAATTGATATACAGTATATTTAAAAACTATTTTTTATGTGTTTTCTTATGTTGATAAAGTTGATTACCCCAATAAATAATAAAATAAATAATGCTGTCAGGGCAGTTTGAACACTTAAATAAGGGGAAATATGGGCCTGCTGTTGCCCTAAAATACTGTGTAACCAGTATTGTAATAGCCCTACTGCTACTAATGAAACAACAACAATCAACACATTTGAAGGGAAAAATTGACGCATTAAAAATCGGGTCAATTGTTTTGGTGAAGCACCTAAAGTTAACAACAATGCAATCTCTTCTTTACAAGAACTAATGGTAAGTTGAATGAAAAGTGTAAAGATCAATATTGCAAACAGGAGCATCAGTAAACCAGTAGCTCCGGAAATATTCACCACCATATCTACAATTTGGCGATACCTGCTGAATCTTGTTTTATCTCGATCTGTGCTTAAATTTTTTTCTTTCAAATATTTTTCAAGCAAAGGATTTCCGGGGTCTTTTGTTCTTATGATAATTCTTGATGGGGCATTATAACTACCTGTGCCAAATGCATTATTTGCCCAATCCATAAATGATTGCGGAACCAGTAATGACGATATCCTGTCACTGAAACCAACTACACGGCCACGCATGCTGTGTGCAACCCCATTCTCATCGTAAAGGTTCACCTGGAAAAAAATCATTTTCACCACTTCTCTTGTTAACTGAGGCAACCCCTGAGATAATGAAAATTGGAAATTGTAAATATCCAGAAACATGCCGGGTACGATAATCGGAACGAAATTGCTGGATTCGTTCCAGGCCCATTCTTTCGTACTTACATCGAGGAAACTATCTGGTACACTTTCAAAAGCGATATCAGTGTAAAATGGGAATTGTGCACTACTGCTTTGTATGGATGCTTTAAACCGGCTACTTTGCAGGATGCCAATGGCATCTGTAAAACTTTGCGCTTTTATATCAGCAATTTCCGCAGCAGATAAAGTGGCATTTTTTAAATTCTGATCGGTAAGGGTTTTATTGATCACCATAAAATTCGCGATACTATCCCTGTTGCCACTGCCATTCAGTAATTCATTATAATTACTTTGTAGCTGAACTGCAGAAAGTATCAGCAACATAGCTACGGATAAACCAATAACTGCCATGGCAAAACGAAATCGTCCTGCACCGGTTTTGATAAGCTTCTTTAAAAGTATTTGAAGACCTTTCATAAGCAATTATAAATCGAGTTTCCTGGTGTATTCAAAGTATTGGTCGTCGTGCAGATCAGTAATAATTAATCCTGCCTTTCTTTCTTTACAGGCCATAGCAATTAGTGCAGCGGCTTTCAATGTATTGGCTTCGTCTAAATGACTAAAAGGTTCGTCCATAATCAACCATTCAAAGGGTTGAACAAGTGCCCGGATGATGGCAATTCTTTGCTGCTCACCATAACTGCAAATTGAAGCGTTTTGGTGGAGAATATGGTCCACACCTAATTGCTTTGCCATTGCATCAATGCTTTCACGCGAACAATAGGGTTCCTGTAAAACCCTGTTTAATTCAATGTTTTCAAAAGCTGTGAGATTTGCAAATAGACGAAGATCCTGAAATACAACACTGATTTTTTGCTGCCTGTATGCCGCAAGTTTCTCAGCAGATATTTCTTTCAAAGGTTGATTATCCCACAGAATCGATCCGGTATAATCAGTTCTTAATTTGTAGAGAGAATGAATAAATGTTGTTTTGCCCGTACCACTGGGAGCTTTTATTTTAACCCAATCTGGTGTAGTAAATTCAACATTATTGTTCCAGATACCAGACGGTTGCCGGAGTAATTTATCTTTTAAAGGAATGGGAACTACCTGCTTCAGTTGAATATTCATACGGAACCATCAATTTTGGAAACCAAAGAAAAAGTCCTGCATTAGCAGGACCTTTCCCTATCGTTTATTCAATATTAATTTGTTCTGATCATCGCGGGAATGCCACCTGGGAAAGCTCTTTCTTCCAGTAATTTCTGTCTTTTATTGGCTACACGCATATCAACAGCGATATCTGTTATTAAACTGGTTAGTGTTACCAGGCTATTTTGTTTTTCGTTTTGCATACGAACTTCAAAAACACCTTTTATACTATTACCATCAAAATTATCAGAAGTACCAATTACATCTTTGAAAGTTTCTTTTGCAGTTTTCATCGACTTATTATAGTCACCATTGCTACCCATAAAACCAGCCAGGGTATTGGCGATATCAAAATAAACAACCGAAGATTTTCCTTTGAATTGATTCAATACTTCTGTACTAATTACCGCCTTGTTATTATTCGACATATACTGTGTATAGGTAATTGAATCGCTGGCGATGATAAAGTTTTTGTCATCAGCAACCATATAAATACCCAGCATTGCCATTAATTCACCACTTTTATACGTGCTGCCTACTTTCTTGATATAACCTGATTCTGCTGCTTTATCCATCAGTTTGGCAAAACTTACTTTATCACCAACAGGGGCATTGAAAATCATTTTACCCATTGGCTTTTTGCCCATCATATCTTTTTCATCCTTTTTTTCCTGTGGTTCTGGTTGACTGGTACCTAGATCAGAAACAACAACAGCAATATCACCTTTCAGTGATTTATATAAATCCTGCGCACTAAAACCAGTTTTTTCCATCATGCCATTCACAAGGCCTTCAACCTCCAGTTGTTTGAGGAGTCCACCGAAAATTTCAGGATTGAATGAAGCCATAACGATCCCGTTTATTTTGTCGGAAGGGTATTTTTCAATCATGGAAAGATTTACTGTAGGACCTGCATATTGTTTCAGCACATTGCTGAGTACAGGATTGGTATAGGTGGCAGATTTTGCTACAATTTTACCATCTTCAAAACTCAAAGTAGCAGTTGAATAATTGTCTTTTAAGAGTTCTTCAACTTTTGGAAGTGATAATGGTAGCATACTCAATGCATTCAGTGATGCATTTGATGAACTGAAGAAATAACCATCTGCCCTGTCTTTGAACATTTTGGTAAATGCAGCAACATCAGCCATAGAAGCTGATTTTTCCTGTGTGAAATAACCATCGACTTCTTTTTTCAGATCTGCTTCTACATTCTTTTTTTCTGGTATGTTGAATTGTTCTGTAATCGTGTCATATTTAGGCACTTCCAAATGATTATAGATTGTTACCAGCACATTTTTATCTGTCCACGATAGCATGGTATTATCTTCCGCTAATACATAACTATAGTTTTTTTCTTTGGTGATGGTTTTTTTAGAAAGTTCTTTTTGCGTTTTAACCCATTGTTCAAACTTGCTTACATCAGCTATGCCCCCCATTACATTCATAACAGTGGTTGATGCTTCTTTTGGATTGCCTTTCTGAGAGAAGAAGAAGAACAACTGGCTTTTCCAGTTGATGCCGGCATTATTCCTGAACTCGTCTAATTCTTTCCTGTTTTCTGAATCACTGGAATCGCGGGTGAATACACGGCTTAATAAAGTGTCTACACTTATACCTCCTGCAGTTAATTTATCCTGCATGGAACCTGGATCCAGTACTAGAACAACACTGGCCGTTTTTGGTATAAGACCCGCTTCTTTTGGTCCTTTATTGGAGCATGAGCTGAAAAAAAATACCAATAGGGCAGATGGCAGTAGATAACGCAGAGCAGACTTCATATGCTTATATTATTTTATAGCTTACGAAGTTAACGGCTAACAGCGAGAAATACCAGAAATATGGTTCTACTTCTTTATAGCTCCATAAATGGCTTCCTGAATGTTTGGACGCACATTCATTTTGCCCAGTTTATTGTCGTTTCTGGTCGGATTTACCCTGCTTGACAGAAAAATATAAACCAGTTGCTGCTCAGGATCAACCCAAACGCAGGTTCCGGTAAAGCCGGTATGCCCAAATGTTGCAGCAGAAACACTTAGTGAAGGATAGGGCTCTTTACGGGTAGCATTGTCTTTTTCAGGTTTATCGAACCCCAGCCCTCTGCGGCTGATTTCACTATTATAGGCGGTAAATAAGTCGATAGTAGCTTTTTTTAATAGTCTCACCCCATTAAGCTCTCCTCCGTTCAATAAAAGCTGGTATAGTTTGGCAAGGTCATAGGCACTACTGAACAAACCGGCATGTCCGGCAATACCACCAAACATAGCCGCACCTTCATCATGTACATCGCCATGCATTTGCTGTCTGCGAAAATGTGCTTCTACTTCAGTAGGAACCAAATCACTTAATGGCATGGTATTACGTGGTCTGAAGCCGGTTGTTGTCATGCCAAGCGGTTCATAAAAAGTTTTGCGTACATAACTATCGAGCGACATACCGCTGACTGCTTCAACAATTTTACCCAGGAAAATAAAATCGTTATCACTATAAACATATTTCCCTTGTGCAGTTAATTTACTTTTCAGGATACGGCTATACATAGTATCCTGCCAATCGTTACGCAGGTAAAGGTTCTCAGCCACTCTATAAGCATATTGTGGGGTTGGTGACTGCACAAAATATTGTGGCTTTGGAGCTCCTGTTGCAGTATCAATTACTTCGCGGTAAAAGGGGATAAAAGGATTTAAACCTGCCTGGTGCAATAAAATATCCCTTAATCTTAATCCTGCTTTATCAGTTCCTTGAACCCATGTGAGGTAATCTCCCAGGGTTTTGTCCAGCTCTACTTTTCCTTCTTCATACAATTTCATGATGGCCACTGTGGTTGCCGAAACCTTGGTAACAGAAGCAAGATCAAAGACCATTCCATTACTCATCGGAACCTGTTTGTCGGTATTTACATAGCCAAATGATTTATGATAAACCAGCTTGCCATTTTTAGCAACCAGTACAACCATGCCAGGTGTGGCACCACTGTCGATAGCAGCCTGGGCAATGGTGGCAATTTTATTCAGAGAATCGCTGATTAATCCTACTGACTCTGGAACGGCAATGGGCAAACTGTTGTTGTAGACTATGCCATCACCAAAATGAAATCCTTCACATACGGTTACAGGTAGTTTACCCTTTGCGGTTATTTTGCCAAATAAAAGATCTGCAGCAGCTTCTTGTGTGATGGCATCATCTTCGTAGCACGCAACCAGGTTTGTGGCATTACATATGTATTGAACAGCATAAGGGTTGCCAAATGCAAAAGTGATACTGTTGTTTTGCTGGAGCTTCGATAATAATTCGATACTGTTTTTGCTCAATCCAAACTGGTTAGCTGGCCTGCGATTGTAATTATGAAAGCCTACAACTACGGCATCATAATTAGTAAGTTGTTGTAAAATATTGGCTGCTTTTTCACTGTTGTCTTTGTTTTCAAAAAAGAAAAACTCAGCATTCAGTTCCTGTTTTATGCGGTTGGCAAAATTATTGGGCTTATCAATCCCAATGCCGACAAATGCTACTTTACGTGCTTTCATCGGAAGCAGGTTATCATTTGTTTTACGCAATAAGGTTAGTGCATTTGCAGCGAGTGCTTTTTTAATTTCTTCCGTTTTTGCATTGAGGTCTGCCGCAATATTATTAGTATCAATTACCTGTTTTTTATTTAGTCCAAGATGGTATTTAGCAAGTAATACTTTTTTTACCCGGGCATTAATATCATCCCAATTCAGTCTGCCATCTTTTATGGCTTTTCTTACTGCTGCGATACTGCCGGGAATATCTCCGGGCAGACAAAGCATATCATTTCCTGCGATCAGCGACATTACGGAAGCATCACCTTTCGGAAAAAATTTAGCTACACCCTGCATTTCCAAAGCATCTGTAAAAGAAATACCCTGATAACCAAGTTCGTTGCGTAATAAGTCTGTTACGTTTTTTACTGAAAGAGAGGTTGGCAGGTTGGCGGTTGTGTCGATGGAAGGAATGGCGAGGTGAGCAATCATCATGCTACCTACGCCTGCTTTAATCAGTTCGCGGAATGGATACAACTCAAGCTGATCAAGTTGCGCACGTGATTTATTGATTACCGGTAGATCGTAATGTGAGTCTACACTTACATCACCATGACCTGGAAAGTGTTTGGCGCAAGCCATTACGCCCATGTCTTGCATTCCTTTCATATATTGAACACCATAGAGTGCAACTTTGTATTTGTCTTCTCCAAAACTCCTGTCGTTGATAACAGGGTTCATCGGGTTATTATTAATATCAATATCCGGAGCATAGTTTACATGGATGCCAATTCTTTTACATTGTTCACCTACTGCAACACCAAACTGATAAATCAATCGTGCATCCGGCACCGCTCCCATCATCAGTTGTCTTGGGAAGTTGATCACACTATCGAGACGCATGCCTAATCCCCATTCACCATCGATAGCAATCATTAATGGTGTTTTGGCAATGCCCTGGTAGAAATTAGTCAGCTTAGCCTGACGAACAGGCCCACCCTGGAAAAAACAAAGTCCACCTACGTTGTATTTCTTAATAAGATTTGTTACTTCTTTTACATGATCCGGCCCCAGGTTACTATGTGCCCTTATAATCATAAGTTGGGCAATACGTTGGTCTTTCGAAAGTTTACGAAACTGTTTCCTCACCCATTTATCAGCGGCAGGGGTATGCTCATAAAACTGTTGAGCCGATAAACTGCTCAAAAGCAACATACATATAACAGCAAGAAGAGATCTTTTCATATAAAAATGTTCAGGCCACAAGTTAAGGATTCTGCTTAATCTTGCGGTTTTTTGCGGTTTTTTTAAGGCTTTGCCCCAAAATACTGCCTTATATAGGGTCAAAAAAGCCGCACTTTTGGGTGCGGCTGATATAATTAGAGGTCTTTTGAAGTTTAGGCTTCAGTTTCTTCTTCTTCGGTTTCCTCCGTTATTTTTAATTCTACTTCATTCGCTTTCAGGATACCGAACCATTTCACCATTTTCTTCATATCGCTGGCATAAACGCGCGAAAAATCCATATCAGGATATACTTTTTCAAAATAGGCTTTTACTGCTTTTGGATCTCCCTCAGCAGGCAAAGCTTCCTTGCTAGCGAGCATTGCTTGAAATACTTCTACCAGGTTCACGTTTTCACGAACAGTATATACTTCAATGCTCTCAAGATGCGAGAAATTATGTACCCGGCTGCTTACGAATTTGGTTGTTTTGTCGTCTAAAGAACGAACAATAGCACCATCTGTTTTACTGCCTACCATTTCAAATAAACCACTAAGGCCGGTAATTGATATCAGTTTACTATACTCCATATACATATTATTAGGGCTGCAAAGTAAGGGAAAAAGGGTTAGACTCGGAGCTGGTTTATGATTTATTCTATAGGTTTCTTCCTGCCCTTTTCTGATGCGGTTTCCTGCATTTCTCTACCAGACAACTTGCTTATGGACCTCTATCTGCAGCCGGCTATCAAAATTGTACCGAAACGGTAGGATTCATCGATGAGAGGTTATAATTTGTGACAAGCGATGCATAATTGACAAGCTGTTCTTTGTCTTCTGAAAAATTGCCTGCTATGAAAACCGTATTGCTCACGCTATTATTATTACCACTTTTTTCTATCTCTCAAAATGCGAAACGTCCTCGTTGCGCCGATCAGCCTGTATATCAGCAATTTGATTTTTGGATCGGGGAATGGGATGTATTTGCTACTAACGGTCAACTGGCGGGTACCAGTAAAGTGGAACGTTTACTCGACAGTTGTGTGCTACTAGAAAACTGGTACAGCAAAGGTGGCTCAAGCGGAAAAAGCTTTAATACTTATAATGGTGCAAAAGGGAAATGGCAACAATATTGGGTTGATAACAGCGGTGGCGTTACTGAATACCTGAACGGATATTTTGAAAATGGATCGATGATCATGGAAACAGCCAAGATGCCGCAGCCAGATAAAACATTTAAAATTATGCGAATGGTGTTTACACCACTTTCAAAAGATAAGGTTAGGCAGCATGGACAAAGTTCAACAGATGAAGGGAAGACCTGGAAAACAGATTTTGATCTCGAATATCGTCGTAAATAATAAATGTTACGCAGAGCTATTGCGTACAATATATAATGGAACGTAAAACATTTATAAAAACATTTTCGGCTGGGGCAGCTTCATTATATGTAGCTGGTGCAGCCATTGGACAAACGAATCGGCCGCCGCAACTTGACAAACAAATGATTCAGGAATTTGTAAGTGCCGGACATAATAACCTTGCAAAAGTGAAAGAAATGTATGCGGCCCAACCGGAATTAATTTATGCAGCACATGATCTTGGAGGAGGTGATTTTGAAACTGCACTGGAAGGTGCGGGTCATGTAGGTAATAAAGAAATTGCTTTGTATTTGATAGATAAAGGAGCAAGAACAAATTTGTTTGTACTTACCATGTTAGGTAAAACAACGATTGTAAAACCCTATCTGGAATCATTTCCTTCTTATGTTTTTGCAAGAGGGCCACATGGACTAACCCTCTTACATCACGCGCAGAGAGGTGGGGAAGAGGCAAGGGAACTACTTGAATATCTTCAGGGTAAAGGATTAAAAGAAACAAAAACAAAACTCTAAACTAAAACAAAAAATTATGCAACATGCCATTAGTTGGTTTGAAATACCCGTATCGAATATTGAAAGGGCGCAGAAATTTTATGAAGCTATCTTTCAATTCAGTATGATACCACTCGATTTCCCTAATATAAAAATGCGGATGTTTCCGGTGAGCAGTCCGGAATCAATTGCTGGTGCTCTTTGTGATAGTGGAGGTTTTCACCAACCATCTGCAACGCATGGTCCACTCGTGTACCTGAATGCTAATCCTGATGTACAAATTGTACTTGACCGGATTGAGGCAGCAGGCGGTAAAATATTGGTTCCAAAAACTGAAATTTCACCTGAATATGGTTGTATGGCTGTATTTCTGGATACTGAAGGAAACCGTGTTGCATTACATAACGTACCTCAATAAAATAATAACCAAAATAAACAAACAATGAAAAAAATGATGACTTGCTGCATGCTGTTTTTGCTTTTCGCAAAATTTTCAGATGCGCAACTATCCAATGAATCGATTAAAGCAAATTTGATCAAGGATTGGGAAAGAGCTAAAGCGTATACAGATGAATACCTGGCTGCAATGCCTGCGGATAAATACACGGTGAAACCTGTTGATGGTATTCGAAGTTTTTCACAACAAATGTTACACCTTGCACAAGGAACGATTGGACTAAGTGCAAATGGAACAGGTAAAGCAAGAATTTTTCCAGGATTTAATATGGAGCAATCGGCAACCGCGCAAACAAAAGATTCGGTAACCTATTATGTAAATGCGGCTTATGATTTTGCTATTGCCGGCATTAAAGAAATGGATGCTTCCAAATTTGGTGAAATGGTAAAACGCGGCAACTTTGATGAGTCGAGATTAAGTTGGATCTCAAAAGCACACGAACACCAGACACACCATCGCGGCCAATGTACTATTTATATTCGTTTTCAAGGTGTTACACCTCCTGCAGAGAAATTGTTCTAATGCTTTAATACATGATTAACAAAGTATTTTATATTTTTAAATATGCGGAAGTTAAAAATATTGGCTACACCCAGGAGAGTAATATTGTTCCTGATTCTTGCGGTGCTGGTTTGGTTTATCTTATTACCTAAAGTGGATAAACTTGAATTCATCGGAGCAGTTCTTATAACGCTGTTATCCTATGAAGGCATTTGTCTTTTATTGCCGGCCGATCTCTTTAAGCGATTCAGGGGTAAAGAACATAATCCTTTGCTTGATAAAAAATAAGTAATTCTTTTTTAGCCACAGATTCACAGATTTTGAATGATAATCTGTGAATCTGTGGCTAATCTATTTAAACTAATCTGGGAATAATGTTTTATCAATATTAGGTATAATGCGTAGGGCGTTTTTATAATATACTTTTTTCAGCACCTCATCACTTAACCCCATTCCGTACATTTTCCAAAATGCATGGTATTTTTTATGGTAAGGAAAATATTCGTCATTCGTTTCTAAAACCCTGAAGTAAGTCGGATATTCTTCAGGCACCCAACTGTCTTTACCAAACATTATCCTATCCTGGTATTTATCAAAAAAGGCTTTTGCCATACGGGGTTGTCTACCAAGTTCCGCAATGATTGCCCCAAATTCAACATACATATTGGGCATTGCATCTAGTAAGCTCCCCAGTTTAGCCAGATCATTCGGATACCAACCAAAATGCGCTGCAATGAAATTTGTTTTTGGGTGCCGCTTAATGATATTATGTTGTTGTTGAATCAGGTCGGCCCAGGGAGCGGGATCAGTATCACTGCGTTTTCTATCTGGACGGGTAGCCAGCTCAAGCCAACGTTCGTTTTTATCATCTAATGGTTCCCAAAATGGCTCGGGATCCGCGCTGTGGATGAGTACAGGAATTTTCAACTCACCACATTTAGCCCAGATTGGATCGAGCCTGGGATCATCGATACGTAATAGTTTACCTGTATTATCCTTAAAACTGAAACCAAGGTTCTTGTATATTTTTAAACCATTCGCACCAGCTTTCACATCTCTTTCAAGTTCTTTTACGGCATTATCGGCCCAGCCGGCTTCACCAACTCCAATAAATGAAACGTTGGTAAATTGAATAACCCGATTGGGAGTCGCTTTTTTTACATTAGCTATTGCATCAACAAGGTATTGCGGGTCCTGGATACCAAACTGTCCGGCAACCGATTTAAAACCTCTTCCACTCAGGTTAACCATTACGCGCATATTGAGTTCATCCATCTGTTTCAATAAAGCCTTTACATCTTGTGTGGGCATACTGAACTGGTGATTATGCACATCAATAAAAGGAAATTTTGCTCGTAAAACTTTATGTTCAGGAACAACCAGCTTACTTATTGGCTCATATTTTTCGAAATCCATGGTAGCTTTTTGTGCAGTAGCCAGTAATGTAAACAGTGATAAGGCAATCGTAAAGGTCTGTTTCATGTGTGTTAGGTTTGAAAATGGAAACTATTATTCATCAGCTAAATGCTTGCGCCACTCTTAAATCTTAACGTTTTCTTTCGTAATTTAATTACCGTTCATTAATTCGTTCAAAACTGCATCCAGCCTTGCTTTCAAGGTTTCATAGTCAGTATAGCCTCGTGCCAGCAAATGAAATTTAGATTCGCTAACCTGCAATAACAAACATGGATAACCAGTAACCTGAAGCTGCTTCACCAACGAAAACTCATAATAGGCCTGTTCTTTATATTCCTCACTTTTTAGTTTGGTATAAAAGGTTTCAGGGTTTATACTGTATTTCTCTAATAAATGTCGATAAGCTTCATCATCGGTAAGATCTCTTCCTTCAAAATGCAATGCATATTGTAAATCTGAGGCAAATGCAACCTGTTTATCGGGATAGAATTCTTTGAAAATACATAAAGCTATAGCAGGCTTTTCTGAGTTGGGAAACCAGTCGCTTAAATCAGGGTTATTAATATGCCATAAATAGTCTGGTCCAAAACTAATACCGGTATATTCCTCCACTGTTTTATAGGCCTTTTGAATATAACCAGCTGTAGCAGCTATAGATACAGGTTCTTCCGGCAAAATCATACCACCCGATAAAACTTCAACCGGTAACTGAGGGTAATTCTGATGAATCTGCTGTATAACAGGGCTAAACCCATAGCACCAACCACAATAGGCGTCGTAACAATAGAATAATGTAGGTGTCATGGTGTAAAGGTACATTTGAATTTGTTGATGTCAGATCTCAGATGGCAGATGTAAAATAAATCTGCCATCTGAGATCTGACATCAGACATTGGAATTTCCTTTCTATTTTTGCTTCCTAAATCAATTTTATGCCCGGTTTTGAACTATTTGGTGATGAGGAAAGAAAAGAAGTGAATGACGTCCTGGAAACAGGGATCCTGATGCGTTATGGTTTTGATGGGCCTCGCAAAGGAATCTGGAAGGCACAGGAACTTGAAAAAGCCATTACAGAAGTATTTGGCTGCAAATATGCACAGTTAACTTCAAGTGGTACAGCAGCACTTACCACTGCCATGGCTGCTTTGCATATTGGTTATGGGGATGAAATTATTATGCCTGCATTCACTTTCGTTGCGAGTTTTGAAGCCGTATTAAGTGTTGGTGCTGTACCTGTACTTGTTGATATTGATGAAACACTCACTTTAGATCCAGCCGCTGTAAGGGCCGCAATAACACCGAGAACCAAATGTATCATGCCGGTACACATGTGTGGAAGCATGGCAGATCTGGATGCATTGAAAGAAATCTGTAAAGAACATAACCTTATTTTATTGGAAGATGCCTGCCAAAGTATTGGCGGTACTTATAAAGGCAAAGCCCTTGGTACAATCGGAGATGCAGGTACTTTCTCTTTCGACTTTGTAAAAACCATTACATGTGGGGAAGGTGGGGTTGTTATGACAAATAATGAAGCGGTTTATACCAAGTCTGATGGGTATACTGACCATGGACATGATCACTTAGGTGTTGATCGTGGTGCCGACCTGCATCCCTTCCTTGGTTATAATTTCAGGATCAGTGAATTGCATGCGGCTGTTGGACTTGCACAAATTCGCAAGTTGGATACATTCCTCGCATTACAACGAAAAAACAATAAAGCTTTACGCGCTTATCTCGAAGCAATACCTGAAGTAAGTTTCAGAAAAGTACCTGATGAAGCAGGTGATAGTTGTTCATTTCTTTCCTGGTTCTTACCTACTGAAGCACTCACAAAAGCAGTAGTAGCTGAATTAAAAGAGCAGGGAATACTTGCAGGTAATTTTTACTGGTATGCCAATAACTGGCATTATATAGCCAAATGGGATCACCTCAAAACCGCCGCCAGCCTGAATAAATTAAATGAACAACAGGAAAAAGCTCTATTGAAATTGCAGTCAACCCATTTTGCAGCAAGTGATGCCGTAATGAGCAGGTGTATTTCTACAGCCATTGGATTATTGTGGACCGATGAACAAATCAAAGAAAAGGGAGAGAAATTATCGGCAGCTATTCGCAAAGTACTTGCTGGTAGCACAATACATGCATAGTAAATAATCTGGCTCCTTATTTGGGATCAAAATAATGTACAATTATTATTTGTGAAGCAGATATTGCTGCTTCATGGAAGCAGGCAGAAAGCGCTGATGTTTACCTTCAAGTTTGTTAACCTGATCGAGACTTCCTAACCTGAAACGTAAAGGCAATTTGGTGATTTTTTCGATTTGCAATTCCTTTTTACAAAAAAAGGTAAGGTTGTTGCTATAATAGTTTTCAGGTACCAAACGAAATCCAGTGTATATAGTACTATCAGACAATGGCCGGGTAAGCATAACGGGTTTGCTGGTCATCTGGGCTTTAGCCGATATGACAGTAATTACTAATAAATTCACAAACAAACAAATCCGTTTCGCCATCATCTTGCATTGATTGTATGTAAATTTACAGCGTTTTATATTTAAGCGCTGTTAAAGCCAGGTTATGGAATACCTGATGTTTATTTTTGTATTTAGATTGTAATATGTCGTTAAGCCAGTCACTACAACAGAAATTACTGCAAAAGCTGTCACCACAACAGATTCAGTTAATGAAACTGTTGCAGGTACCTACTGCCAATCTGGAAGAAAGAATTAAGGAGGAGCTAGAAGAGAATCCAGCATTGGAAATGGATGAAGAAGGTCATGCAGATGAGTTTGGTGATGAAATGAAAGATGAATTTGAAACGCAGGACGATGATATAGAACGGGATGGTAGTGAAGAGGATTATGAAAATGTAGATATCAGTGAATACGTAATGGATGATGATGGAGAGATTGCGGATTATAAATTAAAGGATGATAATTATCCTGAAATGGATGATCAGAAAGTGATTCCTATTCGGGTTGAAACTAGTTTTCATGAATTGGTGCTAAACCAGCTTGGCATGCTCGAGCTAGATGAGCGTCGCTATAAGATAGCTGAACAAGTTGTTGGTAGTTTGGATGATGATGGATACCTGCGCCGTGAACTCAGTTCTATTTCAGATGACCTTGCTTTTCGTCAGGGACTTTCCGTAGACGAAAAAGAAATTGAAGCCATTATTCAGGAGATACAACAATTCGATCCACCAGGTGTTTGCGCCCGTGATCTGAAGGAATGTTTGTTACTGCAACTAAAAAGGAAATTGTCAGAAGGAGGTGCTGTTGAATTGGCTATTCAGGTGCTCTCGAAATATTTTGATGAGTTTACTAAAAAGCACTACGAGAAAATACAACGGGGTCTGAACCTTACAGACGATCAGATAAAAGAGGTGATCAACCAGATCATTAAACTCAATCCCAAACCCGGGGGTAATGTTGGTGAAATCAACAAAGCAGAAAGTTATATTGTTCCTGACTTTTTCATGCTCAACAACAACGGTAAACTCGAACTTACCCTAAACGCCAAAAATGCACCCGACCTCAGGATTAGTGAAGGATACAGGGACATGCTGAAAGAATATGAAAGGGGGAGCAAGAAGGATAAAAGACAGAAAGAAGCTGTTTTATTCATCAAACAGAAAATTGATTCTGCCAAATGGTTTATTGATATGATCAAGCAAAGGCAGGATACATTGATTGGTACCATGAGTGCCATTATGAAACACCAGCAGGAATTTTTCCTGACAGGCGATGAAACAGCCATGCGCCCGATGATATTAAAAGATATAGCTGAATTAACTGGTCTGGATATATCTACTGTTAGTCGTGTTGCGAACAGCAAATTTGTGCAAACAGAATTCGGCACATATCGCCTTAAATTTTTCTTCAGCGAATCACTCAGTACAGATAGTGGGGAAGAAGTTAGTACGAGAGAAGTGAAGAAAATTTTGAGTGATATTATTGAAGCAGAAGATAAGCGTAAGCCACTGAGTGATGAAGTGCTGACAGACATGTTGCAAGAGAAAGGATACAATATTGCTAGAAGAACTGTTGCCAAATACCGGGAGCAATTGAACATACCCGTAGCAAGATTACGCAAAGAGTTGTAGTGATATCCCTACTTTATTCTTCATTTACTTTAATCTTTTAATTTTCTGTTGTTTTACGACAACTAATCTCATTTATTTTTCTGCTTTTAGCTACCTTTATTTTAACCTGCTAAGGCAGTTAAAATTCAATATCCATCCACGTGAAAAAGCGAAAGGTTTTATTTGCTTTATTCATGGCTATAGGTATAGCCATGCCTCAACACTATCTGCTCGCCTCAATTCGGCCAGATACTTCCCGATTTATTATTCAGTCTGATACAACTATTTGTAAAGGTGTTACAGTTGAACTTCAATTGCGTGACCCATTACCAAAAGATACCATTTTGCCTGGGGTATGGAAACTGTTGATTAGTGGTACACAAATCAATCCGGCCTTTTTCAATATCAAACCATTTGGTTATGATAGGGTAAATCAATTTCTCTATTCCATTATTAATCGGACTGTTACAAGATTTGACCTTAAAAAAAACGAAGTAAAAATTATTCCTGCTGCTAATTGGCCTGGTGACTATTCGGAGTTTGTATATGACCCGGTCAATAATCGTTTATTGTGTTCACGAAGTGGTCGTGATAATATATATGCACTTCCGGCAGATGGTGGCACTTGGTCGCTTGTGGGTAGCGGTGCAGCAGATAATGAATGTTATGGTGCATCAGTTTATTGGAATCCATTGTTACAACAACCAGGACTTTACGGTGGATACGGCTCAGCACAGGTTAAAAGCTGGATTTATGAACATGATGGGATAGCCTGGCAGATGAAAAAAAACAATCCGGCAATAGATATGGCTCCCCCTAAGGGTGGAAATATTGTAGCAGGTAATAAAGATGGGTCTAAACTCTATCTTTTTTCAGGACAAGGTAATTATAGCGGTAGCGAGTTAACAGGTAGCTGCACATTGGGAAGTCCATGGGCAACAGCAACAGGCATTTTTTGCTGGCTCAAAGATTTATGGGAATTAGACCTGGCTACTTATCAGTTCAAAAATATATTACCGATAAATGATCCTTCTATTCAATATGAAGGAGCATTGGCCTATGATTATGAAAAATCACGGTTTTATTTATTTGGTGGATTTCAACCTACCGGTGATTTTATCACCAATCAGTTTCTTACGAATACACAAAAAACATTTCGCTTTACTCCTTCCAAAGACGCAGGTTTTGTTGAATTCGATCCCGAAGGAACTGTTCGACCACCGGCAATGCCAAGAACTACCTTAAATAATTATGCCTATTATGATGAAGTAGATAAAAGAATTATCTGGGCCAGGTACGATGGGATATGGGCATATTATCCCGACTCAACAAGTGCCCCAAAGCCAGATACAATATATACATGGTCTACAGGGGCCACAACAAAGAATATTTCTGTTGAACCCGATAAAACAACCCGATACACCGTTACCAGAACCATTGGTTCGGAAATAGCTAAAGACAGTATACTTATAACAGTGCATGCAATAACACGATCCTTAACTGATAGTGTAAAGGTTTGTGCTGATAGTACACTTATAGATGCAGGTGCCGGTTTTAATACTTATTCATGGAACAATGGATTTTCTTCACAAACACTCTGGGTTAAACAAACCGGAAAATATACCGTAACAGTTGATGACGGAATTTGTACTGCTAAAGACAGTACTGAAGTAGTATTGGGAGAAGAGATAAAAGATTTTATTATCCTTTCGGCAAAAGATTCTGTATGTAGTGGGGAATCAGACTCTTTGTTTATTGAAAATCCACAAGCAGGCATTACCTATCATTGGTATATGCCCGGTAATGCAACAGCAATTGCTACGGGTAATTTTATTAAACCAAGTAATATAAAAGCTGATTCCAGTTATGTGGTAAATGCCACAGGAATACTCAATATATGTCAGGCCAAAGCAGCCAATACAACCGTTTTTGTACGAAAGAAATTAGCTGCTCCTGTTGTATTGGCTGATAATATTACCGGTAATTCAATTCGTTTTCGATGGAATGCAGTGGATGATGCATTGGGGTATAAACAAAGTACAGATAGTGGGTTAATTTATAATGATCCCTCTTCGGGTTTTCAGGGACTTACACACAGCATCAGCGGATTACAACCAAATCAAACCATAAAATTATGGGTGAAGGCAATTGGCAGGTTTGCTTGTGAATCAAGCGATAGTGTTAAAGTAGTGGCAACTACCCTGAATCCATTTGGAGATGGAATTTATGTGCCGAATGTATTTACACCCAATGGAGATGGCGTAAACGATATTTTTCAGGTATATGGTAATACGATAGAAACAATGCGATTGGTTATTTATAATCCATGGGGACAGGAATTATTCATTACAACAGATAAACAGAAAGGTTGGGATGGTTCTTATAAGGGAAGTCAATCGCCGACAGGCAGGTATACTTATGCGCTCGAAGTAAAAACACCAACTGGGAACAGTATTAAAAAAGCAGGTTCATTTAACCTGATCAGATAATTGATGGATAAAATTTGTGAAGCATGCGTAAACATTTACTAATAACAATTATGCTCCTTACACTTATAGCCGGTAAAAGCCTGGCACAGATGGATGCTCATTTCACGCAATACTATGCGCATCCACTTTGGCTTAATCCGGCTTTAACAGGTGTAAATGATGGCTATTACCGGGTTTCCGCGAATTATCGATATCAATGGCCCAGTATTTCCGCTCCATTTATTACCAAAGGTATTTCTGGCGATATAGCAGTTTCAGATGCTTTTTCTGTTGGTCTAACCTTATTAAACCAAACTACTGGGGATGGTGGTTATCATTATAATAACGGATACCTGTCGCTGGCATATAAAGCAAGACTAACTGAGTACAAAATTATCAGTGGTGGTTTTCAGGTAGGTATGCTGAACAGAGGAGTTGATCCGGGGAAATTTCAATATGGTAATCAGTACAATCCATTGATTGGATATGATCCTACTCTTCCTTCCAATGAACAGTTTTTAAGAACCAATGCCACCGCATTGGATGGAAGTATTGGTTTGGTTTATTATGATGCCGAACCAGATAAGCGAACAAATGTGTTTTTTGGTGTAAGTATGTATCATCCTACCAAACCAGGAAATCAGTTTCTTACAAATGGTAATGATAATAAAATACCCATGCGATTTGCCGTACATGGCGGTATGCGTATTAATATGACGGATAAGCTCGCGCTAACACCACATGCCGTATTGCTGAAGCAGGGAGATGCTCATGAAATAACCGGTGGTTTATCACTCAATATGCAAATTCAGGATGGTGCTGATTTGTTGTTGGGAACAGCTTATCGCTTGAATGATGCAGTAGCACCTAATATAGGTATTCACCTGAATGGATTAACCATCGGTTTTAGTTATGATATTAATATGTCTAAGATAAAATCAGCTTCAACCGGAAATGGTGGATATGAATTGTCGATCAGTTTTATTGGCAGAAAAAAAATCACAGATACTAAGTTTGTATGCCCAAGATTGTAGCCCCAAAATATAGCTTACATTATTTATTGTTCATACTATTTGCGCTGGTACTTCATCAGCAATCTTTGTATGCCCAACGTGCAAAGAAAATATTGAAAAAAGCAGACGCTTCCTTTGCATCCAAAAATTATTACCAGGCTGCAAAACTATATGAGGCTGTTTTGTATGATAGTCCACTGGTAAAAACAACCAATAAAATGGTTTATCCATATTTGCCTGTTAGGGGTAAGGGGAAAATTAAACCTACAGAAAGAACCAAGGCTGTCTATCAATTGGCAGAATCTTACCGGCTTCACGATAATTATCAGGCAGCTATGCTGCAATACAAAACCTATCTTGGTTTAAGAGATAACCGATACCCATTGGCAAAGCTTTGGTATGGCTCTATGCTACTCGCTTCTGGTGATCCGCAAAATGCCAAAATAGCTTTCACTACTTATCTTGATAATAATAAACAGGAAGACCAATACACAGAAATAGCCAAAACAGGCTTGGCTTCTAGTTTATTTGCCATAAAAGCAGTGAATGAATCACCGGTAGCTACTGTACAAAAAATCAGTTCTACCCTCTCTGCAGATGGATCGAATTTTGCCTTTGAAAAATTTAATGATAGTAGTTTTTTGTTTACAAGCTCAAGACATGAAAAACGCGGCAAACAAAAAATCTATCCTGTTCGTCTTTATGGAGGTAATGAACTTTCACCAACGGTACAAAAGTTGGTTATTGAAGTTCCGGATAATTTTAATATTGGGGCGAGTTCTTTATCTGCGGATGGACTAACCATGTATTTTACCGGATGGAAATCTGAGGAGGGAAAACCAGACCAATACAATATTTATTACACTCAGCGACCTTCGCAACAGGTAAAATGGGGGAAACCGGTAATTTTACCAGAGCCGATTAATCAAAAAGGAGCGAGATCCAAGCAGCCATTTATAACTCCTGACGGAGAATTTCTTTTTTATGCGTCCGACCAGGCTGGCACAAACGGCGGTTTTGATATTTGGATGATTAAGATGAATGGCATAGAACCGAATGGTAATCCGATAAATGCCGGAATAAATATCAATACAAAAAACGATGAGGTCTCGCCCTATTATGATGTTGCAGATAGTACCTTATACTTTAGCTCTGATGGACGAATAGGCATCGGTGGAATGGATATTTTTAAGACCAAAGGATTGCCAGATGTTGGAGAATGGTCCCTGGCAGTTAATCTTGGTATGCCTATAAATTCACCTAAGAATGACCTGTATTACCGAAACTACAAAGGTTCTGATACCATATCATTCAGTTCCGACCGAAATTCTTCCTGTTGTCTGGAAATCTTTAATGGATTGCTGATACCGTATCAACCTAAAGTAGATAGTGTTAAGCATATAGTAGATACACCTTTAAACACTAAACGCATTGAAATACCTTTAAAAGATACAGTTGTACCTGTTACATTGGTAGATACTATAAAGCAGGAAACAGATTCTATATCATTGGTTACCACGGCTCGTTATAATATCAATTACCATTTTGCAAGTGCTAAGATTCGTAAAGTTGATATTCCGGTACTTGATCAAATGGTTAAACAGTTGAAAGAAAATCCAACATTGAATATCCTGATTGCATCATTTACTGATTGTATTGGAAGCAGAGAAGCTAATGTAAGTATGTCGAAGAAAAGATCTGCATCGGTAAAAGCTTATCTTATTAAAAAAGGTATTACAGCAGATCGTATTAATACTGATTTCTTCGCTAAAAGATATTTCCTGATGGCGTGTAAAGAAGATGCTACTTATGATAAGGCTGCTCAAATAGCTAACAGAAGATCGGATCTGATATTAACGACCGACAAACACCCAACATGGAAGCCTTCAGGAAATGAAATAGATGTAGATGGGCAATCAGATAACAATCAGACTTTAACTGTCAAACCTACATCTCGTGAATCTAATGTAATCATAGAAAAAACGATATCTCCTGCTGCAGAAGCCAAATCAGCTTCTGTTATAAAGAATAAGAATTCAACCAAGGATAAAACAAAAGCTTCCACTAATACCAAATCAGTTGATAAATCGACGGAAAAGAGTGGGTTTAACTTTAAGAAACAAGCACCAGTTAATGACGATAAATTATCGAAAGGAACAACAGCATTAAAAAATGCTAACAAAGCAAATAGAAAGCTTGAACAAAAAATTGATATTGGCGAACTATTGGAATTTGTTCCGAAAGTTAAAGAATCAAATCTGGTAGATGAAATGAAAATGCGTATTCCAAGTAAGCCATTGTTTGTGTATACAAAATCGGATTCGGTTCGAATTGATCTTTACGACAATGGAAGTTTTGATTACGACACGCTCTCAGTAATTTATAATAAAGAGATCGTTGTTTATAAACAGTTATTGTTAACGCGTAAACCGGTAACTTTCTATGTTAAACTGGATACTGATCAACGTAAAAATGAAATGATTTTCTTTGCAGAAAGCCTTGGTATCACACCACCCAACTCAGCATTAATGGTAATCACCGATGGGGATAATAAACGTACAGAAGTAAATATTTCAAGCGATTTCAACACGAATACGGTGGTGTATTTCATCAAAGTCAACAAGTAGTCGTAGATTTGCGGTGTTAAAACTTTAAGTCTTATATGAAAGATGTTGTTGGAATTCAGGAAAACAGGCAGCCACTCATTTTAGTGTTGTTAGGGAAAGTTGTTTCATATGTGTTTCACCCTTTATTTATTCCAACCTATGTTTTCTTCTTTTTAATGACACAAGTGCCTTATGAGTTTGCGGGTATCACTAACTGGCAACTGAAGATGAGGTTATTTGGTTTGTTTTGGTTAACAGCTTTTTTTCCGGCATTCGCTGTATTTCTTTTGTGGCGCTTAAAATTCAGTGAAAGCATATTCCTGAAAACCCAAAAAGAACGCATCATTCCTTTTGTGATCACCATGTTTTTTTACTGGTGGATGTACTATCTAAGCAGGAATTTTACAGACCAGCCCATTGTACTTAAGTTTTTCTTTATGGGGATTTTTATTGCAACTTCTGTTGGACTGGTATTTAATAATTTCATGAAAATCAGTCTGCATGCTATGGCAGCGGGCGGTGCGGCTGCTGCTATTATTTTATTTTCCTATTATTACCAAACCCCATTCGGTGTGTTTATTAGTATTGCCCTTTTGCTTACCGGAATCATATGTACCTCCCGTTTACTGGTAAGTGATCATACGGAAAAGGAAATTTATTTTGGATTACTAGTGGGTGCCGGATGCCAATGGGTCTCCTATATTTTTGTGATGTAATCAATGCCTTTTAGAATCGTACACACCTTGTTTTATCAATAGTTGAATTCCTGATTTTGAGAAAACCTTTATAGGTAGCAGTAAGTTCTAGTCCACCACGCCAGTTGGATACGACTTTCAGTTTTGAAATATTCACATCATAGCTTACCCCAACACTGAAATGTTCAAATTCCATTTTAACGGTTGGTATCAAAGCATCTCCCCAGCGCATAAAGCTACCGATGTAGAAAAGGTCAGGTTCATTTCCATCATCATATTCTCTGATGGTCATGCCGTATAACAGGCCTCCCAGTATTTGTTTATTATTATTCTGGGTGAAATAATCCACAAAGCCCATAATTCTTCCTCTTTCTCCTGAAGGGGCACTGATACCTGCATTCAGAGATAGCCTTGGCGATAAAAAGTTTTCCGTAGACCCTGTTACAGATTTAATAGTCGGATTGGTTACATGTGATAAACCAGCAGCAATGTATACCCTTGTTTTATCGTTGAATGAAGTACTGAAAGATAAACCAGTGCTCAAATCCCAGTAATTATACCCCGTATTCGTAATCGGTTGTGCTGTGGGGTTTGCTGAATTAAATTCTCCTCCCCGATACTGATCACCCAGTTTTAGTTTGGAAGCATCAAACTGACTTGATACAGGGCCACCCATAAATGCTAAAGACAAATAAGTATCATTATCATTACTCAACGATTTATGATAGTTAATAGCAGGAAGAATTTGTGTTCTTCTTAGTCTTAAATCACCTGCAACATCAACACTCATCTGAGATGCGATTGTTAGGTAATCGTTTTTTCCTCCCATTGGTAGTTTATGTTCTATGCTTAACGAGGATGTTTTATATGGTACGGTTACACTTCCCCATTGACTTCTATGCACCATAGATGCTCTTATGTCGCCGGTAAATACACCTGCCAATGCCGGATTTCGTAATAGGGGTTGTTCATAAAATTGTGAGAAGGTGAAGTCTTGCGCTTCAATTTTGCTAACCAGTAACACTGTAGTCAGCATAAGTAATTGTCGTGTAAAATTTTTCCTCATTTGAGTATGGTTATATTGCCTTTAAATATGGTTGGTAATCCTTTTTCACAGATCACTTCAGAAACATAAACAAATACATCAGGGGTTGCTGCTTTTCCAAAAGCCTTTCCATCCCAGGCATAAGCAGGGTCGCCGGGAGAGAAATTTGATTTTTCAAAAACCAGCTGACCCCATCTGTTGTATATCCTAAAGCTTTTAATGAGTTTTATTCCTTTACCTTGTACAAGGAGTATATCATTGATACCATCACCATCTGGTGAAAATGCATTCGGCACAAACAATTCTGTAGCTGGGCAGAGTGTTTTAATACATAATGTATCGGTACTTATACATCCATAATTGTTGACTACAGTACAAGACACACAGGCATCGTTCGAAAGTTTTACCTCAGGGGTAGCACAGGTTGGGCAACTGATAGAACCAGCGGCACTGCTACCCCAGCGCCATTTTCTTATTTGGTCGTTTCCGCCGTTGATATTAGTCGTTGCCAATACACGAAGCTGCAGGCTTGTACCCGCGGTAATTGTTGTGTCACTACCTATGTTGATTGGGGTTGGACGACCAACCACTACTTTAATTTGAGCTGTATCTGCAAAACAGTTGTAATCGTCTTTACCAATTACATTATAAATGGTTGTTTCTACTGGTCTTGCTATAGGATTAGCAACGGCGCTGTTGCTTAAGCCTGTTTCTGGATACCATTTATAACTGCTTGCACCTGTGGCAACCAGTTGTTTGCTTTCGCCGATACAAAGTGTGTCACCCTGTGCTGCAAACATTTTCAGTGGCTGAATAACACGAATGCTGGTAGATTTTATTTCACTACATCCAAATTGATCATATCCGATAACGCGAATTGTGGTAGAGCCAACAGGTTTCACCGTATTTGTATTTGGCCCGGAAGCAGTGATATTGTTAAGCTGATCATACCAGATATACCTCATGGCACCTGTAGCAGTTAATTGAAGAGACTCACCTTTACAAATCGTGCTATTTGGTGTTACATTAATTACAGGTAATGGGTGAACGCTCATTGTTTTAACGGCAGAGTCGAGGCAGTGGTTTACAGTAGATGCGGTTAACCTGACTGTGTATTGTCCATCTACCAGGTACCTAACGGTGATGATAGAATCTGAACTTTTAGTGCCATTACTCAGGTTCCATAAAATCATGGCAATGCTATCTCTGGAATTCAGTATTGGAGAAAGTTGTGTTAGCTGTCCCTGACAAACATCTCTGATGGCATCAATATCAACGTGAGGGAATTGGTAAACCTTAACTGAAAACTGCGCCTGTAAATTGCTAATACATCCTGCTTCACTCTTAACAGTAAGGTTCATGGTATAGGTACCTTCAGCAGTAAAACTGTAGCTGTGTTCTTTTGTATTAACCGTGTCGCCGGGTGCAATGCTCCATTTCCAGTCTTTTATTCCAAAATTTGAAGTGCTTCTGTCGTTAAATTGGTAGACTGTATTTCCGCAGTTATTTACGCCTGTTAATGTAAAGTCTGCAGTTGTTTTATCTACTTTAATATTTACCGTATCACTGGAACTGATACAAACTCCGTTCGATATCTCCCAGATAAATTGATAACTACCTGGTAACAGACCGCTGATCACTGTTTGAGGATTTGAGGGATCTGCGATAACAGCGCTATTCGAACCAGGAACCTGTCTCCAGGAACCAGTTCCTGAGACAGGCATATTCGCCTTCATGGTAGTTGTGGTTCCAGCATTACAAATTACAATATCAGCTCCTGCATCTGCAATGGTAACAGGAGGTGTTACCATAATACTTACCGGGTTTGTATACATAATGGCACAAGTGCCATTTTTTACCAGGGTACGGTATAAAGTATTTTGCGTAAGGTTATTGTACCTTAAAGTATCTGTATTTGTTACGTTAAGTACATTCCATGTAGCGCCACTTGTTTGAGAAGCTTCCCATTGGACAATATTCCCCAGCTTTCCCGAAAGTATGATAGATCCATTATTTGTATTGTAACAAACAGTATCGATTCCATTTAATGTACCTGCAACGGTTGCAGCATCAACAGTTATATTTACTGTGTCACTAAATGCTGCCGAACAAACACCACTTTGAACCATAACCCTGAAGAGGGTAGAAGTAGAAAGGTTGTTAAAACTGTATCTGTCTCCAGTATAATTTATCAGACTCCAGTTGTTACCATTATCAATAGAAGATTCCCAGCGGATAAGATCACCCACATAATTTGTTAATTGCAATGTGCCATTGTTAGCTGTTACACAAACTGTATCATCGGCGGCAATATGTCCACCTACTGTGAATGGATTCACTGTAATAGTTACGGTATTAGAATACAAGGATGCACAAACACCGCTTTGTACCAGTACCCTAAATCTGGTTGTACTATTGAGATTGGAATAAGTATATGTTGACTGATTATTGTTGATAATACTCCAGCTATTACCATTATCGTTTGAGCTTTCCCATCTGATAATGTCACCTGTATAATTAGTAATTGACAAAGTTCCCTGATTCAGGTTCGTGCAAACTGTATCGTCGTTTCCAAGTATGCCTGCAGAACTTGGTGGATCAATCCGTATTTCTGTTTCATTGGATGATGCAGGACAAACTGTATTGTCAATGGTCCACCTGAAACGATAAGTTCCGGTTGTTAACCCAGACAGGTTTGTGGCAGCCTGGTTATTATATTCAAAGATGGCAGTAGTCGGGCCACTTATCTGACTCCATAAGCCATTACCCGAAGATGGGGTATTGCCATTTAATCTGGCTGTAGTATTGTTACAAATAAACTGATTCATACCGGCAACAGCAGGAGTAACAGTTGGCATAACTGTAATTAATACTGTATTTGAATAGCTTGTTGCACAAACACTATTTTTTACTAAAACCCTGAATAAGGTAGATGTGGTAAGATTTGTATAATTATAAGACGAAGAAGTATTTGATAGTACTGTCCAGCTCGATCCATTGTCGGTGGAGAATTCCCAGTGTAAAATATCCCCGGTATTTCCTGTTAGCTGAAGCGTTCCGCTATTTGAATTTGCGCAAACAGTTGCATTTGAAGATAAATTACCAGGCACTGTTAATGGCGCAATGGTAATGCTTACCGTGTCTTTTGAATCAGCGCAAAGCGTATTTGAGATTGTCCACACTAAAGTATACGTACCCGCAACAAGTCCGGATACAACTGTATTAGGGTCGGTATCATTTGCAAATACAGGTGTTGACGGACCAGAAACAGAGGTCCATTTGCCGGTACCAGAGGTAGGTGTATTAGCCTGAAGCATAGTTGCAGGAGTACTGCATAAAGTCTGATCCGCTCCTGCATTTGCAATAGTTACTGGCTGTAATACAGTTATGGTTACTTCATTTGTAAACATCGGAGCACAAACACCACTTTGTACTAAAACCCGATAGCTTGTTGTTGTATTTAAGTTACTATAAGTATAGGTGTTACTTGTATTGTTGATATTAGTCCAGGAACCACCGCCAGTTGTGGAATATTCCCAGCGAAGAATATCTCCGGTATAAGCATTATGTGAGAGTAAGTTGCCATTGCTTGTAGCACACACTGTAGCATCAGCAACTAAATTACCAGGTACAGTTTGTGGGTCTATTGTAATAGTAACCGTATCTTTTGAATCAGTACAGGTGCCATTTGCAATGGTCCACACAAACTGATATATGCCGGTTGTAAGTCCATTAACGGTAGTAGTCGGGTCTGTAGCATTCGTGAAATTGGCGACCGTTGGGTTACTTGTTAAGGCAGACCATGTTCCGGTTTCTGATAATGGTGAATTGGCGTTTAATGTGGCCGATGTGGTATTACACAAACGCTGATCAATACCTGCATTAGCAGCAGTAACAGGAGGAATTACCGTGATGGTTATTTCATTTGAATAAAGCGATGAACAAACTTCATTTTTTACCAGTGCCCTGTAAGCGGTAGTAGTATTGAGATTGTTATAGGTATATGTATTTGTAGTATTTGAAATATCGTTCCAGTTGGCGCCATTGTTTACAGAAAATTCCCATTTAAGTATATTTCCCTGCATGCCGGAAAGGGTAAGTATGTTGGTATTATTCGTTGCACAAACGGTTGCAGGTGCAACCAGGTTTCCTGCAATAGTAGGCGCGGCAATATATATGGAAACAGTATCTACAGAGTTGGCACACATACCATTTGAGATAGTCCATATAAACTGGTATGTTCCGTGGGTAAGTCCGTTTACAGTTGTATTTGGATCATTTGGATTGGTGAAACTAGCAGCAGACGGTGCGCCTGCAACCACTGTCCATGTACCAGAACCAACACCAGGTGTATTTGCATTTAGGGTTGCTGATGTTACATCACATAAAATCTGATCAGTTCCTGCATTGGCATTTGTAACAGGTGGTATAACTGTAACGGTTACCTCATTTGAATACAAGGCAGTGCAGATTTCATTTTTTACAAGAGCTCTATAAAGGGTTGTTGTATTTAAGTTGGTATAAGTGTATGTATTACTGGTATTTGAGATATTGGTCCAGCTACCACCGTTATTAATCGAAAATTCCCATTGTAAAATGCTTCCATTATTACCAGACAAGCTTAATATATCTGAATTGTTGGTAGCACAAACTGTTGCAGAGGCAACAAGATTTCCTGCTGTTGTTGGTGGGATAATACGAATTTCAACAGTATCTGTTGAACTGGCACATAACGCATTTGAGATGGTCCAAACAAAACGGTATGTACCAAATGTTAACCCATTTACTGTACTATTTGGATCTGCTGCATTAGTAAAACTAACAGCAGAAGGAGCGCCAGATAGTAATGTCCAAACACCTGTTCCAGAAACAGGTGTATTACCATTTAAAGTAGCGGCAGTTACATTGCATAATAACTGATCTGAGCCTGCATCAGCAGGTGTTACTTCTGGTAGAACAGTAACTGTAACGATATTCGTATACAATGCAGGACAAACACCATTTTGAATCTGAGATCTGAATTGGGTAGTTTGTGATAGATTATTGTAGTTTACCGTAGCGGTATTTGAAGTATTACTTATTGTAGACCAATTCAATCCATTATTAATGGAATATTCCGTTCCGACAATAGTTCCAAAATAACCGGTTAGTGTAAGTGAACCGATATTGCTGGTAATACAAACAGTGTTGTCGGTATTTAGGTTTCCGGCAATTGTCGGTTCTTGAATAGTAACAGTTACTGTGTCTTTAGAGTCAGAACAAATACCATTTGAAATAGTCCATACAAATTGATAAGTGCCAAAAGTTAATCCGCTGATTACTGTATTTGGATCTGCTGTATTTGAGAAAGATGGTACTGTTGGACTACCAGCCAATGCAGACCATGTTCCCATTCCTGAGGTAGGTGTATTGGCAGCAAGTACAGATGAAGTTGTATTACATAGTAATTGATCCGGACCTGCATTTGCAGGTGTTACCAATTCAAGCACAGTAATAGTTGCGGCAATACCTGAATAAAGTTCAGCACCTACGCCGTTTTTAACCAAAGCGCGGAATAGGGTTGTCTGTGTGAGGTTTGAATACGAATAACTATCCTGATTAGTGCCAACAGTAGAACTGATGACAGACCAGTTAACCCCATTATCAACAGATAGCTCCCATTGAAGAATGGTTCCTAAATAATCAGTGAGGTGTAAAGTGCCACTATTGTTTCCGGTACATACAACAGCATCAGGACCGATAACACCAGGATTTGTAGGAGGCTGTACTGTTATTTGCATAGTGTCGCTTGATACCGGGCAGTATCCGTTTGAGATAGTCCATACCAGCAAGTATTTACCATCTGTTGGTGGTGCACCATGTACATAATCTAAACCGGTAATAGTAGCTTTTGGATTGGTTGTGCCTGAGAAATTTAAAGGGCTGGTTGCACCAGGCACTACAGACCAAACGCCAGTACCTGATACTGGTGTATTTCCGTTAAGCGTATAACTGGATACACCATTGATAAAAGTGGTATCAGGACCTGCATTTGCAGGTGTTACTGGTTGTAATACAGTGATGGTGTTTAAATTACTGTATAAGGTTGGGCAATTTTGATTTTGTACTGCTGCCCTGAACACGGTTGTAGCACTGAGGTTGGTATAGTTTAATGTATTGGTAGTATTAGAAATGGAGGTCCAGGAACTACCGTTATCAATAGAAGATTCCCAACGTATAATATTTCCGGTATTACCCGATAATGTTAGCGTGCCATTATTTGAAATGGCACAAACTGTAGCAGCGGCAGTTATGTTTCCAGGAACTGAAGGTGGGTAAATAGTTACTTCAACTGTATCTTTTGAATCAGCACAGGTTCCGTTTGAAATAGTCCAAACAAACTGATAGGTGCCGGCAACCAATCCATTTACAGTTGTGCCGGGGTTCGATGCATTGGTAAATACAGGTGTAGAAGGTGCACCCGGTAAAACAGTCCATGTACCGGTTCCGTTAATTGGGGTGTTGCCATTTAATGTAACTCCTGCAACATTACATACAAATTGGTCAGTACCTGCATTAGCGCTTGTTACAGCGGGTAATACAGTTATGGTAATAATATTGGAATATTGTGGACTACAAACACCACTTTGAACGGAAGCTCTATACTGCGTAGTTGTACTGAGGTTAGTATAGTTGAGCGTGTTGGTAGTATTACTGATAGTGCTCCAGTTGGCGCCATTATCAACAGAAGATTCCCAATGCAAAATATTACTTGTATATCCTGTTAGTGTAAGTGTGCCATTATTAGCAGTGGCACAAACGGTATTACTTGCAGACAATGTTCCAGGAACTGTTTGCGGATCTACTGTAATGGTTACCGTGTCTTTAGAATCAGCACATGTACCGTTTGAAATGGTCCAGATAAACTGATAGGAACCAACGACCAAGCCATTTACGGTTGTATTAGGGTTATTACTATTTGTGAAACTTACTGCTGATGGGGCACCTGCAGCCACAGACCATGTGCCGGTTCCATTCACAGGTGTATTTGCAGAAAGAATGGTAGCGGTTGTAAAACATATATGGGTATCTGTACCGGCATTAGCAGGTGTCACCGCAGGTAAAACCGTAATGGTAACGGTATTGGAATATTGAGGATTACAAACACCGCTTTGAACAGAAGCTCTGTATTGTGTTGTTGTACTGAGGTTAGTATAGTTGAGCGTGTTGGTAGTATTACTGATAGTGCTCCAGTTGGCGCCATTATCAACAGAAGATTCCCAATGCAAAATATTACTTGTATATCCTGTTAGTGTAAGTGTGCCATTATTAGCAGTGGCACAAACGGTATTACTTGCAGACAATGTTCCAGGAACTGTTTGCGGATCTACTGTAATGGTTACCGTGTCTTTAGAATCAGCACATGTACCGTTTGAAATGGTCCAGATAAACTGATAGGAACCAACCACTAAACCATTTACGGTAGTATTAGGGTTATTACTATTAGTAAAACTTACTGCTGATGGAGCGCCCGCGGCCACAGTCCATGTACCGCTTCCATTAACAGGGGTATTTGCGGATAAAATGGTAGATGTGGTAAAACAAACATGGGTATCTGTTCCTGCATTCGCAGGTGTTACAGCAGGTAAAACCGTAATGGTAATGGTATTGGAATATTGAGGATTACAAACGCCGCTTTGAACAGAAGCTCTATACTGTGTAGTTGTGCTGAGGTTATTATAATTGAGGGTGTTGGTAGTATTGCTGAAAGTGCTCCAGCTAGTTCCATTATCAATAGACGATTCCCAATGTAAAATGTTTCCAGTATACCCTGTTAGTGTAAGCGTACCATTGTTTGCAGTAGCACAAACGGTATTATTAGCAGATAAAGTGCCTGGTACTGTAGCAGGATAAACGATTAGTTGAACAGTGTCTTTTAAGTCGGTACATATTCCGTTGCTGATTGTCCATTCGAATTGATAAGTTCCTGCAATTAATCCATTTACGGTAGTATGCGCATCAGCAATATTGGTGAAACTAACTGCTGAAGGTCCAGTTACCATACGCCAACTGCCACTTCCTGCAACAGGCGAAGTTGCATTAAGTGCAGTTGCGGACACATTACAAACACTCAGGTCATTTCCTGCGTTTGGCGTTTCAACAGGTGGAACAACGGTAATTGTACTGGTGTTTGAATACAGGGATGGACAAACGCCACTTTTCACCAGAACCCGGTATGCTGTTGTTGTATTCAGGTTATTATAACCCTGTGATGTGCTCGTATTTGAAATGGTTGTCCAGCTTGTACCATTGTTAATAGAAAACTCCCATTGAAGAATTGAGCCGGTATAAGTATTCAAATTTAGAGAACCGCTATTTCCTGTTGCACAAACTGTTGCGTCACTTGATAGAATACCAGGTACGGTAACAGGGTTAACGGTAATAGTAATTTCATTGGTATAGGCAGGGTTGCAATTGCCGCTTTGTACTACCGCTCTGTAGGTAGTTGTTTGTGTGAGGTTGTTGAAAGTAAAACTACTGGTGTTAACTGCATAGCTTGTTGGCCAGGTTGTGCCACCATCAGTTGATGATTCCCAACGAATAATATTTCCTGTATTGCCGGAAAGAGTCAATGTGCCGGTATTACTTCCTGAACAAACAATAGTGGTTCCGGTTAGTGTTCCAGGTACTGTTAGCGGATCAACAGTAATTAATACATTGTTGGAATACTGAATACTGCAATTTCCACTTTGAACAACCGCCCGGTATAAAGTGGAAGTGGTAAGGTTATTGAATGTCAGCGTAGTTGTTATATTATTGACAGTAGTCCAACTGTTTCCGTTATCGATTGAAAATTCCCAACGAATGATATTACCAATATTTCCGGCAAGCGTTAATTGACCAGTATTATTTCCAAAACAAACATTGGTTGCGCCACTAAGTGTGCCTGCAACAGTTTCAGGGCTAATGATAATCGTTACACTGTCTGCCGATACATTACAAGGACTGTTTGAGATAGTCCATGCAAAAGTGTAGCTACCTGGAATTAATCCGCTAACCTGACTGTTTGGAAGTGAGGCATTACTAAACGTTACTGTTGAAGGACCATTTACAATTGTCCAGGTACCTGAACCAACCAATGGTGTATTTCCGTTTAATTGAACAGCAGTAAGATTACAAAGTGCCTGATCGGTACCTGCTAAAGCAATAGTAGGCTGAGGCTTAACGGTTACATCAGTTGAATCGGTTGTACTACATCCATTAGAAGATGTAGTAGTGATTTTGTACCGTACAATCGCATTCACCAGGGTAGTATTGCTGAGGATATCAGTAACGGAGTTTGTGTTTGATGGGCTATTATTATTTGTTTGTCCCGAACTTACACCGGAAATATTTGAAGCAGACCAGGTAAACAATGACCCTGGAAGAGAGCTGCTGAATTGAATATTTGTTGCCGTTCCTGAACAGATTATATGGGCATTATTAGTAATGGTAATAGCAGGATTTGGATTAACAGTAGCTGTAAGTGTAAATGGTGTGCTGCTACATCCGCCATAAAATGGGGTAATCGTATAGGTAACTACAGCGGCATTTGTGGTAGATGTGTTTATCAGCAAGTCATTAATAGATCCAGATCCATTAGCAGTGTTACCGCTACCTGAACCACTTGTAAAAGCGGAAGTCCATAAGAAAGTGCTACCAGGTTGTGCTGAGATTGGTGAATAAGACAATAGTTGGTTAGAACAAATAGATCTGGTAGTGTCTGTACCAATATTATTTGGATAGATCCTGAGTATCATTGAATCCTTACTGGTATTAGTACCGCAATTACCAGTAGCGTTATAAGTTGATGTTCCGTTAAAGTACAGTTTTACTAAACCGGCGTTTTTATCTGCGATACTAGGTGTATAGGTAGGGTTTAATGAATTTATGTTAGAGAATGTACCTGTACCAGAGCTGCTCCATGAATAGGAGTTTGTTACGTATGAAACTGCTGCGGAAAGATTAACGCTATTAGTGTTGTAACATATTGAAGTGTCTTTTGAATTTTGAATACTGGCTAAGGCTACCGTGTTTTTAAATACAACCTGTGTATCACTACAACTTACCCCGTTGGTAGTAAACTGTACACTTACAATATATGCTGCTGAACTGTTAAACTGGAAACGTGGGTATTGTGAATTAGCATTGTTAGAGCCCTGAAAACTCCAAGATCCGGAGCTTGACACATTCCATAAATAGCTATTACCCGCATTGCTATTACTATAAACAACTTTGTAATAGGTATCTGTGGCACTATAACTGGTAATACCATTGTTACATTCTATTACGTCGGAATTTAGTTTTACTGAGGCTACCGTAAGTGCAACTGCTGATGATGCAGTAACACAAGTACTGGAACTTAAACTGGAAACATCCGGACCAACAAGTACCCGGTAAGATGCACCATCTGTATCTGTAACACTGTTGATAGTATAACTACTGGTGGTACTTGCAGTACCAATATTTGTCCAGGTAGTTCCACCATCTGTACTTTTTTGCCATTGATAGGCTGGCGTGGTGAATGGATTATTGACAATGGAAGCATTGATGGTAGTACTCGTGCCAGAACAAACTGTGGTACCATTGCTGAATGAAATTGAAGCAGTAGGGGTACAGGCTGTAAAAAGAATATCATCAATAGCAAGGTCATTACCACACTGCGGTTGCCCACCATAGGCGTCTACCATTTCAAGTACTAAGGAAGTAGTACCTGAAGGCAATGAAAAACTGAAACCATATTGCTGCCAGTTTGGGGCAACAGATCTGTTGGCTGTCAGCGGAAGATTTCCAGTGCTATAAGTAGCTAAAACTGTTCCAGAAGTATTTTTAATGTTAAAAGTTACATTAGGATAAACATAGCCACTGCCACATATAGGTAAAGTGTTACTGGTTGTATTTACGTTTGCCAACCATGCGGAAAAATTATAGGTAGAACCCGGACATAGATCATTAACCTGTTGCGTAAAGAAAACAGAACCACCAGTGCCAGCATTCACCAGAAACATATTGCCATTTGAGTTGCCGGTATGGTCGGTGCCTTGTGCCCAATCGTTACGACCAGAATTTTGAACACGTGGTGTAACCATATATTTCCCGTCATCAAGTGCACCACTGCTTTGAAAAGAATAGTTGGTATTAAAGCCAGATGGAACAGTAGTTTTTGAAGAAGAATTGGTACCCTGTCCAAATGTTTGTGAAAAAACAGGTGCTAAAGCATTGCTGGAGCAAATACCTTGTGCTTTTGTCAATATACAAGTATATAGACAAGAACACAGTAGCACAACATGGTATGTGTACTTCCGGGGGATCATGGATATTGGATATAAGGTGTTATCAGAAAAAAGCGGATAGTTTACTTTTCTCTGTATACAGCTCTCACAGGATGATGCAATGTACAATACTGCCCGCGCTAATCAATGTTATCTGTATATGACATATTCTTCTTTTCTTTGTAGTTCAATTCCTACATAGTTAGTTACAGTGATTGTATCTTTTATACATTAAGAAAAATTCTATTAATAGATCATGTGGTATAGATTGGGTCAATTTATTCTGAGAAGACGTATCATTTTATTGTTTTTGCTGTTGATGGCTACAGGTGTTATGACCTATTATGCCACTCAGGTAAAACTTAGCTATGAATTTACAAGGGCGATTCCTACCGATAATCCCAAGTACCAGGAGTATCAATCATTTCTAAAAAAATTTGGTGGTGATGGTAATATGCTGGTATTAGGTTTTGATAGTAAAGATTTTTATTCTGTAGCTTATTTTAATGAGGTAGCGATTTTGCAGCAGTCATTAAAACAGGTAGTAGGCGTTACCGGAATATTAAGTATTCCGGACGCGGTAAATCTTCGCAATGATCGTGAGCAACAACAACTTGTTCCGGAGAAAATATTTCAGTACCCATTTCAGGGGCAGGCGGAGTTAGATTCTGCCAAACAGGTTTTCAATCAATTGCCTTTTTATAAAACCTTACTGTATAGCGATTCTGGCAATGCTTACCTAATGGGCGTGTCGGTAAATGGTGATACTATTAACAGTAAAGGGAGAACAAGACTGATCAATGATATCATGAAACAGGTTAACCTGTTTGAAGAAAAAACAAAGAGTAGTTTGCATATTAGTGGACTTCCCTTTATCAGAACAACAGTGGGAAATAGGATCAAAGATGAAATGAATTGGTTTCTGATAGGATCCCTTGTTTTATCTGCAGTTACTTTATTGATTTTCTTCCGATCATTGAGTGCAATGTTGATGAGTCTTGTAGTAGTTGGTATTGGTGTGGTTTGGAGTATTGGAACAATGGTGTTGTTTGGTTACAAAATAACATTGTTGAATGCATTGATCCCACCATTGATTGTGGTGATAGGTATTCCCAATTGTATTTACTTCCTCAATAAATACCATACAGCGTATCGGGAGATAGGCGATAAGGATAAAGCCCTGATTACAATGGTAGGCAGAATGGGTATTGTAACGCTGTTTTGTAATATTGCTGCTGCTATTGGATTTGCCGTTTTTGCGCTTACCAAAAGTGCTTTATTACAAGAGTTTGGCATAGTGGCTGGCATTAATATCATGGCGTTGTTTGTGATATCACTTATTTTCATTCCTGCTGTATTAAGTTTCCTGAAACCACCGAAAAACAGACATACTAAGTATTTGGATAATGCATTTTTAGAGAAAGTGTTGGTAAAAATTGAACGGTGGACTTTTCATCATGCCAAATGGGTATATGGTATAACGATTGTTATCAGTGTATTTGCCATTGCAGGTATTTTCCGTTTAAAGAGCGAAGGTTTTATTGTAGATGATCTTCCTAAGAACGATAAAATCTATACCGATTTAAAATGGTTTGAAGCACATTTCGGCGGTGTGATGCCACTCGAAATTTTAGTTGATACAAAAAAGAAAAATGGGTTGTTGCGTAATACTGGTCCTGTTTCAAAAATCAATGAACTCTCGGCATATATTGGTGCAAGACCAGAAACGGCTAGGCCTTTATCTTTTGCAGAAGGATTAAAATTTGCCAAACAGGCTTATTATGATGGTGATACATTAAGCTATGATGTTCCTTATGAAGGCGATCTTGCGTTTATGTCGCCCTACCTTAAACAGCGTTCAGATAGTAATGCCGGAACAGGTGTTTCAAAAATCATCAGCAGCTTTATGGATAGTACCAAGCAGGTTGCGCGCATTACGGTAAACATGAAGGATGTAGGAAGTGCACAATTGCCCCTTATGATTGCGGATTATCAAAAGAAGGCAAGTGAGATTTTCGATACTGCATCTTACCACATTACATTTACCGGAAGTAGTATTACTTTTTTAGAAGGTTCAAGTTTTATCATCAGGGGTTTAAAGGAAAGTATATTCTGGGCGTTTTTACTTATTACGTTGTGTATGCTTTATTTATTCCGTTCATTCCGCATTTTGGTATGTTCATTGATACCAAACCTCATTCCATTATTGATTACTGCAGGAACAATGGGATGGATCGGTATAACTTTAAAACCATCCACTGTGTTGGTATTTAGTGTGGCATTGGGTATTGCGATTGATGTAACTATACGATTCTTAATAAACTATAAACAGGAATTACCGCATTATAATAACCAGGTTGCTCAAACGCTGGTTCAGACTATCAGGCATACTGGCATCAGTATAATTTATACATCGCTGGTGTTGATAGCCGGTTTTATTATTTTCTGTATCAGTGATTTTGGAGGAACGAAGGCTTTGGGATGGCTTACTTCTCTAACGCTGGTAATTGGTACCCTTACAAATCTGGTACTATTGCCGGTACTCATCTTACATTTCCAACAGAAACGCGCAAATAAAAAGTAAATGACCTTATTGCAGGGTTAGTGGTGGATGTTTTAGTTTTTTATATTAAATATATGCACCATATAATTAGTTAAACAATTCTATATTGAACATTTAATGTTATAAATCATATCATGGTTTTATATATTGATTTATAATATATTAAATGGTATAAAATTAAATAATACAAAATTCTTTCCTGATTTTTCGGCGAATCAATCTTTTTTTAGGGTAAAACAGCGTTTTGTTTAACCCTGCTGTCTATTTTTATTACTTCTATAAACCTAAAAACCAAATGCGCATGAGAAAAGTATTGGCACTTGCTGCCAGTGTTGTGCTTTTTATGGTACAACTTCAGGCACAAACTAGCCGGACCTTCACAGGAAAGGTCACAGATTCGAAGGGTTCGCCGCTATCTGGCGTAACTGTTTCAGCTGGTTCAGACAGGAGGACTGTTACAGACAATTCGGGAAACTTTACCATCCAGGTAGGTTCGAATGTTAAGTCGCTCCGCTTTAGTTATGTTGGCTACAACATCCTCGAAGCCAGCATCTCCGACAAAAATTCCATTACCGTAAGCATGACTGAAGAAGACAAGTCTTTGTCTGAAGTAGTTGTGGTAGGTTATGGTACCCAAAAGAAAAAGGAAATTACCGGTAGCATTGCCAGTGTAAAAGGCGATGCATTGGCCAACAAACCAACACAAAGCTTTGATCAGGCTTTGGGTGGTCGTGCGGCTGGTGTGCAGGTAACCATTCCGAGTGGTGTATTGAATGCGCCACCTGTATTGCGTATTCGCGGTACCAATTCAATTTCCCTATCTTCTTATCCTTTGATTGTATTGGATGGAGTTCCAATGTTCACAGGTGATTTCAGTGCTACCAGTTCTGCTGGTAATATCCTGGCGAGCATTAACCCCAACGATATTGAAAGTGTAGACGTTGCAAAAGATGCAGCAGCTACAGCGATTTACGGTAGCCGCGCTGCGAACGGGGTTCTGTTTATCACAACTAAAAAGGGTAAAGCAGGTCGTTCAAAAGTTACATTAGACAGTTGGGTTGGCTTCAGCCAGGTTCAGCGTTTGCCTGAATTAATGGATGCTTTCCAATACACTGACTACAAAAACTCAGCCCTAGTAAATGCCGGTACTTTTAACGCAGCAACTAATGCTTTTGCATTAACCAATGGTCCTGATGGCAAACCCATCAACACCCGCTGGTACGATTATGTTTACCGTACGGGTGTACAGCACAGTAATACCATTAGTGTATCTGGTGCAAATGAATCTACCAGTTATTATTTCTCTGCCGGTTATACAGAGCAACAAGGTATTATTAAAAGAAACGATTATCGTCGTCTTTCTTTGATGATGAATGTTGATCATAAAGTAGGAAAAGCAGTAAATATTGGTGGTAAGATCCAGTATTCTTCAGAGAAAAACCTTGCAGCAGTTAGCTCTGGTTCATTGGGAGATGCATTTGCTACTGCAGGTCTTGGTCGTGTAGTAATGGTAACTGCACCAAATATTTCTCCGTACAATAATGATGGCACTTACAACTATAATGGTGCGTTGATTGGTGTAATGGGAAATAAACAAGGACAAGTTGGTTTTAACAACCCCGTTATACAACTTGATCTTAACAGAAACGATAACTATATCGAACATATCATCAGCAATGTATATGCTCAGATAAAACCATTTAGCTGGTTAACAGGTCGTACTACTTATGGTATCGATTATGTATTATCAGATAATGATGTTTTCTTCCACCCAATTTCAGGTGAAGGTTTTGCTTCAACTGGTTCTGTTTCTGCTACCTATAGCAAGAACAAAAGATGGGTTTGGACAACCACTTTACAGTTTGATAAAAACTTTGGTGAAAAACATAGTGTAAGTGCACTTGCAGGTATTGAGCACCAAAAGTCTGACAACAATGGTTTCGGTTTGAACCGTATTACGGTTTCTGACCCTGCTTTCACCAATATTCAGGGTGGATGGGCAACACCAAATACTTCTGGATTAAGTATTGGTGAAAACTACCTGTATTCTGAATTTGGTCGTGTACAGTATAACTACGATCGTAAATATTATATCACTGGTAACCTTAGAAGGGATGGTGCATCTCAATTGGGTGCCAATGTAAAATATGGTACTTTCTGGGGCGTGTCTGCAGGATGGGAAGTGATGAACGAAAAATTCTGGACCGCTGCAAAACTGGATCGTATTTTCAGCAGTTTCAAAGTTCGTGCTAGTTACGGTAAAGTAGGTAATATCGGGGGCTTAGGAAACTTTGCTTCATTATCTCAGTACGGTTCTGGTTTGTATGGTGGCGGTGCTACTGTACAATATAGCCAGGCTGGTAACCCTAACCTTACCTGGGAAACCAGTAAGAAAACCGATATCGGAATTAATTTTGGTATCTTAAAGGATAAGATTACTGCGGAAATTGGTTACTACAATAGTAACAACAATGGTTTGTTGTTATTTGTACCTCAACCTCCATCTGCAGGTCTACCTTCTTCTATTCCTCAGAATATCGGAACCATGTATAACAGAGGTTTCGAGTTTCAGGTAAACTGGAATGCAGTGAGTAAAAAAGATTTCAGTTGGAACACTTCACTGAACCTTGCTACCAATGCCAATAAAGTAACTTCACTGGCTCCTGGCATCAACAGCATTATCAGTTCAACAGGTGGTTTGGAAAATCCAAGTATCACTGTTCCTGGTCAACCAATCGGGATGATATTTGTGACCCGTACAAAAGGTGTAGATCCTGCAACCGGACGCAGAATTTTTGTAAACTCACAAGGTCGTGATGTTTACTTCCAACATGTGGCTCCTGCTGGTCAGTCAAGATTTATGTATGCTGATGGCACTACCGCACCAACTGTAAGTAATGCTGATGCGGTTGTTTACAAAAACACCAATCCTAAAATCTTTGGTGGTTGGGAAAATACATTCCGCTACAAAGGTTTTGAGTTAACAGCCTTATTAACCTACCAGTTTGGTAACTACATTTATTATGGTACACAAGCAGGTTTAAGAGACCAGCGTTTCTGGAACAATGAAGTAGCTGTTTTAAGAAGATGGCAGAAAGCCGGTGATGTAACTGATATACCAAAACCAATTTTTGGTGATAACGTATCAAATGGTTCATCATTCCCGCTTGATATCAACGTATTCAAAGGCGATTTTGTTAAGTTGAGAACATTAACCATTGGATACAATCTGCCTAAGTCTTTACTTGAGAAAGTGAAGATCACCAGTGCACGTTTCTATGTGAATGGAAATAACCTGTTAATCCTCACCAAATATCCTGGCCCAGATCCAGAGGTTTCCTCAAATGGTAATGGTACTACCAACTTTGGTGTAGACAGAAATACAGTTGCTAACCAGCGTACACTCACTGTTGGTCTGAATGTAGGATTTTAATTGTTAACCTATTAATGCAGTAAAATGAAAAAGAAACTATTATATGTGATCATGGCTGCAGCGGTGGTTCAATTGACCTCCTGCGCCAAAGACAAATTTCTAAGCCCGGTACCAACCAATGCAATTTCTGACCTTACCGCTTTCGATAGCAAAGAAAGGATTGAAGGTCAGGTTCGTTCTATTTATGCATCTATTAAGAATGCAGGTATGTATGGCGGACGTTATCAGATTTTCAACGATATCCGTGGAGAAGAATTCATGAATGATCGTACAAATGTGGTAACAGGGTTTGATGTATGGAACTATACACCAGCCAATAGCTCAACCAATAGTGTATTGAATCATTGGTCAAGGGCCTATTATGTAATTAACCTTGCGAATGTATTCATTGACGGTATGGCCGCAAAGGGAACCGCTGTAGTAGGTGCTACTTTGTCTAATAATTTTCTTGGTGAAGCAAGATTGCTTCGCGCATTAAGTTATTATTCTTTGTTGCAATTATATGCCCGCCCTTTTTGGGATGGTAACGGTAGTAAACCTGGTGTTCCACTTCGTTTAACCGGTAACACAGGATCTGGCGATTATGCACTTGCCCGCGCAACTGTTGCGGAAGTATATACACAGATTTTGGCTGACCTGACTTTTGCAGAACAAAACCTGCCATTAACAAATGCAAATGCAACGCTGAACACAACACGTGCACACAGGAATACTGCAATTGCACTTAAAACCCGTGTATTGCTTAGTATGCGTCGCTATGCTGATGTTATCACAGAAGCAAATAAAATTGTTAGTGCAACAGCTCCGTTCGTAGCGAGCTCTGGTGTGCCTCATGCATTACAGGCTGATTACAGAACAATGTTTACCTCTAACTATTACACAACTGAATCAATTTTGTCGATGCCATTTGCTTCCAATGAAACACCTGGTACACAAAATCAGTTGGGTTATTATTATGGTCCTTCTGCCTTCAATGGTGGTAATGGTGAATATTCTTTACTATCTACAGGTATCATATCAGATGCAGGGTGGTTACCAACTGATAGAAGGAGAAGTTTCGTGCAGGTATTCAGTGGTAAGAGCTACCTGACTAAATACAGTGTTGCATCTACTTTTATTGACCCAGCTCCGGTAATGCGCTACTCCGAAGTATTGCTTAACCTTGCAGAAGCACGTGTTCGTTCTACTAATACCGTAGACGCACAAGCTATTGCATTGTTGAATGCAGTGCGTGGTCGTTCTGATGCTACTACTGTATTTACAGCATTGAATTTTGCCAATGCTGATGCACTTGCTGATGCAATTGTAAAAGAAAGAAGAATCGAATTCCTTGGTGAAGGTTTACGCGGAACGGATCTTACCCGTTTAGGTTTACCATTGCCTGCAAAACCAGGTGTGTCTGCTATCGCTGCTACAGCACAGCAATATATCTGGCCGATTTCTTCCAGTGAATTATTATTGAATCCGTTATGCGTAGATAACTAAGATGATTACGGAATAGATAATTGTTAGGATTATTTTACAAGGGGTCGTATCAGTAATTGATACGACCTCTTTTTTTGGTATGAGTGCTCCTTTAAAATTTTCCAGATTTGAATCTATACTGTTCAGAGAAATTTGGCTGAGCGCTTCTCCACAGGTGTTATTATAACTAACCATTGCTCTCTGAACAATAATATTTTTTATTTATCTGGTTGGTCAGTGTAAACAGGCAATCTCCCATTTTTAAAGCATAGATACTGTTCTTGAGTGCCAGCTTACTTAATATTCCTTACCCATAGGTGTTTTTAGGTCTTTTCCTCAGTATATCTACAAGCTAGTAACAGTATTTAAACACTTCCAAACACGAACTATATGTTGTGCTGTGTTGTTGCTGTGTTGATGATGTGTTGATGATACAGGTAAATCATTGATAATGTGCGAATTAGAATTATGTGTTTTTTGGTGAAAATTGCTGTGAAGGACTCTTTAAAACCCAAGTACTTTAACCCAAAAAACAACTCGCTCAAATCAAAAACTCCACCGTTCTTCATCACCAGGCCTAAAACAGATACATTTATTTTTTATTAATATTAAACTCGCGTTACTTATTTATGAACATTATATGAATTACAAATAATTATATTCGTTGTTTTTTTGATCAAAAACGCAGCTTTTTCTTGTCTAAACATGTCCATTAATGTGCATTTATGTTTTCTTTAACTAAATTGCGACTCGCATTTTTTATTTAAAAACTGAAATATGAGAAAATTCGTTACAGTCTTTCTGTGCGCGATGCTAACCATTGCGCAGGTTTGGGCACAAAACCAAACCGTTACAGGTAAAGTAACAGACCAAAAAACAGGGCAACCCCTGGTTGGTGTTACAG
>CBFGPM010000024.1:0-55817 GCA_965650685.1 uncultured Sediminibacterium sp.
ATATTTCAATTTGTTGTATGCCAGTGTATACAAATTGTAGATTCTGAATGCTCCAAAGAGGAGAATTTGGTTTTCGTGGGTCCAGTGGACCAAGCAGTGGTAACCGCATAGGGCCATAGAAATTTCCCGTATAATCAATGGAAAAATTCCAGGGTTTTATTTTATAAGATAAAGACCAGGTACCGGTAATTTTTTCTGTAAGTATTTGTTGTGTTTTAATTCCATTTTCTACGAGTGATACATCCTGGATGGTGATACCAGCCATACCTTTAAAACCGTTTACCATATTGAAATCTGTATTTATGGTAACCCCTTTGCTAACTGCATAACCTTTTAAGTTATCGTAATTAATTTCATTGGGATTGGTTTCGTAATCCCCAATAATTCGATTTGAGAAATGCGTATACCATGCTGAAATATCGAATCCGATAATTGTAGCATTTCCGGTTAGCAACTTTCTAGTAAAGTTTAGATTCACATTAAAAGATTGCTCTGGTTTCAGTTCATTTTTAATCACTACTTTTCTTGCACCAGTTAAAGCAGCATGGTCTTCCGTAAATAAGTTCACGACTCTGAAGCCTGTACCAGCATTTAATCTTAAACTTTGGTCTTCATCAATCTTCCATTTGTAGGCAATTCTTGGCGTGAATATATTTCCATGAATCGAATGTCGGTCATAACGCAGTCCAAGTAGTAATTGCTGCTTACCAAGTTTCAATTCATCCTGCAGAAAAATGCCTGGTAACCAGGTTTGCTGTGGTGCGTTTTTTGGATTTGTTGGATCCGTATTTAAGGTCGCTGTTGTATTATCATCATAATAAGTATACCTTACTGCTATACCAGCTAATAAATCATGGTTGGCTATTTTCTTATCCCAGGTAAGCTGATTAAATAAAATTTTTTGATCTGCTATATAAGAGATGTTTCCATAGCGACTGTCTTGCTGATGTGAGTTATACGAAACAGAATAGAGTAATTTTTCTTTTGTAGGTAGTTGATATTGACCTGTTAGTTCCCATCGTTTGGTGTAAATACTTTCTCCATAAATACTATCCCCCCCCCTGAATAATTTATTCCAACGCATATCGCCACCCCATCTGTCTTCATTATAATACCTTACTGCAAAACTCAATAAGCGATTTTGTTTCCTTGAAACGGCCCATTTCTGAAAAACAGATAATCTTTTTTGAAGGGTAACATCTGTAAAACCGTCTTTATTATTATCTATGGGTTGGTTATACAGATAACCATTTAAACCGGTTAAAACACGGATTTTATCAGATACTTTTAAAACAAAGCCGAGGTCAGCGTTTTTTTCATTCCAACTGGTATGCATGTAATCTGCATAAAACCTGGAAGCATGTGAGGTGTTTTTGGTAATAATATTTATTAATCCACCTACAGCTTCACTTCCGTATAATGAGGAAGCTGGTCCTTTAACAATTTCAACTCTTTCAATCAAAGCATTCGGAATACCAGACAAGCCGTAGACTGTAGATAAACTACTCACAATAGGCATTCCGTCAATTAAAACCATTGTATATGGTCCTTCTAATCCGTTGATATGAATATCTCCGGTATTACAGATATTGCAGTTTAACTGTGGTCTTACGCCATTTACCTGTTGAAGTGCATCAAAAATATTAGGGGTCGGATTTTTTTTGAAAAAGACAGGTGTATAAACTTCAACCGGAACAGGGCTTTCCATTTTTCTAACCTCTTTTAAAGTGCCAGTGACTACAACATCATGGATCTCTGTTTCTTTTATACTTAGTGGAATATCAATGATCATTGGTTCCATTGCTGATACATGGATCTTTTTCCGAAATGGGTTATATCCCACTCTCTCTGCTACCAGTGTATAATGTCCTTGAAGGGGTATTTGCAAATGATAGAAGCCATTACTATCGGTAATGGTTTGAATAGCTGTATTGAGAAGTCTGATCGATACCGTTTCTAATCCAGAACCAGCATTGGTTACCCTACCTGAAATATTAGCTTGTTGTGCATTCAGAGAGGTTGCAATTAAGAAGGAGGTAATTAATAGCCAGGGTTTCATACAAATACTAAAGTTCGGGGAGTAAAAATATAAAAGTTAGACAAGCCTAACAAAAATAGTTTGCCTTTTCTTTTATCTTTGTAATATGTTATCAACTACGGAAGAAAATTACCTGAAGGCCTTATTGCAGCTTACGATGATGCAGGAGGAAAAAGCAGAAGCGGGAACCAATGAGTTGGCAACCCAGTTAGGGGTAAAACCGGCAACGGCCAATGATATGCTGAAAAAACTTCGGGAAAAGGGGTTGATCAACTATGAAAAATATGGTAAATCCAGTTTAACTGAAACAGGTAAAAAGATAGCCATTGAAGTAGTGCGTAAACATAGGCTTTGGGAAACATTTCTATATGAACATCTTGGTTTTACCTGGGATGAAGTTCATGAAGTTGCGGAGCAACTGGAACATATACAAAGCTCAAAGCTTATTGATCGTCTTGATCAGTTTCTGCATTATCCAGCATTCGATCCGCATGGGGATGTGATTCCTACTTCGACTGGTGAAATGAAGATACCGGCAAAGAAAACACTGAATGAAGAAGCAGTTGGTCACCAATGTAAAATGGTGGGTGTAAAAGATAATTCAGCAACCTTTCTTCAATACGTTGACCGTGTAGGATTACGTATGCACGATCATATAAAAGTATTATCGCGCCAGCCTTATGATGAATTGATTGAAATAGAGGTTAATGGCCGCAAATCCAGTGTGGGTCCACGGTTTGCAGAAAATATTGTAATCGTATGTCAGGATTGTGAAGCCAAAACAAGTGACCATTAATGATTGCAATCGTCGCTATGTGCATGGTTATGAGAACGGCACATACGGTAATTCAGGTAATGTGATGCCACGATAAAAATAACAGCAGGAATTAATAACCAAAGCTGCCAGTGATGCCAGATTACTTTGCTTAGTAATAAAACAATTCCAATACTGAATAAGACCATCGGCAGCCAGCTATGGTGATGTTTCTTTCTGCCATGAAAAAGGGAAAAAGTACCCACTGCAAATGCGAGGGCAATCATACCGTATTCAAACCACTTGTTATCAATAATATTATAGCCAAATAAGGGCATACTGCTTAAGAAAAGCGGTAAAATGGCACAATGTATAGCACAGGCAAGTGAAGTGGCAATACCGAAAGCGTCCCAATTAATCTTAAAATTCATTCGACTGCAAATATATAACAATGCAACATTGTTGCAAAATTATTTTCTATCATTTTTTCATTGGGGGGAATGAACTGAATGGGGTGTAACTTTGTGTTTTAATAGAATTATGCGTAAGAAATATATTGGTTACCTCCTGTTTTTTGTAGTACTCGTTGCTGCTTTTTATTATTTCCTCTTTCGTGGAACGGATAATTGGAAAGTAAAGCTGGCGCAACTGGGTTATGTAAAACCATTTATGTTTAAAAATCAGGATGGTGTTCCGGTAACGGAAAAAGACCTTTTGGGTAAGGTAACAGTTGTGGAATATTTCTTTACCACATGCAAGGGTATTTGTCCGAGAATGCATGTCGGTATGAAAACGGTTTATGAAGCCTTTAAAGATGAACCAGACTTTATGATACTGGCCCATACCTGTGATCCGGAAATTGATTCGGTTGCCAGATTAAAAGTATATGCAGATTCAATGCAGATAGATACAAAGAAATGGGTGCTGGTAACAGGCAGAAAGGACAGCTTATACCAGATGGCAAGGAATTCGTACTTATTGGATGATCCTAAGAATAATGTTGAAAAAATCGAAGATCAATTTATTCATACACAGTTTTTCGCACTTATTGATAAATCCGGAAAAGTGCGCGGTCAGGTTTACGATGGCTTGAAATCTGAGGAACTTGAAAAATTAAAAAAAGATATTGGGTTATTATTAAAAGAAAAAGGCTCTGGTAATTTTGTGAACGGCATTTTTACCAATAACCCAAATTAGGGAGGGAATTTATGCAGGAAAGAATTGTTGATTTATTGAAAAGAAACCACCTGAGTATCACTGAAAGCAGGAAAAAAATACTGGGTCATTTCTTAGATGCTAATGGTGCACTTGCACATGCAGATATTGAACATAAGAGTGGCACTGAGTTCGATCGGGTAACTATTTACAGAACCCTTCAAACATTTGTAGAGAAAGGAATCATACATACAATACCTACCACTGATAATTCAGTGCGATATGCCCTTTGCAAGGATGAATGTTCTGCAGGCCATCATCACGATGACCATGTTCATTTTTTGTGTGATGATTGCGGAACAACCTATTGCCTCGATCATGTTACTGTACCAAAAGTTACGTTACCAGAAGGTTTTGTAGCTACACAAAACGATCTGGTAGTAAGCGGTCTCTGCAATAAATGCTCCTGAGTAAAAAAGCTTTTCCGTTACATTCCTATAACTTCGTTCAAACTTTATTCATGATCCTTGTTACCGGCGCTACAGGTTTGGTAGGTTCTCATTTGCTTAGTCGACTGGTTCAGGGCGGACAAAAAGTACGTGCCATTTATCGGTCTGTGATACCCAACTTAACCATTAGTAATCAGGTAGAATGGGTAAAGGCAGATATCCTTGATATACTTTCAATGGAAGATGCCATGGAAGGCATTCAACAGGTTTATCATTGTGCTGCAGTAGTATCTTTTAATCCTACACAGAAAAAACAATTACACCAGGTAAATATCGAGGGAACGGCCAATGTGGTGAATGCAGCATTGGAAAAAGGCATTGAGAAAATGGTCTTCATGAGTTCAGTGGCTGCCTTGGGGAGAATTAGAGAAGATATTCCGATAGATGAGAGCATGAACTGGACACCCGAAACCAGTAACAGCGAATACGGCAAAAGTAAATACCTCGCTGAGATGGAAGTATGGCGTGGTATCGGAGAAGGATTGAATGCAGTAATAGTAAATCCCGTTATAATTCTCGGTGCAGGTGATTGGAATAATGGGTCTACTGCCATTTTTAAATCGGCTTACAATGAATTTCCTTGGTACACTGAAGGTGTGAGTGGTTTTGTGGATGTTGCAGATGTGGTTAATGCCATGATTGCTTTAATGGAAAGTAATATTCACAGCCAGCGATTTATTCTTAGTGGAGAAAACTTATCCTATCGTACTGTGTTCAATGAAATTGCAAATGGGTTTGGAAAGAAACTTCCTTCCCGAAAGGTTACCCCTTTTTTGGCTGCATTGGTATGGCGGATAGAAGCAATAAAAGCATGGTTTACTAAAAAATCGCCCCTGCTTACCAAAGAAACTGCAAGAACAGCTCAGGCCAAAGTTCATTTCAACAATACCAAAATAATGAAGGCCTTACCTGCATTTTCTTATACGCCTATAAATGTGGCGGTCAAGAGAATTTGTAAAGAACTAAAAGTAAAATATCAGTTGCCATAACCGGAATGAGGCAGATATCATGTATCTTGTATTACTTCATGAAGTACCTGGTTACATTAATATTATCCATATCGCTTTATGCACCACAGGTAGCTAAATTGCTGGCCTATGCAGAATGTTCGGCACTAGCCATAACCTATGCAGATAAATATTGGTGTGATTGTATGCTTACTGCTGATAATAATCCTGATGAGATTCCTGCAACAGAAAAACAAAAAGACATTCAACTAAAGACGGACTGGAAGTTCAGGATTGATAATCATTTCTGCATGGGTATGACCATGTTTGATAAAACCACGGTTAACAACTGTTTTGTTATTGCAGCTCTCCCTTTCCCTATACCACAGGCTGTATTTCACCCGCCACTTGCTTAAATAAATAATCCTTTTTTCAGTGAGACCCTGTTAACGATAGGGTCTGTTATTTATTTAATACACTTAATCCATCTATCATGAAATCATTGATATGGGTTGTGGCCGTAATATGTTTGGCCGCAACCAGCACGCACGCCTATACCCAGGTGCAACCTGTTTATGCCAATATTGAAGTAAAAAATACCAATGGCGATCCAATGCTATTAGGATGTTGTGAAGTTTCCCTGCTCAAACAAAATGTCTATAAACAATGGTTCGAACCGGCATTCACCAACTACCAACCCGACTCAGTATATACCAGACAGATACAACCATTATTAGCGAATAAAACGATTGAAATATTTTTAGGCACCTGGTGCGGAGATAGCAGAAGAGAAGTGCCCCGTATGTTGAAAATACTCGAATCGGCAGGAATGAGTACGGAAAAAGTTAAACTAATTTTCGTGAGTAATGCGCCTGAAATGTATAAGCAAAGCCCCCAACATGAAGAACAGGGTAAAAACATTAAACGTGTACCTACCCTGATTATTTACAGCAAGCAGCAAGAAATTGGCAGAATTATAGAATATCCGGTTGAAACGCTCGAAAAAGACTTGTTGAAAATATTAACTAGGGAGAACTATGTTCCGAATTATAGTGGAATGTAAAGTGTGAATTGTCAATGGTCAATGGGGAATAATACTCCTTTTTCACTAACTACTGACTACTCACTATTGACCATTGACAATTCACTTCCCCTCCATTACTTTCTTCCACAATTCAGGTATTCTTTTAATCCATACAAGTTCCCTTCTTTTAATGGATGCATCTTCTGCCGGGTAACCAAAATAGGTTTTACCGCCTTCCAGTGAAGAAGGTACCCCACTTTGTGCCAGTACAACAGCATTGGCCCCAATAGTTAAAGTTTTACTGACTCCTACCTGTCCCCATAAGGTTACACCATCTTCAATAACGGTACCTCCGGCAATACCAACCTGAGCAGCGAATAAGCAATTTTTTCCAACCGTTGTATCATGGCCTATATGTACCATATTATCCATACAAGTACCTCTTCCGATTCTTGTTTCGGCAGTTACACCCCTGTCGATGGTACAACCAGCACCTATTTCAACATGATCCTCTATTACAACATTCCCACAACTCAGCATTTTTTTAAACCAGACTTCACGATTCTTTTTGGTATTATAATAAAACGCATCGCTACCAATCACGGTACCAGATTGAATTACTACATAATCACCAATAATGGTATGATCGAGGATGGTAACATTTGGATGAATGATACAATGATTACCGATAACAACCTGATCACCGATAAAGCAATTAGGCATAACAATGCTGTTTTCACCTATTACTGCAGTGTTACTTATACTTGTTTGAGCAGGAGCAAAAGGACGAAAATGTTTGACTATTTTTAAATAGGCTTCGAATGGTTCAGTGCAGATTAAAATTGTTTTTCCTTCAGGAACAGTAACATCCTCTGTGTTAATGATGATAAAATCTGCAGCACTATTCAAACAAGTTTCATAATACTTTGGGTGATCTACAAAAACCAAATCACCGTTTTCAACCTTATGAATTTCATTGATACCAGTGATCATTGCATGAGGATTTCCTTTCACCTGTGCATTGATTAAGGAGGCTATCCAGCTTACGGTAACGGGTGCGGGGAACTTCATAAGGCCATTTTTTGTTAAAATCAAAGGTAATGCGTAGCGCTGATGGGAAATTATTTTGGCTGAAATTTAGCTTAAAAATGAGCATGTTTTTTTCGTTTTAAAAACAGTTTGGCTATAAAAATATCACCGGTAGTTAGTACTTGCAATTCTTTGAAACACTTATGAATAAAGGTTCTCAAAGGATTGTTCATAATTATTGTTGCATTCTTTTGTTTAAGATTTACTACATAATAAAGACGGTTTGCCCTTTTTTAAAGGGCGGTAAATTCACAGCACTGTCTAAAATGTGAATAAAATTGTTTAAAAATTTTTTTGCTTTCGATGAAACTCTTTTTAATATTGTGTAGGGAAATTTATTTCCCAGTACTTACTAACCCATCCATATACAAAGTCTCGCTTATGCGGGACTTTTGTTTTTTATGTATCACTACTTCATTATCTACAAACCTTATCTGGTACAATCTCAGTTTTCTTCTGTGGAAGGAAAACAAACCCTTGCTGATTTTTTTGATGTTCCCAAAGATGTTTATCCGGTTGGAAGACTTGACTACGATAGTGAAGGTTTATTGATTTTAACCAATGACAAACAACTGAATCATCGATTATTAAATCCAATGTTTAAGCATGAACGAGAGTATTGGGTTCAGGTTGATGGTGATATTAATGATAAAGCAATTGATCAGTTGGCAAAAGGTGTTATTATAAATGTTGATGGTAAGCAATATAAAACTTCAAGTGCCAGGGTTCACAGGTTTAATAATGAACCCATCGTTCCGGTTCGTAATCCCCCCATCCGATTTCGGAAATCAATTCCTGCTCCTTGGATCAGTCTTTGTTTAACAGAAGGTAAAAACAGGCAGGTAAGAAAAATGACTGCAAGTGTTGGATTCCCAACTTTACGACTTATACGATACCGGGTTGAAAAAATAACCGTTGATGGATTGCAACCGGGAGATTTAGTAAGTTTATCAAAAAGAGATTTATATAAACAGTTGTTCAATGAATAGTTTTCAGACCATCACGGGGGAGGAATATTTTATTTCGACAGATATTGATAAAATGGATGTAGACACGATCCATCGATATTTATCAGAATCATCTTATTGGGCAAAAGGAATCCCGAAAGAATTAGTAGGGAAATCGATCAAGTATTCCCTTTGCTTTGGTGTTTTTAGTGGAGACGAGCAAGTTGGTTTTGCAAGGGTTGTTACAGACAGAACCAGTTTTGCCTACTTGGGTGATGTGTTTATTTTACCAACACACCAGGGAAAGGGATTGTCAAAATGGTTAATGCAAACCATTCATGACTATCCCGACCTGCAGGGACTGCGCAGGTGGATGCTTTTTACCAGAGATGCGCATGGCTTATATAGCCAGTTTGGTTGGAAACAAGTGCCAGAAGAACAAACCGGCAGGATTATGCAGATACATAATCCGAATATATACCAGTAAGAGATACTAAAAGTCGGTACATATACCCGAATTATCTGATAGGCTTTCACTATTCTTGCGCTTGAAGCGTTAATTTTGCAGCTCTTTATGTAATCGAAAATTTATGAGTCAAGCACATTTATCAGAACAGGAACAGATTCGTCGTGAGAAACTGGCTAAGTTACAAGAGGCCGGGATAGACCCATTCCCCGCGCCATTATACCCTGTAAGTCATTATTCAACTGATATAAAGGAAAAATATACAGAAGAAACAAAAGATGCATTTACCGGAATTTGTGTAGCTGGAAGGGTAATGAGTATAAATGATAAGGGAAAGGTATTCTTCATTAAAATACAGGATAGCAAAGGTATAATCCAGTTATACGTTAAGAGAGATGAAATCTGTCCGGAAGAAGATAAATCTTTCTGGGATACGGTCATTAAGCATGGTTTAGACCTTGGAGATATTATTGGTGTAACTGGTTTTGCCTTTATCACCAAAACAGGGGAAACATCTGTTCATGCGCAAAGCTTTACGCTGTTGGCTAAATCACTAAAGCCATTGCCGGTAGTAAAACGCGATGAGGAAGGAAATGTATTTGATGCAGTAACAGATCCTGAATTCAGGTATCGTCAGCGGTATGCTGACCTTATTATCAACCCTGACGTAAAGGAAACTTTTGTAAAAAGAACTAAACTTATAAATACCATTCGTACTTTCCTGAATGAGCAGGGCGCATTGGAGGTAGATACTCCTGTATTACAAGCCATTCCTGGGGGTGCGGCTGCCAGACCCTTCATAACCCATCATAACGCACTGGACGTGCCCTTTTACCTCCGTATTGCGAATGAGCTATACCTTAAGCGACTTATTGTAGGCGGGTTCGATTGGGTATATGAATTCAGTCGCAATTTCAGGAACGAAGGGATGGATCGTACGCATAACCCTGAATTTACCGTTCTGGAGTGGTATACGGCTTATAAAGATTATTTCTGGATGATGGAAATAACAGAGCAGCTATTCGAGAAGATAGCCATTGCCCTGCATGGCACAACGGATGTTTCATTAGGCGATAAAATAATCAGCTTTAAAGCGCCATTCAAAAGAATAAGTATTCATGATGCAATTAAAGAAAATACGGGTATTGATGTAAGTGGTTTAGACGAAGCAGGATTGAGGGATGTTTGTAAGCAACTCAACATAGATGTGCCTTTGAATATTGGTAAAGGCAAGCTAATCGACGAAATTTTCGGGGCAACCAGCGAGCATACTTTTATTCAACCCACTTTCATCATAGATTATCCGGTAGAAATGAGTCCGCTCACTAAAAAGCACCGTAATAAAGCCGGATTGGTGGAAAGATTTGAATTAATGGTGAACGGAAAAGAAATTGCTAACGCCTATTCGGAATTAAATGATCCGATTGACCAGCGTGAGCGTTTTGAAGAGCAACTTAAACTGATGGAAAGAGGTGATGACGAAGCGATGTTTATTGATCACGACTTTTTACGTGCGCTTGAATACGGTATGCCTCCTACCTCTGGTATTGGTATTGGTATTGATCGTTTGTGTATGATGATGACCAATCAATCATCTATTCAGGATGTATTGCTGTTTCCACAGATGCGCCCGGAGAAATTAGCCGAATAATCTGTATGTTAATATTTAGGGATGTTTTGCAATAATTCCCGTGCAAATGCAGCAGCATCCTGGCTATTTGCAAACCGTATAGGTAACTTGCTACGGACCTCATATTGAGGTCCTTTTTTTTGCGCAGTATAGGATGTTGTAAAAAAGAATTTCTGACTACTAAGGTTAACGATCATTGAAGACGGATCATTTTTATCAATGATAGCACTTTCATTATCCATATCTGATAACCGACTCCAGAGTACGGAATACTTGCCAATTTTACTACTACCGTTTAGGCTTTCTTCAATCCAAAACCAGACATAACCATTTCTGTTGTCTATTTTGTAGTAGGTGTTAACATGAAATTTATCTGTTCCTGAATTAATATCCACAGAACTGATAAGTTTACCATCTATACTATAGCGGAAATTGCCACAATGACCGTTATATTGGGCATAAGCGGACACGACCATGCAGGTCAACAGGGTTAGTAGAATTATTTTAGTTCGCATTGGGGGTACACGATATTACCACCTTTTTTGCGAATTTTCTACTATTCGGCCTTTAAATTTCGATTAATGTCTAAACAAAAAGGTCATTATAAAGCTGTCCGCCGGGTACAACTGCATACTTTTCCAAATCAGTTATTCCGGCTGAAGCCAACACTTCTTCGTCTATAAAGGTATTTCCTGAACATGCGGAAGCGGTTTGCTGCAGTATGATATGAACTGCATCTGCAATGATTTCTGGCGTGCGACTCATTTTTGCCAGGGCTTCGCCTCCAAGTAGGTTACGAACGGCAGCGGTATCAATGGTTGTTCTCGGCCATAGGGCATTGGAGGCTATTCCCGCTCCTTTAAATTCAGCAGCCCAGCCCAGTGCCAGCATACTCATATTGTATTTAGTAAGCGTATAAGCTATATGCCCACCCAACCATTTTGGTTGCAGGCTGATTGGTGGTGATAAGGTAATGATATGAGGATTCTTGCCTTTTTTTAACCATGGGATGCAATGTTTAACGACTAAAAAAGTACCCCTTACATTGATACTATACATCAGGTCGAAACGTTTGCTATCGGTTTGCTCTGTAGGAGTGAGTTGAATGGCAGAAGCATTATTTATAACAACATCAATTCCTCCAAATTTTGCAACCGCCTGTTCAATCATTGCCTGTATCTGATCTTCCTGCCTGATATCAACCTGAACTGCCAGTGCTTTACCGCCGGCAGCTTCAATTTCAGCTGCTGCAGTATATATTGTTCCGCCAAGGCGCGGATCCTCAGTAACACTTTTAGCAGCTACCACAATATTGGCTCCTTCTTTTGCCAAACGCAAGGCTATCGCTTTACCGATACCTCGACTTGCACCCGTAATTAATACTGTTCTGTTTTGGAACGACATAATAATAGAGATTGATATACCTAAATTTAGGCAAACATCATTACCAACCTAAGAAATCTTTGATCAAACCCTCTGTTGTGATACACGCTTTTGGAAGATCATCATTTATTACGGTATGGTGAAAATGGTGACTGAAAGAAATTTCGTAGCTGGCCTTATTTACCCTGTCTGCAAGGCTCTCAGGGGTTTCTGTTCCGCGGCTCTCCAATCTCCTCTTTAATTCTTCTACCGAAGGAGGCTGGATAAATATAGACAGGCAATTACCTTCGAATTGTTGCTGTACATGAATGGCACCTTTTACATCGATATCCAGTACCGGCGTTTTTCCTTCGCTCCAGATACGTTCCAGTTCAGATTTTAAAGTGCCATAATATTTTCCTTCATAAACCATCTCCCATTCAATAAAAGCATCTTCCTTAATTTTTTGCTGAAAACGTTCGGCAGACATAAAATGATAATCTACGCCGTCTTTTTCCTGTCCTCTGGGTTGTCTGGTTGCTGCTGAAATAGAAAAACAAAGCAAAGGATACTTATTCAAAAGGTAATGTGTAATAGAAGTTTTACCCGAGCCGGATGGGGCTGTAATAATGATGAGTTTTCCCTTGTTAGCTTGCATGCGCAAAGAAACAGAATTTTCTAACGTTTTGAATAGTCATAACAACCTAAAAGCCTGTTTTTTAGAACTAAGAAAATATTACAGATGAATTATTCAAACCAACTGATTTTATCAGCAAGCGGGATATTTCTTTTTCCGGATGTTTTCGGTTCATCGGTATACCCCAGATAAATCAATCCCAAAACCCGGTCTTCTTCAGACAACCCAAGCATTTTTTTCATGTTGTCATGGTGGGTCATGCCGCCGGTACTCCAAAGACTTGCCATTCCAAGTGCCTGAGCACCTAATAGGATATGTTCAACAGCAGCCGCTGTTGCAGCAATTTCTTCAATAAGCGGAATTTTTTTCGTAGCCTGTCTTTTCATGTAAACAAGTACAAGATGAGAAACATGCTCACCTTGTTTGATAATTCCTTCATATTTAGAGGATAGGAACAAATCTTCGTGGGTATTTGCTTTATATAAATCAGCATGTTCACGACAAAATGTTTTTAACCCTTCTCCTGTATAAACATTAAATCGCCAAGGCTCTGTTCTACCATGTGTTGGGGCCCAATCTGCAAGAGAAAGTAAGTTGCGAATCGCTTCATTTTCAGCCTTTTGGCCATTCATTAGTGTTGGCTTAACGCTTCTTCTATCAAGGATAATATCCTGTAAATTTTTAAAAGTATCCATAGCGCAAAAATAGGTGTAGCCTATCTTATAAATTAATTTAAATAAGCAGGCGGGTTACGAATAATGATAAAATGTTTATATTCATGTATAGCGGATTTTCCTGCATGATACTCTTATAGCCGCTAAATAGTTTGCCATGACGGTCAAAGAATTCCAATCAGTATTTGACAATCTTCCGGGTATGTATCTTTTATTACGACCCGACTATCCCTCTTTTACAATTATTACAGCTAATAAAGCGTATTTACAGGTTACAAATACAAACTATGATATTCTAAAGGGAAACCCCGTATTCTCTGTTTTCCCAGACACCCCTGGTGCCCATAACCAGGGTAATAAAACGCGATTATTAGCATTGTTTAAAGAGGTTGTTGAATTAAGACAAACAAACGAGCTGCAAAATTTCAGATACGATATTCCGGCAAATGATGGAACCGGAAATTTTGTAGAAAGATACTGGCGTATCATCAATACACCTGCTATAGATGATAATACCCGGGTAACGCAAATCATAGTTTCAGTAGAGAATGTAACGGAAAAAGTATTGACTGAAAGACAAATCAATGAAAAACTTGAGCGAACCAATTTATTAATGGATAATATCTTGTCCAGCATTTCAGATGGTTTTGTGGCAGTAGATAAAAACTGGTGTTACAGTTATCTCAATGAGCGAGGAGCAGCGATGCTGCTGAATCATAAACCGGATGATTTATTGGGTAAACATATCTGGACTGTTTTTCCTGAAGGAGTTGGACAACCATTTTATTTTAATTATTATAAGGTAATGGAGAGCAGGCAGCCATGTGTGATGCAGGAATATTACGAGCCATGGGATAAATGGTTTGAAAACAGAATATACCCTTCTCCGGATGGCGGAATCACTATTTTTTTTACCGATATAACCATAAGTAAAAAAGCAGAAGAACAGTTACAGGATTCCAAGAAACATATGCGCATGATTCTTGATTCTACCGAAGAAACTTTTCTTGTAATTGATAAAAATTATTGCCTGATAACTTTTAATAAAGCAGCAGAAAAAATGGCAGAACTCTTTTTCCGACAAAAACTGGGGAAAGGACTGTCATTACTAACGATGTCTTTACAAAAAATTCACCCTGAAATACTGAAAAATTTTGAGCAGGGGTTTCAAGGAAAAAAAACAAGCTTTGATTATCAAATTAGTGACACCAACGATCAACAGCATCATTTTGTAATTACTTGCATTCCCCTGTTAAATGAAGATGGGCAACCTGACAAATTAATGTTGACGGCGCGAGATGCCACTAGTGAAATTATGAGCATACATGCATTGGCGGAATCAGAATTACGGTATAAAAAATTATTTTATGCCAATCCAATGCCCATGTGGATTTATGAAGAAGCAACCTATAAATTTTTGGAAGTAAATGATGCAGCTATTGAAAAATATGGCTATAGCAGAGATGAATTTACCTCAATGACGATCTTGGATATTCGCCCACCTGACGAAATTGAAAAGGTAAAATCTGCAAAGAAAAGGCGGTCTAACGAATATTTAATACATCATGGTACATGGCGTCACTTGACAAAAGATGGCGAGTTGCTATTTGTAGAAATAACAGCTTATCATATCATTTATAATAATAGGGCCTCTGTTCTTGTGTTGATCAATGATATTACTGAAAAATTAGCCATAGAGACAGCAAGCAGGTTTGAAAAAAACAATAAAGAAGCCTTAATTAATAATACAAATGATTTAATATGGAGCATTGATAAAAACTTTCAATTGCTAAGTGCGAATAAAGCATTCCTTCAATCTATTGAAAAACAAACTGGCAAAATATTAGAACCTGGAGATAATGTTTTATTGTTGGCCAATATTGTACCAGAATTTATTGAGTTCTGGAAGAAATTATATGAACGGGCATTCCTGGGTGAGTTTTTCAAAGAAATAATTCATAATCCCGCATTAGCACGGCATACAGGAGAATGGATAGAAGTTAGCTTTAACCCGATTATTACCCAGGAAGAAATTATAGGTATCGCTTGTTATGGAAGAGATATTTCAGAAAATATTCGCTACCAGCAAAAACTTGAATCAGTTAATTCGGAGCTTACCCAGAAAATAAAGGAAATATCTGATTATAAGTTTGCACTGGATCAATCGAGTATTGTAGCAATCACTAATCAGAAAGGAATCATACAATATGTGAATGATAATTTCTGTGCAATATCCGGTTATAGTAAAGAAGAATTGATAGGGCAAGATCATCGTATTATTAATTCCGGGTATCATCCGAAATCATTCCTCAAAGAGCTGTGGATTACCATCGCAAATGGGAAAGTATGGAGAGGTGAAATTAAAAACAAAACCAAAGCAGGTACTTATTACTGGGTTGATACCACCATTGTGCCTTTTTTAAATGAAAAAGGTAAACCATATCAATTTGTTGCCATCCGTAATGATATAACCAATAAAAAAGCAGAAGAAGAAAGACTTCATCTCATGCGAATGGTTATCAATAATACCAAGGATGCTGTTCTAATTACAGAAGCTGAACCGGTTGAGGGCGATGGTCCTCGAATTTTATATGTGAATGAAGCTTTTACAAAGGTTACAGGTTATACGGCAGAAGAAGTTATTGGAAAAACACCCCGCATTTTGCAAGGTGTTGATTCTGACAGAAATGAATTGGATAGATTAAAACAGGCACTGAAAAATTGGGAATCATGCGAAATAGAAATTATCAACTATAAAAAAAATGGGGAACCATTTTGGAACAATTTTACTGTATCACCAGTTGCAGATGAAAATGGCTGGTATACACATTGGGTAGCAGTTCAACGTGACGCCACAGATAGAAGGAAAATAGATAGCCTGATACGTGATAACGAAGAGAAAAGAAGGCTTATCATGAATGCCGCATTAGACGCCATAATTTGTATTGATACTGATGGCATGATCACATTTTGGAATCCTAAAGCCGAACAAATTTTTGGATGGAAACAGGAAGAAGTAATGGGGAAAAGGCTTTCTCAGATCATTATACCGGAATCGTATCGAATTTTACATGATCAGGGGATGGAAAATTATAAAGTAACAGGGCATGGGCCTGCATTAAATACGCTATTGGAATTAAATGCAATCAACAGGGAAGGAATAATGTTTCCTGTTGAATTAACTGTATTACCAATTAAACAGGAGAATGAATCATTCTTCTGCGCCTTTATACGAGATATTACCGAGCGTAAAAAAGCGGAAACAACTATTCGCAGGTCAAATGAACGTTATGAGTTGGTGGCTAAAGCTACCAGTGACGCAATATGGGATTGGGATATGAGAACAGGAATTGTTGTAAGATCGGGCGATGGCTTATTTAAATTGTTTGGCTATAATACTTTGGAAGCTAGTATCGACAATGATTTCTGGATAAAACATGTGCATCCTGATGATTTAATACAAGTGCAGGAGAGAAGAGAGTTATTATTCGATAATCCCAATGAACAGTTCTGGGAAGATGAGTATAGATTTGAACGAAAAGATGGTAGCTATGCTAATGTGTATGATCGTGGTTACATCATCAGGGATAAACAGGGTAAACCGGTTCGCTTGATTGGATCTACACAGGATATCTCTGCGATTAAGCAATCTGAAAAACAATTACAAGAGTTGAATGAAGCATTGCAAAAACGGGCAACAGAACTGGCTAGGTCTAATGCTGAACTTGAACGCTTTGCTTATGTAGCTTCACATGATTTGCAAGAGCCCCTCCGCATGGTAAGTAGCTTCTTGCAACTACTTGATAAGCAGTATACTGCACTACTTGATGAGAAGGCTAAAGAGTATATTAAATTTGCTGTCGGTGGAGCCGAAAGAATGAAAAGATTGATATTGGACCTGCTAGCATACTCAAGAGTAGATGCTGTAAAAGAAGTATTTCAGCCTGTCGATTTAGATAGCGTATTGCAGCAGGTTCTTCAAATATTTGCTTCGCGATTTGAAAAAGAAAATGTAACTTTAAAGGTAGACAAGCTACCAACCGTTCTTGGAAATACATTACAGTTGCAGCAGCTAATGCAGAATCTGATTGGCAATGCAATAAAATATAAGAGCAGTAACCCCCCCCGCATTGAAATAGGTTGTATTTCAGAATCAGATCGGCATGTGATTTTTATTAAAGACAATGGCATTGGTATTAACCCCCGTTATTTTGAAAAAATATTTGTAGTATTTCAGCGACTTCAACCAATTGATGATCATTCTGGAACAGGAATCGGATTGGCAATTTGTAAGAAAATAGTTGAAAGACATCATGGAGAAATTTGGGTTACGTCTGAGGAAGGAGTAGGTAGTACTTTTTATTTCAGCCTGCCCAGGATAGCAACCAATTAAAACCAGTTTTATGTCAGAAATACAAGACCTTGAAATCTTACTTGTTGAAGATAATGAAGGTGATATAAGACTCACTATTGAAGCTTTTAAAGAAGCTAAAATCAGGAACTTAATTAAAGTAGTAAGAGACGGGGAAGAAGCATTACATTATTTGAGGAGAGAAGGGAAATTCAGCGAGGTTCAACTCCCGGACATCATTTTATTGGATATAAACTTACCCAAAATTGACGGCAAAGAAGTTTTAAATGCCATTAAGAATGACCCAATATTAAGGGTTATTCCGGTGATTATGTTAACTACTTCTTCTGCAGATTCAGATATTCAGGAATCATATGCAAACCATGCAAACTGCTATGTATTAAAGCCGGTAGATCTAAATAAATTTATGGATGTAATCAGAAGTATTGAAGAGTATTGGATCTCAATAGTAAAATTACCTGCTAAGCCGTAATAAAGTTTTATATGCGTTTGATATCTGCTCCAATTTTTCTCAGGCGCTCATCAATTTGTTGATAACCTCGGTCTATCTGTTCAATATTTTGAATCACACTTTTCCCTTCTGCACTTAAAGCCGCAATCAACAATGCCTGACCTGCACGAATGTCGGGGCTACTCATGGTAATGCCACGTAGATTATATTTTCTCCCTAATCCGATAACGGTTGCTCTGTGAGGGTCGCATAAAATAATTTGGGCACCCATATCAATCAGCTTATCTACAAAGAATAACCTGCTTTCAAACATTTTCTGGTGCACCAACACACTGCCTCTTGCCTGTGTTGCTACTACCAGTACAATACTTAATAAATCAGGCGTAAAACCTGGCCATGGGTGGTCATAAATGGTGAGAATACCACCATCCATATAAGTTTGTATTTCATATACATCCTGAGCAGGTATATAAATATCATCGCCCTGAATGGAAAACTGAATACCGAGTTGACTAAACTTTTCTGGAATAATACCCAGGTGAGCAACGCCTGCATTTTTTATGGTGAGTTCACTTTGGGTCATGGCAGCCAGACCAATAAAACTGCCTATTTCAATCATGTCGGGTAACATGCGATGTGTGGTTCCCTGTAATTTAGTTACCCCTTCAATGGTTAATAAATTACTGCCTATACCACTGATTTTTGCGCCCATGCGGTTTAGCATACTGCATAACTGTTGCAGGTAAGGTTCGCATGCAGCATTGTAAATCTGGGTAATACCCTCAGCTAATACCGCTGCCATTACAATATTGGCAGTACCTGTTACAGAGGGTTCATCCAATAACATATAAGCTCCTCTTAATTGAGGGGCTACCAATTTGAAACAATGTTGTTCATCATCGAATTCAAAACTTGCTCCAAGCTTCTCAAAACCTATGATATGTGTATCTAATCTTCGTCTGCCAATTTTATCACCACCAGGTTTGGGGATATAGGCTTTTTTAAATCTTGCAAGCATTGGTCCTGCAAGCATTACACTACCACGTAACCTGCCTCCTTTTTTCCTGAATGCGTCAGAAGATAAATAATCGATATTTATATCATCGGCCTTAAAGCGGTAAGTATCTGAATCCAGTTTATCTACTTTAACACCCATATCCACTAGTAATTCTATCAGCAGATTTACATCAAGGATATCAGGAATATTTGAAATGGTCATTTCGGCATCAGTCAGTACAACGGCCGATAATATTTGTAGTGCTTCGTTTTTTGCGCCTTGCGGAATAATTTCTCCCTGAAGGCGATTGCCGCCACGTACTTCAAATGATCCCATAATGAAAGCTTAGTTTTTATAAATACGAATGTAATAAATGACCCGCTGTTTGGCGGAAGATTGAAATGAAAAAGCCCCGATAAATTTTACCGGGGCTCCTGAAAAGGTAAATACTTTAGTATCGTTTCTTAAATTGACCGCCGTTATTGTTATTGCGGTTATTGTTATTATTTCTTCCGCCGCCATTGTTGCTGCGGTTGTTGTTATTGTTTCTTCCACCTCCGCTATTGTTCCGGTTATTGTTACCGCCATTACGGTTACGTCCACCAAAGTTTTGTTGCCAGCGGCCACCACGTCCTCCGGTACCATATTCGTCGCGTTCGAAATTCTGGTTGCGGTGTTTAATGTAAGGTGTATTGCTGAACTCAAGTTCGCCACCGGTAATACTGTTCAACTCGCTCCTGATAGCATCATCATGTACCAGCTCTTTGTGCCAGTTGCTATAGGCCAGTTTCATATAATAAGCAATTGCATGAGCAAAACCTGCTTTTTTCTCAGGGTCTTCCTCTTTCAAAGCTTTGTCGATTACCACTTCCAGGTTTTTACCCAGGTGCGCATATTTTGGATGACGCTTTGGATAAGGCAGTGGATCGGGTTTTAATTTATAAGTTTCTTTTTGTGGGATGGGGTAGGGACTGTCAACATCAAGCTTAAAATCGCTGATAAAGAACAGGTGATCCCATAATTTATGACGAAAATCTTCCACATTTTTCAGGTGTGGATTCAAAAAACCCATTAGTTCAATAACGGCTTGTGTTTGTTGTTGTCTTTTATCTCTGTCCTCAATGGTCAGTAAATAATCTACCATTTTATGCACATGACGACCATATTCACGCATGCCCAGGTAACTTCTCGCTGTATTATATTCCATGTAAAATTTATAAATGCAGCAACAAATGTAGGCATTTCAAGGGGTTAAGTGGCAGAATTCGGGCCAAGATGCGTTAAAGAAATCATTTTTTCAGCACTCCGCCCGGCTGTTTATCTTCGCAATATGGAACAGATCGTGCAACAGATAGAGCAGTATAAGCAGGAAATGCTCGCTTTTGAAGCCCAAACCCCAGAACAGGTAGAAGCTTTCCGTATTAAATACCTTGGTACCAAAGGATTGGTAAAAGCTATAATGGGTGAAATGAAAAATGTACCCGTAGATCAAAAAAAAGCTTTTGGTCAAACCCTGAATGAATTCAAGGAGTTTGCTGAGGGGCGTTATGCATTCCTGAAAGAACAGGCTGGTGAACAAACAGATAGTGCTGCTTCTTCAAAAGATATTAGTTTGCCGGGAGACCTGTTTCCTGTTGGTACCAGACATCCCTTGAATCTGGTGCGTAACCAGATCATTGGCATATTCCGTCGTCTTGGTTTTGCAGTAGCGGAAGGCCCGGAAATAGAAGATGACTGGCATAATTTCGGTGCGATGAATCTGCCCGAAGATCATCCGGCCCGCGATATGCAGGATACATTTTACATCAGTCAGAACCCAGACTGGTTATTACGCACCCATACAAGTAGCGTACAAGCCAGGGTAATGGAAACCCAAAAGCCGCCAATTAGGGTAATTTGTCCGGGTCGTGTATATAGAAACGAAACTATAAGTGCGAGGGCGCATTGCTTCTTCCATCAGGTAGAAGGATTGTATATAGATGAAAACGTAAGTTTTGCCGACCTGAAACAAACCCTTTACTTTTTCGTACAGGAAATGTTTGGAAAACATGTGAAAGTGCGTTTCAGACCCAGTTATTTCCCTTTTACAGAACCAAGTGCCGAAATGGATATAAGTTGTCAGATCTGTGGCGGTGATGGATGTAATATCTGTAAACATACCGGATGGGTAGAAATATTGGGTAGTGGTATGGTACACCCTAAAGTGCTGGAAAATTTTGGTATCGATTCAACTAAGTATACCGGTTTTGCATTCGGTATGGGCGTTGAACGTATCACACAATTAAAATACCAGGTAAACGACCTGCGACTATACTCTCAGAATGATGTACGTTTTCTGAAGCAGTTTACGGGAGTTGTAGGGTAAGTAATGGTCCATGGTTGATAGTCCATGGCACATAGTTAATAACGCATAGTTTTATATTCACCGTAGACCATGGTCTATGGGCTATAACCTCCCTTCATGCTCCACGCAACAAAAGGAATAGTGCTGCGAACAGTTAAATATGGTGATACCAGTATTATCACAACTGTTTACACCGAACTTTTTGGCATACAGAGCTACCTGGTTAAAGGAGTGCGCCAGACCACAAAAACCTCCGCTGGTAAAGCAGCTTATTTTCAGCCATCAGCTTTGCTTGATATGGAAGTATATCATAATGAGCTGAAACAATTACAATTCGTAAAAGAATACCGATGGAGTTATCTGTATGAATCGGTGCTTTCAGATGTGGTAAAAAATACTGTGGCTATGTACATGATAGAAATGTTACAACATAGCCTTAAACAACCCGAAGCAAACCCGGAATTATTTTACCTTATAGAAGATAGTTTAAAACAACTTGATCGGGGAACTGAAACACTAACGGCGAATTTGCCGCTCTATTTTATTTTACACCTGGCTACTGAACTGGGCTTTAAACCACAAGGAACTTATTCTACTGCTACACCCTATTTCGATTTACAGGAAGGACAGTTTGTAGCTGATATGCCTGCACACCCCTATTTTCAGGAAACACTTCAGGCTTCGGTTACTTCGCAATTGATGGAACTTCAGTTTTATAATGATTTAGAAAATTTAAAACTCAATAGAGCCACAAGAAGAAATCTACTTGAATCATATCAAACTTTTATGGCCTTGCATATAGCTGATTTCGGCGAGTTAAAAACATTACCCATTCTTCAGGAAATACTAAGTTAATTGACTGATACCCTGCCCCAGATTTAAGTCAGGTTTAGATAAGCCTTGTAACTTTTGTATTACTTTCTAATAAAAGCACACCTGGCTTTTTACCTTTTTCAAAACTACCCAACCGATCATCCATTCCCAGGGCTTTCGCACCATTTAATGTAGCTGCCTGAAGCCAAACTGAAAGGGGTACGTCTTTAAAATGTAATTGCAGTGTTTTTATTTCTTCTAAAATACTTAGACCGTGATTACTGGCCAGGCTATCGGTGCCAATGCAGATTTTTAAATTATTTTTTAACAACAGTTCTACAGGCGGTAATACATTTTCAATGTAAAGATTGGCATTGGGACATAAACAGAATGAAACAGGAGTTTGGTAATGTAATACTTCATCAATATCTCCCTGATTAATAAAACTATTGTGCACAAGCATTACCTGTTTTGCATTAACTAGCTTTTTAAAATATGCCGGAAGACTATTGGTGCCTGAAGCACTGAAGTCTGTATTGCTGATTTGCATGGCTTCATACAAACGAATAAAATCTCCAGTACCCTGTTGAAACAATTCATTTTCAGCGATGGTTTCCTGGTTATGTATGGTTACTACCTGATCAGTTAAATATGGATGCATCAGTTGCCATAATGCATCAGCAACAGAATAGGGAGCATGTGGTGTAAGGCTCGTATGTGCTGGGAAAGCCTCATGGAAAAGATGATAATATTCCAGCGATTTTTGCATTCTCGTATTTGCAAAAGCCGGATTCCATCCGCTTACTTCAATAAAATTATGATACGTTAATCTTTGCGCTTTTTTTTGTGAAATTGTAATAGTGTTATTACAGATATCACCTACTGCAACAATACCAGCAGCAAGCATATCATCTTCTGCCCTTGCAATGGCATTTTTAATTATTTCTTCTGGTAAATGTCTTTGTTGAACTACCTGTAATACAAAATTCACGAGGCCGGTATGTTCTGGTATTAATCCTTTCATGTGACTTAATTCCAGGTGGCAATGAGCATTGATGAAGCCTGGACATAGAATACCTTTTATATATTGTACGTCTTCGCCTGCTTCATCTTTACTTATGATATCTTCTATGGTGCCGTCGGGTTTGGCAACCAGCACTGTGCGATCATCCAGCATGGTGGTACCGGTGAATAACTGATCTGCTTTGAATTTGAGGTAAGACAAAATAATAATGAATTGTAAGCGAAGTTATTGGATATAGCAATGATCTTAAGGAGATATTTTAGATAAGATGCTGGTATTCCATTTAATCTTTTCCTATCTTGATTCCATATTGAATGCTTCAATAGTAAAACATGAAAAAGATAATACTACTTATCTTATTGCTGATCAATTTTGCAGCTATTGCCCAAAAAGTTGACGCGTTAGCCGAACTGGCAATCAAAAAAACAATCCATACATTTTTTCTTTCATTGGAAAAGCAAGACTCTATATTATATAAATCAGCCGTATTACTGGATGGACAAATATGGCGGATCAATAATACTTCAAACCCCAAGAAATATGACATGAGGGATTTTAGAACCGATATCACAAAGTTGGTCTCAAAGAATAAGCTAAAAGAAATACCTTACCGGTTTGATATTAAAATACTCAATGGAATTGCCATGGCATGGGTACCTTATGAGTTCTACTTAAATGAGCAATTCACGCATTGTGGTATCGATGTATTTTCGTTGATTGAAACACAGGATGGATGGAAAATTGTAAGCTTGTCGTATTCGATCGAAAAAACCGGCTGCGAGGTATTAAAAAAAGTAAACTAAAATTTATTACTACTGGTAAGCAATTCATTTAATTTTTTTTGTGTATGAAATTATCGGCTAAACAAAGCAAAGAACTGCTTGAAACCTTAAAAATCAGGTTCGAAAAAAACACGAAACGACATAAAGGCATTGAATGGAACGATGTAGCTGCCAAACTCAATAAAAATGCAGATGCTTTATGGTCGCTCAGCGAAATGGAAAGAACAGGTGGAGAGCCAGATGTGGTTGCACAGGATAAAAAAGCAGGTACTTTTATTTTTATAGACTGTTCTGCTGAAAGCCCTGCTGGAAGAAGAAGTCTTTGCTACGATAGAGAAGCGCTGGATAGCCGAAAAGAGTTTAAGCCTGCAGATACAGCAATTGATATGGCCAAAGCCATGGGTGTTGAAATATTAGATGAAACTGCATACCGAAAACTACAGGAGTTGGGAACTTTTGATACTAAAACATCCAGTTGGTTAAAAACACCTGACGCCATACGTAAACACGGGGGTGCTATTTTTGGTGATTGGCGTTATCACCACGTATTTGTATACCATAATGGTGCAGGCTCTTATTATGCCGCAAGAGGTTTCAGGGCTTCACTTATAGTATGATATCTTTTTATGTGATTGTTAAATGATTTAGTTTTATTGTGTTGATATATCCAATCCAATCCAATATATTTTTGTCATGATGCAATTACTACGTCTTTTATTACTGGCTATTTTTCTTATGTTGTTCTCATCAATAAATGCGCAACAATACACATTGGCGGGCATTAATTTCACCACCGAAACTCACGGGGAACAACTAAGGCCTGGAATAGGATTGGTTGTTGAACGTAAACTCACCAGAAAAAGTGGTATTGAAAGCGGCATTTATTATAGAACCTATCATTCAGACTGGTCTACAACAGTAAGTGGTGGATCTAATCCTCCGGTAACATTTTATTATATAATAGCTGAACGATTTATATCACTTCCTTTCTTATATAAGTTTTATTCGCGTCTTGTAAACATTAGCGCTGGTCTCAGTTTTGATTTTTATATGGGTTTTCGCCAAAAAAATAAACAACAGCAATTTATTGTTAATGATTACAGCATCGACCCAAATATGGCCGTAGGCGTGCAGTTAAAAATAAGTAAACCGATAAAAATAGATGATAAATTAATACTTGAACCGGAGCTGCGATTTAATCCTGTCATTACATATCTAAGAGCTTATGGAGGATTGGGTATCACGGCTAAATACAGATTAAAGTAAAAAAACTAAAAGCAATGGATTCACTTTTCAAAATCTGGGAAACCAGCCGCAACAATTACCTGCGTTTTATAGAACCTTTTACGCTGGAACAATTGAATAAAATTCCAGAAGGTTTTAATAATAATATTATCTGGAATGTTGGCCATATTATAGCTGCACAGCAGTCGCTGGTATATCGTTTATCTGGCCAGCCTATGCATATAAGCGATGATTTTTTTGAACTGTATAAGCCAGGAACCAAACCGGAAAGGGCAGTAACTCAGGCTGAGGTTGATGAAATGAAAGCTTTGCTGATTTCGCTTTGCGACCAGACTAAAAAAGATATTGAAAATAAAATTTTCACCAGTTTTACAGAGAGAATGACAGTAACCGGATTTCATCTTGGCACCTTGGCTGATGCATTGGAATTTAATAATTATCATGAAGGATTACACCTAGGTATGATGATGAGTATCAGAAAGTTCTTGTAAGTTTTATGGTAAACTGGTAAACAGATGTTAGTTTTTTAATATCAACCTCTAACGGCCATCTTTTATCGATTTTTAATGCCAATAAAACGTGAAAACAAATTTTCTGCCATTTAAAAGCAGATTTATGGGTATTTTTGCTAATTGATATGGCATTGTTGAGTAAACACCGTAAGTATAAAAACATAGGAAATACCATTAAAACCATTGTAGGTTCAGTGGCTTTAATGGCATGGCTTCTTTTGTTTTTTGCAGGTTCACTAAAGGCCAACTCCGCATCTATCCCTTTTACCAAGTCTGCCAAAACAGTTGTTGTAGATAAAACAAGTTCAACCAAACTTCCAACTGATCCTTCAGAGCCACTTCCATTACCTGAAGATCCGGAATCAAAGGAAGCAGAGCTTGATGATGAGACTGATAACGACAAAAGATTCACTTTTACCGCTTACCTTATTCAATTAGTTGTATTACAACAAACAGCTGAAATACAAGCGGTTCAATCTTTTCATTATAATCAGGCTATACAGCAACGTATTGCTATCCCTCTTTTTGTACTCCACCATTCGTGGAAGAGTTATCTGATCTGATTTTTTTGATGTGAATCTGTATACACTGCCTGGCACTGTATACCCAAATGTTATGTGATTCTTCGCATAATATACCCTCTTTATCCTCTTTAGTCAATCAAAAAAATCATGAAGCAATTTTTTAGTTCCATTATTGCTGCAACCACTTTATTAGCCGCAGGTTGCAAAGAACACAAGGAAGAAAAACACGAAGAAATACAGTTTATTGTTACTAGTCCAATTGAAAGAGATACTACGATCAATAAAGAATATGTTAGTCAGGTACATTCCATTCAGCATATTGAATTAAGGGCACTTGAAAAAGGTTACCTGGAGAAAATTTATGTGAATGAAGGGCAATTTGTAAAAAAAGGGCAGCTGTTATTTCAGATTATGCCGCTTATTTATCAGGCAGAAACACAGAAGTCTGAAGCAGAAGTAAACTTCGCCAAAATTGAATACCAGAATACAAAACAACTGGCAGACAGTAATATCGTATCGAAGAATGAGTTGGCTTTGGCAAAAGCCAAGCTCGATAAGGCACAGGCAGAATTATCTCTTGCGAAAGCACACCTTGCATTTACAGAAATACGCGCACCATTCGATGGCATACTCGATAAATTCAATGTGCGTTTGGGAAGTCTGCTCGATGAGGGTGAGTTGTTAACCACACTGGCAGACAACAGCAAAATGTGGGTGTATTTTAATGTACCCGAAGCTGAGTACCTCGATTATATTTCGCGCGATAAAAAAGGCAATAATGAAAGTGTATTACTGGAAATGGCCAATCATAAGGTATTCGATCAGAAAGGAATTGTTGAAACAATAGAAGCAGATTTTAATAATGAAACCGGTAACATCGCATTTCGTGCCACGTTTCCCAATCCAAAGCGCATTCTGCGACATGGCGAAACAGGTAATATTCTAATGCCGGTAGCTTTCAAAAAAGCCATCCTCATCCCACAAAAAGCAACATTCGATGTACTCGATAAAAAGTTTGTGTATGTGGTTGATGCCAATAATATTTTAAAAGCGAGACAGATCACCATTGCGCAGGAAATGTCACATGTATATGTAGTGGCTTCGGGGTTAAGTCCGCAGGATAAAATTCTGGCAGAAGGGTTGGGTAAGGTAAAAAATAATGAACACATTAAATACAGCTTTGTACCCTTCGAAAAAGAATTATATGAGTTAAACAATTTACACGCAGAATAGCGGAGAACCCTAAAATATAAAACGATGTTTAATAAGTTTATTAAAAGACCGGTTCTTGCTATTGCATTGTCTGTAGTAATTGTGTTTATGGGGCTGTTGGCAATTAATACATCACCGGTTGCCCAGTTTCCTGAAATTGCCCCTCCCCGTGTAAATATTTTTATTGAGTTTCCGGGTTCCAATGCAGATGTATTGGTAAAATCAACCCTTACTATTCTTGAACGTGCCATCAATGGTGTACAGGGTATGCAATACATACTATCTGATGCTACCAGTGCAAGTGAAGCAAGTATTGAAGTAATCTTTGAACCAGGTACCGACCCAACTCTGGCAGCCGTAAGGGTGAAATCGAGGGTGGATCAGGTAATGACCAACCTCCCGCCACTGGTACAGCGGGAAGGTGTTATTATTTCGCCTCTTCAGCCAAGTATGCTGATGTACCTCAACCTGTTTAGTGAAGACAATAGTGTTGATGAGAAGTTTTTATTCAACTATGCCAACACCTATATCCTGCCAGAATTACAGCGGATAAACGGAATGGGATTTGCACAGGCCATCGGTAGCCGTGCATTCGCAATCCGTGTATGGCTTGATCCGGAAAGAATGCGTGCTTATAATATTTCTGCTGAAGAGGTATTGAAATCTATTGATGAGCAAAGCGTATTGGCCAGACCCGGGCGTGTGGGTCTTAGTTCAGGTAAAAAAGCACAGTCGCAGGAATATGTGTTTACTTATAAAGGATGGTACAATAAACCGGAACAATATCAGGACATTATTATCAAAGCCAATGCAGATGGTGAGATATTGAAATTAAAAGATATTGCTGAAGTGGAAGTGGGTAGTGAGTTTGTTGATATCTATTCAAATAAAGATGGTCATCCGTCAGCATCACTTGTACTGAAACAAAATCCTGGTAGTAATGCCAATACGGTTATTGCAAATGTAAAAGCCAAGCTGGAGGAATTGAAAAAGGATTTTCCTCCAGGAATCAATTATGAAATTAACTACGATGTGTCAAAGTTTGTAGACGCATCTATTGAAAAAGTATTGCATACTTTATTGGAAGCATTTGTGCTGGTAGCTATCGTGGTATTTGTTTTTCTCGGCGACTGGCGCTCTACTTTCATTCCCATTCTTGCAGTACCGGTATCATTGATTGGAGCTTTTGCACTGATGAAATTTTTTGGGTTGAGTATTAACCTTATTACTTTATTCGCACTGGTTCTTGCCATCGGGGTTGTGGTAGATGATGCCATTGTTGTAGTGGAAGCGGTGCACGTGAAGATGGAAGAAGAAAATCTATCACCCTTTGCAGCAGTCAAAAAAGTAGTTCGTGAAATCAGCGGAGCTATCATCGCCATTACACTGGTAATGACTTCCGTGTTTGTACCTGTGGCCTTTATGACAGGGCCCGTAGGGGTACTCTACCGGCAGTTCTCACTTACTATGGCAAGTGCGATTGTGATCTCTGGTTTCGTAGCACTAACACTTACCCCCGTGTTATGTGCTATGCTATTAAAAAATACACATGGCAAACCCAAAAGAAAAACACCAATTAGTCTGTTTATTGACTGGTTCAACAGAACCTTTGAACGTGTTACGGGTAAGTACACAAAATTCTTAACAATTATTGTTAACAGAAGGCTGATTACTTACGGACTGCTGATTATTTTTTCTTTTGGAATCATGAGTGTCAATAAAATCTTACCTGCGGGTTTTATTCCCAGTGAAGACCAGGGTCAGATTTATGCAATCATTCAAACACCTCCTGGTACTACACTGGAACGTACAAATGAAATTTCCAGAAAACTACAAGCTATCGCAAAAAAAATTGAAGCGGTTTCCTCTGTTACATCTCTGGCGGGATATGAAATTCTTACAGAAGGCCGTGGGTCCAACGCAGGTACCTGTTTGATAAATCTGAAAGACTGGTCGGAAAGAAAACAGTCTGTAAAAGAAGTGATCGAAGAACTGGAGAAAGCATCAAAAGATCTGCCGGCAAATATTGAATATTTTGAACCACCAGCAGTACCGGGTTACGGTACATCAGATGGTTTCTCCTTGCGTTTATTAGATAAAAGCAGTGATGTTGACTATCAGGAATTCGACAAGGTAAATGCAGATTTTCTGGCGGCACTTCGTAAAAGAAAAGAGCTGTCGGGTTTATTTGCCTTCTATTCTGCAAAGTATCCGCAATATGAAATTACGGTAGACAATAAGCTGGCTATGCAGAAAGGTGTTTCATTGGGCAATGCCATGGAAAACCTGAATATCATGATTGGTAGTACCTATGAGCAAGGATTTATCCGGTTCAATAATTATTACAAAGTATATACACAAGCAGGTCCTGAATTTAGAAAACAACCCTCTGACCTGTTGAACATGTTTGTGAAGAATGATCATGGAGAAATGGTTCCTTATTCAGCTTTTATGAAGATTACCAAAACACAGGGACCCAATGAAATTTCGCGTTATAATCTCTATATCTCCTCACTCATCAATGGTACACCTGCAAAAGGATATTCATCAGGCGATGCCATCAAAGCTATTAAAGAAGTAGCAGCTGAAACACTACCACGAGGTTATGATATCGCTTGGGAAGGACTTTCTTATGATGAGGCCAGAAGAGGTAATGAGGCACTGTACTTGTTTATAATTGTAATCTTCTTTGTGTATTTAATTCTTGCAGCGCAATATGAAAGTTTTCTGCTTCCGTTTGCGGTATTGTTATCATTACCGCCGGGCATTTTCGGTTCTTTCCTCCTACTGAAGGGACTGGGGCTGGCAAATGATATCTATGCACAGGTAGGTATGATTATGCTCGTGGGTTTGTTAGGCAAAAACGCAGTATTGATTGTAGAGTTTGCGGTACAGAAACATAATAAAGGCGCTACGGTAGTGGCAGCAGCCATTGAAGGTGCCAAAGCCCGTTTCAGACCCATCCTTATGACCTCCTTTGCCTTTATCGCCGGGTTGATTCCACTGGTTATTGCAACAGGGCCAGGTGCTGTAGGTAACCATACCATTGGTGCATCTGCATTGGGTGGTATGCTGTTTGGAACGGTGTTCGGTGTAATCGTTGTGCCAGGACTCTACTTCATCTTTGGAAAACTGCAGGAAGGCAGATATCTCATCAGAGATGAAGATAAGAACCCACTGAGCGAAGATTTTGTTGAAAACAACGAGTCATCGCTAACCAAAAAAATCAAAAAAATTATTGCAAGAATCAGAAATAAAAAAGATGATGAAACGAACATTTAAATACCTTTTTCTTGTAAGTACTATTGTTGGGTTCGGTGCATGTAAAGTACCCGCAATCACCAGTAAAGAAGAAGATAAAACCGTACCTGTGAGTTATAACAGCTCACAGGATACTACCAATATTGCCCGTATACCATGGCGACAATATTTTACAGATCCATATCTGATAGCACTCATAGATACGGCTCTCCTAAATAATCAGGAACTGAATATTACACTGCAGGAAATTGAAATGAGTAAGAATGAAATTATGCAGCGAAGAGGGGAATACCTGCCTTTTGTAAACATCAGAGCCGGAGCAGCCGTAGACAGGGCCGGTAAATATACCTGGGATGGTTTTTCGGAAGAAGACTTGAAAGCCAATCCCGATAAAGGGCCTAAGTATATCGGTGATTTTATGGGTGGAGCTTTTTTTTCCTGGGAGCTCGATGTATGGAAAAAGCTGCGCAATGCACAAAAGTCTGCCGTGTTGAGAATGGCATCCAATGTTGAGGGCCGGAATTTTATGATTACACAGATCATTGCCGAAATAGCCAGCTCTTACTACGAGTTAATGGCATTGGATAACCAGTTACAGATTATTGAGCAGAACATTACACTACAGAGCAATGTGCTGAAAATAATTCGCCAACAGAAAGAAGCAGCAAAAGTTACCCAACTGGCAGTGAACCGATTTGAGGCGCAGTTACTGAATACACAAAACCTTCAGTACGAAATTAAACAGCAGATCACGGAAGCAGAAAACAGAATCCGTTACCTCACCGGAAAATTTACACCGGTAATTGAACGAAACTCAGCACAATTTAATACCATGCCTGTTGATGATATGCAAACAGGTGTACCTGCACAGTTGCTGGTAAATCGACCTGATATCAGACAGGCTGAACTGGATATTGCAGCTGCTAAGCTGGATGTACAGGTAGCAAGGGCTAACTTTTATCCTTCGTTCAGTCTACAGGCAGGACTGGGTTTTCAGGCATTTAATCCATTGTACCTTATCAGACCGGCTTCTATTATCTATAACCTGGCGGGAGATATGATGGCACCATTGGTGAATAAGAATGCCATTACAGCTACTTATTATAATGCCAATGCACAGCAAACGCAGGCCATATTCAAGTACCAGCAAACTATTTTGAATGCATATACAGAAGTGCTGAACCAGATTGCAAAAGCAGCCAATTTCAAAACAAGTTATACCCTCAAGGCAAAAGAGGTAGATATATTGTTACAATCTGTGGGCATATCTAATAATCTTTTCAACTCTGCACGTGCAGATTATATGGAAGTGTTGTTAACCCAAAGAGAAGCACTGGAATCAAAAATGCAGTTGATAGAAATCAGGATGAAACAACTCAGTGCTAAAGTAAATATTTATAAAGCCCTTGGCGGGGGCTGGAACTAAGACGTTGAGAAACCGATAGACTGGTATAAGAATCATAAGCTAGGATTTTCGATTGACAAAGAGGGCGGTCGGGCGAGAGCCCGGCCGTTTTTTTTGGGATTATCTTCTTTTCCTTTACTAGTACCTGACTAGATTTCTGCACCGGACTGAAGTCCGGTGTAAAATTTGTAATTTGAGGCAAACTTAATAGGTATGCGTAAGCTATGTTTACTATCTGTATTCTTTTTGCTGCAAATGATGGGCACCCTGTATGCACAGGAGGTGGTAAAAATATATGAAGGCAAAGCACCTGGTTCTGAAAACTGGAACTGGTCTGAAGCCTATATTGAAAAAACCAGTTGGAACACACCTGTTGTTTACAATGTTACAGACCCTACACTAACTGTTATCAGACCGGAAGCGGGTAAAGCCAATGGTACTGCTGCGATTATTTGTCCGGGAGGAGGATTCTTCGCATTATCTATCGAAAACGAAGGATTGGGAGTGGCGCGTTTTTTAGCAGAAAAGGGCATCACTTGTTTTGTTTTAAAGTACAGGCTTGCAAAAGCATCTGGTGATGATCCGATTAAAGATTTCAATGGTGCGTTTGGTGATAAAGAGTTACAGGCAAGGCAGCAGGCTTCTATTCCAATGGCAATCGCAGATGGTAAACAGGCGGTAGCTTATGTTCGCAAGCATTCTTCAGCATTGGGAGTAAACCCGAATAAAATTGGCATTATGGGATTTTCTGCCGGCGGTACTGTTGCCGGATCGGCAGGATTTGGCTATACAGTAGAGAATAAACCCGATTTTGTAGCTCCAATTTATGCATTCCTTCCTCCGGAAATGCAGGGTACAGTAGCTGCAGACGCGCCACCTATGTTTATAGCAGTAGCATCGGATGATCAGATAGGACTTCAAACGCACAGTGTGGCATTGTATTCTAAATGGAATAATGCTAAGCGTTCGGCAGAGTTGCATGTGTATTATAAAGGAGGGCATGGTTTTGGTATTCGCAAGCAGCAGCAACCCTCCGATGCCTGGGCCGATCAATTTGCGGCATGGCTGGAATATCAGGGGTTTCTTAAAAAATAGGCGTGTTTTAAGCTAAATTCTACCAGTGTTTATAAATTAAAATGTCTCTGTTTAATTGAATCAGGCCACAGATTCACAGATTGATCGACCAAAATCTGTGAATCTGTGGCTTTTTTTGTCGATCAATATAAAATTCAGTACAAATTTTTTATTGAAAATCAATTAGTTGCAAAGGTGTCTTTTAAAATAGACCCTAAAATCCTTGGAAAATCGTGTAACTCAGGCGTACCTTTGCCATCCGAATTTTTTCGGGATATTATACAGCCGGTGGGATAGCGCCGGATTCACTTAAAAAGAAATATTATGAGTAAACTTCATTTCACCACCAAGCATGCAAATGCGGCTACCGTTCAGCACAACTGGTATGTGGTTGACGGTACTAATCAAACCGTAGGTCGTATTGCTTCAAAAATTGCTTCAGTTCTTCGTGGTAAGAACAAAGCTTATTACACACCGCACGTAGATTGTGGTGACTACGTAATTGTTATCAATGCTGAAAAAGTTGTTTTCACAGGTAACAAATTCGAAGACAAACAATACATCAACTTCTCTGGTTACCCAGGTGGTAAAAAAGAAGAAGCTGCACAGGATCTGATCAAACGTCGTCCAGAAGTTATTATGGAGAGAGCGGTAAAAGGTATGTTACCTAAAAACCGTTTAGGTCGTAAAATGATCAAGAAATTGTTTGTTTATGCAGGTACTGCTCATCCGCATACTGCACAGCAACCTAAAGAACTGAAGTTCTAATCCACAACAAATTAGCTAATTACAAATTCCTGATAAATGGAAAAACAAAAAAACGCAGTTGGTCGCCGTAAAGAAGCTGTTACCCGTGTATTCATAAGCAAGGGTGATGGTAAGATCACTGTAAACGGTAAAGATTATAAAGAATATTTTCCGCTGGTTTACCTGCAGAACCAGGTAGAAGCGCCTCTGAAAACTGCTGAAGTACTGGATAAGTATGATGTGGTAATCAATGCACAAGGTGGTGGTTTAAAAGGCCAGGCCGAAGCTGCAAAATTGGGTATTGCCCGTGCGCTGCTTGAAGTAAACGCTGAGTTCCGTCCGTCGTTAAAAGCTGCCGGTCAACTGAAGCGCGATCCACGTGGTGTTGAGCGTAAGAAATTCGGTCACAAGAAAGCACGTAGAAGCTACCAGTTCAGTAAGCGTTAATAACGGACCATGGTCCATAGTCAATGGTCCATGGTTAATAATAGGTATGGACCATGGACTATGGTCTATGGACAACAACAAACAATTAAAATATTATAATCATACAAGATGGAAAATAACACTTCATTGCAGCAACAACTTCTGGAGGCCGGCGTACACTTTGGTCACCTGAAAAAGAAGTGGAACCCTAAGATGTTACCATACATCTTTGCTGAGAAGAAAGGTATTCACATCATTGATCTGAATAAAACTGTTGACCACCTGCAGGAAGCTGCGGCTGCGGTTAAGCAGATCGCAAAAAGCGGTAAAAAGATCATGTTCGTGGCTACTAAAAAGCAGGCGAAAGAAATCGTTAGCGAATGCGCTAAACGTGTAAACATGCCTTTTGCAACAGAACGTTGGTTAGGTGGTATGTTAACCAACTTCAACACTGTTCGTAAGAGTGTGAAGAAAATGCAGAGCATCGAAAAAATGCTTGCTGATGGCAGTGCTGAAAGCCTGACTAAAAAAGAACGTCTCACTTTGAGCCGCGATAAAGACAAAATGGAAAAAGTACTCGGTGGTATCGCTCAACTGGGTCGCTTACCAGCAGCTTTATTCCTGGTAGATATCGGGCACGAGCATATTGCTTTGGCTGAAGCCAAGCGTTTAGGTATCACAACATTTGGTATGGTAGATACCAACTGTGATCCTAATAAAGTAGACTTCGCTATTCCTGCGAATGACGATGCTACTAAATCTATTGCAATCATTACTAACTATATCGTTGCTGCAATTGCTGAAGGACTGGCTGAGCGTCAGGCTTCTAAAGATGAAGAAGAAACAGAAGAGAGCAACAACGAAAACGAAGCAAAAGCCCGTCGTTTAGAAGCTGAAGCACAAGCTGAAGCCGGACGTGGTGGTCGCCGTGGTGCTGGTAACACTACAGAAGCCGGAAGCGGTGCGCCTAAGCGTCGTGTTCCAGGAAACCGTCGCCCTGCTGGCGGTGGAGGCAGATAATGAAGTAAACTGATTGGGTCATTACGTCATTATCTTTCCTGGTAATGACATAATGACCCAATTTATATATACACTTCAAGCATTTGCTGCTCAGGCATTGTATTTGACAATGACTGTTCACAATTTAATAAAACGGGAATGGTGTAGAAACTGGTAGTTTTTACAACCTTACAGAACCCAAAGTATTCACTATAATAAATTACAACATACTATGAGTACGGTAACAATAACAGCCGCTGATATTAACAAATTGCGCCAGGCTACAGGTGCCGGCATGATGGATTGTCGTAAAGCTTTGACTGAAACCAATGGCGATTTTGAAGCTGCCATCGATTGGTTACGTAAACAAGGCCAGAAAGTTGCTGCAAAACGTAGCGACCGTGAAGCAAAAGAAGGTGTGATCATCGCTAAAACTTCTGCTGATAACAAAACAGGTTTTGTGGTTTGTATTAGCTGCGAAACTGACTTCGTATCTAAAAATGCAGACTTCGTAGCATTTGCTCAATCTATTGCAGATGCTGCTGTTGCCAATGATGTAAAATCAGCAGAAGAACTGAATGAAGTTGTGATCAATGGCGCTAAAGTTGCTGATATGATCAACGATAAACTGGCTTCTATCGGAGAAAAAATCGGTATCGCAAGATTCGAAAGAATCGAAGCTCCTTATGTAGCATCTTATATTCATGGTGCCTACCGTATGGGTGTTCTTGTAGGACTTAGCAGTGATGCTCCTGAAGCTGGTAAAGATGTTGCAATGCAAATTGCAGCTATGAACCCACTTGCAGTTGATGCAAACAGCATTCCTACTGAAACCATTGAAAGAGAGAGAGCTATCGTAGTAGATACTATGAAAGCCGATCCTAAAATGGCAGGTAAACCAGATGATATGATCGCTAAGATTGCAGAAGGTAAACTGAATGCTTTCTTCAAAGAAAATACACTACTTGCACAAGCTTTTGTGAAAGATGGTGGTATGACTGTAGAAGCTTACCTGAAATCTGCAGGTGATGTAAAAGTTACCAGCTTTAAGCGTGTGGCTTTAGGTTAATTTATATTTGAGTTGATTTTATATAGAGGGAGATGAATTTCATCTCCCTTTTTTATTGTCTTTAATTTTAAAATCTAAGACCATATATGCGCAGATTGAGGTGCAATTAGTTTTGTTGCTTTCTTAAAATAGCAACTATTTCCCATGGGGGTAAGTTGAATATTTCTGAATGTGCGTCTGAACGCAGGAAAACAAATTTTTTATCCGGCATAATAAGTATTGAGCTGCCACAGGTGCAACGCTCACTGAATAACAGATTGAAAAGTTGTTTTGTACTGTCGATAACAATGGAAGGGTCCCAGTTTTTTAATTTGTTTATATTGTTTCCGGGTTCTCTGAAGGTAAACAATGAAATATTTTCTCGTTTAGCTAAAATCTGCTCGATTCTTTTCTTATTGGCATTTACAAGCCGCATAATGTATTTTTTCCCATGCTGATCCAGGCTGTTCCAGCAGGTTTCATTGTTGTAGTCGTACTTGATGATGATGGTATCTTTTAGTATGGTATTTGTGGCATTAGTTAAATACTGCTTTAAAGCAGTAAAGGAAGAATCCGAAAGTTCCCCTGGATAATTTTGTTTTGTATCATTGTGATAATAAAGTTTTGCTTTTTCAGTTTCCTGATCCACAGCAGGTGTTAAGTTGTTATTACAGCTTGCGGCAATAAGTAAAATGAAGTATAGTTGAATAAAGAGGAAAACATGTCTATTCATGAGCTAATTGTTAGGATGAATTTTGTTTCTTGTTTATAGCATAACATACATTGCGTAGTATGTTTTATAATTTTAATAATTGTCATAACCAAGATCAGTGGTTTTAATGCTTCGTAAACTGTCTAATGATTGTTTTAAAAGCTCATCCAGTTTACTTTCTATTTCTGTGAGCGTAACTTTTTCTAATAGCTTCCTAAGCCAAAAGGGCGAGCCTTCCGATCCACTATTTCTTTTTTCGAGCCAGGCTACAACCATAAAATCCCAGTCGGGTACATTGATGTTTTTATTGGTAAAGTTCTGATGAATAAAGATGCCTTTGCCAATTGAATCTTCAGTCCATACAATTTTTCTGGATTCGAGCTTTGATTTCGGTACCACTTTTCCATCCAAGCTATATCCGCCTACTTCTGTACTTACCTTAACCCCCAGTTGTTTAGCTACCCTGTTCAGCTTTTTGTCGATTGCTGCAAATTTTGGAGAGTGCTTAACCTGATTCTGACAGGCTATAAAAAAGAGAAAGGATAATATAAGCAGTTTGGTGTTACACATTATATATAGGGTTTGATTAGTAACTTGTCACACCCCAATGACTGATATACAAAGTTGTAAATTTTTATTGCTTTGAGTATTTCAGAATCATACCACCTGTAGAAAGTTGCTGTGTTGAAATTAGCGATAGATTTTTAGTATCCATTCCTTGCCTGAAAAGGAGTTTCCCACTACCTAAAATAACTGGTGCAATTCCAATTCTATATTCGTCAAAAAGATCATCATTTATAAATGTTTCCGAAAGAGTTGCACTGCCAAAAACATAAATATCCTTTCCACCCTGCTGTTTTAGTTGTTCAATTTCAGCAGAAGCATTTTCATTAATGATAATTGTATTGCTCCAATCTGCGGATCTTAAAGTTTTAGAAAATACAAGCTTTGGCAAACTATTCATCAGTTTACCAACGGTTGATGCAGTATTTTCTGCTTTTGTCCAATAAGCCGCCATACCTTCATAGGTGGTACGTCCGAATACCAGATAATCGGCAGATGCTAATTGCTCGATACTTAATTTTTCTAGTTCTGGTCCCCAAACAAGTTGATGAAATGATAGGTCCCAGTTTTGCTCCCCTTGAAAATATCCATCAAGGGACATTAGATTCCACATGATAAGTTTTCTCATGATTATTTTTTCGTCATAAGTAATGCAGGCCTTTATGCTGCCTCTAATGACTAAATTTACAAAACATTCTTCACCATATCTTATTCCGCCAGATCGACTAATTTCCCGATGGTGATACAACTTTAAAACTTGTTAAAGCAGTAGTGTTTGTCTGATTGTACATGATATAAACACTAACCGTCTATTGACCTAAACCTTATAATGAATTACCCAAATCCCATAACTAATCTGATTAGCCAACAAAATATTCATTCCTCTAAAAACTCATTCACTCCTATTTCTTTATATCCACATAAATATGTGATCCTGTATAATGTAACAGAAAATGCTACTTTACGTTAAGAAAAAAAATGACTACATGAAATACCTAACTATTGTTCTTACCATCTGTCTTTGTATGCCTGCTTTTTCGCAGGTAAAAATCCATGTTCAAATAGATAGTTCTATTCATAAGAGTTTTACCGGAAAACTATACATATTTACCCAAAACGATACCTCTAAAAGGGTTCCCAATAACCCCGACCCATCGCAGGCCATGTTTGCCTGGGAGATCAATAACCTGGAAAATAGCACCACGATTTCTTTAGATAAAGCCAGCAGCCGATTGCTTCCTGCAGGCAGTGCTAATCTTAAGCCGGGCTATTATAAAATAGCCGGTATTATCGATACCGATTTCGACGAAAGGGGCAGCTATAACACCGGTAATATTTATGCCCGTAAAGAGGCTTTGTTATATGTAAATGAAGAGGGGGTAGGACATACAACCCTTGTTTTTGAAACCCAGATTGGAGAAAGAAAATTCAGGGAAACTGATGTGCAGAAAGAAATAAAACTGCAAAGCAAGCTGCTTTCAGCATTTCGAAAGAAAGCTATTTTTATGCAAGCGGCCTTGCGTTTACCTGCATCATACCACACCGATACCAACCGGCTTTACCCGGTGGTATTTGTGATACCCGGCTGGGGTGGTACACATTACGACCTCATGAGCAATAACACTGTACAACGTTATGGAATGACGGAAGGGAAGGAAAAAATTTATGTATACCTGAACCCAGAAACACAATCACCCTTTGGCCTACATGCATTTGTAGACTCAAGGGTTAATGGACCCTGGGGTAAAGCACTGGTAGAGGAAATGGTACCATACCTGGAGAAACATTTAAGGGTTATACCAGACGCCAGCCAGCATTTTGTAATGGGACAAAGCACAGGTGGTTATGGTTCTTTGTGGTTACAGTTGAATTATCCGGATGCATTTGGCGGATGTTGGGCAGTATCGCCAGATCCGGTTGATTTTAGTTCTTTTACCGGTGTTAATCTTTATGAACCAAATGCTAATATGTATACCGATAAGGAAGGAAAGGAAAGAGGATTTTTTATTATTGATGGCAAACCCCTGTATACTACACGCAGTTTTATCAGCACCGAAATATTTATTGGAGATGGCGAACAGTTTCAGGCATTTGAAGCTGAGTTTGGTATGCCAGATAAAAAAGGAAGACCACGGGAAGTATTTAATCGTACAACAGGTAAAATAGATACGGATGTGGTTAAAACATGGCAAGACTACGATCTTGGTTTGTTCATTAGTAAACATGCAAAATCACTGGCAAACAAACTCGAAGGAAAAGTACATGTATACGCTGGTTCGATTGATAACTTCTTTCTTCAGGAGGCAGTGAATGCATTTGGTGCTAAAGCCAAAGCAGCCAACCTGCCACTGGTAGCCGAACTAATACCCGGTGCCGATCACTGGAGCATCTGGTCACCTGCATTCACCACACGGGTACAAAAAGAAATTGATGTGCGCATAAAATAAGCTGATTCTTATTTGCAGGAAATTATTTAGCCACAGATTCACAGATTAATGATGCCTAATCTGTGAATCTGTGGCTATAATCTGTATGCAATTAACGCCTGCTAAGCGTAAACTCGCAGTTAGGGTATGTTTTTTCCCATGTTTCACCACGAAGCATATCGTTTTCGTTAAGGTGTACACCGAAGTCTTCTAAATGTTGGAAGCTCTTTAATAACATCTCTGCACCATCTGCAGAAACTTCAGTATGCCTGATGTGTAGGTGCTGTAGCATAGTGAGATGCAGTATACAATCTAAATTATCATCGTTTAGTGGCAAAGAGCCCAGGTCGAGAAATAAAACATGTTTGAGTTTTTTGAGTAACTGCAATCCATCTGCGGTTACAAATGAGCCGCGCAAATCCAGGCGATCGATACTGTCTACGTATTTTGTAATAAAAAACAATGTTTCATCTGAAGTATCTGAATCCGGTGCACCAAATTGTGCGATATGCGTGGGGATGTTCTTATTGTTTTTTGTGTTGAAATAAGTCTGCAGCAGATGTTTTTCCTGGCTTTTAGAGAGCATGTGTTCGTCGTTTGGATAAAGCTAGGGATTGATTGCCACTGAAAGCACAGAAGTACGCAGAAAACTTTCAATGCTCTTCTGTTCCCTCAATGGCAATAACTTAAATTTTATAGACTTTCTGATTATATATATACGAAGTAATACCTGCTGCAAAAACCAGTAGCATAATACTCATACCCGGATCCAGTCCGCCTACTTTAATAGCAGAATACATAGCGCCAATTAAATCGAAAGCCAATCCCGCATAAGCCCATTCCTTTATTTTTTTGAATGAAGGAACAAGTATAGCCAGTGACCCCAATACCTTTGCTACCCCAATAAATGGGATAAAATAGGCAGGGTAACCCAGATAATCAGTAATAAGTTGTTTAGACGCTGTATCCATCATGATATTTGGGACAGCAGTAAAAATCATGAATCCCGAAAATAAAATGGTGGTGATCCAGTAGATTAATTTGTTTGTTTTCATATAGCAGTGTTTTTTAAGAAGTCTGAAAGTCCGAAAGTCCGAAAGACCGGAAGACCGGAAGTGGGTTATAAAATTAGTGATCTGCTCCGGACTTTCCGACCCCCGACTTTCGGACTATTTTTTAGCCACACAGTTAATCATCCAGTTAATGCCATACTTATCTGTGAAGCTGCCAAAATAAGCACCAAAGAACATATCTTCTAATGGCATGTCAATCTTTCCTCCCTCTGATAGTGCATTGAATAATCGTTCTGCTTCGGCCCTTGTTTCAGGTTCAACACAGATATGCATGTTGTTACCAGTATTAAGAGTGAATCCCATTTCTTTGGGTGCATCAGTTCCCATGAGAATATGATTGCCTGTAATTGGCAACTCAACATGTAATACCATTTTTTTTATTTCATCAGCTACCGGTGGATGATTCGAATCAGGTGGTAAATCTCCAAATCGCTGAATACCGCCTGCGATAAAAGCCGTTTTGAATACAGACTGGTAAAACCTAAAAGCTTCTTCAGTTTTTCCATCAAAATTCAGATACGTGCATACCCTGGCTTTAGTATCTGTTTTCATTTCAGCATGTAGTTGAAATTTCGCCTGAATGTATTGATCAAGGTTTTCCATCGCCATTGAAAATCCTTCTTTGAAACCAAGTGATACTATTTTTTCCAAATCGGCAAGCGACTGATAGGCAATTACAATACTTACAGTAGTAGTTTCGTCATTTTCACTAAATCGGTTGGTCCAGTGTGCTCGAGGGAAAGCTGTATTGATATTACCTTCTTCATCACAAAAAGCATCAAGGCCGGAGAAAGTAACTTGCGGATCAATATGTTCGTAATCGGCACGACACCAGTGACAATCACTTTCTGGTCCAACCATACGGTAATGCCAGTGACCACCTTCGCGGAAATCCATCGTTTTGGTGATGGTCTTGTAGGGCTTGGGTGCCCACCACTGGTCGAGTAGTTCGGGTTTGGTCCAGGCATCCCATACAAAATTTACTTTGGCAGCAAATTCGCGTTGTACATGAATGGTGTTTGTTTCTTTGTTTACTGTGAAGTCGAATAGCAAAGCACGGTTCATTTCTTTTGTGTTTTAAGTGTATTTAATACTTTGTCAAGCTGGTTGAACCTGGTTTCCCATAGTTGACGAAACTGTTCAAGCCATTTATCGATCTCTTTCATTTTTTTGGCATTGAGGGTATAATAAATTTCCCGCCCCGTTTGTGCCTGTTCTACGAGCTGGCACTCAGCAAGAATGCGAAGATGTTTTGAAACTGCCTGTCTGCTTGAATCAAAATGCTCGGCAATGGCATTAGGTGTCATAGCCTGGAAAGCAATTAAAGCGATTATCGCTCTTCGTGTAGGGTCTGCAATAGCCTGAAATACATCACGTCTCATCTTTAAAGTGGATTATGGTTAACAGAACGGTACCTTAAACTATAATGCTGTATATAACTAAGCACCAACTTTATGAAACTGTTCGGTTGCAAATATATATGCAACTATTTGGTTTCGCAAAATTAATTTTCAGCACACGCATTATGAGCTGATAATTAAAGCTTTGTGCGCTTCATGCTAGTGCTTAATTCAGTTATCGAAAATGAAAGAGAGAGATATTGCGAGGATTATTACGATAAGAAAAAAAGAGCAGGGCAATGCCCTGCTCTAAACTACTTGTGATATTTCGGTTATTTTAATGTAAACCCTTTTTCTTTGGTATGTTCTGAATCAGGACCTATCATCAGTTTAAATTCACCGGTTTCATTCACCCATTTCAAGTTGCTGTTGTAAAACTTAAGGTCTTCGGGTGTAATGGTAAAAGCTACTGTTTTGCTTTCTCCTTTTTTCAGGAAAATTTTCTGAAACCCTTTCAATTCTTTTACTGGTCTTGTAACACTTCCTACCATATCTCTGATGTACAACTGCACGGTTTCTTCACCATCGTAATTACCGATATTACTCACGGTAACGGTTGCAGTAATTTTCTGTCCATTACTCAGGTTGTTGCTGCTTAAGTTTATATCGCCATAGCTGAACTGTGTGTAACTTAATCCATAACCAAAGGGGTACAATGGTTCATTGCTTACATCAAGGTAATTCGATTTGAATTTGGCAGACGGCTCGAGGTTAAACGGGCGTCCGGTATTTTTATGACTATAATAAATAGGAATCTGACCAACATTTTTAGGGAATGTCATACTCAGTTTGCCGGATGGATTGTAGTCGCCAAATAATACATCGGCTACTGCATTGCCTGTTTCTGTTCCACCAAACCAGATATCGAGTATAGCGTCTGCATTGGCAGCCTCCCAGTTAAGGGTAAGCGGTCTTCCGTTTAACACTAAAATTACCAATGGCTTACCTGTTTGTTTTAGTGCTTTCAGTAATGCCATCTGGCTTTCAGGTATACCAATATCACTGCGGCTCGATGCTTCACCACTCATATCGGCAGCTTCTCCAACTACGGCAACCACTACTTCTGAAGCTTGCGCTGCTTTCACAGCTTCTGCAATCATGGTTTCTGCACTTCTGGTATCTTTTTCTATTTCTACACCTAAGGCATTGGCGCGTGCAACAAGCATAGAGTCGGTACTGATATCGGCTCCTTTTGCGTAGTTGATTTTTCCATTACTGCCCATGGCTTTTTTCAATCCTTCAAGAATGGTAACTGCTTCTTTCCAATCGCCCGATACTGACCAGGTGCCGAGCATATTTCTCCTGTTATCGGCTAGTGGTCCTACCAGGGCAATATTTGCCGATTTTTTTAATGGCAAAGTCTGCGCAGTGTTTTTCAGTAATACAAATGATTTGGTTGCTGCCTCGCGAGCTTGCTGGCGAGTAGCTGCAGTCATAATTTCTACTGACGCACGTTCATTACTTGTATTGCGGTGAGGTGATGTAAATAAGCCCAGTTTATATTTGGCCTCCAGTATTCTTCTACAAGCTGCATCAATTTCCTGAATGGTTATTTTTCCTTCCTGTAAAGATTTTTTGAGTGTGGTGAGAAATCCTTCACCCACCATATCCATATCCAATCCTGCTTTTAATGAAAGTGCTGAAACGGTTTGCAGATCGCCCATGCCATGTGCAATCATTTCATTTACTGAAGTATAGTCAGATACCACAAAACCATTGAAACCCCATTCTTTGCGTAGCAGGTCTGTGAGCAACCATTTATTTCCTGTTGCTGGTATGCCATCTATTTCATTGAATGAACTCATTACGCTGGCAGAACCTGCTTTTACTGCTGCTTTATAAGGAGGAAGATAATCCTGGTACATGCGCAGGCGACTCATATCGGTGGTGTTATAATCTCGTCCTGCTTCTGCAGCACCGTATAAAGCAAAGTGTTTTACACAGGCCAATACAGCATCTTCTTTACTAAGATCGTTACCCTGGTAACCTTTTACCATTGCAGCAGCGATTAGTGATCCCAAAAATGGATCTTCACCCGAGCCTTCAGCTACACGCCCCCAGCGTGGGTCCCGGGCAATATCAACCATAGGTGAGAATACCCAGTTCAGTCCATCGGCACTGGCTTCCTTTGCCGAAGTGCGAGCCATACCTTCAATCAGCGGTATATTCCAACTGCATGACATGGCTAATGGAATAGGGAATGTGGTTTTATGTCCATGAATAACATCAGATCCAATTAATAATGGAATACCCAGTCTCGACTGACTAATAGCCAGTTCCTGAGCCTTGCGTACTTTCTCTTGTCCAACTACGCCAAATAGTCCACCAACTTTTCCTTCTTTGATTTTCTGTTCTACGTTTTTACTCACCACTTCACCTGTGGCTACACCACCTCCGGGTGTTAGCAGGTTTAGTTGTCCGATTTTTTCCTCAAGGGTCATTTTCTTCATGAGGTTGTCTACAAACTGCTTCATGCCATCCTGCTTTTGAGCGATAGCAGCCGACGAAACAGTTACAAATACGATGATTGCAAGCTTCTTTATCATGTCTGAAAGTTGAATTAGGACCGAAAGTTAGGCTGATTCCGGCATATTGGTTGCTATTTCCTATCACATTATCGATTACGAAAATCAACAGTGCCAGGCTTCTTCTAATGTTTTCCTGAAAAGATGATTAAGTAGTTCTGTATCTGGCTGTATAGGAGTGTCAAGTGTTTTTACGTATTCATTGTAGAAGTGAATCTTCGCATCCAAGAATGTATTCAATATATCAATTCTTGACCCTTCATTCAATTCTTCCCCAACTATTTTTCTTTTCAGCAACCCTTCAATCTCTTTTTTCACGAGCGGGTCCTTTACCTGTGTATCTAACAGTTGCTGAAATTCCATTGGGGCCATTGAATTGGTCTGCATGATCCAGTCGCATGCAAGGATTGGTCTTAATACATAGAAATATTTTTTTATCCTAACCTGTTCACGCTGTAGGTATTCTTTATAATTACCTTCTGCCATGTGCAGATAATGATGCAGGCAGGATTTTGGATTGAAATAGGTATTGGTTAATTCTCTTAGCTGTTTTGCTGTATTATATTTTTCTGAATAGATAATGGGGCTGCGCAGCCACTCGAGCATAGGTGGGTTAGATTTACGGAAAAGTCGCAAGGCTTTTCTTAGATCCCATCCAGCAAGGTCAATATCGTTTGGCAATATTTTTTCCTGGCTGTCTTTTTTATCATCAATGCTTAAGTACCAGTTGGGCTGGTGAATATAAATATACCTTACATCCCAGTCGCTGTTGGTAGAGGCAAAGCCCCACGCCCTGCTGCCGCTCTCTACTGCGTATAGAATTTTAATATTATGCTCTTTTTCTAATAGTATTAGTTCCTCTTGAATAGCGTCTTTCATGTATAGCTAATTGTCGGGTGATCGATTTTTATAGCCGTAGATTCTTGATGATGAATATCTAATCTGCGTATTTGTGGCTAAAATTTTATTGTCCTGTTTCAAAAACAGCAATCAGTTTCGGATCGCTGAAAATAGTCAAATTGTTTTTTAAATATGCCTAGTTATTCAAGAAGCATTACTGATCTGAAGACTAAAATTCCGGCTAATCCATTATCCAATTTTGCCCATCCCCAAAAAATCATGTTATTTGCACACAAATCAATCCCATGCTTCCTAAGTTTAAGCGTATCCTGCTCAAGTTATCCGGAGAAGCCCTGCTGGGTGACCAGCGAAACGGTGATCCATTCAATCCACAGATCATTGAACAATATGCACACGATATTAAACTGGTAACCAATCTAGGTGTGCAGGTGGCCATTGTAATTGGAGGTGGAAATATCTATAGGGGTATGAATGAGGCAGATAGCGGTATTGAACGCGCACATGGCGATTATATGGGAATGCTGGCAACGGTTATCAATGCTATGGCTATGCAGGCCATGCTTGAAAAAATAGGCGTGTACACGCGTTTGCAAAGTGCCATTAATATGGAACAGGTAGCTGAACCCTATATACGCAGGAAAGCATTACGACACCTTGAAAAAGGCAGGGTAGTAATTTTTGGCGCAGGAACAGGTAACCCATACTTTACTACCGATACAGCAGGGTCATTAAGGGCCATTGAAATGAAAGCCGATGTTATCTTAAAAGGAACCAGGGTAGATGGCGTTTATACGGCTGACCCGGAAAAGGACCCAACAGCAACCAAATACGACAAAATCAGCTTCCAGGAATGTATTACCAATAACCTGAAAGTAATGGATATGACCGCTTTCACCCTTTGTATGGAAAACAAACTACCCATTATTGTTTTTGATATGAATAAGCCCGGAAACCTGCTAAAAGTGGTGGAGGGGATGAATGTAGGGACTTTTGTAAGCTAATGGCCCATTGGTGTAAAATAAAATTTACCCATCCGGTCCGTTGTTAACTTCATATTGATGAAAAAAATCCTGATTCTAATTTGCTGTGCCACTGTTAGCCTGGGTTATGCACAGGGACGTCTAACTTTAACGGATGCCATTCAAATAGCACTTAAAAACAGCCTTGATATTCAGCTTGCCAAAAACAATCTGGAAATCAGTACCATCAACAACCATCAGGGAATAGCCGGAGCTCTACCAACGGTTACAGCTACTGCAAATGATAATGAACAAATTATTTCTATTAATCAGAAGTTTTCTGATGCTTCCAGAAATACCACAAGAAACAATGTAGGATCTAATAACCTATCTGTGGGTGTAACCGGTACTATTTTATTATCAAATGGCTACCGTGTTGTTACAACTAAAAAAAGACTCGGTGAACTAGTTGCCCAAAATGAGCACCTGCTGAATGTGCAAATTCAGAATGCGATGGCGGCTGTGGCTACCCGATACTATGATATTGTTCGAAACCAGGGTTTTATCAAAACAATCGAACAGTCAATAGATGTATTTCAGAAAAGGCTCGATATTTTACTTGCAAGAAAAGAAGCAGGGTTATCAAATAACGCCGATATTTTTCAAGCGAGGCTCGATCTGAATGCACAACTACAACAAAAGCTTCAACAGGAACTCGTTATTCAACAAGGTAAAACAGATTTATTAAACCTGCTTTTTCTGAGTCCCGACTCTACTATTAATGTTGTTGATACCATTTTGGTAGATAAGAATATACTGTTAACTACGGTACAGACAGCTTTGAAAAATAATCCTCAACTATTAAGTGCGGAACAGCAGATAAAAATCAATGAACTGATCGAAAAAGAAACTGCAGCATTGGGTAAACCTACCTTGCGTGCAAACACCGGATATAATTTTAATAACACAAAGAGCGGTGCAGGTTTCGCTTTATTGAACCAGAGTTATGGACCTTTTTTAAGTATTAATCTGAGCGTACCGATATATAATGGTTCTATCTTTAAAAAACAGCAACAGGTTGCTGAAATTAACTCTAGGAATGCTGTTATACAAAAGGAAACCCTTGTACAAAACCTTGAAACAGGCGCGGTAAGAACTTATCAGGCATATAAGAATGCACTTCAACAACTCGAAACGGAAGTTGAAAATTATAAACTTTCCATGCAACTACTTGACCTGGTTTTAAAAAGGTTTGAATTAAACCAGGCAACCATTATTGATGTTCGTCAGGCCCAACAAAGTTTTGAGGCAACGGGTTTTAGGATGATGAACCTGACTTATACCGCCAAATTGGCTGAAATTGAATTAAAAAGACTGGCCAACTCGCTAACACCATAGTGTTATGATTACGGGTAGCAGTTGTATTTCAGCAGGTATACTTTGCTGGCTTTAAAATCGATTGAAAAAATGCTACTCAAACCTGTAGATTCCAAGCTGCCAAATGTTGGCACCACAATCTTTACCGTGATGAGCCAGTTAGCAGCACAACATAATGCTGTAAACCTCGGTCAGGGATTTCCGGATTTTCCGATGGAAGCAGCATTAACTGAATTGGTTGATAAAGCTATGCGTGATGGATACAACCAATATACCCATATGAATGGTTATCCATTATTGCGGGAGCAATTAGCAGCTAAAGTAGCAAGCATATATGGCACGGTTATCAACCCTGATACTGATATTACTATTACACCCGGAGGTACTTATGCTATATACACTTCTTTAACCACTGTACTACAACCCGGTGATGAAGTGATCGTTTTTGAACCGGCATACGATAGCTATATTCCAAATATTACTATCAATGGAGCAATACCTGTCCGTATTCCCTTAATCTATCCCGATTATTCTATACCATGGGATATTGTGCGGGAGAAAGTGAATGCGCGCACACGCATGATTATGATCAACTCACCCCATAATCCTACCGGTGCAGTGCTTACTGCAGCAGATATGCAGGCGTTAACAGCCATTGTTGCGGATACCAATATATTGATACTAAGCGATGAGGTTTATGAACACCTGATTTTCGACGGGCTGCGTCATGAAAGTATTTTGCGTTATCCTGAATTACTGAAAAGAAGTTTTGTTTGTTTTTCTTTTGGTAAAACCTATCACTGTACCGGCTGGAAACTAGGCTATTGTATCAGTGCTCCTGAGCTGATGCATGAGTTCAGAAAAGTACACCAGTTTAATGCATTTAGTAGCGATACACCCAAGCAGGTTGCATTAGCTACCTATTTGCAAAATGAAGCAGCTTACCTTGAACTCGGTGCAGCTATACAGGTTAAAAGGGATTATTTCAGGGAAAAAATGCTTGCTACCCCATTTGCCTGTATTCCTTCGCACGGTAGTTATTTTGAATGCTACAGTTATGCGGCTATCAGTGATGAGCCTGATACTGTTTTTGCCAAAAGATTAACCATCGATTATGGTGTAGCGACTATTCCGGTATCTGTATTTTATCAGGATGGGAAAGATGATAAAGTGGTGCGCTTTTGTTTTGCAAAAAAAGAAGAAACGCTGGATATAGCTATTCAAAGATTAATGCGATTATAAAAGCGTGGTACATTAAACCCCATTTTTTATTTTTTTCTTGTAGTGCCACTACCGTGCACGGAAATATCTGTGGTTGCCGGATTACCATAGTAATCAACTGTTCCTGAACCTTCAATATTAATTTTCAGGTGCTGGGTACAATTCAGTTCTATATGTCCTGATCCATGAATACTAACTTCAACCTGCTGTGCAGGTATGGTAGCGCCAAACATAGAGCCTGAACCATTAATATGGTAGGCCATTTTAGGAAAAGATGCATTCTGTATTTGAACTTTCCCTGATCCGTTAATAAAGGAAGTTAGCTCGGTACCATGCGTGAAATTGCTAATGATGATGTCACCAGAGCCATTTAAATAAACTGATCTTATATCAGCTACTTCAATCTTTATTTTAATATTGTCGTTTTTAATATTGTAACTGCTTTTATATCCAAGTGTTAATTCTCCATCTTTTACAGATGATTCATAGATGTTTAACAAATTTGCATAGCCACTTATACTAAGTTTCTGTGAATTTGATTCGACGATTTCAACATCCGCAGATCCATTCACACGGAGTTTTGTAAAACCTGGTACTGTTCTGTCTTCTGTTAGCACTGGTCCATCTCCAACAATACTCTTCGTGCATGATTGTAATATGGATAATACAGAAAATAATACTAAAATGCCTTTTACATATTTCATTGCTCGATTCATTAAGGCAACAAAATTCTGCCATAGTTTAAAATGCAAATGCAGCATATGGATAGGATCATTTTTTTTAGGGATGAACAGTAAATGTGAAGGATGAGCAATATGAATAATGTCTCCAAAAAGAAGCGCATCACATATTTATGTGATGCGCTTCTTTTGTAAAATTGATTAATCTTATTAGCCTCTGCGAAACCTCTCTTTCTCATATTCTCTGCGGTGAACTGACCTGAATGTTTACCGCAGAGAACATGAGAACGCAATGATTGAACAGAGTAACCCTTTATCCTATTGCTGCATTCAAATCATTGATGAGGTCATCTATATCTTCAATACCTACACTAAGGCGGATAAGGCTATCGCTTAATCCATTTTTTATACGTTCTTCACGTGGAATAGAAGCGTGTGTCATGGATGCAGGATGATTGATCAGTGATTCAACACCCCCTAAACTTTCTGCCAATGCAAAAACTTTGGTAGAGGATAAAACCCTTCTTGCATTTTCAACGCTATCGTCTTTCAAAGTAAAACTCATCATACCACCAAAACCACGCATCTGTTTACTGGCTATTGCATAGCCAGGATGATCTGTAAAACCACACCAATATACCTGACTCACTTTTGGATGGTTGCGCAGGAACTGGGCCATTTTCTCTCCATTCTCACAATGACGTTGCATGCGAACATGTAATGTTTTAATACCCCGTAAAACGAGGAAACAATCCATAGGGCCCGGTACTGCACCGCAACTTTTTTGAATAAAATATAACTGCTCTCTAAGGTTTGCATCATTCATTACCAGACAACCCTGTATAACGTCACTATGTCCACCAAGGTATTTTGTAGCAGAATGCATTACAATATCTGCCCCAAGATCGAGTGGGTTTTGTAAATAAGGGGAAGCAAAAGTATTGTCAACACAAAGTAATACACCTGCTTTTTTGGCAATTGCTGCAACGGCAGCAATATCCGTAATATTCATGAGAGGATTGGTTGGCGTTTCAATCCATATGAGTTTTGTGTTAACAGACAATGCTGATTGAATATTTTCTGCATTGGTAGTGTCTACATATTTAAAGCTGATGCCGAATTTCGCAAATACTTTGGTGAACAGTCGATAGGTGCCACCATACATATCATTGGCAGCTATTACTTCATCACCGGGTACCAGTAGTTTAATAACCGCATCAGTAGCAGCCACACCACTGCTGAAAGCAAGACCAAATTTTCCGTTTTCAATCTGAGCATAAGCGTCTTCCAGTGCCTTTCTGGTTGGGTTTTGGCTACGGGCATATTCATATCCTTTATTTACACCCGGTGCTTCCTGAACATAGGTAGATGTTTGGTAAATGGGTGTCATGATTGCACCGGTAGAAGGGTCGGGCTCTGTACCCGCGTGAATGTATTTAGTGGCAAGTTTCATAGTATTTTTTTAAACTGGTTGGCTTGGCAACCTTAGTTGTTTATTAAGCCCAATATGAGGTAGTAGTATTAATTTCTTTTTGCCTTAGTGGCCGGCTCTTCCGTGAAGCTGATTGGAAGTCCTGCTTTCAGGTCATCCCAAAGAATTACCATCTGTGCGCCATTTTTGGTTTCTTCAAAGTACATGGTAAATGCTTCAGTATTATCTGAATTTCTGCTGATTTCAACATCAGTTCTCAACAGATCTTTTTTGGCATCATAACTAAAATTTCCCCAGCAGAAATTATCCTTATTTAAGATTAGGGTCCATTTTTTCTCTGTTGGAATGCAGTATAATGTATAGCGACCTTTTGGAATGCTTTTTCCATCGATTTTTACATTTTTGAAAAATTCGATTTCAGAAGCTTCATTTGCTCCAAGCCGCCATAATTCATTGTATTTGATTATTCCGCCAAATATGTCACGTCCGCTTTTAAGGGGTCTACCATAAATAACCCGGGCTACCGGAACATCTTTGGCTTTACCACTCATTTTCAGGATGGGGTAATTAGCTGGCCAATAGCTCATATCCATAGGTGACTTGTCGAGATCGGTTGGTTTTTGTTGTGCTGAAAGACATACGGAGAGACATAGTGAAACAAACAATAATAAACACTTCATGGAATAACGATTTTACAAAGTATAAAGTTGCTTTTTTTTACGCTTCTTTCAGCAAATCAAGGGCCAGTTTTTTAATATCAGGAAAAAAATTGCCATAATTGGTACTTAAATCTGCATAATGGGCCTCAAAGAGTTCAAACGCATTGTTTTCGGGGGGAAGATATCGGGCTCTGCGTCCAATGCCATGGAAACTTTTTTCTATACCCCAGCTAAACCGGTAATTATACAACCAGTTCTGTTTTTTCATGAATGGATACATCTGCGCGAATTTTTCAGGGAACAGGGATGTATAAGGATCAAGCAATTGATAGGTTTCGGCTGAAAAAGACATCCATTCTTCTTCAGTATAAATTGCAGGATCGATTGCCAGGAAATGATCATAAACTACATCTATAAAAGCGCCTGCATAAGCACCCACCGCCGGGTACAATAAAGATTTTGCATTTTTTGTAGCGAAATGGTGATCTGTGAATTCGTCGATTTTACGGTGCAGTCTTATGCCTTTCTGAATTCCTGGCGGGTAATCGTATTGTTTTTTCCCTTTTACAAAATCACTGATCATATTTCCAACCAACACTTCAGGATTGCCAAACGACAAATAAGCATGTGCCAGGTAGTTCATGTTTGTTTACGCTTAAAAAACAGGAAAGAATAAATTGAAGGAATGATTACAATGGCCAATGTTAAACAAATAAAACCAATAAAGGCAGTCATAAACGGTAATATAAATGGTAATACAGCCATCAATAATCCACCCGGTATCCAAAGTTTGGCAGCCAGTTTATGTGTTGCGGCCCAGTTAGCTTCATCTTCCAGGGTCCAGGGTAAACGCAATCCTATAAAGTAATTGGGCTTAATGTCGCGCATGAAATAGCCGAGTATTGCCATCAATAAACCAACAGAAGGCAATACAATATTTCCAACACCAAAATTTGAAAGACGGTCGCTCATCGACAAAACTATACTGGTACTTACCAAAGAAAGAAATACAGCAATTATCAGAGCCAACTTTTTATGGGTTTCGGCAGAAACCTGGGCTGTTTTTTTAGGATCTATTTTATGCAGATTACTGATCAGCATGTATACACCAAAGCCAACTACAAACAATATGCTTGTGTGTATGAAAATATTTGATTTTGAACCAAAGCGATCTGCTACTCCATCTGCATTAAAATGAACTGGAATAGTAGCTGGTAAACCCGGATAAAAAATGGCCGCTAATAACAGAGGAGTAGCCAATATTATTAGTGCCAACAACGGAGATGTAAAAAAATGTCTCATTTGCATGGTTTTCTTAAAGATACGAAACCTGTAATAATTCGTCTGAAGGCTTGCCACTGCTAAAAATTAACCGCATAATAACGGCTTTTATGTTTTTTTTATGAAATCGCTTCTAATTCAGTGCTGTATTGCATTACAGCCGATTATTAACATGGCTTAACATAGCTTTTAACACCGTTCATAACAATCAATCTGCAAGTCAATCTACTTAATCACAATTCATAAAATAGGGTGAGAGACATTTTTACTTTTGGATTGTCAATGGAAACAAATAACTCAAAATACAATCACTCAAAAAAGACCATTATGAAAAAGTTTATTCTAGCCACACTTATCACAGTTGCAATTGGCGGCAGCGCATTAGCTGCAGATGTTAGCAAAGTAAGTTTTCGCGTATTAAATGCTTTTGAAGCACAGTATGCGGATGCAAAAGATGTTAACTGGACAGTTACCCCAGATTACACTAAGGTTAAATTTACCATTGAAGGACAAAGCGTTGAAGCTTTTTACAGTAGCAATGGTGATGTAATTGGTACTTCCAGAAAAACTGAATTTGAGCGCCTGCCATTACTTGCTATTCAAAAAATCAAAAAAAATTACAGCAAATTCACCGTTACAGAAGCAATTGAATTTGAACTGAAAGACGAAAGAAAATATTATGTATCCATTGAAAATGGTACTGACAGAAAAATCCTGGAAGTATCTATGTATGGACAGGTAAGCGTATTCGAAAAGAAGAATTAAGTTGGTGTTTGGTTAATCTGAAAGGTCCCCGGTAGAAGCAGCTACCGGGGCTTTTTATTTACAAAGGATTGCATACTAATAAACTCTCCCTCCAGTTTCAAGGTTTGAATTGTCTTATGGAGTCGCTCAAGTAAATATCCATCGCACCAGCGCCTTGTAAATAATGGCAATCCATAATTTTCGATAGGTATAAACTCCCATGGATGAAAATAAAGGCAGATATAACCATCTTTTTTTAAGGTTTGAATAGTCAGGGTTTTAAATAGCAGCCAGGGCATATTTTTGAAAGTGAGCCAGAATAAGGGAATGCGTAAATTGGGTGAAACAGATGCAGGAACCCGGGTTATGCCCGCTTCTGTATAGGTTATACGAGGCAGGTGTAAATTATTATATCTTCCGGGTAACCAGGTTGGGTTAATGGAGGAGTCGTATGTATAACCTGCAGCTTTTACTGCTTCCATTTGAACTTTTCGCATTCTGGGCATTCTCAGACCTGTGACGGATTTTCCGGTAATTGATTCCAGTTTTTGTTTTGAATGTAATAAATCTGGTTCCGAAAAACTTGAGTGGTAATAGGTATGGGAAGCTATTTCATGTTGCTCAGCGAGTGTTTTTATTGCATCGGGGAAAACAGATGCAAAATTTGCCGTTGTAAAAAGGGTAGTTTCAATTGACTTATCCGTTAAAATTGAACTTAGACTGTCTAATCCTTTTTTACCAATATTGAGTTGTTCATCTTCTGGTATTGCATGTCCATATTCAAGGGGCATATCAAATTCTTCCACATCAAAACTCAATAAAATAAATCTGCTGGAATTCATAGGTTTGACTCTCTAATAATATAATGTGGCCTGTTTTTGCTCTGCATAAATAATTTACCAAGATATAATCCAATAATACCAAGGATCATTAGCTGAAGCCCTCCAAAAAATGCAATGGTTGCAATGAGTGAGGTCCAGCCCGAAATAGTTTTCTCAAAGAAATAGCTATACACAATATAAGGAACATAGAGCAGGGATAACATCGAGAACGCAAATCCAAGATATGCGGCTATATAGAGTGGTTTAGTACTAAAAGAAGTGATCCCTTGCAATGCAAACCGAACCATTTTCTTAACGGTGTATTTTGATTGACCATTTTGTCTTATACCGGGTGTATAGGAAATGGCAACCTGACTAAATCCCACCCATCTTGACAACCCCCTCAGGAAAAGATCATTTTCATTGAAATTGCGGAAAGTAGGCAATACCTTTTTATCCAGCAATCTGAAATCTGCCGCACCGGGGTCAAGTTCAATGTCTGATACTTTATTCAGCAAGTCGTAAAATAAGGCAGAAGTTTTCTTTTTAAATATGGGAGTTTTGGAATCGTCTTGTCTTGTGGTATATACTACTTCGAATCCCGATTCCCACTT
>CBFGPM010000025.1:0-50518 GCA_965650685.1 uncultured Sediminibacterium sp.
AGTAGTATATCAATTCCGAATAAAAACATAAATTAGATGGTAGATGTCAGATGTCAGATGGCAGATTTCGGATGTCTGATGTCTGATAGCTGATGTCTGATTTGTTATTTTACTTTTCTTATTTCTTATTCCCCTTCGACAAGCTCAGGGCAAGCTTTATTTCTTATTTCCTATTTCTTCCAAAGATGCATTAAATGTCAGAATCTTAAACTCAATTAAAAAGTCGCCAAAAAATAAAGGATTAAAATCCCATTCTATAAATCTGACATCTGCGATCTGCCATCCGCCATAAAAAATCCGATATCTGCGATCTTACATCTGCCATCTGACATCCCCAAAGGGGTCCTTCGGACTGCCATCAAAAATCTGACATCTGCGATCTGACATCATCCATTTTCTTCATTTCTTCTATCACATTAAAAATTATCGGGCAGCGGCCGTAGTGCATGAGGGTGGTGAATATTCTTTTGCTGAAGCCGGGTATATGCATGGCAGGAAATTCGCGGCACCCTTCGAAGCGAGATTCATAAACCGTGCATTTGTTATCCTGAAGGAAGGAGCAGGGGATGGCATTCATCAACATCATTCCATTACTTCCTTTTTCCATGTATTGTTCATCGAAATTGCTTCTGTTAATGTTGAGGTGGATAGATAATCGATCTGCTTCCTTATCGGTTACATTTATCATCAGCGTTTTACAACAATTTCCACAACTGGTACAATCAATCGCTGGAGCAATCTTTTCATTGAGCTGGTTAACCCAACTATCTACCATAGCAGGGTCTAGTTGCCTTACCTTTTCCATAAAAAGGTCGTTTTCCGCACCCCGTTCAATGCTTAATGCGGCAATTTGTTCGAGATCGGTTAAAAGTTGTTTTTCTGGCATCTTAAGGTGGTAAAGGTAGGTTTCCGGGACAGAAAACACGATAAATCAACATTTTTTAATCATTTATCCACATCAAAAGGGTTATTGTAGAAAAGTAAAATTGTACCGGGAGTTGAGGTGGTTAGATTTGCGGGTTGGGAAACAGGCTTTCTTTTGGAAAGACTGGTTTGATAAAATTGAAGAACATGGCTGAACAGAAGCAATTGAACGAGTATAATGAAGATTCCATACGGTCGCTCGACTGGCGCGAGCATATTCGCCTCAGGCCGGGGATGTATATAGGTAAACTAGGTGATGGATCTGCCACAGACGATGGTATTTATGTATTGATTAAAGAAGTGATCGATAACTGTATCGATGAACATACCATGGGCTATGGTAAACAGGTTGAAATATCCATCGATGGTAAACAGGTAACCATCCGCGATTATGGCCGTGGCATTCCCCTGGGTAAAGTGGTTGATGTGGTCAGCAAAATAAATACGGGCGCCAAATACGATAGTAAAGCATTCCAGAAAAGTGTGGGGTTGAATGGGGTTGGTACAAAAGCCGTAAATGCATTGAGTCAGTATTTTAAAGTTACCTCTCACCGCGACGGAAAAGAAAAAACAGCAGAGTTTGAACGGGGAGTTTTGGTTAAAGACCATAAAGAACAAAAGACCACCGAAGCGAATGGTACTTTGGTAACTTTTATTCCGGATGAATCGGTATTCCGCAATTTTCATTTCATACACGAATACCTCGATAGCCAGTTATGGAATTATTGTTACCTGAATGCAGGACTTTCCATTCATTTTAATGGCAAAAAATATGTCAGCAAAAATGGATTGCTCGATTTGCTGGAGCGTAAAACAAATGCCGACGAACTTCGGTATCCCATCATCCACCTTAAAGGGGAAGATATTGAAGTGGCCATTTCGCATAACAATGATTATGGAGAAGATATTTTTTCTTTTGTAAATGGTCAGTACACCACGCAGGGAGGTACCCATCAACAGGCATTCAGAGAAGCCTATATCAAAGTGATTCGTGATTTTTATAAAAAAGATTACGATGCTGCAGATATCCGGGGTAGTATAGTAGCAGCCATTTCCGTTCGCGTTCAGGAACCCGTATTTGAAAGCCAGACAAAAACCAAATTAGGTTCTCAAAATGTGTACGAAGGCGGTCCTTCCATGAAAAAATTCGTGGAAGAATTCCTGGCCAAAGAACTGGATAACTATCTGCACAGAAATCCAACCATTGCTGATGCTTTACGCAAAAGAATTGAACAAAGTGAACGGGAAAGAAAAGAACTGGCAGGTATCAAAAAACTGGCCAATGAAAGGGCGAAAAAAGCCAACCTTCATAACAAAAAATTACGCGATTGCCGTGTTCACCTGAATGATGATCTGCCGGCAAAAAACAAAGAAGAGTTTATCGCACTCCAAAAAAACAGTACCATTTTCATCACCGAGGGTGATAGCGCAAGCGGAAGTATTACCAAATCAAGAAATGTAGATACACAAGCTGTATTCAGTCTGCGTGGTAAACCGCTTAACGCATATGGACTAACGAAAAAAGTAGTGTATGAAAATGAAGAATTTAACCTGCTTCAACATGCGTTGAATATTGAAGAAGGTATGGAAGGACTTCGCTATAACAATATTGTAATAGCCACAGATGCCGATGTGGATGGAATGCATATCCGCTTGCTGATGATGACTTTCTTCCTGCAATTCTTTCCCGATCTGGTGAAAAGAGGTCATGTGTATATTCTTGAAACACCATTGTTCAGGGTTAGGAACAAACAGGAAACAATTTACTGCTACGATGAAACCGAGAAACAGGCTGCTGTAGCTAAGCTGGGCAGTAAACCTGAGATTACCCGTTTCAAAGGATTGGGTGAAATTTCACCGGAAGAATTTGGCAGGTTTATCGGTGTTGAAATGCGCGTACAGCCTGTTATTCTGGAACAAGGCGATCATATTCAGCAGTTACTGGAATATTATATGGGCAAGAATACGATGGACAGACAGGAATTTATTATCAATAACCTGAAAGTTGAACTTGACCTGGTTGACTAATTATTTGATTGACGAAAAAAGAAAAGATGATTCATATTGTATTTGATACAGCTAATGTTAGTGCCCTTCAGCAGGCCATTGAATTGGATGAGAGCCTGCAGGGGAATATTGTAGAGATCAAGGATGATTACGCCGTTGGCCCGCTGGGCAATATTTATGAAACAGATGGCTACCAGGCAAGACGTGATTGGTGGAAAAATCTTTTGGAGTTTTCTCCCTATACCGAGCAACTGAATATTGTTGATGATAAATTAACGGTACATCAATTGCTAAAACAATTAGATGAAGAACCCGAAACAGAAGTATGGATTTGGATGGCGCAGAATGCACATGATGTTTGCGGGTATTACTGGTTAATGAGCCAGCTTAAAGACTACCAGGGGCGTGTACAGGTATTGTATCTCAACAACCTTCCTTTTATTAATGAAAAAGGACAGATATTTTATCCTTCTTATTTACATGAAATACAACCGAAGGAGTTTTTAAAGGCGAAGAAACTTGCTCGTCCAATTACACTCAGTGAGTTTGAAGTAGATCCGGATGAGTGGAAAAAACTTTGTTTCGATGAATCATTGGTTCGCTTTCTGGAAGGTGGCAAGAAAATTATGGGGAAAGGAGTGGACTTTTTCGATAAAGATATTTTAGCACATATTTCTGGTGATGCACAGAAATTGAACAAAGTGATTACCAACACGCTTTCCAAAATGAAAGTAAAAACAGGCGATGTTTTCCTTGTCTGGCGAATAAGAGAATTGGTTGAAGCCGGAAAACTTGAAACGAGTGGTGACTGGAACAAGGGATGGAAAGAGATTACGGTAAAAACAGCGGGCGGCTCACAAGCAGCAAGTCCTGAAAATGAATAATATGATGGTAGAAGTAATCCCGGTAAATAAAGTAGCCGAAGATGAAAGGGGTGCAACGCATTTTTTTGATACCGACAGAACAGGTCAGTTTATCATTGCTTACAGAAAAGCCGGAAGTGCGAGTGGACGACATTATCATAAAGGAACAGCCATTCATAAAAACCCTGAGCAGATCATTATTATGCAAGGAGAGGCAACGGTGAATTGGATGGATGTAAGAACAAATGAAAAGGGTAGTATTAAAGTAAAAGCGCCTGTCATGGTAAAAATTAAACCATGGGCATGGCATGAAGTAATAGCAGATACTGATATTATCGTGTTTGAACTGAATGGTCTGGAAGATGCCAAAGACGACACTTTCAGGCTAGCGATGTAAGGAAGATCACAAACGAAGTAGACATGGCGAAAGAAAAACAACCGAACAGGGTATTTGAAAATGAAACTGGTGTGCAAGGCCAATACCGCACCTGGTTTCTGGATTATGCATCATACGTTATACTTGAACGTGCGATACCGGCAATAGAAGACGGTTTAAAACCCGTTCAACGCAGAATATTGCATGCCATGAAAGAAATGGATGATGGCCGCTTCAACAAAGTGGCAAACATCATTGGTCAGAGCATGCAATACCATCCACATGGAGATGCCAGTATCGGGGATGCATTGGTGAACCTTGGTCAAAAAGATTTATTGATTGAAACCCAGGGTAACTGGGGCGATGTGCGCACTGGTGACGAGGCCGCCGCATCAAGGTATATTGAAGCTCGTTTATCAAAATTCGCCCTCGATGTAGCTTTCAACCCCAAAACAACCACCTGGCAACTGAGTTATGATGGCCGGAAAAATGAGCCGGTTACCCTGCCCATGAAGTTTCCGTTATTGCTGGCCCAGGGAGCTGATGGTATTGCTGTAGGGTTATCTACAAAACTATTGCCACATAATTTCTGTGAACTCATAGATGCATCCATCAAATACCTAAAGGGTAAGAAGTTTGAAATATTTCCCGATTTTCAGACGGGTGGTATGATTGATGTTGCCAATTACAATGAAGGTAAACGTGGAGGCAAAGTAAGGGTTCGTGCACATATAGAAGAACTCGATAAAAAAACATTGGTAATCAGAGACGTGCCTTATGGGGTTACTACTACTCAGTTAATGGAGAGTATTACCAAAGCAAATGATCAAGGTAAAATAAAAATCAAAAAAGTTACGGATGTAACTGCGGCAGAAGTTGAAATACATATTGACCTCGCTACGGGCATTTCACCAGATATTACCATTGATGCACTTTATGCTTTCACCGATTGTGAAGTAAGTATTTCACCCAATGCCTGTGTAATTGTGGATCATAAACCACAATTTTTGGGTGTCCATGAATTGCTCAAAGTTTCTGCTGAAAATACAAAGGCACTACTCAAAAGAGAGTTGGAGATCCGACTTGCGGAACTGGAAGATAAATGGCACTACACTTCGCTCGAAAAAATATTCTTTGAAGAAAAGATATATAAAGAGCTGGAACAAAAACATGCAACATGGGATGCTGTAATTGAAGCGATCGACAAAGCATTCACGCCATTCAAGAAAAAACTCAAAAGGCCAATTGAAAGAGAAGATATATTGAAGCTTACGGAGAAACCTGTAAGAAGAATTTACCGACTCGATATCAATGAATTGAATGAGCAGATTAAATCTATTGAAGCAGATATAAAACAGGTTCAATTTGATCTGGAACATCTTACAGATTTTGCAGTGGCTTATTTCGAAAACCTACTTAAAAAATATGGCAAGGGCAGGGAACGTAAAACAGAGATCAAAGAATTTGATACCATACAGGTAAAACAGGTAGCCATTGCCAATACCAAATTATACATCAACCGTTCAGAAGGTTTTATTGGTACGGGTTTAAAGAAAGATGAATTCCTGTGCGACTGTTCCGATTATGATGATATCATCGCATTTACACGTTCCGGTACTATGAAAGTGGTAAAAGTTTCTGATAAGGTATTTATCGGGAAAGATATTCTCCATGCCGCTGTTTTTCAGAAAAATGATGAGCGTACCACCTACAACATGATATACCTTGATGGTGCCAGTGGAACTAGTTATGCCAAGCGTTTTAATGTAACCGGTATTACCCGCGATAAGGAATATGATTTAACCAAGGGCTCAGATAAAAGCAAAGTACATTATTTCACCGCTAACTTAAATGGAGAAGCGGAAGTAGTGAAAATTGTATTGAGTCCTAATTGTACGGCGAGAAATAAAGAGTTTGATTTTTATTTTGAAGAATTGGAAATCAAAGGCCGGGGAAGCATGGGTAACCAGGTGACCAAATATCCTATCAAAACAGTAAAACTGAAAGAAGCAGGCAGAAGTACACTGGCCGGAAGAAAACTGTGGTTCGATGATAAATTCGGCCGACTGAATACAGAGGAAAAAGGTCAATACCTCGGAAGTTTTGAAGATGAAAAGTTATTGGTTGTATACCATGATGGGTCTTATGAATTAACCGATACAGAAATGACCCAGCGATTCGAACCAGAAAAAATCGCATTAATTGAACGTTTTGATCCGGATAAGACTATCACAGCAGTTTATCTGGATAATGATAAGAAACAATATAATATCAAGCGTTTCAAAATAGAAACCAGCACGCTCAAAACCCAGTTCCTGTTTATTAAAGAAGGAGAGGGTAACCGCCTGGAAGCTGTTACTACAGAAGACGAGCCAATATTATCTGTTCAAACCGGAAAAGGTGCACAGGTTCGGAAGGCTAAATTTAAAGTGGCCAAAATGGTAGAAGTAATGGGCTGGAAAGCCGTTGGCGCCAAACTTACAGATTTCAATAAGAGCATCGAAATGGAATGGGAACAAAAATCCAAAGAAGACAATCCGCAGCAGGAGCTTTTTGAATAGCGAATAGTGAATTGTCAATTGTCAATGGTTAGTTTGTTTATCATTCACCATTCACAATTGACAATTCACATCTGACTATTCACCATTCACCCTGGCCTTTTTCTTCAACCTGATCGTGGCTGATTTATTCAGGTCGCTGGTGAGTATGAGTTCATGTCTTTTTTCACCGTCGTAAATAATCAATGCCGCTGTATTTGGGGGAATAGTGCCCAGGTTCTCAGCGAACATAGTGATCTCATTAAATTCACGGGTGCTGTCTAACAGGACGGTTTTTCGAATGGCTTTATGGTCCAGCTTTACTTTCGGAATTAATAATTGATCGTTCAGGTAAACTGACACTGAATCATAATCAATACTTCCATTATCGTATAACTGAAGTTTTAATGGTCCGCCAGATACTTCAATTTCTGTAACAAACTGTTTTTCTCTTGCTTTATAAATGGGGTCTATTTTAATACTGTCTGCAGTTATTACAATGGGTGTTGTATCTACTGTTGTTATACTGGTATCTATTACTACTGGTATTGTTTCTGGTTCCTCTTTTGGATTAATGTTGCCTGGCAATGTATCTGATGATAAGCGGAAACGAAACTGGATAGCAGGGGTGGTGTATTTATGTGCCGCATCGGATTCAAATGCGCCATTCAAAATGGACTCTGTACGATTTACTATTAAAGTAAAATTGCCCGATAAAATGCAATCAATACCATTACTCGTACTTTTCGAGAGATAATAAATAAAGGGAATAGGTTTTAAAGTCAATAGTCTGCTATTATTGTTATACAAACCATTAACCTTTACTTTAAATAAGCTGTCGCGGAAATAGTATTGTAATTCTCCGGAAACTATCTTGCCCTTTTGCTTCAGTATAAGCTCAGCCATATAGGCACTATGTTCCCCAGCAACCATTACTTTTCCTACGCCATACCAATGTCCATTTACCTGTTGTGCATTTGAGGACTTTTGTAAACTAAAAAGTAAAATCAGTGTATAAATTAATGGTTTTATCCGCTTCATCACCCGCAAAATATTCAAAGCTGCTGAAGCAAAAACCTTAAAGTTGCTAACACTAGTGGAAAGACTTTAAATAGCGTCCAGATAGGTTAAATTTGGCTGTTAGCTTTTGGCCATTAGCTGTTAGCCTTGATTGGTGCTCCATTTAGGATTTCTGCTATTTTAGAACACGAATTTTCAAGATCCATCATGATAAATCATGAAAATCTGCGTTCCTATCCTTCGCGTGCAGCCTGCAGCTTGAAGCTTGCAGCTTGCAGCTCAATCCCCCACTGATAGCAATAAATCCAGCCCATATGTATAAATCTGTCCTTATCAGACAAACTAACCTATTTTTGCAGGATAAATTGTACTATGGAGCAGGTTCAGGTGGGTAATTATAATACGTTAAAAGTATCCCGTAAAGTTGATTTTGGATTTTACCTTGAAGATGGGGGAGATGGTATTTTATTGCCGACCCGCTTTGCGCCAAAAGGACTTAAACCTGGAGATGAGATCACTGTATTCGTGTATCACGATTCTGACAATCGGTTGATTGCCACCACCCAGAAAGCCAAAGCTTGCGTGGGAGAAGTGGTCAAAATGAAAGCTGTAGCAGTAACCAGGCAGGGGGCTTTTTTGGATTGGGGATTAATGAAAGATCTTTTCGTGCCTGCATCCAAACAATTAGGGGGCATGCGTGAGGGAGGGGAATACCTGGTGAAGCTCTATATAGACGAAATGACCGGAAGGGTTGCAGCCACTGAAAAGTTGGAGCAGTCGTTGAGTAATGACCAGCTAACAGTAAAAGAAATGGATCAGGTGGATCTGTTGGTCTATAGAAAATCTGAACTCGGTTTTGTTGTAATCATCAATAACCTGCATACCGGTATTATACACCAGAATGAAATATTCGGGGATGTTCAAATTGGAGATAAACTAAAAGGTTTTGTAAAAAAGATATTACCCGGGAATAAAATAGATGTGGTACTTGGTAAGCCCGGCTTTCAGAAAGTGGAAGACGAGGCCGGAAAAATTATCCGGTTACTTGAGGAGAACAACGGATACCTGCCTTACCATGATAAATCTGCTCCGGAAGAAATCTACGACTTCTTCGGTATGAGTAAGAAGACTTTCAAAATGACAACCGGCAATTTGTATAAACAAAAAAGGATAGAATTTACCCAAACAGGAATTAAATTGGTAGACATGTCTACCAATTAGTTGTACACCCTGTCTACATATTTGTTTTTATACTGCTGTAATACTTTAAGGAGTTGGGTTTTATAATCATCTACATTAGGCAGTAAATCGCTGTCAAGGAATGCATTTGATTGTGATGTTGTTCCGCTCGATAATAAGTATCCTCTGTTTTCTGGTCTCCTGTTTTTTGTAATTGAATCAACTACACGATTGTTGAAGCCATAAGAAGGCATATCTGTTTTTCGTTTCGTTATATAAACTGTGCTTCCTAGTTTAAACGAAAGCTGTTGATTTTTTCGGGTATGAATTAAAACAGTAAAATGAAACTCATGTGTGGCCTGGGAAAACTTGAGTCTGCCCAAAGAGCCACCGGAACTACTTGTTGAAGCAACGCCTCCATTCGGTGTATGTAAACGCTGGCTGTCGACCAGAAAGCCAATAATAAAATCAGGGTCTTCAAAACTTAAGGTTTTACCTTTTTTCAGGAAATGAAATACTTCAAAAAGTTTTCTTTGATGAAGCGGGCCTAATTTGAGCTTATCTGTTGACTCGAATGGAACAATATAAAGACTATAAGTCTTTAGTGGGTCAGTTATTTCCCTTAAAGTCCGGTAAATCTGTGCAAAGCTTGAATCATCCTGGGCATTTGTTTGCAGATTAAACAAACAAATGAAAGAAAGAAGTATCAGGTATTTGTTTTTCATACAGACATTTTTATTAGTTGTCTACTCTATCAACATAATAATTGATAAACTTATCAAGTAGTTTAGATAATAAGGTTTTATAGTCTTCTTCCTGCATATGCAGATGGGCATACATAGGCGTTTGTGATTGTGCAACAGTTATGGGTTGAGGTTGCGGTCTTAGTGAATAACCATTTCTACTTATTGAATCCCTTATTTCGTTAAAGGGCGTATTGGCCACCATTGTTTTTTCATGCACAATATCGTCGCCAAGATTAAAGCGCAATTCTTTTCTTTCTTTGGTATGAATCAGAAAGTTGACCTTATAGTGGTAGGTGACTTTTATAATGTACTTATCGTAATTCCCAAACTTGCCATCTGGTAATATTTCAGGTTCATCTATTTTCTGTTCGTCAATAAGTATGCCGATGATAAAGTCGGGGTTTTTGAAGTCTATCTCTTTATTGCGTTTTAAAAAGTGATACACTTTTGACAATCTATTTTGGTAGGTACCAGTAAGCCTTATTTTTTTTGATGATCCATAAGGAACCATGTATAAAGCATAGCTCTTTAATGAATCGGTGATCTCTCTGAAAGTTTTATAATTATCTACAAATGTATTATCGCCAGACTGTGCTGAAATAGTTTGGGTAAAGGAGAATAGAAAAAATGCCAGTGGTAATACTTTTCTTCGCAAGGGCATAATCCGGGTTTCTGGTAAAGCTTCAAATTTTATGCCAAAATATTAGAAATAAACTAATATTTAAGCCTTTCGGTAAACCAGGTGGTATCTGTGGAGGAGCTATTGCCATTGGGTGCTTTAACAGTAGTAGTACCTACATAATAGTTGTCGGCAATTTCCTTCACTTCAAAATAAAGGAAACTGCTTTGGTAAAAAGTTTTCTCTTCTGCGGTTTTTGGCCCTGATCCTGTGAGGTAGGTAGCTACAAAGCGACAATCACTGAGCCAGTCTAATTTCCAATAGGTAGTATCATGGGTGCTTGTGTTAATGTCTTGCTGCACCCCATTCATTCTGGTAATAATAATGTGTGCACCAGTTCGCTTACTATAACTATGAAATATTCCTTTTTTCAGTTGGGCACAATCAATGGTAGGAATCATGAAACTGGCAAGGAGTATGCCAGTAGATAGAACCAATAAACTGTTAAACAGGCCCTTATACATACCATGATATTTTGGCTAAGATAAGTTGTATTGAATAGTTGGTAAAGGAAGGAATGAAATCTTAACGATGCTAACGATTGTTAGTATGATTGCTTTATCTTTGCATTTCAAAATTATAAAATGGCAACAAAAACTGTCTACATCGTTTCCGCTGTTCGTACGCCTATCGGTTCATTTGGTGGTAGTTTAAAAGATTTTACGGCCCCGCAACTTGGTGCTATCGTTATAAAGGCCGCTGTGGAGAGAGCGGGTATTCAGTCTGCCGATGTACAGGAAGTTTTAATGGGTTGCGTAATACAGGCCAATACAGGTCAGGCGCCCGCCAGACAAGCCGCTAAGTTTGCTGGCTTGCCTGATTCAGTGATATGTACTACGGTGAATAAGGTTTGTGCAAGTGGAATGAAAGCCATATCCCAGGGTGCACAGGCTATTTTATTAGGGGATGCCGATATTGTAGTGGCTGGAGGAATGGAGAGTATGAGTAATGTGCCATTTTACTCTGGCAACCTTCGTTGGGGAAATAAATATGGTAATGTTCAAATGATAGATGGATTGGCAAAAGACGGACTTACAGACGTGTATCATAACTATGCCATGGGTAATGCTGCTGAATTATGTGCCAAGGAATGTAATATCTCACGAGAGGCGCAAGATGCATTTGCTATTGAAAGTTATACCAGAAGTCAGGCAGCCTGGAACAATGGTTCTTTTGAAGCAGAAGTAGTGCCGGTATCTATTCCCCAGAGAAAAGGTGATCCGATATTGTTTAATAAAGATGAAGACGCTTTTAATGTAAAATTCGATAAGATACCTGAATTAAAACCTGCTTTTATAAAAGACGGTACCGTTACTGCGGCAAATGCCTCAACCATGAACGATGGGGCAGCAGCAGTGGTATTAATGAGTAAGGAAAAAGCAGATGCAATGGGCATTAAACCTCTTGCTGTTATTCGAAGTTATGCGGATGCAGAGCAGGCACCGGAATGGTTTACTACAACTCCTTCGCTCGCTTTGCCAAAAGCGGTGGACAAGGCTGGACTTACCATGAACGATATTGATTTTGTTGAATTGAATGAAGCCTTCTCTGTTGTGGGGATAGCCAATATCCAAAAAATGAACCTAGATGCCGCCAAAGTAAATGTACATGGCGGTGCGGTGTCTTTAGGACATCCACTTGGTTGCAGTGGAGCAAGAATCATTGTTACACTTGTTCATGTACTGAAACAGAAAGGTGGCAAAATCGGAGCAGCCGGTATTTGTAACGGAGGTGGTGGAGCCAGCGCAATGGTTATAGAAAATTGCGCATAAACCATTATGAATATTACCATACGCAAAGCAGACGAAAAGGATGCCGGACTTATAGCCGCTATAAGTCGTGAGACTTTCTTCGACACATTTGCAGCAGATAATAGTGCGGCAGATATGGAAATGTTTATGGAAGAACAGTTTTCCATTTCAAAGCTGGAAGCAGAAGTGTATGATGAAGAAAATAAGTTCTTCCTTGCTTATGATGGTGATTTACCTGTAGGGTATTTTAAATTAAAGCACGACTCACACGCAGATTTACCACCATCGCTTCCTGCCATTGAATTGAGTCGCTTCTATGCACGTAAAAACAGCATTGGAAAAGGCGTCGGAAAAGCCATGATGCAGTTTGCCCTGAAAATGGCCGCAGCTATGAATGGAAAAATAGTTTGGCTTGGCGTATTTGAAAAAAATACAAGAGCCATTAAATTCTATGAGTCATTTGGCTTTCGAAAATTCTCAACCCAAAAATTCATCCTCGGCAATGATATCCAGAATGACTGGGTGATGAAAAGAGAGGTGAGTGGTGAATAGTGGGTAGGTTTTCAAATTCAAAATTCAAAATTCAAAATTCATAAATCAGAGATCAGCGATCAGCGATCAGAAATCTGCTTTCTGCTATAGTCTGCTGATTCCCACTCTTTGCCCTATATACTGGTTTTGTTGAATGCATTGTAGCATACAATCTGCAAGGTCTCCGGCGGCGATTTGATAATGATTGGGTTGGGGGGCGAAATTTGCTGAAGTAATATATTGTTTGTTCCCAGGTACATTTAAAATGTCCGGAGAACAAATGAATGTCCATTGAAGTTTACTTGCTTCAAGACTGCGAAAAGCAGCGAGGTGTTCTAAGCCAACAGGTTTATATTGCTCCGGATAATCGGGTTGATCAATCAATAAACCATCTTCTGATTCAGCTGCATTTAAAATGCCCATTCCACCCAATGCAACGATTCTTGACAGTCCCGCTTTTTCCATTTGGGCGACGATATTTTTCATTCCCAGGCTCCTGGTATGATCTTTCCCGTCGAATGCTCCACCAAGTACAGAAATTACGGCATCACTGCCTTCGATAGCGCCAAAAACATCCGACTCGTCAAAAATATATCCCTTAATGGCGGTTAGCTTTTCATTGTTATTGTCTTTGTCTATCAAAGACTCAATTGAACGGCCAAAAGCCCGAACCGAATACCCCATTGCGAGGGACTGCGCTACAACATATTTGCCTACCTGTCCGGTTGCACCAAATACAGTGATGGTCATAAGCTCAATTTGAAGCAATATACTGAAAGTAAGGATTTGGCTTACCCATGGTCTATGGACTATGGTCCATGGTCCATAGACCATAGTCCATGGGAAGACTATGTTGCGGCCTGCTCTATTATTTCATCCATTTGAATCCCCTGGTGGCTTTCGTCGTAGATGCATTCTCCATTTTTGATGAGTAATACCTGTGGTGATTCGTGGTATACATCGAATGTGCTGGCAATTTGGTTGGAAATGTCACGGTGCGAAAGCAAATCGAGTAGGTAGAAATCAATTTTTTCGGGTGTATCACTTCTTCCCAATCTGTTTAACACCATTGAACTGATGCTGCAGCGGGTACTGTGTTTGAATATAACCTGGGGTTGCTGGTAAGAAGCGGCTTTAATTGCGGCTATTTGCTCTTGGGAGCTGAGTGTAATCCAATTCATCTTTTGCGAAACAATCCTACATTAAACAAATCATCATTCAATCCTGTTTAGTTATCAGGGCTTAAAATAACGTGGGTTGGTAGTTGGGCAACCTCTGCTTTTAGAAGAAGTACAAGAGCTAACCAATGCGGAACTGAATAAAACCAGTAACAATAAAACGGTTATCTTTTTCATGTGAATTGTTTAAATGGGCGTTTTGACAGTATTTTCGCTATATAAAGATACGAATTATATCAGAATGTTGCCTAAGGCCCCGTTTTCGATAAGTTAATATGCATAAAACGATTGTAATCAATTAATTATTATGAGGGTTCACTTTATTTCTATTGGCGGAAGCGTAATGCACCAATTAGCCATTGCATTGCACAAAAAAGGATATCGGGTTACTGGTACAGACGATGAAATATTTGAACCAGCCAGAACCAATCTCCAAAAGGAGGGTTTATTGCCTGCTGAAATAGGCTGGCAGCCTTCTATGATTGTTCCTGAATTGGATGCTGTAATCCTGGGTATGCATGCTAAACAGGATAATCCGGAATTGCAAAAAGCCATTGCACTTGGACTCAAAATATATTCTTTCCCAGAGTATATCTTCCATGAGAGCAGGGATAAAAAGCGGGTGGTGGTAGGAGGTAGTCATGGAAAGACCACCACTACCAGTATGATCATGCATGTGCTTAAATCATTGCATCAATCATTTGATTACCTGGTTGGTGCCAGGGTAGAAGGATTTGATCAATCCGTAAATATTACTGATGCCCCTGTCATTGTTTGTGAGGGCGACGAATACCCAGCAAGTGCCATTGAAAGAAAACCCAAATTTCATTTCTTATATCCACATATTGCGATATTAACTGGGATTGCCTGGGATCATATCAATGTGTTTCCAACATTCGATTTCTACCTGGAGCAATTCACCATTTTTATTAATAAAATTGAAAAAGGAGGTTTGCTCATCTATAATGAATCTGATGCTGTATTAAAAGAGTTGGTTACGACCAATCCGAGAACAGATATAAGCTACCAGCCTTATCAGATTCCTGCGCATGAAATCATCAACGGTAATACAACAGTTTCTATTGAAGGGGTAAGCGGATCATTAAAAGTATTTGGCAATCATAATCTGATGAATCTTTATGCAGCCTATTATGCCTGTAAAGCATTGGGTATATCGGCTGAAGCATTCGTTCCTGCAATCGGCAGTTTTACTGGTGCGGCCAAAAGGTTGGAATTACTGGCAAATGCGAGTGATTGTGCTATGTATCGCGATTTTGCACATGCTCCCAGTAAAGTAAAAGCAACGATAGATGCAGTTAAGCATCAGTTCCCGGAAAGAAAACTAATTGGTGTACTTGAGCTGCATACCTATAGTAGTTTAAATGAAGCCTTTATGAAGGAATATAATGGCGCACTGGAGCAGGCCGATGAAGCAGTGGTTTTTTATTCGAAGCATGCCCTTGAATTGAAGAAACTTCCGGATTTATCTGCCGACGCAGTAAAGAATGGTTTTAATAAAAAAGAACTGATTGTACTTACCGATAGTAAGGCTTTGGATGAATGGTTACATACAAGAAATTATCACCATTCGAATCTTTTATTAATGAGCAGTGGTAACTACGACGGATTAGATATTCCTGCTTTAACAAAAGAACTGATGGAACATCACCAAAATCTCAGGAATTAACAATTAAAGTATTTACTTCGCAAGATGAAATTGCAACTTACCCGCCCAATCGCATTTATTGATCTCGAGACAACAGGGGTTAATATCAGTATCGATCGTATTGTTGAGATAGCTATTGTAAAAATCAATCCTGATGGAAGCAGGCAGGTAAAAAGAAAGTTGATTAATCCACTCATGCCCATTCCTCAATCCTCGAGTGATGTGCATGGCATTACGGATGAAATGGTTAAAGATGCTCCCAGTTTTAAACAGGTGGCAAATGAAATTAAACAGTTTATTGAATTGTGCGATATAGGAGGCTATAATAGTAATCGCTTTGATATACCCATGCTTATTGAAGAGTTTTTAAGGGTTGGAATCGATTTTTCTGTAGATGGAAGAAAATTGGTGGATGTGCAGAAAGTATTTCATATGATGGAACAACGCACCCTGAGTGCTGCCTATAAATTTTATTGCCAGAAAACCCTCGAAGGAGCACATAGTGCAGAAGCCGATGCAACTGCAACCTGGGAAGTGCTGGAAGCTCAGGTAGAGAAATACCCTCAAATTGGAAATACGGTTGAAAGTATTGTGAAATTTACCGGTGAAGATGATATTGTTGACTTTGCCCGCCGCTTTGTAAAAGAGAAAGGAGTAGAAGTATTCAATTTTGGAAAACACAAGGGAAAGCCAGTGGTACAGGTTTTAAAAGAAGAACCTCAATACTACGATTGGATGATGAAAGGTGATTTTCCCATGAATACCAAACAAAAACTCACTGAGATACTGAACAGAACCTTGTTAAAAAAAGGATAAGTCTGTAGTATTTACAAAGTATTTACCGCATTTCTGCTGATGATAATGCGTACAATCATTCTGTGTTGTATTTTAGCGTAGCAACCTGTACTGCCTTGGAAAAGTTAGTTATCATACCAACCTATAATGAAAAAGACAATATCGCTGCTATTATTGCGGCTGTATTTGATTTGCAGGCAGGGTATCATGTGCTTGTAATAGATGATGGCTCACCAGATGGTACGGCGGATATTGTGAAGTCGTTGATGGTACAAAACCAGCATCAATTATTTCTCGAAGAAAGAAAAGGTAAACTTGGTTTAGGCACCGCATATATTCATGGCTTTAAATGGGGTATTCAAAAAGGGTATCATTTCATTTTTGAAATGGATGCCGATTTCTCCCATAATCCCAAAGACCTGGAGCGTTTATACGATGCCTGTAAAAATGGGGGTGCTGATATTGCAGTTGGTAGCCGTTATGTTCCCGGTGGTAAGACAGAAAACTGGCCTTGGGATCGTCAACTTTATTCTCGGGGAGGTGCTTTATATACACGCTTACTCACATGGATGCCGGTAAATGACCCAACGGCAGGCTTTGTTTGTTATAAAAGACAGGTACTGGAAGCAATTAATCTTGATGAAATTGAATTTGTCGGTTATGCATTCCAGATTGAAATGAAATTTGTGGCATGGAAACTTGGTTTCCGCATAAAGGAAGTGCCCATCACTTTTGTTGACCGGAAAATTGGTGTCAGCAAAATGAGCAAGGGAATCATTAAAGAAGGAGTTCTCGGGGTACTGAAAATACAATGGCATAGCTTATTCAGGAACTACCGTAAGCGAGTGGCCAATAGTGCAGAATAAGTTTTTTTCAGCCATACCTTTTTCCTACTTTCAGCATATAATCCCACCAGTACTGCATGAGAGATGCCCTGATTAAACTACATATTTCCGTTTTTTTAGCCGGTTTTACAGGAGTGCTTGGGGAACTTATTCAACTCAATGAAGGATTACTGGTTTGGTACAGAATCATGATTACGGTTGTTAGCCTGCTTTTTTTACTACAGGTTAAAAAACAGTTTCAGCGTATTCCAGCCTCAATGGTTTGGAAATTGCTCGGCATCGGCACACTGATAGCCTTGCATTGGGTGTTTTTTTATGGCAGCATAAAAATGGCCAATGTTTCTATCGGTCTGGTATGTTTTGCTTCAACGGGTTTATTCACTGCTCTATTGGAACCTGTATTCAACCATAAAAAAATCAATTTTTGGGATATTGGTTTGGGATTATTAAGCTTATTGGGAATTCTATTGATTTTTCAATTTCATCAGCATTATCGGGAAGGTATTATCGCTGGCATTATTTCGGCCATACTTGCAGCTTTATTTACCGTACTCAATAAGAGACAGGTAAATAAAGTTGAGCCAAGGGTTATGATGGTATATGAACTTAGTGGAGGCTTATTGCTGTTAACCTTATTGATGCCTTTGTACCTGCATTATTATCCCGTAGCATCTATACTGCCTACATTAACAGACTGGCTCTGGTTACTGATGTTAGGCTGGCTTTGTACTGTGCTGGCCATGGATTTGATGCTTCAGGCATTGAAAAAAGTGTCTGCGTTTACACAGAATCTAAGCCTGAATTTGGAACCAGTTTATGGTGTAATACTGGCATTCGTTTTATTTGGAGAACAAAAGTATCTGGGCGATAGCTTTTACATTGGGGTATCCCTGATTATTCTTTCGGTTGTATTACAAATGATCAGGGTAATCAGAAAGCATAAACAACAAAAAACCTAACGAGTTATTCATGTCTGGTGTTGTAAACAATTTGCTGGATCACTTTATCCAACCTTTCTGCACTTTCATTCAGATGATCAAGAACAAGTAAAATTTCGGGATCATTGGTTTTGTCTGTATACAACATCAATACATTAATCAGTCCGAGAATATTACTAAGTGGCGCCCTGGCTTCATGCGATTGGAGGTAGGCTATTTCGCGCATTTTATCGTATTGCTGCAGTAGTTTCATTTCAGCCTTTTTCTTCGCATCAATATTGGTAATATTCATGGCTACGCCCATCATATCGCCGGTATCATTGTAAACCGGATAATATAAAAACTTAAACCAAATCGCATCACCATTTGGTATTACTACAGGTCGCTCTGAGGTGAGTTGTTCACCTGATAATGCGGCTCTAAAATGCTCTTTAAATGAATCCCTGAGTTCAGGCATCACATAATCCATAAAATCGGCATCGAACTTAAGATTGGTATTAAAGTAGGTTTCAGCAAGTTGATCAGCCGTTCGGTTAAAATTCATGATGCGCATATCCGGACTGATCATGATATTAATATCTGTGGTACTATCCAGTATGGCTTTGAGTTTTATTTCGTTGGCCAATAGTTCTAGTTGTTGTTTTTTCTGAAGTGAAATATCAATGAAGTAGCAAATGATACCTTCCTTAGATGGACTTGCAGAAACCGCGAAATGATAGGCTGGCGGCCAGGGTTGTTCAAAAGTGATGGTTTGGTTTTCATCGAAAGCCTTACGCATTGCATTGGCATAAGGTTGATCAGGAGAATCAGGAAAAATATCCCAGAAATTTTTACCGATCATTTCTTCTCTTTTCATACCGGTAACCTTCTCAAAAAATCGGTTTATTCTGGTGAAAACCCAATTGCGGTTAAGGGCGAAAAAACCATCTTGTACACCATCCAGGTACTCATTAAATTGCTCTGCATATCGGGTGGCAGCAAATTCTTCGAGCGGTTCTCCTGATAACAAAAGACCAAAACCAACTATTGACTTTTCATGACCCACGAAAGATCCGGATAGTTCCCATTGTATGGTATAGGTTTTATCATCAAAAATATACCGAACCGATACGGTAGATTTTTGTCCCGGATGATTCAGACTGTCTGCACATGCTTGCCTAAACAGTTCTTTGTCTGCATAATGGATATGTTCATCGGCTTTTGAGTTTGGTAGGTTATTTAGTTCCCATCCTGCTAATGCTGCAAATTTTTCATTGATATAAATATAATAGCCAGCTTCATTTACAACCATGAAGGGAAATAAACCGGAATGTTGCATTATTCCAATAAGTTCCTGAATACTATGGACGCTATTATTCATTTACAATAAATGCAATTATCTGCTAAATTGGTGACAAGCGGGGAGTGTTCACCAAATTGAAATTTCAGTCTTTTAGGGATAACAATATCGCACAAAAGATTAAAATGGCCTTAATTATTATTTATCTGGTACGCCATGACCGAATTTTTAAAAAATGTTGGCACATAAACAATTTTATTTTTTACATCATAACCGATATCAGCCGTATTTATTTTTTCATTTCTGCTATCGAGCAATATCGTTTTCTGACCATTGTCGTGTACATAATATATGACCCCACTCCAGCAGCTTACGATAAATTCCCTGGGTTTTACCATTTCAATACCATCTGTACTAGGATCCATACCATCTGCTATTTTTGATAGTTGTCCACTGGCACTTAACTTCAATAAACTTCCTTTATCCAAAATAAATAACCCATCTTTTACGGCCAACAAACCGTTAGGTCCCTGTAATTTGTCGATTAGCAGGAATACGGTGCCCTTTTCGATTTTATGCAGTTTGAATGTTCTGGAATCAGTTACATAAACGGTTCCTTTTGCATCAATACTTATATCATTGAGGAATACGGATTCCGGAACAGGGATTTTTTCAATTATTGTTCCTTTTTTGATATCAATTACCACTACTTCCGTTAAATCAGCTACATAAAGCTTGCCTTTGTATATTCCCATTCCCTTTGGAGCGTTCAATCCATCAACCCAATTGGGATTAATGATTTTACCATCTAATGCAACTTTGGCAATAGAACCTTTGCCATCTTTATCTCCCGACTGCCCATCTATGCATGATACATATAGTAGCTTATTACCCTCATCTAATAAAACTGATTCAGGCACTTTTAGGGTAGTATCGGTGGTCCAGATGAGCTCAAGTTTTGGTCCCTGGGCCAGCAATAAGCTGCTAAAAAGGGTTGCTAATACAGTAAATGCCTGTTTTTTCATATTAGATAATTTATACAAAAATAGCCATACAATGGGTTATCTGTGTTATTCACCCACTGGTCATTTTCCTGGGAATGCCTAATCTGGTAATCAATGGTTTAGTTATCTTCGGAAGATATAAAAACTACTGCTATGAAAAAACTACTGCTGGCTATGCTTTTATTGCCGGCTTTACAAGTACTTGCTCAGAAAAAGCCATTGGATCATACTGTTTATGACGGATGGGAGGCTTTGGGCGAAAGAGCCATCAGTAATGATGGAAAATACCTCGCTTATGCTGTAAACCCCCAGGAAGGGGATGGTGTACTTTATATTCAGTCCGTTGCCGGCGATTATAAAGTTGTGATACCCCGGGGCTATAGTGTAAGTATCACTGAAGATAATCGCTATGCAATATGTCGCATTAAACCCTTTTACAAGGATACCAGAGATGCCAGAATAAAAAGAAGGCGTCCGGATGATATGCCAAAAGATAGTCTGGCTATAGTGGAACTTGGTAAAACCAATGTGCAGAAAATACCCAGAATTAAAAGCTACAAAGTGCCTGATGAGTCTGGTACCTGGCTTGCCTACCTGCTAGATAAAGCCTTGCCAGAAACCAATCGTCCACGAACCCCAGATTCACTTACCAGAATCAATAATCTTCTTACAATGGCTGATAGCCTTATGCGTGTGGCTGATAGTATTCGCAATAAGGCCAATCTGGCTAAAACAAACGGATTGGCAGTGCTACAGCCGGCAAGAGGAACAAGGCCAGCAGTGCGCCCACCCGCAGAGCCGGTAGAAGAAGGCACAGAGCTGGTACTTCGAAATTTATCTACAGGGGAAGAACGCAGGTTTACATTGGTGAAAGATTATTTCTTTAATAAAACAGGCGATGTTTTATTAATTGAAACAACCAGGAAAAATAATGACGAATCAGTAGCAGCAAGTGTTGTTAAGCTGAACCTTAAAAGCAATACAACAACGACTATCTTCAAAAAATTCAACGAAGCCAAAAGCTATCGTATGGATGAAGCAGGAACACAGGTTGCATTTGTAGCAGAAAGAGACAGTAGCAGTAAAGCTTTACAGAAATTCTTTAAATTATATTACTATAAAGACGGGATGGATAGTGCCCGTTTATTGGCCGATAAAACAACCAAGGGTGTACCTGCTGATTGGACTATCAGCGACAACCCTGGTAGTATTACTTTTAGTAAATCGGGCAACAGGTTATTTCTGGGTACTTTACCGATATGGCCAGTGAAAGATACTACCGTACCTGAAATCGACAGGGTAAATGTAGATATCTGGCATTATAACGATGATTATATACAACCTATGCAGTTGCGTAATCTGAATAATGAACTGCGTAGAAGTTATACGGCCTTTTTTGATATGTCGAAAAATGAAGTGGTACAATTAGGGAATGAAAAACTTAGAACCATTGTTCCTACCGAAGAAGGTGATGGGTCTGTTTTTTATGCTGTATCTGATTTTGGTAAACGCGTTGCTACCCAATGGCAAGGATTTACTTTAAATGATGTGTTTAAAGTAAACCCGCTTACAGGCGAGGCAAGTATAATCAGGAAAGATTTAAAAGGTGGCAATCTTCAACCATCTTATACTGGTAAATACCTGATGTTCTTTGATGAAATAAAGCAACAGTATTTTGTCTATAACAATGTAACACAACAGTTATATCAGGTGGCAAAAGATATTAAAACATCTTTAGTTGACGAAGAGAATGATGTGCCGGATGATCCTAATCCTTATGGTATTGTAAAATGGCATGCAGATGATCAATATGTTTATATCTACGACCGTTATGATATCTGGCAGGTAGATCCTGAAGGAAAAGCTGCATCAGTTTGTTTAACAACGGGCCGCAAGGATAAAGTAAGCTTCCGTTATATTAATACCGATCGCGAAGAGCGTTTTATTAAACACGGACAAACCCTGCTTTTACGCATGTTCGACGAACGCGATAAAAGCGCAGGACTTGCAACACTTAATCTTTTCAATAAAACAGTTAGCCTGGTATTTAAAGAAAAAGTTAGTGTGAGCCCGGCAGTGCAAAAAGCAAAAGATGCCAATGTAGTTGCCTACACAAAAGAAACTTACCAGCAGTCGCCGAATCTTTTTGTACAGTCATTCGAAGGACCTGCAAAACAATTATCAAATACCAATCCTCAACAGGCAAATTATAATTGGGGAACTGCAGAGTTGTTTAAATGGAAAGCATACACTGGTAAGGAAGCAGAAGGTATTGTTTATAAACCGGAAGACTTTGATCCAAAGAAAAAATATCCCATGATTGTATATTTCTATGAGAGAAGCAGTCAGGGTTTATATGGATATAATGCTCCGTCTCCAACGCCTTCCAGATTGAATATCTCCTTTTTTGTAAGCAGGGGATATGTCGTATTCGTTCCGGATATCTGGTATAAGAAAGGTTATCCGGGCCAGGGTGCTTATGACTATATCTTAAGCGGAACAAGAGCTGTCGTAAAACAGGGATATGTTGATAGTACTAAATTAGGTTTGCAGGGACAAAGCTGGGGAGGGTATCAGATAGCTTATCTGATAACAAGAACCAATTTATACGCTGCTGCATGGGCCGGTGCTCCTGTGGTTAACATGACAAGCGCTTATGGCGGTATTCGTTGGGGTTCGGGAATGAATAGACAGTTCCAGTATGAAAAAACACAAAGTCGTATTGGTGCTACCTTATGGGAAAAACCCAATTTATACATCGAAAACTCTGCACTGTTCCAGTTGCCTAAAGTGAAAACACCTCTGGTAATTATGGCAAACGATGCAGATGATGCTGTACCCTGGTATCAGGGCATAGAATATTATACTGCTATGCGCAGACTAGGCAAAAAAGTATGGATGTTGAACTACAACAATGAGGCGCATAACCTGGTAGAACGCAAAAACAGAAAAGACATACAAATCCGTGAACAACAGTTCTTCGACTACCTCCTGAAAGGCGACAAACCCGCTAAATGGATCACAGAAGGAGTACCTGCAACTATGAAAGGGAAAGACATGGGGCTCGGATACTAATGATATGTCAGATGGCAGATGTCAGATGGCAGATTTATGGCTGATGTCTGATGGCAGATGTCAGATTTATGTCTGATGTCTGATGTCGGATGTCGGATTTAAGATTTTATATATTCAATAAGAAAAGCTGAACAACTTAATTGGGTTCAGCTTTCTTATTAAATCAAATCCGACATCTGACATCTGCCATCTGACATCCGACATCAGCGATCCGCCATCAGACATCAGAAATCGTGCTTATGTACCGGACGAGGCTTCTCTTTACAATGGGTAGCAATGTTTCTTCGAGTGGTATACTTAATGGTGTTTCAACTGCGTATACTGCTGGGTTGGGTAGGTCGGAGCGATTGCGTATTAATTCGGCTTTGATGTTTTGGTAGGAGTTTACGATGTTCCTTTGCCATACATCTACGAATTCGGTTTTTATGCTCCGGTATTTCTCGTCGTGTTTTTCAAATATGCTTAAACGGTACTGATAAACCCAGGTGTTTTTGCAGGTGCCCTCGCACAGCAGGAAATAGCCTTCATTATGGTCCAGTGGTACCAGACCGATCGGTTCTATGGTTAATTTGTTTTCTACAAACTCATAAATTTCTGTACCACTACTGATGGCTTGTTTCATGTTAAGGGAAGCATACTGAATTATTTCCTCCAGTTCCTGCATCAACTCGTCATCTTCCACCATTGATTCATAAAGGAGTTGCAATTTTTCAATTTGTATGCCGGTTAAACGTTTGGGGAATTGCTCCTGCAGGTATTGTTTATTTTCTTTAAAAGCAACCAGGTTATTATAATGGAAAATGAGGTCTGCCAGTTGTGGGTATAATTTGTTCTGGCAAAAGTGATGGTTGATTTCCTGAAGATAGGCGAGAAGGGTATACTTCTTCAATTCAAAATCAATATAGCCATCTGCAAACCAAGTTTGTGATAAGGTCTTCATACTGATCCGTTTTGTTTCCATAATTTACAAAGAGTTGAAAACAAAAACAGCATTTGTTTATTAACAGGATGTGAAAATTAGGGAGAAGTCCGAAAGTCCGGAAGACCGAGAGAAGTTTTATTGGAGTTATGCCTCGTCGGTCTATCGGACTTCCGGACCTTCGGTCTTCCAATAAAAAAGGCCCGCCAATTTTGGCGGGCCACCTATATCATGCTAAATGATTAGCATTTTTTTGTACAACCAGGAGGTGTGCAGGATTTTTTACAATCTTTTTTATCCTTACAAACCTTTTTGTCGCATACTTCTTTAGATGCTTTGCTGGTTTCTTTTTTATTGTTGTTGTTGCCTGAAGCTATAGTTATGCCGCTGATCAGGGTAAAAGCGATCAGGGCCATCATTGTTTTTTTCATTTGATGGTAATTAATGTGTTTAATAAAATGGATTGGCTTATATCAAATAAAAAGAACTTCGGGAGGCTGCCAGCAGTCTGATAAATAGCCCGAAACAGGCCTTTCAGTATAGTGAGGGGGTATTTGTTTGAGTGATTCAGACCAACCATTTTTACAGTTGGTTTCTTCTGCAGGTAAATATTGATAAACGAAACAACAGGAACTGGTATTACATCTGGTAGTAGTATCGCAGTTCTTATCAGGAGTGTTTTTTTGGTTGGATTTATTTTCACCGCACACTTTCCTGCAGGCATTAACAGATTCGCAGGAATCTGTTGTCTGAGGATACATCATTACCAATGGCCTTATTGTAAAGAAGCCGGTTAGCATGAGTAATATGCTGGCTACTACTTTCATTGCATGCAAGTTAATTACCCGCCTGTATCCGCAAAACCGTTCATCAAAAACAACAATTGATTAGAGATATTGAAACCATTGTCTTTCAGCATCCCATTTCTCAAATTCTTTTGCTACATCTGTAAGGAAGCTGGCTCCGATACTTCCATCTACAATACGATGGTCGTAACTTAAGGAGAGATACATCATATGTCTGATGCCAATGGTATCGCCTTCTTTTGTTTCAATAACCATTGGACGCTTCTTAATAGCACCTACTGCTAAAATGGCTACCTGTGGTTGAGAAATAATCGGGGTTCCCATCAGGCTTCCAAAAGTACCTACATTAGTAAGTGTAAAAGTGCCCCCATTGGTATCATCAGGTTTGAGACGGTTATTACGGGCCGCATCTGCAAGTCCGTTTACCGCTTTGCTTAGTCCAACAATATTCAATTGATTGGCTCCTTTGATAACAGGAACAATAAGGTTGCCGGATGGCAGGGCCGTAGCCATACCAATATTGATATCTTTCTTGATGATTATTTTATCACCATCCAGTGAACAGTTGATCAGGGGATAACGCTCAATTACTTTTGCAATGCACTCCACAAACATCGGTGTGAAAGTGAGTTTGGTGCCTTCTCTTTTCTCAAATTCTACTTTTACCTTCTCGCGCCACTGAACCATATTGGTAACATCTGCTTCTGCAAAACTGGTGACATGCGGACTGGTATGTTTGCTGTCTACCATGTGCTTGGCAATCAGCTTACGCATACGATCCATCTCTACAATTTCTGTATTTCCACTCACAACTACAGCCGATGGGTCACTAAGTTTGCCAGAGCCGGATTGAATGGCAATAGGAGCAGAACTTGATTCAGTTACTTTTATAGCAGCAGATTCAAATCTTGGTGCAGCCTGAACCGGAGCGGCAGTTGTTGGAGCAGGCGCTACTTTGCCTGATTTTTTATCCGCAACATAAGCCAGTATGTCTTTTTTGCTTACTCTTCCGTCGGTACCAGTACCTGGTATTCTTTCCAATTCGCTCAAGCTAACGCCTTCGCTATTGGCTATATTCAGTACAAGTGGGGAATAGAAACGATTGGTTGCTGCTTTTTCGAGCAGTACAGACGCTTCAGCTGGTACATAAGGTATTTCAGCAACAGGAGGCTCTGCAACTGGTTCTGCAATGGGAGCAGTGGTTACTACCTGTGTTGGTACTTCAATAGGTTTAGGCGTTTCAACAGGGGCTGGCTCTTCCACAACAGCAACGTTGTCTCCAGCAGTATTAATTCTGGCGATAACCGTACCGATAGGTACTACATCATTTACATTGAATAATATTTCTGTAATAACACCTTCTGCAGTAGAAGGTACTTCACTATCAACCTTATCTGTTGCAATATCCAACACAGTCTCATCCTGCTTCACATGGTCGCCCACTTTTTTATTCCATTTCAGGATGGTCGCTTCCATAATACTTTCGCCCAATTTGGGCATCACCAGTTCAGCAATAGCCATACAATTCGTAGTGTTTAATATAAATGATCAAAAAACCGGTTCTTTTACAATTTATCCTATCTAAAACTTACACCCGTTTGTTTTCGGGGGCAATATTAATGAGAAAATAAACAATTCAGGGCCGAAAACCGAAAAAACTAGCCTGTGTTTATGCACAACCTACTTAATTACCAGTGATTTATGTATTTAATGTATTAATTTATTCAAATATATAAGCTATTTGAAAGAAATTATGACTTTTCAATTATCAATTGTCTTAACAGGTTTAGGGCATTAGTAGCTGTAAGTGCAATATTTCTTTCCCTGTCGAAGCGAAATTGAAACAACTGGGCAATGGTTTTTTCAGCAGAACTTATGGCGATCCAAACAGTTCCTACAGGTTTAGTTGGACTCCCACCATCTGGTCCCATAATACCACTTACTGCGATGGCATAATCTGTTTGCATAATCTCCCTTACTTTTTCAGCCATCTGCCGTACCGTTTCTTCACTAACGGCCCCTACGGTATTCAATATTTCTGTGGGTACTTTCAGCAGGTTTTCTTTTATTCGGTTGTCGTAACTCACTACCGATCCAATATAATAGGCAGAAGCACCACTGTGTTTGGTGATTTGGTGTGCAATATAACCACCGGTACAACTTTCAGCAGTAGCAAGGGTTTGTTTTCTCTCCTTTAATAATTTACCTACTACCAGTTCCATTGGAAGATCTTCATCAATAACCAGGAATTCTTTGGTTCTTTCGGTGAGTTGATTAAAGTAAAATGCAAGTTCCTTTTCTAATACCTCGGCCGATGTTCCAGAACCAGTTAAACGTAGTCTTACCATGCCGTAATTAGGCAGGTAAGCTAATTTAATATGTGCAGGTAATGTATGCTCAATATCCTGTATCAATTCTGCCAGAAATGATTCGCCAATTCCTGCAGTTAGCAATGTTTTGTGTTGTACAACACCTCTGGTAAATTTTTTCTCAATGACGGGGATCACCTGATTTTCCATCAGCCATTTCATTTCGTGTGGGACACCCGGCATTGAAAAAAATAATACACCATCTTTCTCAAACAACATACCCGGCGCAGTTCCCCGGACATTTTTCAATACGGTACATATATCGGGTACTTCCGCCTGCTTTCTGTTTCTTTCAATCATCGGTCTTTTGAATACAGTTTCGAAAAGATAGGTAACATGCGCAAGGGTAACTTCATCTATTACCATCTTCCCGCCAAAGTATTCGCAAAGCAATGGTTTGGTGATATCGTCTGCTGTAGGACCTAAGCCACCGGTAATCAACACGATCTTCGATTTTTTGCTTTCTTCGTCCAGGGCATTCCATATATCTTCCCAAACATCGCCAACTGCAACCCTCTGTTTTACGGTAACACCAATCTTGTTTAATGCCTGTGCTATCCAGGCGCTGTTGGTATCAATAACCTGACCAATCAGTAATTCGTCGCCGATTGTTATAATTGAGGCAAAAACTTTTTCCATACTTTACAGGCGCTTAATTTTAATGCAAGGTAAAACGCATTTATGAGAAGACTTGTTTACAGTTGTGTTAGTTTGATTTTTTTTATGTCCGGTTTACATGGACAATCTGTTAAGGATAAGCTGGAAAAAGCGGTTCAGCAGTTGCTTGCCGATTCGCAGATGCGCTATGGAACCCTTGGCTTTTCCGTTATAAACAGCGAGACCGGAGCAGTTGTGTATGAATACAATGCAAATACTGGTCTGGCCCCAGCCAGTTGCCAGAAAATAGTCACCAGTGCGGCTTCTTTTGATTTACTGGGACAAGCATTTACTTATAAAACCCAGTTGGCTTATGATGGAACAATTACCAATGGCAAACTCAATGGAAACCTGCATATCATAGGTTCAGGGGATCCTACTCTTGGTAGCTGGCGATACAGTAAGACCAGCGATACCCTGCTTTTGCGTGAGTGGAAAGTATTGTTGGGAAAAGCAGGCATCAAATCAATTTCCGGAAATATTATCACCCATAGCGATCAGTGGGAGACATCATCCGTGCCGGGAGGATGGCCATGGGATGATATGGGGAACTATTATGGGGCGGGTGCTTATGGCCTCAATTGGAGGGAGAACCAGTATGATGTAGTACTGAAATCAGGTTTGAATACGGGAGATGCTGTTCATATTGTTAAGACCGTTCCTAAATTATACAACCTGCTTTTTACGAATGAATTGAAAGCAGGGAAAAAGGGGAGTGGAGATAATGCCTATATATTTTCCGCGCCTTACAATGAAAGGGTTTTTATCAGGGGAACAATTCCTCCGGCTCAGCAAAGGTTTACTATTTCAGGATCCATGACCGATCCTCAACAACAACTCGCTTACAGTTTGGCGGCCCAGCTTGTTTCTGCAGGTAAAACGCCTGGCGTTAGGGTTAAATCGGGCACCGCAAAGATGACGGCCCTGCACACACAGGAATCACCAACTTTAGATAGTGTGATTTATTGGTTCATGAAAAAAAGCATAAACCTTTATGGAGAAAGTCTGGTAAAAACAATCGCCTGGCAGCAAAAAGGCTTCGGTTCTACTGATGAAGGTCTTACCATTATGAAAGATTTCTGGAAGGAGAAAGGTATTGATCCTGCGTCACTTAGAATGATTGATGGAAGTGGATTATCGCCACAAAACCGGGTAACTACCAGTGCATTGGTTAAAGTATTGCAATATGCACGAACAAAAGACTGGTTCAAATATTATCAGGATGCTTTTCCTGAATATAATAAAATGAAATTAAAGAGTGGAACAATCGGAGGATCAAAGGGTTTTGCGGGTTATCATACTTCAAAGGAAGGTATTAATTATACCATTGCCATGCTTGTAAATAACTATGACGGATCTGCCAGTGAAATCGTAAAGAAAATGTTTCTTGTACTCGATGAACTAAAATAACCTCCGCGTAACCTCCGCACTCTCTCGTTCTCTGCGGTCCCTTCCTTCGTCAGGGTGACGTGAGGAACCCCACCGCAGAGAAAGAGAGATCACTAGGTTTGCGCAGGGAACTTTAAAATAACATATTATGAAAGAACAAAACTTTAGTAACCATACACGCTATGTACCTGTATGGCATTTTTTTGTGGCGCCAGCCCTTCTTTGTTTGTTGATAGGTGCTTTTATCAATCTGGCAGATGCTTCTGATGATAACCTGTATTCGGCATCACTCATCTGTTTGATCAGTGTTGTGCTTGGGTTTATCTACTGGTATGTGCGGGCATTTGCCTTAAAAGCGCAAGACAGGGCCATTAGGGCAGAAGAACAATTCCGTCATTTTATACTAACAGGAAAGCCACTGCCCGGTAATTTGCGATTAAGACAAATTATTGCGCTGCGTTTTGCTTCCGATGAGGAATTGCCTGCATTGGCTGAAAGGGCCTCAAAAGAAATGCTGGGCAGTAAAGATATTAAAGCTGCCATTCAGCACTGGCGCCCTGATTATAACAGACTTTGATCCGCAAAATAGGGGCTTAGTTTTTCATATAAAGCAACGGGCATTTGTGTTTTTTTGCCGGTATTGCTGTCAATAAAGTACAAGGTTACTTTTCCCGTGGTGAGCAATTTATTTTGCTCATTGTATACTTCATTGTAAAAACTGATGCTGTGATCGGTGGGTAATTCCTTAAGGATTGTCTTAATGGTTATAAGGTCGTCGTAATGCGCAGGCCTTAAAAAACGTGCTTCCATCGCCACCACGGGCATATGAATACCCATCTCTTCCATTTTTTTATAGGTAAATCCCAGTTCCCTTATCGACTCGGCCCTGCCTACTTCAAAGTACTGTGCATAGTTGCCGTAATACACGATATCCATCTGGTCGGTTTCTGCATACCTTATCCTTACCGTAGTGCTGTGCGTGTACATAGTTATCCTGATTTGTTGACAAACTTACGCTCTTGATCTGTTTTTCCACAAATACCTGTTAAGCCTTTCCTTACAAAACGCTAATACTACCTTTAAATAAGGTTTTTCGCTTTTCATTAAGAAAGAAACAGAAATCTTTGTCATTAAGCAGTCGCAATCTATGAACAGATTCCTATCCATAAGCCTCACTGTAGCCATACTAGCATTGCATAGCGGCACAAAGGCACAGATAACACAATTGTTGCAGGATCCTGATGCCGAATTCAAGCAGGCAAAGGAATTGTTTCAAAACGACCAATATGGTCTGGCATATCCTGTATTCAAAAAAATATATAGTAATGGTGCGGTAAACAGTAACCTGCCAATGGCGGTTCAGCTTGAATCGAAATACTACTATATACTTTGTGGTTTAAAGATTAACGATTCAACCGCTGCGCCGATGGCAGTTGATTTTGTTGAGAAAGAATACGATGTACCACATGTACAAATGATGCACTTTCATCTGGGGGAGTATTATTACCGAAGAAAAATGTTGCAGGAAGCAGTCGCCAGCTATGAAAAAACCAATATTGCCAACCTCAGCAACCGTGAAATTGCAGACATGAAATTCCATCAGGCTTATGGATATTTTACCATGGCGCAGTTTGATAAAGCCAGACCGCTGTTTAATTCCATTCGCCAGATCCCAGAAGATCCCAACTATGTAGATGCGAACTATTATTATGGCTTTATAGCATTTAATGAGAAAAAATATGGGGAAGCCATTACAAGCTTCCAGATTGCAGAACAATCTCCCGATTACCAGAACGTCATACCTTTTTACCTTACTGAAATTTACTATTTCAATGGAGAGCGCGACAAAGCATTATCCTATGGCGAAGCTGCGCTGAAAAAAGGGGGGCAATATTATGATCTTCAATTAAGACAGTTGGTTGGTCATCTCTGGTTTGAAAAAAGACAATATGCCAATGCGCTTCCATATCTCGAAAAATATGTTGCAGGTAACCAAAAAGTGAGAAGGGAGGATCTATATGAATTATCGTACTGTTATTATGAAGCAAAGAACTGGACCAAATCTATCGATGGATTTAAACAGTTAGGTGGGGGAGAAGATTCTCTGGCACAAAATAGTATGTACCTGTTGGCCGATGCGTATTTGAAAACGAACGACAAAACAAATGCAAGGAATGCATTTCAATTTTGTGCGGCCAATAACAGCAATGCTTTACAAAAGGAAGTATCAGCTTTCAATTACGCCAAACTTTCTTATGAGTTAGGATTTATGGATGCAGCACAAAAAGGGTTTCAGTCTTTTACCGCAGCATACCCTACCTCTACAATGCTACAGGAAGCAAGAGAATTGCTGGTGAGCACGCTTGCTAATACCAGCAACTACAAAGATGGGCTTGCATTGTATGAAAGCTTACCTGTGCGCAGTGAGAACGCCATGAAAGTATATCCCAGATTACTTTATGGACGTTCGGTAGAACTCATCAATGACCAGCAATTGTCGCAGGCCGATCCACTGTTAAGTCGCTTACTGGAAGTGCCTTATAATAATACCCTTATATCATTGGCCCGTTTCTGGAAAGGTGAAATTGGATACCGTAATGGAAATAATGAGTCTGCAATAGCATTCTTCACTGATTACCTTAAAAACCCTGTTTCGAATGGGGAAGTGAATACATTGAATGCCAGGTATAACCTTGGATATGCTTTGTTGAAAACGGAAAATTATCCTGCTGCAAAGGAGCAGTTTGAGCTGATTGCGAAAAATATCGGATCCTCATCTACAGCCATAGAAAAGGATGCTTACCTGCGTTCAGGCGATTGTTATTTTATGAATAAGGATTATCGTCAGGCCTTAAAAATTTACGATCAGGTTATGGCTTTGCAAATGAATGGCGCCGATTATGCACTGTTCCAAAAAGCAATTATCGCAGGTGCGATGAACCAGAATGCCGAAAAACTTACCTTATTAAAGAGTATAGATATTAAGTACCCAAGTTCTCCATTCACGACAGATGCTGCACTCGAAATGGCCAATACTTATATAGCGGATGAAAATTATGAGGCAGCCCTGGTGCCATTGAATAAACTCATCAAAGGAAATAAAGCCGCATCTTTAAAACCAGAAGCTTACCTGAAAGCCGGTATCGCCTATTTTAACCTTGATAAAAACGAAGAATCACTTACGCAGTTTAAAACACTTGTATCAACATATCCCAATGCAAAGGAAACGGATGGAGCTATTGAGTATATCCGAAATTTATTTGTAGAGCGCCAGCAGCCCGGAGAATTTGCTGCCTTTATGCGAGCCAATGGCAGACCAGTTACTTATAACGAGGAAGATTCTTTAACGTTTAAGTCGGCCATGTTACGATACGATGTGAAGGATATGGTGGGCGCAAAAAATGGGTACAAAGATTATTTGTCAAAATTCCCCGATGGACGATACCAGATTGAAGCCAATTATTTTACGGCAGAAATACTGGTGAATGAAAAAGCCCTGAAAGAAGCACTTCCATTTTATGTTGCGGTAGCAGGGAAGGGGGTAAGTACTTTTGCGGAGAGAAGCGTTTTGCAAGCTGCACGCATTTATTATTTTGAATTGAAGGATTATGAACAGGCTGAAAAATATTTCACTCAACTAAAACCTATTGCCACACAGCAGGAAAATAAACTGGAGGCCATGCGCGGATTACTGCGTTGCCAGTTCAGAGCACAGAAATGGGCGGAAGCAGCCCCTAACGCGGAAGAATTGCTGAAAGCATCTGGTATTGCCACAGATGATAGAATGATGGCAAGTCTGGTAGTAGCAAAAAATCATCAGTTAAATAATGAACCTGATCAGGCAATAAATGCTTATAAGCAAGTTATTGCAACTGGTAAATCTGAGTATGGTGCAGAATCACAGTACCGTATCGCTGAAATATTATTCCAGCAGGATAAACTGGCAGATGCCGAGAAATCTGCTTTTGAGGTTATTAAAAAATCAGGATCCTATGAATTTTGGGTAACAAAAAGTTACCTGCTCCTGGGTGATATATATTTCAAACAAAAAGACCTGTTTAATGCGGAAGCCACTTTTAAAAGTATTGTAGACAATGGTACGATAGCTGAACTAAAAACAGAGGCACAGCAAAAACTTACGCAGGTGCTTGCGGAAAAAGCGAAAACTAATCAGGTTGAACAAGAATAAATCAGCATACATGATTCATCAAACATATAAAGGAGTTTTAGTTGCACTGATGTTGCTGTCGGTACTTACATCCGATGCACAACGCCGACGTACTGTAAAAAAGAAAACTACTCCTAAAAAGACAACCGCCGTTAAAAAAACTACGGCTCCCAGCGAGCAGGCTGAATCTATTGCCAATAGGGAAGCACTAGGAGATACTTCCGCTCCCAAGGTAGTAACGGTTACATCTGCCTTCAAACCTTCTTTAAAGAATGCAGCCAAAATAAATTTTACCGCTGCGTCTCCATTTGTTGATTCATCAAGAACACCAGTTACTTATACCGTGCCGGCACAGAACCTGTTTTTTTCTTATCAGCCGGTACCGATTAAACCACTTGCACTTCCGGTTGATACTGGTTTTCACTGGCAGAATGACCATTCCGTAAAAGTTGGTCTGGGTAATTTCAATAGCTTCCTGCTATCCGGGGCTTTCTCATTCGGTGATGGTGTAAAAAGCAATACTATTGTAACCGCTGATTACCTCACTAATAAAGGAAATCTTTTTGCCCAACAATATGCAAACCTGGGTTTAAGTGTGCTATCTGTATTTAATACAAACAATAATAACGAGTGGACCACTAAAGCCTGGTATAAAAATACTACCCGCTATTATTATGGCTATGATTCTACATTGTACCATTATAGTAAAAGCTCTTTACTTAGAAGGTTTAATGATGCCGGGATTGAAATTGGTTTGCGCAACAAGAAAGCCAATGCTTTCAATATTACCTATGCACCGAAACTGAGCCTGCATTATTTCAGTGATAACCGTTCAAATAAAGAATACAACTTAATCTTGAATGCGCCATTAAAGAAGAAATTCGGAGAGCATTTTGCCATCGATCTTGGTGTAACTGCTGATATTGCCAGCACCGATTTTGAAGTAACTGGAATTGGATCAAGGTGGAAACAAACCAATAACCTTTTCTATGTTAGTCCTTCCATCGAATATGTAAGCAAAGGCTTCAAACTTTCTGGAGGTATCAGACCATCCTGGGATAATGGAAAATTTGCTACCCTGCCTAATATCACAGCAGAAGTAAAAGTTCCGGAAACCCCTCTGGTGGCAGAGGCAGGCTGGGTTGGCTATTTTAATAAGAATAGTTACCGAAGTATAGCCGATTTTAATCCATGGATCAATACGCCGATGTTGATGCTTAGGAATACAAAAGTTATGGAGCAGTACGCGGGTATCAAAGGAGCTGCAGGAAACCACTTAACTTATAGGGCAAGAATTTCCTTTCAACAATTGAATAACCAGCCAGTATTCCCCAATTCCGTTACCGATGGCAAAGATTTTTCTGTTTTGTATGAAACTTCTATGAATGTTGTACAGATTCATGGAGAACTCGGTTATACATTACAGGAGAAACTCTCTTTATTAGCTGGTGCCACTTTTCGTAAATATTCCAATTTGCCCAATTATGAGCCCTGGGGCTTATTGCCTTTTGAAGTAACAGGTACTTTAAAATGGAAAATATTAAAGGATCTTCAACTGAAAGCGGATGCATTTTTCTGGGATGGCAGTAAATACCGCGATGTAAACCTCAATACCTTCAAACTTAAACCGGCTGCAGATATTAATCTTGGAGCTGAGTTTTCTGTGATGCCAAAACTGAATTTATGGGTACAATTAAATAATGTACTTAATAATAAATACCAGCGTTGGAACCAATATGAAGTATTAGGATTGAATGTTTTGGGGGGAGTTGTATATTCGTTCCGGTAAAAGGGAACTATGATACAAGATTTACTGTACAAATACCTCATTTTAAACGGCCGTTTGGGCATACCTGAAATAGGAGGGTTTGCCATTTACCGTACACCTGCATCCGTACAGGAAGATGGAACGGTAATGCAGGCGCCTGTACAGCAAATATTGTTTGAAGAAAAGCCGGTTACAGCCGATAAGAATCTCTTTCAGTTCCTTGCGCATGAAATGTCGACAGATGAAATTGCCGCAATAGGCTCATTTAACACCTGGGTATCATCCATCCGGGAACAACTTACACGGGATGCTTTTGTGAAACTGCCTTTTATTGGTACGCTTGAACAAACAACAGAAGGGGTTATTGGTTTTATACCTGCGACACCCGCAATTAAACCCTCATCCATTGACCTGCCTTATGGTATTGTTTGGCAGACTGATGAGACTGCTGAAGATGCATCAGTTGACAAAAATGATTCTGGTTGGTGGATCTATGCCATCATCCTTTTACTTTTAGGCATTGCAGCCATAGCCTACCGTTATCTCTAAAGTTTAGCATGCATGAGCGCCTCTATTGTGAATTATACCCATTGTCTTTTTTGTAACAGTGATGCCATTCATCCAATAATGGCAGCTAAGGATTATACTGTAAGCAATACCGCATTCGAAATATGGCATTGCGATACCTGTACCAATAGATTTACCCAATCAGTTCCGGATATCCATCATATAGGTGCCTATTATCAGTCTGCGGCATATATTTCTCATTCAGATACTGCTAAAGGATTGATCAATAAATTATACCATTGGGTCAGAGGGTATACGCTTGGTCGCAAAAAAAGATTGATACAGAAAGTCAGCGGATTAAACCATGGGGCATTACTGGATATCGGTGCCGGAACAGGTGCTTTTGTTACAACTATGTTGCAGGCTGGCTGGACAGTAACCGGATTGGAGCCGGATAGCATTGCCAGGGAAAATGCCAAACAAAAACACGGTATTGAGTTAAGGTCTGCAGATGATATTTACAGCCTGCCGCAATCATCATTCAATGTTATTACGCTATGGCATGTATTGGAGCATGTACATGATTTGCATGGCTATTTCAGGCAGTTTGTTGCATTGCTTAAACCGGGAGGTAAACTGGTGATTGCAGTGCCTAATTATACCAGTAAAGATGCTTCAGCTTATGGTGCGCAATGGGCAGCGTGGGATGTTCCCAGGCATTTATATCATTTCTCACCTAAAGGGATGGAACAACTCGCAAAGCAACATGGATTTAACCTGGAATCGATTCATCCCATGTGGTTCGATGCATTTTATGTGTCAATGCTCAGTGAGCAATACAAAAATGGGAAACCTAACTTGCCAGGAGCTTTATTAAGCGGTATTTCATCAAACCTAACCGCATTAGGCGATAAGCGTCGCTGCAGTTCCCTGATCTACGTGTTTAATTTAATTTGATCTCGTACAAAGCAGGCCATTTTTTGCCTGTTATGTAAAAACTTTGGGTAGCAGCATTGTAGGCAATGCCATTCAATACATACCCTTTTTCCATAAAAATATTTTCATCAAAAGGCTGATTGGTTCTTTTTAGGAGGTTTGAAAAGTCCATCCGGCTTTCTACCAACCCTGTTTCCGGATTTATTTTTACAATAATATCTGTTAGATACACATTTGCATAAATACTTCCATTCACAAATTCAAGCTCATTGAGGTTAGCGAGGTATCCATTATTGTCAAATACACCAAGTGTTTTTTCGATGGCAAAAGTTTCAGGGTTCACAAAGTATAAATTACTTGAGCCTGTGCTTACAATTAATTGTTTGCCATTGTGTGTAATTCCCCAGCCTTCCATGTCCCAGGTAAATTCTTTGACCTTCTTAAAAGTAGCGAGATCATACACAAACACTTTATGGTTCATCCAGGTAAGCTGATAAATTTTATCATTCAAGATAGTAATGCCTTCACCAAAATAATCTTTTGCGAGATCCAATTTCTGGTTGTATTTACCTGATTCAAGGTCAACTTTCACTAACCTGCTTTCGCCTTCAAGGCCTGTGCCTTCATAAAGGGCATTATTGTGCCATATTAAGCCTTCTGTAAAATAGCTGGTGTCGTGCGGATATACTTTTACAATCGCGTAATTAAGGTTTGTTGGAGCAGGTATAGCGGTGTTATTGTTATTGTCCTGGTTATTGTCTGTCTTGTTATCAGCACAAGAGGCGATTAAAATAAATGCCAGTAAATAGGGATAAAATTTCATCTGCTAAAGTTCAGGCTAAAATAATGAATTGGTAAAAAATAAATGCATTAATAATGTGAAAGTATATCACCGGCAAAGCTTTCGGCAATAACAGGTGTTAATGCAACACCCATGCCATTGCAGGCAATTGCAACAAAAAACTCACCTTTAAAGGTGGTGATAGGCTGCCGGGTATCTGTAAATGCCATGATGCCGCTCCACGACTGTTCAATATTATATTGAATAGAAGGATGCATGTGGTGCCTTAGAAAAACTTCTAAAGCAGTTTTGATAACGGAAGAGCCCTCCATGTTTGTAGTGGTTTCGCCTTCAAAATCGAGGTTTCTGCCACCGCCGAGTAATATTCTGTTGCCCAGGTTTCTCCAGTAATAATATCCTTCATCAAAATGAAATGTTCCCTTCATTGGGAGATTAGGTATGGGAGAGGTGAGGATGATCTGTCCCCGGCCTGGAGTAACTTCACTATCCGGAATCAGGGAAGGTGTAAATGCATTGGTACAAAGAACAGTACGCCATGCTTTAATTCGTTCTCCCTCTGATGAAATCAGTTCAATATCATTTGCACTTGAATTCCAGTCTTTCAATTCGAAATCATAGAGAATCTGTACGCCTTTTGAAATAACCAGTTTCGTTAAAACCTGTATCAGTTTGCCGCTATGTAAAGCTGCTTCGGTATTGTTTTCAACCAGGGTATCGAAATGCTGTAGTCCGAGGCTATCCAGTTTGTTGCCTGCATACGTAAACACAGATCTTTTGCCGGTAATATCTTTCAGTAATTTGTTGAGATGGCTGATTCTGTCGTCAAGTGCAGGCCAGTGCCTGGAGTCTTTATTGATGCATTCATATCCGCCACATGGGTCAAAGTCAATCTGCTCATCAGTAAAATACTGTCGAATTTTTTCAATGCCCTTATAGCGCATTTCTACAATGCGTAACATATCATCTTTTCCGATGGTTTCCAGGTTGTTGAATAATTCAGTGGGACTACCAAAACACGCAAATCCTGCATTACGTGTGGATGCTCCAAGAGGAGTCTTGTTTTTTTCGAGGATGGTAATACGAACGCGGGGATTTTTTTCTTTCAGTGAGAGTGCTGTCCATAACCCCATTAATCCCGCGCCTACAATGGCAATATCGCAGGGAGCGTAAAAAGATTCTTTTTCCCAAATAGACAAGCTAACCATTCAGCGAAAGTACAAAATCCTGCACGGGAATTAGTTCAAGGGTACGGATATTATACATGGTATTAGGTAGAATAGTATCAAACCCTTATTTGAATTGGTTTTGCAACCGGCCTTAGAAAAAAAGCGTTAAGAAATTCATGTAATGAAGCGTAAAGCAATGGATGATGCTTGGCTATGTACAACAGATGAAGCGCAGCTTCGCCCCATCAATGTACTAAAAGCTTGGCTTTAGACTTCATCCATTGTAGCGTAATGGAATGAATTTTAGCTTTTTTTCTGAAGCCTTGACTTTTTTTGTTACTTTTTTGTTTGCCCGCCTTTGGAGGGTGTCAAGACAAAAAAGTAAACGGAGGGAAATGCTTTACAAGTAAGGGTTTGATGCTATTCTATCTAATCCTATATTATACATTGAAACGGAAATGCATTACATCGCCATCTTTTACGATGTATTCCTTTCCTTCAATCCTTAATCTGCCATTATCGCGACAAGCAGCTTCACTACCATATTTTATAAAGTCTTCATAAGCGATTACTTCCGCTTTAATGAATCCTTTTTCAAAATCAGTGTGAATAACACTTGCTGCCTGCGGCGCTTTCCATCCTTTATGAATGGTCCAGGCCCTTACTTCCTGCACACCTGCAGTGAAATAAGTATCGAGGTTCAATAATTTATATGCAGTGCGGATAAGTCTGTTTAAGGCAGGTTCTGTCATTTTATATTCTTCCATGAACATCTGCTTATCTTCCTCTGAATCCATTTCAGCAATCTGGGCTTCAATATTGTTACACATCACAATCATTTCGGCGCCTTCTGCTGCTGCAACGGCTTTCAATTGTTCTGAGAACTTATTACCTGTATGCATGCTGGCTTCATCTACATTGGCCACGTATAGTACAGGTTTATCTGTCAGCAAAAAAAGATCAGCAACCGCTGCTTTTTCTTCCTTGCTTAGTCCAAGTGAGAATATGCTTTTGCCTTTTTCGAGGTGTGACTTACAACGCGACAATATTTCAAATTCGGCTTTTGCTTTTACATCAGTACCAACCCTGGCCATTTTCTCTACCCGTTGCATTTTCTTTTCTACACTTTCCAGGTCTTTCAATTGCAATTCGGTATCGATAATTTCTTTATCGCTAACAGGATTAATGGCTCCTTCTTCACGTAATACGTTCTCGTCTTCAAAACAACGGATCACGTGGATGATGGCATCTACTTCACGGATATTTCCAAGGAATTTGTTGCCAAGTCCTTCACCCTTACTGGCACCTTTAACAAGACCTGCGATATCCACTATTTCCATTTGAGTAGGAACAATCCTATCCGGAACCACCAGTTCTGCCAGTTTCGCAAGTCGCTCATCCGGAACATCTACCAGGCCCACATTGGGTTCAATGGTACAGAAACGGTAATTGCTAGCCTGTGCTTTGGCACTATTGCTAACTGCATTAAAAAGGGTTGATTTTCCAACATTGGGTAATCCTACAATACCTGCTTGTAAAGCCATAATCCGATTTTTCGAGCGGCAAATATAGCGCTTTGGGGGGAGATTAGTGAATAGTGAGTAGTGAGTAGTCAGTAGTGAATTTAGGGGAATATAATATTCAAAAGTTTTAGGGACTACTGACCACTGACTACTCACTATTCACTATTTTCACGATCTAATTCAACACCATGGCCCTTAACATCGTATGGATAGCATTTTTTATCGTTGCGTTTGTAATAGCACTGTATAAATTCATCTTTCTGCATGATACCGATGTTTTTAAGACCCTGGTGGATGGGATGTTTGATAGTGCCAAAAGTTCTGTGATAGATGTAGCCTTTCCTTTAACAGGAGCAATGGTATTTTTTCTTGGACTGATGAATATTGCTGAAAAAGCCGGAGCTATTAACTGGCTTGCTAAAATACTCAATCCATTTTTGAAGCGACTTTTTCCTGAAGTTCCTGAAAAGCATCCTGCGATGGGACAAATGGTGATGAATTTCAGCGCCAATATGCTGGGGTTGGATAATGCTGCTACGCCGTTTGGCTTAAAGGCGATGGAAGGACTCCAATCCATCAATCCGGAAAAAGAAAAAGCTTCCAATGCACAGATCATGTTTTTGGTATTACATACCAGTGGACTCACCTTAATTCCCTTAACCATTATCTCTTACAGGCTTGCTGCAGGCTCTAAGGAAGCGGCGAGTGTGTTTATACCACTTGTTCTTGCTACGATTTGTACAACGCTGGCATCCATTTTTGTAGTAGGGATGAAGCAAAAACTAAAATGGGATAGGGTGATGTTTGGATGGATAGGGAGTTTGTTATTAGTGGTGGCCCTTATGTTATTCTGGGTGCAGGGTATGCAACCTGAACAAAGGGAAGTATTCAGTAAAATCACAGGTAATTTCTTATTGCTTTTAATTGTTGTAGCAATTATTGTTGGGGCGATGTGGAAAAAAGTGAATGTTTTTGATGCTTTTGTAGAAGGAGCTAAAGGAGGATTTGATGTTATCATTAAAATCATTCCCTATCTGGTAGGAATGTTGGTGGCTATTCGTGTGTTTCGCGATAGCGGCGCATTGGGTTATTTGGTAGATGCAATAACCTGGTTGCTGATGCAGACAGGTGTAAATACAGACTTTACAGCGGCACTTCCTGTTGCCATCATGAAACCATTCAGTGGCAGTGGTGCCAGAGGGTTAATGCTCGATGCAATGCAGGTTCATGGCCCGGATTCTTTTGTCGGCAAACTGGCATCCACCTTCCAAGGTTCTGCTGATACCACATTCTATATCATTGCACTTTATTTCGGCAGCGTAGGAATAAAAAAAGTACGCTACGCCATCTGGACAGGCATGCTGGCAGATATAATTGGCGTTGTAATGGCCATTATTATCGGCTATATTTTCTTTCATTAGGATAGACCATGGACCATGGACTATGGTCTATGGACTATCGTCTATCTGCTAGTAGCTCCTTCAGCCTGCTTACCCCTTCTGAGGCTGGGGCTTCAATTTTGGTAAGATGCTTTATTGAGGGTGTTGTTGGGATATGCTTGTCGATGATATATTTCGGGATATGTGCTGGTGCAATATCCAATAAGCCAGCAGCAGGATATACTACCAGGGATGTGCCAATAACAACAAAGATGTCTGCCTGTGAAGTTATACGGGCTGCTTCGGTAATCATTGGTACGGGTTCTTCGAACCAAACGATATAAGGCCTGAGCTGATGGTGATCTTCAGCAGTATCGCCAAGGTTTATATCGCCTCGGATGGCATAAATCAATGATTCATCATGCTCGCTTCTCATTTTAAATATCTCACCATGCAGGTGTAAGACTTTTGTGCTTCCACCACGTTCATGCAGATCATCGATATTTTGTGTGATGATATGAACATCATACGCTTTTTCAAGTTCTGCAAGACCAGTATGGGCTGCATTCGGATTAGCATTGGCAATATCTTTTCTTCTTAGGTTATAAAATTCAAGCACCAGTCCTGGATTTTTCTTCCAGCCCCTGGGGGAAGCCACTTCATAAACATCGTGGCCCTCCCAGAGTCCGTCGCTATCGCGAAATGTTTTGATACCACTTTCAGCACTGATGCCAGCACCAGTGAGTATTACCAGTTTTGGTTTTATTTTTTGAGTACCTGTATTTTTCTGCGTTTCCATAAAAATCCGATCAATAGTCCTGATAAAATTAAGGGCCAGATACGAATGCCTATCAGTATAATTTCCACCAATATATCACCACCTTCAGCAAAACCATCTTTTAATCTTGTCCAGAAAGGGTTTGGTTTTGATGTTATGGAAGTAGCTGTGATGAATGAATAGTAATTGAGGTGTATTGTGCTGTAAGCAGACTGATGCGATAAATAATTCAACCGTCCATTGGCCGACTCCAATTGTTCCTGAATATTATTGATCTCCTGTTCAACTTTTAATATATCGTCCATTTTCTTTGCATCCTGTAAGAGTTGTACATAACGATCTCTAATTTTTTTTCTGGCTTCAATTCTAGACCGGCTATCATACATTTCAGCGGTTACATCTTCTGTGCCTACGTTTTTCTGTATGATACGAACACTGTCTGAAGCAAAACTGTTGAGTAAAGATTCGAATTCGGCAACGGGCACTTTGATGGTCATCTGGTTTTGTTTTCTTTCCTCTGAAAATGTCTGTTCTTCAGATGCGATGTAAGCCCCATATCTTTTCAGGTTCTGCCGGATATCCTGATCGAAACGCGTATAGTTATTCGCTTCAATGGTGATATTGGCTGTTTTAATCAGCTTCTTATCCCAATCAGTATAGGTTGGTTTACCAGATATGTTTTTAGGTTTTGCAGGTTCATCCTGTGTAGGTATATCGGCTATATTATCTGTAGCCGCATTGGTCGAATCAGCTACCGTTGCAGGTTCCATTTGAATAGTGGTGGCGATATCGGCTCTTTCAGTTGAACCGCTGTTACAGGCAATAGCAAACAGTATGGCCATAGAGGCCATGAATGAAATGGTCTTCATAAAAATGTTTATTATTTAGATGCAGTGAAGTAAAAAATGCACAGGCCTGTAACCATGAATACCATTCACGTGTAAAAAGTAACCCGGGAAGAATTGTTAAAACTCAGCAGTAAATTATTTGGTGCCTGAAAGTTCCAGGATGATTTTCCATTCTTCATCTGTAACTGGCTGTACCGATAGACGGCCTAAACGTACCAAAGCCATATTGGATAGTCTTTTGTCTGACTTTATTTGAGCAAGAGAAACGGGTGTCTTTAGTTTTTTAAATGGGGCGAAGTCAACTGCTGACCATGTATCATCATCTGCAGTAGGGTCGGGGTATGCTTCTTTGATAACTTTAGCGATACCTACTATTTCAAGTCCTTCATTGCTATGGTACCAAAATGCCTGGTCGCCTTTCTTCATCGCACGCAGGTGATTTCGGGCTGCATAATTACGTACGCCATCCCAGAAAGTAGATTTATCTTTTTCAAATTGATCCCAACTGTATTTAAAGGGTTCTGATTTAATAAGCCAGTAAGCCATAATAAGTTATATGGGGTTTAAAATGAAGCAAGTACATCTGCAAGGTGTACAACTTTTAATCCTGATCCTTTGTGTTTAATACAACCATCAATATGCATAAGACAGCTCATATCTGTGCTGATAATATATTCAGCACCCGTTGCGGTTGCGTTCGTGATTTTCTGATCTGCCATTGCTACGCTGATGGGTTCAAATTTCACCGCGAAGCTACCACCAAATCCGCAGCAGGTTTCATTATCCGCCATTTCTATCAGTTCAAGTCCTTTTACCTGCTGTAACAATTTCCTGGGTTCCTGTTTCAATCCACATTCACGCAGTGCTGCGCAACTATCATGATAAGTAGCTTTTCCTTCAAAGCTTGCACCCAGGTTTTCAACCTTTAAAATATTTACCAGGAAATCTGAAAGTTCAAAAATTCTTTCGCTAAGTTTTCGGGCCACTTGTTGTTGTGAAGATTGTTCGTACAGTTTACTGTAATAGTTCTTTACAAAACCAACACAACTTGCACTGGGAGCCACAATATAATCAGAGCCACTAAAGTCTTCGATAAATTTGTTGCAGACATCTTTGGCTTCACCCCAGAAGCCTGCGTTAAAAGCTGGTTGACCACAACAGGTTTGGTTGGCATTATAATCAACTTCACAACCTGCTTTCTCCAGTACTTTTACCATGCTGAACCCCACACCGGGGTAGAGTTGGTCTATAAAACAGGGTATGAAAATCTGTACGCGCATAAACTAGTATTAAGACTTGGCGTTCATCAGTTTACGGTTAAGGGCAATCATCTTGATGGCTGTTATGGCTGCTTCTTCACCTTTATGGCCATGACTGCCTCCAATTCTGTCTATTGCCTGTTGCTCGTTGTCAACGGTCAACACACCAAAAATAACAGGCACATCGAGTGAAAGGTTCAATTGTAAAACACCATCGGTTACTGATTTACATACATAATCAAAATGTGGTGTATCCCCCCTGATAACGGCGCCCAGAGTGATATAAGCGTCAGGAAGGGTTTTGCTGTAAGCATAATGGTTCTTAACAGCAAAAGGGATCTCTACAGCACCAGGAACTACAATGCTCACAACTTTGATTCCCTGGGCTTTAAAAATCTTTTTTGCACCTGCTTCCAGTTTATTAATGATGTGGGCGTTCCACTCGGTTTTAATGATAACAACAAAGGCATCCTTTAGGGTGGGGATGCCTTTGTTTAATGAGGTATTTCCTTTAGTTGCCATTAGTTAGCTCCCAGGTCATTTTTTTCAATGCTTAAACGATAGATATATCTCTCAGCCTGAAAACCTTTATCGGTTTTAGGGAATTTCTCTTTGATCTCTTTGTAAAGAGCCAGTGCTTCATCCTGCTTACCTTTTGTTTCGAGAAGAAGGGCCGCACGGAACAGATATTCTGCAGAGTTATTGTCGTCTTTTTCGAAAGTGCTTCCAGCTTTTTTATAATAACTGATGGCATCATCAAATTTGTTTTGCTCTGCATAAGCATCTCCTAAAGCACCGTAAGCCAATAATTGAATTTGTTTGGCATCGGTAGAGAAATCTTTCAGGTATTTAACCGCATTATTGAAATCGCCAAGCTTAAGATAGCTAACACCAGCATAAAAATGTGCAAGGTTGGCAGCTTTTGTTCCACCAAAGTTTTTAATTACGTAGAGGGCACCACGAAATTGACCATCACCATTTAAGGCAAGGTTGGCAGAGTCCATACGGAAATACTCTTCAGCTTTGAATAAAGCTTCAGCAGCTTTCTCTTCTTTTGGTTTTACAATGAACTCATTGTAGCCATACCAGCCACCAAAACCAATCACAACAACTGCAACGGCCCCAATGATTATTTTTTGGTATTGTTTCCAGAAACCTTGTGCTTTGGCCAGGGTCTGCTGATCGTGCGTCACTTCGTGCTTATCACTCATGGGAAATTGATTATTCGAGTTTATAGGTGTTTATTAAATTAATCTACTATGAAAGGATAGTTCTGGTCGATGTATACATCTTTCAGCACTTCGCTATCATCTGGCCATGGACTGTCTTCTGCAAAACGAACACTTTCTTCTACAACAGCGTCAATACGTTTGTCTATTTCAGTCAGGAATTCTTCTGTAGCAAATCCGTTTTCAAGAATGGTATTACGCACCTGTGTAATTGGATCTTGCTCTTTGTATTCATCTACTTCTTCCTTAGAACGATATTTCTGAGGGTCGGAAATAGAGTGTCCTTTGTAGCGATAGGTTTTCATCTCAAGCAGGGTTGGACCATCGCCTTCTCTTGCTCTTTTTACAGCCCTTGCCACGCCTTCGTGAACAGCTTCAGCCGACATACCATCGATTTTATCAGCAGGCATATCGTAAGCATCGGCAAGTTTATAGATATCGGTTACGTTACTGGTACGTTCAATGGAAGTACCCATCGCGTAATTATTGTTTTCGCAAATAAAAATTACCGGTAATTTCCAGGTCATTGCCAGGTTAAATGTTTCATGCAACATACCTTGTCTGGCAGCCCCATCTCCAAAATAACAAAGCACCACATTATTAGACCCCCTGTATTTTTCAGCGAATGCTAGTCCGGCACCAGTACCGATCTGGGCTCCTACGATACCATGACCACCAAAAAACTTGTGTTCTACACTGAAAAAGTGCATACTACCCCCTTTTCCTTTGGCGCAACCGGTTGCTTTGCCATATAGCTCGGCCATACAGGCATTGGCACTAACCCCTTTGGCAAGGGCAAGACCGTGGTCTCTGTAGGCAGTAATAAAAGGATCGTCTTGCTGAGTGGCGGTCATGCATCCGGCTGCAATTGCTTCCTGGCCTACATAGGCATGGAAGAATCCGCGGATCTTACCCGCCATTTTATACATTTCCTCGGCTTTCAGCTCAAACTGGCGAATAAGCTGCATCAGCTCATACCAGTATAAATATGTTTCTTTAGAAAATTTGGTTGGCACTTGGTCAAATTTTGAGGAGCAAATATAGGGGTTATACGGCAAAAATTGAGGGGCGGCCCTGGGATGGGTATAAAGAGTAAGAAAGCTGCTAAAAGGGAGCTTCTGGCTGTTAGGGGAAATTAGGCTGCATGCTTCAAGCTGCAAGCTGCAAGCCTTGATTGGTGCTTGGTTTAGGTTTTCTGCGATTATTTAAATAAGTGAGGGTTTTGCGTATTAGGTCATGTAAAATCAGCTGGATTAATGAATGTTTGATGGCTATTCATGCACTATCCGTCTATAATAAAACACGGATTTTTACGATCTATCTTGATAAACCATGAAAATCATGAAAATCTGTGTTCCATAAAACCCATGATATACAACCCGTAGCTAAATTCCCCAATAAAGCCTGCAGCCAACAGATTTTCTAGGCTTCTATCAACTCCAATTCCTTGCCAGGTTCAAAAGTGGGAATTTCAATGGAATCGATGAGTTTTTCTTCCAACAGGGTGGCGTATGTTTCAAAATAGAGGATTACATGATCACGCTCGTTTCTTTTAAGCCACCTGAACCCACCTGGCAATGCATTCAGCACCTCCCGGTCATCCAGGTATTCGAGGTGGTGAATATCAGTTGGCGTAAGACCTGTTTCCTGTAATTTTTTGAGTAATAAACTTACCGGCGCATTGGTTACCCCACAATAGTCTTCTGCGAGCTCAGTCCATTCTCCGATACCCGTTTGTGCATAAGTTAGGATTTCTTCTTTCGATAAATCTGTAATAACCTGCAAAAGGTTGCCACAATTACAGGAGCCATGATTGCCCCATGCATAATGTGCGCCCTCACGTAAACGGTTTGCGGTGTTACGCAAGGCTTCAATCAATGTTAAGTTGGGATTTGCCATTTTTTATACTTTAAGGATATACCAATCTAATCGGTTTACTATTCCTGATTATATCAAAATACAATTTACGGATTTGATTTGTTGAAATTCTCAAAGCAGTTCCCGGCTTTTTTAATACTGTTTAAGCTGTAGGGGTGGTTCAATTCAATCTATTAAACGGCACTGTTAAAAAAACGAAAAAGAAAAAATTAATTGAACCCTTTTGTCTGCAGCACTGTATTGGTAGTATAAAAACTAAAACGACAAATATGAAAATGAAATTTTTCTCTCTGGCTTTCGCGTTAATGATGGGTGCATTTATTACCGTGTCTGCTCAAAAAACAGTTGTAGATGTAGCAGTAGGTTCTAAAGATCACAGCACATTAGTTGCCGCTGTTAAAGCCGCTGGTTTGGTTGAAACATTACAAGGTGCTGGTCCATTTACTGTATTCGCACCAGTAAATCAGGCTTTTAGTAAATTACCTGCAGGTACTGTAGAGAATTTATTGAAACCAGAAAACAAAGCACAACTCGCTAAAATACTCACTTACCATGTAGTTGCCGGTAACCTGGATGCTGCTGCAGTTGTAAAAGCTATAACAGATGGCGGTGGAAAAGCGGTAGTGAAAACAGTTAGCGGCGGAACACTCACAGCATCAATCAGCAATGGCAAAGTAATCCTGACCGATGAAAATGGCGGTACTGCAACGGTTACTGCTACCGACCTGAAAGCTGGTAACGGTGTGATTCATGTGATTGATGGAGTAGTATTGCCGAAGTAAGAAAAAGAATAAGAAATAAGAAATATGGAATAAGGAATAAGAAAGGATTTGTTTGAATGATGAAATTTTCCCCCAGAATCTCCGATTTCTCATGTGCATGAAAAAGCCTCCAAATGGAGGCTTTTTTAATATCGAATGATAAATGAATAATTCATAAAGAAATATTAGTAAAAACTACACCCTCACTTCCTTATTCCTTATTCCATATTCCATATTCCATATTCCATATTCCATATTTCATATTTCATATTTCTTATTTCTTATTTCTTATTTCATATTCCTTATTCCTTACGCTTCATTCAAAAACGGATATTTATAATCAACTGGAGGATTATAGGTTTCTTTTATAGTGCGTGCACTTAACCAGCGGAACAGGTTGAGCATACTGCCCGCTTTATCATTGGTTCCAGAAGCTCTTGCTCCACCAAATGGTTGTTGACCAACTACCGCTCCGGTAGGTTTGTCGTTTATGTAGAAATTACCCTTGCTGAGTGGCGGTCATACATCCGGCTGTAAATGCCTCCTGGCCTATATAGGCATGTAAGAATCCGCGGATCTTACTCGCCATTTTATACATTTCCTCGGTTTTCAGCTCAAACTGGCGAATAAGCTGCATCAACTCATAACAATATAAATATGTTTCTTTAGAAAATATGGTTGGCACTTGGTCAAATTTTGAGGAGCAAGTTTAGGGGTTATAGGGCAAACCTGAGTTAGACTTAGTTTAATATTAAAGGCAAACGCATCTTTTTTTTTGACTTTGGCAAAATCAATCTGGTCATATGTCTGCAAAAGATCAATTTGTATTGTATTCGAAAGTGTATTTATCTAGATGTCTTTGCCTTGGCTTGATATTGCAGTTTCGTATCTTCTTCGTTAAGTATTTATGTGTTACTAGTGTATAAACTCGGTATTTATCTGAGTTCTCGGGGATTAATATATAGTTCAAATATACAATATTTTCTACATGTGCAACTGTGTCTTTTCTCAGTTACTTTAATAATCCTTATTCCATATTTTAAAAAAAAAATATATGAAATTTTTAACCAATTTTACAAAAAACATTACAGTAGTATTAGCCCTTCTTTGTTTTATTTCCGGGTGTAAAAAAAGTGAAACAGGAGGAGTGATATCAGTTTCATCAGATGAAAAAATTCGTTTGCAACAAATAAGTGTTAAAATAAAAGAGGCACAACTACAGGCAAAAGAATGGTATGAAAAAGCTATTCATAATATAAAGAGTGGTAAATATGATTATTTAAAACTTGTTAAAGTTCAACGATCAGATGATGGAGGTGTTGGCGGTAATGAAAGTTTGGTTACTGATACAGCTTTTGTTGGTTTGTTATATTCTACTATATATAATGGGTTAGAAAACTACGATTATTATGTTCATAGTATGGGTACAACAGCGTATAATAGCTTTGTTGCTGAAGCGATGTCTGCAAATGCAGATATGAGTTCGTTATTTACAAGTTATGGGCAATTTGAAGATCCTTTTCTTGAAAATTCAGCAGCAGTTTTTGCAAATGCAGCCTTAGTCATGAATAACAATGCAGATTTTGCTAACTTAGATCCTGTATCTCAAAAAGCTGTTCTTGAAGAAAGTATCGGATTTTATTTTGAAAACGACCCGGTCTTATCTACTCCCCCTTCAGGCATACAAGTAAGTAGTATATTAAGTGACGTAACTTCATGCTTATGGGACGCCGTAGGAGGGTACTTAATAGGGAATGCTAGAATAATTAGAGATATAGTTGGTGCTATTAACGGATCGTCTATGGGATATGCATTTATTTATGCAATGGCAGGAAAAATACTAAAACAGACATTTGTAAACGCCGGGGGATGGTTTGGTATTGCAGCAGGCTTTGCTTGGTGTATGATTTTTTAAATAGTAATTCAATTTTATGGATAAAATCAGAAGAGCTGTACAAGTCGCGCTAATTGTTATTTGTTTTG
>CBFGPM010000026.1:0-50209 GCA_965650685.1 uncultured Sediminibacterium sp.
TTTTGATTACCTTTGCTATTCAACTAAAAGTTACCATGCGTAACAAAATAGCCGTAGCCATTACAGGAGCCAGTGGTTCTGTATATGCAAAATTATTGCTCGATAAACTTGTTTCTCTCCGCGATCAGTATGAGGAAGTAGGCATTGTAATGAGTAAAAATGCCAAAGAGGTCTGGAGAACAGAATTGGGTAATGAAGACTACAGCAACTACCCTTTCCGATATTTCGAGAAATACGATTTTAATGCGCCTTTTGCCTCAGGTTCGGCCAAGTACAATACCATGATCGTTGCCCCCTGTAGTATGGGCACATTGGGCCGCATAGCTGCCGGTGTTAGCGATGATCTTGTTACCCGTGCCGCAGACGTAATACTGAAAGAAAGAAGAAAGCTGATTCTAATGGTGCGCGAAACACCTTATAACCTTATCCATATTAAAAATATGGAAACCGTAACACTGGCAGGCGGTATTATTTGCCCCGCCACACCCTCCTTCTACAGTCGCCCCCAAACCATCGAAGAAGCAGCCGCCACGGTAGTCGACAGAATACTAGATATCGCAGGGCTGAATTTACCATCATTTAGGTGGGGGAGTGAGAAGATGTGAATTGTCAATGGTGAATGGTCAATAGAGGGAGGGCTGCCAAACCCCAAAAAACATCATTGACAATTCACCATTGACAATTGACGTCTGACAATTCACAAAAAAGGCCCTGCCTTTCAGCAGAGCCTCTATAATTGAGTACTTACCCTTCTTTATACATTGGCGTTTTCGCCTTCTTCTACCCTTTTCTGAAAATCGAATTTCAGCTTGCCAGATTCTTTATCCAGATCGGCAATTAATACATCTCCTTGTTTGATATTCATATTCAGGATTTCTTCAGCCAATGGATCTTCCAGGTATTTCTGAATGGCCCTGTGCAATGGTCTTGCACCGAATTGAGAATCATATCCTTTTTCAGAAATGAATTCTTTGGCAGCGGCCGTTAATTCGAGCGAGAAACCAAGGTTCTGAAGGCGTTTTGATACACCTTTCATCAGGATATCAATGATATTGAAGATATTTTCCTGGTTCAATGAATTAAACACTACTACATCATCAATACGGTTCAGGAATTCAGGTGAGAAAGTACGCTTCAGTGCTTTTTCAATTACTGCCTTATTATTCTCTTCTGCATTCTGAATACGTGTTGCGGTAGCAAAGCCAACACCATCACCGAATTCTTTCAACTGACGCACGCCAATATTTGAGGTCATAATGATCATGGTATTTTTGAAATCCACTTTTCTACCAAGTCCATCTGTTAACTGACCATCATCTAATACCTGCAATAAAATATTATAAATATCCGGGTGTGCTTTTTCAATTTCATCCAACAGGATCACGCAGTAAGGCTTACGTCTTACTTTTTCTGTAAGCTGACCACCTTCTTCATAACCAACATAGCCCGGAGGTGCACCAATTAAACGGCTTACCGTAAATTTCTCCATGTATTCACTCAAGTCAATACGAATAAGTGAATCTTCTGAATCGAACATATAACGGGCGAGTGAGCGCGCAAGTTCTGTTTTACCAACGCCTGTTGGACCAAGGAAAATGAATGTACCGATTGGTTTTTTAGGATCTTTCAAACCTACGCGGTTACGCTGAATAGCTTTCACCACTTTCTGAATAGCTTCGTCTTGTCCGATCACCATGCCTTTCATGTCTTCGCTCATCCTGCGAAGTTTTTCGGTTTCAGCTTGTACCATACGCTTAACAGGAATACCTGTCATCATACTCACAACTTCAGCTATATGTTCTTCAGTAATTGGGTAACGCTTGTGTTTGCTTTCTTCTTCCCATTGGTTTTTAGCTTTTTCCAGCTCTTCTCCTAATCTCTTTTCTGTATCGCGCAATGCTGCTGCTTCTTCGAAACGCTGGCTCTTAACTACTTTATTCTTTTCGTTTTTAATATCCTCTATTTTTTTCTCAAGCTCAACGATTTCTTCTGGCACATTGATGTTTTTCAAGTGTACCCTTGCACCTACTTCATCCAATACATCAATAGCTTTATCAGGTAAAAGACGATCGGTCATATAACGATCACTCAGTTTTACGCATGCATCAATTGCATCATCACCATAACTTACGTTATGGAAGTCTTCGTATTTCGATTTGATATTATTAAGGATGGTAATGGTATCTTCCACACTTGGTGGCTCAACAATTACTTTCTGGAAACGTCTGTCGAGTGCGCCATCTTTCTCAATGTACATGCGGTACTCATCAAGCGTTGAAGCACCGATACATTGTAATTCTCCCCTGGCCAAAGCAGGTTTAAATATATTGGAAGCATCTAAAGAGCCACTGGCACCACCTGCTCCAACAATAGTATGTATCTCATCAATGAACAGGATAACATCTCTGTTTTTCTCCAGTTCATTCATAATGGCTTTCATTCTTTCTTCAAACTGACCGCGGTATTTTGTGCCGGCAACTAATGCGGCGAGGTCGAGTGAAATAACTCTTTTATCAAACAATACCCTGCTCACTTTGCGTTGAACAATGCGAAGGGCCAAACCTTCAACGATGGCCGTTTTACCAACACCAGGTTCTCCAATTAAAATCGGGTTGTTCTTTTTACGGCGACTTAAAATCTGGCTTACTCTTTCAATTTCTTCTTCACGACCAACAATTGGGTCAAGTGAACCGGATTCTGCCAATTTGGTAATATCTCTGCCAAAATTGTCTAGGACAGGTGTTTTGCTTTTTGCATTTGCACCAGCTTTACCCCCGGCTTTTGGTTGCTGATAACCAGAAGATCTTTTTTCTTCATCATACTCATCATCACCTTCATCGAACTCTGCTTTTGGACTCGGATTGGTTGATTCTACCATACCTAATTCATTGCGGAACATGTCGTAATCAATATCGAACTGGTTCAATATCTGTGTGGCAATATTCTCTTTGTTCTTAAGTATGCTGAGCATCAGGTGCTCTGTTTCTACCAATGGGCTTTTCAGTGCCTTTGCTTCCAATACGGTAACCCTTATTACTTTTTCGGCCTGTTTGGTAAGGGGTAAGCTATTGATATTGGCAATATTTTTCCCCGTCTTGTCTTTTACTGCAAGTTCTACCTCTTTCCGTAATTCGTAAAGGTCTACATTAAGCTGTTTTAACACTTTGATAGCGGTATTCTCGCCATCCCTGATCAAACCCAATAACAGGTGTTCTGTGCCTATGAAGTCGTTTCCGAGCCGCAAAGCCTCTTCCCTGCTGAAAGAGATGATCTCTTTAACCTGTGCTGAAAAATTATTATCCATAACCTAAATTGGATTTATACAATTATAACGAATATTTTTGAGCGAAGTTGTGCATCAGTTATGCACAGTTGTTAACCTAACCTCACGGAAATGGAAGTCAAAATTGATACCAAAGAGAAATTCACCGTTGTAACACCAGTTGTACCCCATATTTCTGCCAATATAGCAGCAAATTTGGCCGAAACCTGTACAAGCTATCTCGATCAGCAGGTAAAAAACATCATCCTCAACCTCGAGCCGGTAACGGAGATAGATCCGGAAGCCGCCAATAGCATTGCAGCATTACAGCAGCGTTTTTATGAACAAAACGCATCTTTTGTCATCTGCAACCTCAAAGAACCCCTTGAAGCCGTTTTTGAAAAAGAAGAACTACTCGATTTCCTAAACTTCACCCCCACCGAAAGTGAAGCCTGGGATATAGTGCAGATGGAAGAAATTGAAAGAGAACTATTGGATGGAGATGAGATGGAGTTTAGTGATGTTAATCAATAATAGAATGTCAGATATCAGATGTCAGATGGCAGATATAAATGGGTTATGTCTGATTTGATATTTTATATCTGACATCTGCCATCTGACATCCATAAATCTCTTACTTGTGTTTCCCAAAGACTACTACCATATCCTTAAAATCCCTTCCTCTGCTTCGGCGGATGACATTAGAAAGGCTTATCGGCGGCTTGCGCTTTTGATGCACCCGGATAAAAATACATCGCCGGGGGCGGCGGAGGCTTTTATAGACATTATAGAAGCGTATGAAATATTGGGAAATCCTGCTTCAAGAAAAAAATACGACCGCTTAAGTAATATACAGACGAATCAGCATACTCCTGTAGCTAAAACACCTGAGGATATTTATAGCATGATTCAATCGCTTGGCACAAGGTTACAGGTGTTGAATCCTGACAGAATAAACCGTGATAAACTTTCGGCCGATATCGATGCAATTTTATCTGTGTACCATATTCAGCTTCTTGAAAGATTTCAGAACGAACATTATAATACCTTAATAACAGCAAAACTTCTGGAATGCTGTATTCATCTGGAAAAGGAGGATTATTTACTTTTTGCAACAAGGTTAAGTAGCATAAAAGGACTTACCCAATCTATATTAGATAATATTGCTTCAGGCCGCAAAAATTATTTACGAAATTATTACTGGCATCGCTACAAAATATGGCTGGCACTGCTAATCGCTTTAATATTTTGCGCTTTGCTATACATTAAGGGGCCTTCCTTATAAAATAATTTCTGTAAAAATCAACTCACCTTTTGTACCAATACCTTGAATGGTTACTTTTTTATTTTTCCCGAAATCGTTGTTATAGAATTGAAGACGATACTGTCCATCTTTGCCTGGCTTCACAAACCCGTTCCAATAGAGAGTCTCTCGTGAGTCTAATGCATCTTCCGGTTGTTTTTCTCTAGTATACAAAGGTGAATAAAAAGACCTTACCAATGAATAACCGGTTCTTTGAACAGAAGAAAAACTTTTATCGTAAATATTTTTTGCATTTACAGCTCCCTTCTTTGTGTAAATAGCAATAGCCGGACCAGAAGCTCCCAGTGCAGTTCCTTCCGCTGCATATACTTTGATGAGTGCAACATCATTTACATTGATGGTTGATATCACATCCATAGATACATTCATTTCATTGAGGAAATAGGTCACACCATTTCTTTCAATCATCATGGTACCGAAATCGTCTTCTCCACTACCTGTTGCATTGAGGTAGGATGTATTGTTATTTTCACTTAATGCGTCGAGCCCCTGAAAGCGATTAAAGCGAACGACAGGATTAATCATATCTCCTGTAACACTGATGCCGGGTACAGATCGTTGAATGATCTGCCAGATAGAAGTTGCAAAGGAAGTTTCACCAGGGTCAATAGATCTGCCCAGTTTAAAAATATCTGACGCATATTCAAGGTTAAGCGAATCGGTTTTTGAAATTTTTCTTCTTACTCCTTTAACTGTCACGTTACCAAGGTAGACACCTGCCGTAGTATCAATACCCTTTAGCTTTCCATAAAGAAATGCGGCCAACCCACTGGCATTTGCATTAAGGGCAATCGTATCAAGATTCATGGATGGTTTGTACCCAGACTGCTTCAAGGAATCGATATAGGAAGGATTCAAGGCCACATCAACAATAAAAGTTTCTTTTTTCTTATTGGTACCCTGGTAGTAAAAAGTAGCTTTCTTCTGGAAGGAAAGTCCATCAAGCAAAAACTCCCCCTTATCCGTCAACATTGCAGAAGCCATGATGGTTGTGGAGTCGTCTGTTTTGATGATAAAGGAAACATGTCCTTCTGTAACAACCGTATTCCGGTCAGATTTTTTAACTACCCCTCCGATTGTTAAAGATGATTCAACCGGATATTTAAGTGCCATGGGTTGATCCTCTACCATTGGTTTCCATTCAAATCTTCTCCAACCCTGTGTCATCATCAGCAGATCAAGATGTTCAAGTCTTTCCTTTGATTTATCTTTAAAATAATAAGCAGGCTCATGTATATAACCTTTGACATCCGAACTTAATAAGGAGGATGAAACAATATTATCAGGTGTTCTGAGGCTTGTATCTGCGGTTACATCGGTCACTGCAATGGCAACATTAGGTATGTTAACGTTTTTCAGGTCTATCAGGTATTCATTTTTACTCCTGGCTTTTGCAGAACCAGTAATTGCCTTTACAGTGGGTTGAATAATGGAATGGTTGGCGATAAATGCAATTCTTTCCGCCAGTGGTAGTCCATTCTCACCAAAAGCGGTTAGTTGAATAATACCTGCTGGAAGGTTCTTTTTAGCGATTGGCAAGGCCGTTAATCCTTCTTCAAAATTCAGGTCGGCCATGGCAATCATTTGCCCATTCATTTGGGCAACTAATTTTATTTTATTGAAGGCTTCTTTGTTTTTTTCACCCCTGAAAATTAGTGCGGTTAATCGGTTGGCGTTACCATTTTCAATCCGGATAGCGATACCTTCCTGAGATGCAAGTGGTAATTGAAAATCCATGCTAGAACCATTAGAAAAAGGAATATTCAATTTATACTTTGCATCAGGTTTTACTTCCAATTCAAACGATCCCATTCCGGCGTGTACTGTTTTCACTACTGAAACTTCTTTGCCATCCTGATCAATCAGTTTACCGGTTACCTGCTGTGGATTTCCCTGCTGGTCTGTAACAAGGAATGCAATGCGGTTATTAATCCCTTCAATCAGGTTTCCTCCTTCGGGAAAAAACTGACAGATTAATGAGGGTCGCGATGTTTCTCTTTTTTTCGTCAGGTAATCAGCGCCATACACATAAACTTGCTTCTGGAAAATAAAACCCGGGAAATTAAGCATCCATAATGTATATGCATTGATGATATAGTTACCGGAAAGCAGGTTAGCATCCAGTTCAAAATCTGCAGGTGTACTACTAAGTGAATCAAGTTTGTACATTTTTTTTACTACCACTTTCCCCTGTTCATTCACGAGATCGATATAGAGGATATTACTGAGAAAGCTGGGAACAGCATCCAGTGTACACCAGGCTTTCATCCAAATGGTTTCTCCCGAGAGGTAACTGTCTTTATCTGTTTGTACAAATACCTTTTCCTGCGGGTAATTTGCCCGGAATTTTTGCAAGGCAGAATCGGGACTAAGTTTGGTTAAGTTACTTGCTGTTTGAGCCTGTAGGCCACTCATAAAGGCCAGGAAGAAGAACAGGGATACCAGGTTTTTCATGTTTAGTTCAGTAGGTGAAAAAAAAGCCCCGCAAAAAATTTAGCGGGGCTTTACTTCTGTAAATATACAAAATTTATCTGTTATAAAGAAGTGAAACTCTTGCATTTCTAGGACTTGCCGCTCCGCTATATCCAGACGCAAATACGGTCATAGATCTTTGGTTGGGTACAGTCATAGAATAGGTAGCCAATGCAGTAGTTGTTGATGCCGCACCTGCAGGTCTAATGGCCCATGCTGCCGAAGTACCAGTAACCTGAATGGTAAACTCCGGACTGGTTCCTTTGTACGCAATGTTAGAAGCTACTTTCACAGTTCCGTTATACAGATCAAGTGCAGTTTGATTAGGCAGCAGGTTTACGAATTTAAACCTTGAATAACCTGAATCAGGCAAAGTGATATTGTCTGTTACCACAACACCAGTTGCATTTGCACCTGTATCGGTTAAGTGGATAGTATAGTTGCTACCGAAAAATATTGCATTGCTTGCAAAACTTTTGGAGAACAATACAACTGAATCTTCTGAACTACCAGCTTTTGGTCTGGAAACTACCAGATCAATTTGTTTAGGATCCAATGCCAGGTAATCAGGATTGCTTGATCCGCCGGTGTTTAATCCACCACCTGGAAATGGATAAGGGAAAGTAAGTGTGGTACTAACCCTGGTACCATTGATTTTTAACTGCGCATTTGAGTTAACGGTAAAAGCCATTGCATAGTTGATTTTTACAAATGCTTTTCCATCAATGGATACAGTTTCCAATTCCCGTTGGATATTTTTCTCACAGGACATCAACCCTACGGCTGCGATAATCGCTATGATTGGTATGATAATCTTTTTCATGTGTGTATCTTTTATTGATTTGGGTCACATGGAATTCGCCGATAAATTTTACTGATACGATCAATACTTATTATGGCTCATTTCATTATTAACAATTTATAGATTGTCGTTAAGGTTTACTAAACCACATTTCATAAGTATGGTAATCTGTTTTATCACCGCCGAATTTGCGCAGTTCATCCAGGTTCCAAACATATTCAGAGTTATATCTTGGTCTTACGCGCTGAACAGGGTTACCCAGATTCACTGCAGCGTAAGTAGGCATTTGAAATGTTTTGAAAACCTGATCATTGGTTGCAGGATCGAGGTCAGTATAATGGAACCTTCTCAGATCAACCCATGTTTCAACCCAGTTCCAGCACCAACCAGCAATATATTTCTGCAACATGATGTCTGTCATAGTAAGTAAACCTGAAGTTTGCTTAACATTACGTGAAGCCAGGTAATTATTACGTTGTGTTGCTGAAATCTGATTGCCGTTAAAGATATTGGCAGCACCTCTGAAACTGCTGTAGTTTCTGTTGATGAAATCAAAGTGTGCATTAATACCAGCCAGGTAAGCCGCATGTGCTCCAGCCAGGTTATTTTTCCTGAATTCAGCTTCTGCTTTGATGAAGTTAATTTCAGCGAAAGTCATTATAGGCATTACAGCTTTATTCTTGAACAGGTATTTACCATTATCCAGGAAAGTAGCTGCTGAAGGGTTACCAATGGTACTATCGGCCCATAATACTGGTACTCTTTTTCTAAAGTTTGCACCAGAAGTAGATGCACTCAAAGGATCACCAGTACCTGGGTTTACACCGCGGTAACCGCCATTGTTTGTACCTGATGTATCCGCAGAAGCAGAAATCATATGAGGCATACGAGGATCCCTGTTTTCAGCCCAGGTATTTCCGGCCAGTGCTGTTCCATCAAGTAAACGAACGATAAAGTTACTTTGTCTGAATGAAGAAAGGTTATCACGATAAGGACCAAAGAAATTGGCATCATCGTTTTTACTTGCATCGAAAGGAATAACAAAATCGTCGTTGATAGAAGTTAATGCGTTATTGCAGAATTTGATTACAGAATCAGCATTATAGCTTGCCTTATTTGACAGGTGATTGTAGTTACGGGCAAGGATACCGTAAACAAATCTTTTCCATTTGGTAACATCTCCACCGTAAGAATAATCACTCAGGCTAAGTGTATTGGTTGATTTAACAGCTTCTGCCATTTCAAGGTACTTGATGGCAACACGGCATAATGAATCAACACCTTTGTAAACGATATCCTGAGTGTCGTACTTGAAATAGTAAGTATTCTCTTTAAATGCTTCTCTGAAGATGATCTCGCCATGATAATCAGTAGCAGTCTGGAACATATACGCTTTCAGCGCCATAGCAGCACCTACATAATCGTATTTTTTGTCCCTGTCTGCAGAGGTAATAATATAGTCCAGATTTTTACCCAGTCCATAATAAGTCTGACGCCAGATATCACCGGAAGCATCGCTGTTGGCAACATAGCTATGTGTGTCCCATACGTCGTTGTTATTATTGTTAAGGGTAAGCCAGTTTTGGATGTACTTTCCTACATAGCGTGCATCGTATTGTATACCACGGGGTACCGCAGCCAGCATAGCTGGAAAAACAGATGCTACTGAAGGAGCCTGAGTTGTATCAGGATCGGAATTTATGTTCAGGTATTTCTTACAACCTGATGATGCAATCAGCACGGTTAATAAGAAACCAGCGATATATATTCTTTGTTTCATAATTAATTATTTATCAGGTTTAGAATTGAACTTTTAAACCAACGTTAATACCACGTGGAGTAGCAACAGAACCGAAATCAATACCCTGTCCACCGAAACCACGTGCATTACCTGCATTGATACCATTTACATTCGGGTCAACACCTGAATAGTTGGTAATCATGAACAGGTCTGTACCAGTAATAAACACTGAAGCTTGTTTGAATACTTTCTGACGCTTCAGGATAGAAGCTGGTAATCTGTAAGCCAATGTAAGGTCTCTCATCCTGATCCAGTTAACATTCTCTATGAATTCTGCTTCAGGCAATGTAGATACAGATGCAGAAGAAGAATAGAAATCGTTTCTCAGGAATGGCGTTACAGCAATGGTGTTATAAGTTGGGTTAGCCGTATTTTCTAATCCATCAGCCAGCACACCTCTGATAACTCTTGGCGTTTCGCGATCAAGTGTATTTACACTTGTACCCTGTGTACGCATCATCATTTCATTGGCATTGAATACATCACCTCCCTTACGGATATCGAGGTTGAAGCTTAACTGCCATGATTCACCAAATGATAACTGGTTAATCAAACCAATTTTGAAATCTGGGTTTCTGTCACCAATCGGATCAAAGTTAGCCTGGATCAAAGGCAAACCGGTAGTTGGAGAGATCAGGATATCACCTCTGCTATTTTTACGGTAAGTACTACCAGAAATATTTGCGAGTGATGTTCCTACAGATACCTGAGAACGTGCGTTACCATATAACCATGTATCAGAATCATAGTACGCTGGTAAGTCAGCAGGCATTTTTTCAACAATTACCCTGCTCTTATCAAAGTTCACTGTTACATCCCAGGTCAATTTGTTGGTACGAACTGGTGTTGCTTTCAACTGAACTTCCCAGCCTTTAGCAGACAATTCACCACCATTGATATATTTAAGTACGAATCCGGTACCATAACTCAAACGGTTTGATACGATTTGTTTGGTTACTTTATTATTGAAATAAGCAACGTCGACAGTGATTCTCTTATTAAGGAAATTTAATTCAGCACCTACTTCAAAGTTTTTAGACAGCTCAGGCTGAAGATCGAAGTTGTTACCAAATACACCCAATGCATAACCACCACCGGTAGTTATCTGGCTACCGAAGCTATAGTCAATTACATAAGGCACATAAGGTGCTTTACCACTCGTTGCATACGAAGCTCTCAACTTACCGTAGTCTAACCATTCCATTTTTTTGAACACTGGAAGATCAGAAAAGATAAAGCTTGAAGAGAGTGAACCATAGCTAAAGAATGGCTGCTTATCATTGAATTTAGAAGTCAGGGTAGAAACACCTTCTCTTGTTGCAGATGCAGTAACGAAGAAAATGTTTTTAAATCCAAATGTATAGTTACTGAAGAACCTTACTTTACGAACCTGCTCACGGGTAAGTCTTGCATCCCTTGAAAGCGGATCGGTATTGTTGATAGAAACGAAATCAGGCTCATAGAAGCGTTCGCCTCTTTGTGCTGTGATAGAGCGTTTAGCATCTTCAATATATGCACCGAATGTTAAGCTATTAGAGAATTTCTTCGCAATAGTTTTGGTGAAAGTAGTTCTGAAAGTACCGTTGATATTTCTGAAGTTCTGCTGATAAGTACTCAAATAACCTCTGGTAATATAACCCCATCTTGAATAAGGGTGTGTTACGAACATACCATCCGTTGCATATTGATCCAGACCTACGATCCAGTTCATGTTCCACCATTTGGCAGCGTTATACGCAAGGTTGATATTACCGGTGATACGATCGTTCTTATCGTTCGATTTGTTTTTGTTAACATCCCAGAAAGGGTTATCCGCTTCGCCAGACAAATTACCATTCAGGTTATTTCTCAAAGGCTTTCTGGTTCCGTCTGCATTGATATAATTTCTGATATCGTCTTCAACGGGCCAGTTGATGATATTAGGATAATAAGAGTTCAGACCTTTTGGAGCTTTATCATTATTGGTAATGGTGTACATCCAGCTTGAACTCATCGTTACTTTTTTACCCAGTTTGGCAGAACCTGTAAGACGGAAGTTCATACGCTCATAACTGGTATTAGGCACGATACCTTCCTGCTTCAGGTAACCAGCAGAGAAACGGTAAGTTGCATCAGCGGTACCAGCTTCAACACTTACATTATGTTGTTGTGTTTTAGCTGTTCTGAAGAAATTACGGAGGTTATCATAAATTTTAGTTCCGTTGGCGTATTTAGGTCCAAACATGCGGAAACCATAAGTAGCATAAGCATTTGGATCATATAAACCAGCAGCACCACGGCTATAGGTTGTTTGAATTTCGGGGAAGCGATATACTTTATCCCAACGGAAAGAGTTATCATAACTAACCCTTGTACGGCCGGCAGTTCCTTTACGTGTAGTAATGATGATCGCACCAGAAGTACCATCAGAACCATAAAGAGCTGTTGCTTCTGGTCCTTTCAGGATAGTGATGTTTTCAATATCTTCAGGGTTTAAGTCAGCGATACGGTTGGTATAGTCGCTGTTTCTGTTACCCATTGCAATACCACTTGGGTTAGATGCAGCAGGTAAAGCTTCCTGGTTAAGAGAGTTATTATCTAAAGGAACACCATCCACTACAAACAATGGTTGGTTATTACCTGCAATTGAGGCACCTCCACGAAGTACAACCTGTGCACTCGCACCAGGCAAACCTGATGTAGAAGTTACCGCTAAACCAGGTACACGACCTGCAAGTGAGTTGAGGAAGTTTTCTCTTCTGGTCTGGGCAACATCATCACCCTTAACAACAGGAGCCTGATAGGCAAGTTCCCTTTTGTTTCTTTGTTGACCATAAGCGGTTACCACAACATTACCCAGCTCTTTGTCGCTGGTTACCATTTTAACACTGATGGTTTTTTCATCAGCAACAGTCATGGTAATGGAGGCATAACCCACATAAGCGAAAGTGATACGTTGACCTTTTTCAGCCGTAATTGAATAATAACCGGCTGTGTTGGTCTGCGTTCTTTTGTTGGTGTTAGCGTTGGTTACAGTAACACCTACCAGTGGCGTTCCATCCTCATCTGCCAGTACCGTACCCGATACAGTAGACTGGGCCTGACTAAAGGCTGGCAGCGAGGAGATGAAAAACAGCATTAAAGCCATTCTCATAACAGTTAGACATTTTCTCATTTTGGTATGTTTTCGATTTTAGGTGTAAGGAGTTCTTCCTTAATCCATGACAGACAATCAAATCCCGCAAAACAATGCACCGAATTGGTTTTTTAATGCTGCAAAAAGCTGCAAAAATCAAGTCGATTTATCGAAAAGCGGAATAATAAAGCAATGTTAAAGTTTACGGTGCATATTAACGAATATATTTGAGGATAATTTTTTACACATTTTGCGGGTAATACGTGAATTTCCGCAAAAACCTGCATTTTTACCCATAAATAGCAGGTTTTCGTCGGTTTTTGTTCAAAATCTGTAAATCTTCGTAATTTTATAGAACGGTAATACCCTTCTGAATATAGGGTGCAAGCTTAGGATCCGTAGGTTCAAGCTCTGTTATAAGGATATCAATTTCCTCTGGTTTACATACCTGTAAACGTTGTGTAGTATTCAATTTCTCAGAAATAGCCAGCGACACGGTCTTTTGGGCACAATGCATCATCGCACGTTTCACTTCAATAATCTCCCATTCCAGATCCGTTATGCCATAATTTACGTCCATACTGTTTGTACCCAGGAAACAATAATCTGCCCGGATACCCGATAAACGCTGGATTACTTCCGCACCCACAGATATCTGTGCCGTTTTGGAAAGTTTATTACCCAGAAATATTACTTCACTATTCGGATGCTCCAATAATTCCAGTGCAATAGGTACACTTACGGTAATAAATGTGGCATTTAAATCAGGTGGCAGCGCTTTCACCAGTTCACGAATGGTTGTACCACCCGATAAAACCACGAACATCCCATCCTTTATCAGTTCTATCGCTTTATAGGCAATCCTTTTCTTCTCGGTTAAAGAATAGATACTGCTTGTTTCAAGGGTGAAGTGAAACGACTTGGAAAGGGCTCCCCCATGCACTTTAATAAGCTTCCCCTCTTCTGCCAGTTCCTGAAGATCACGACGTACCGTATCTTCCGAAACATCCAGTTGCACACTAAGGTCTGAAGACAAAACCTTATTGTGAATATTGATCTGCTGGATAATATAAGCCTGACGTTCTTTCTTTAGCATGGTTAAAAATAAGGAAATGATACAATTGCCCAATTTCCTAAGGGGCAAAATTGTATTTTCGCCTTCCGGCATTCGTTTCGTGAATGATCAATGGTGAATGGTTAATACCAATCTTACCATTGACAATTCACCATTGACCTTTCACTACCATGATTTCAGAAAACACTAAACAACAGATTCTCAACCGTATCGATATCATTGATATTGTAGGTGAATTCGTGAAACTGAAAAAAAGAGGTACAAATTATATTGGCAACTGCCCTTTCCATAACGAGAAGACCCCCTCCTTTACCGTATCGCCTACCAAAGAAATCTACAAATGCTTTGGCTGTGGCAAAAGCGGTAATTCCATCACTTTCCTGATGGAACATGAGAAATACAGTTTCCCGGAAGCACTTCGCTGGCTCGCTGCCCGATATAATATTGAAATTGAAGAAACAGAAGTAAGTCCCGAACAAAAACAACAGCAACTCACTTCAGAGAGCCTATATGCCATCAATCATTTTGCGCAGAAATTCTTCTCTCAACAATTATTTGAAACCGAAGAGGGAAAAAATATTGCCCTCTCCTATTTAAAGGAGCGTGGATTCAGGGAAGAAATTATTCAAAAATTTCAGATCGGTTATAACCCGGAAGCACGTGACACACTTACCAAAGCCTTACTTGCTAACCAGTTTAACCGTGAAATATTACCCAAAACCGGTTTGGTTGCATTACGTAATAATGATGAACTGGTAGATAATTACCGTAACCGTATCATTTTTCCTATACACGGCAATACAGGTAAAATAATCGGATTTGGTGCCAGGGTTATTGGCAAAAGTGATCGCGGCCCCAAATACATCAATACTCCAGAAAATGAAATCTATGTAAAGAGCAGGATATTATACGGCTCCTACCAGGCAAGAATGGCCATCGATAAAGCCGATGAATGTTTACTGGTAGAAGGTTATACAGATGTAGTAAGCTTACATCAGGCTGGCATTGAAAATGTAGTAGCCAGTGGGGGTACTTCTTTAACAACAGATCAGATTCGTCTGATTAAAAAATATACCAACAACCTTACCATCATTTATGATGGCGACAGTGCAGGTGTGAAAGCAGCATTGCGTGGATTGGATATGGCCCTGGAAGAAGGACTTAATGTTAGGCTTGTTCTTATACCCGATAACGAAGACCCCGACAGCTATGTAAACAAAGTTGGTGTTACTGCTTTCAATGAGTTTGTAGCTAAATCAAAAAAAGATTTCATCCTCTTCCAACTGGAAGTGATGCTGAAAGAAGCAGGTAATGATGTCAGCAGAAAAAGTGCCGTTGTAAACCAGATAGCTGAAACCCTCAGTAAAATCAACAAAGCGGAAGACTTTACCCGCCAACAGGATTATATCAGGCAATCCGCAGGTTTATTAAGGATTGATGAAGCAGGCTTAACCAATCTTGTCAATAAATACAAGCGCGATAAAATTGCCAAAGAGGAGAAAAGGAATCCTTCCTTTGACGAAATAAATAACCAGTTACAGGACGGCGGTCAACCGGAAGATGTATTAGACGATACCAGTCGCCTATTTGCACAGGATGAAGCGCATGAAAGAAATATCCTCAGGGTATTACTTGAATATGGTCTTAAACCATGGGATGAGACCCGCAATATGGCCGATTATATTTTCGAAGAACTGGAACATTTTCACTTTGAAATACCGGCGTTGGAAAAACTATTTGAAGAGTATAAATCATGGTATGCCAAGGGACTTGAACCCACTACCAAATCCATGTTGTATCATAATGATGATGAGTTAAGAAACCTGATCGTCAGCATATCTGTATTTCCATTCGAATTAAGTCAGAATTGGGATGAAGTGCTGGAAGGTATGAACATTGTAAACAGAGATACTAGCAAACAGGATGTAATGATGAGCGTTAACTATTACAAGCTCCGCCGGATTAAAAAAATGATTGAAGAAAACCAACGCGATATCGAACACGCTTCCATCGACGATTTCAAACAACTACTCGAAGTACACAAATACCTCAAAGAAGCCGAACAGTCAATAACGAATCAATTGGGGACGGTGATAATTAAGTAGTGAGGCGTGAATTGTGAATGGTGAATTGTCAATGGAAAGTTTGGAATTTTGAATTTTGATTTTTGAATTTTGAATTTTAATACTGACTGGCAAATACCCCCTCCCATTCACCATTCACAATTCACAATTCACTTTAAAACTGCAAAGCAAAAACAGTTCCCGTTCCTTCCACCGACTGCACCGTTATATTGCCCTTATGCAGCATCATTATTTGCTTGCAGAGGCTAAGTCCAATGCCGCTGCCATTTTTTTTGGTACTGAAAAACGGTATGAAAATATTGTTCATCACTTCTTCGCTCATGCCTATTCCATTATCCGCTACCTTAATCACTACTTTTTTATTTGGCAAAGAAGTCGCCGATAAAGTAATACGGGGATCCTGTGATTCTTTTACGGCATCCATTGCATTGATGATTAAATTAATCAACACCTGCTCAATGAGATTATGATCCAGCTCAAGAGAAAGATCTGTTTCCTTCAATACTATATCCATTTCAATCTTCTTCTGATCTAAGGTGGGCGACATCAAATGATACATATTCTCGAACAGATCGCGCACAAAAACCTGCTGCAGATTTGGCTGCGTAACTTTATTCAGGTTTCGGTAAACTTCTGCAAATTTCAATAGTCCTTCACTTCTTTTCTTAATAGTATCAATCCCGATCGTTAAGTCTTCCACCAAGCCATTGCCACTGGTAAGTTGCTTCGCAGAAGATTCGAGTCTGTGGTGTAATGTATCTGCCAATGATGAAATAGGCGCGACTGAATTCATTATTTCATGGGTCATAACACTCAATAATCTTTGCCATGCTTTAGATTCTGTTTCATCGAGTGCTTCATTAACATTTTGGAATGCAATTAATTTGAAAACCTTATCATCGGTTTGAAAAGCAGTTGCAGAGACTAACACACGTAAATTATTTTTTTCCTGGTGCACATTTACAACCACACTATTACCTGGTTTTACCTGTTTAAGTTGTTCATACAAAACTGCATCTCTTTTCTCCAATGAATGGATTGTTTTAAGGTAGGGTGTAAGCAACATCTTCTTTAAAGACTCATTCATCCAGACTACTTCTCCGGTTTCCAACTCATAAGATAGAATTCCAGTATCAACCAATTCTAATATTTTCTGCAGGTATTGAAACTGCGTTTCTTTTTCTCTGGTTATAAGTTTAAATGTTGAATTAATATCATTGAACCCTTTACGCAAAGGTTGTAATTCATGTGGCGCATTTTTTACGTTGAAATTCCGGGAGAAATCGCGATAGTGAATCGATTCAACAAAATCGCGCACTTCGGCTTCTGCTACTTTATGAAACCGATAAAAATCATACACCTGGTAACTGATCACTGGCAATAACAATATTGCATAGATAAAGAAGTGGTAGGCAAAAAGAAATGCCATTGCGGTAATTACCAACAACAATAAAATAACCCTTAATAATATATCCCACTGAAACGATGCCCCTCTTTTATTGTTACTGTTATTCATGCCCATTTATTTAAAGTTCGTACTTGCTAAGCCTCCTGTATAATGCCGTTCTTGTTAATCCCAATTCTTTTGCGGCCCTGCTGATATTCCCATTATGCTTGTCAATGACTTTCATGATGGTATTTTTTTCCAGGGTGCTCAATTTCAGGTCATGGTCCTCTTCCTGTTCTGTTTCCGCATTTTCTAATGGAGAGAAGAGCAAATCTTTGGCTTCTATTAAATCTGTTTCTGCCATAATGATGGCTCTTTCAATCGTGTATTGCAACTCCCTTACATTACCAGGGAACGAGTATTGCTGCAGCTTTTCTATTGCTGATGCAGCAAACTTAATATTGGGCTTAAAATATTTGCCTGCATATATTTTGGCAAAATGATTGGCCAATAATGGTATATCATCTTTTCTTTTACGCAATGGTGGTACAACAATCTCAACTGTATTAATCCGATATATCAAGTCTTTCCTGAACCTGTTTTCATTGGCCAGTTCCTGTAATGGAAGGTTTGTTGCACAAATAAGCCGAATATCAACAGTTACTGCCTGATTGGCTCCCAATCGGGTAACCTGTCTGTTTTGTAATACGGTTAATAATTTGGCCTGTTGCTGAAGACTGATATTACCAATTTCATCAAGGAATAAAGTACCTCCATCGGCTGCTTCAAAACGACCGGCACGATCGTCTTTTGCATCTGTAAATGCACCTTTCTTGTGTCCGAATAATTCACTTTCAAATAAACTTTCCGTCAATGAACCAACATCAACTTTAATAAAGGGTTTGTTCGCCCTGAGCGATTGCTGGTGAATAGCAGCAGCGATCAAATCTTTCCCCGTTCCGTTTTCACCCAGTATCAGGATATTGGCATCTGTGGGGGCTATTTTGGCCAGTTTATAAAATATTTCCTTCATCACTTCACTTTCACCCAACATAGCACTACCTGAATTGCCGATGGAAATCCCCTTACTACCTTGATCATTCGAGCGACTCAAACCCGATCCTTTTAAAACGGTTTCAATGGTATCTATTAATTTTTCATTATGCCAGGGCTTTACAACAAAATCATTTGCACCTTCCTTTAATGACCGAACGGCTAGATCGATGTCGCCATAAGCCGTAATCATAATAACAGCTATATCAGGTTTTAATTCTTTTACCCGCTTCAGCCAATAAATTCCTTCATTACCTGTATTTATGGAGGCGTTGAAATTCATATCTAACAATACCAGATCAAAGTTTCCAGTAATAATCAGGTCGGGTAATTGCTCTGGATTTTTCTCCGTAACCACTTCTTTAACCTCCGGACGCAACAATAATCTTACAGCCGTTAAAACATCCGTATCATCATCCACAACCAATATGCGTGCTTTTTTCAAACTCATGCCGTTCATTTTATAGAAATGTTTTGTACTTCCATTTCATCCCATAAATATACCAGTTAGCTAAGAATCTGAAAACGAACATATTAGCAAAATGGCAGTTTCCGGAACTGTATCAAAACCGGACAGTTTTTGTATCAAAAGCGAACAGTTTTGTAAGAGGTTAAAATTATAACTAATTGATTATCATAACTAAAAAGCTTTGGCATTATCCTTTCAATATCCTCAGCGTAAAGAAATCGTATGAAAAAGTGGATTATCCATAAAGACTTTATCCCGGGCTTCCTGCTAATCGCATTTACCAGTTGCCTGGTAGCCTGTGTTATTGTTTTTTGTGATAATGGTCCGCAACAGGCAATTGAGATATCAACTACCCATTTTATTACCCTTATTTAAACGAAAAATTCAGCAAGTGGACAGAGTTATTCAAAAAAAGAAATGGAATTCCAAAAGAATCATGACCCTGGTGGGGATCATTGGAATCGTTCTGCTGATTGGTGCCAGCTATTATTATACGTCAGGTAAACCAAAACTGAATGTTGACCTTGAGCGATTAACCATCAGCGAGGTTAAAAAAGCGCCATTCAAAGAATTTATACCAGTCAATGGTGTGGTATTACCACTTACAACCATTTACCTCGATGCATTGGAAGGCGGACGTGTAGAAGAAAAATATGTAGAAGATGGCGCTATCATGAAAAAAGGACAGCCGATTATGCGACTATCCAACACCGATCTGGCACTTAACCTCGTTACGCAGGAAACACAAGTATTTAACCTGCTTACCCAGATGCAAATTGCCAGAAATGCTGCGGAACAAAATACCGTTACCAGACTAAACCAGATGACTGATGTTGATAATCTGCTCAAAGAAGCCAAAAGGGTCTATGAATTAAACAAACACCTGTATGAACAAAAAGCTATTGGTGCGCAGGAATTCAAACAGTCGGAAAATAATTACAATTATCAGCTTGAGAAAAAGAAACTCGCACAAAAAATATTAGGACAAGATTCAGTTTCAACAAAACAAAGTCTTGAACAAGCCAAACAATTGTTTGAAGGATCCAGAAATGCATTACAACTAACCAGAAAAAAAGTAGGCGATCTGGTGGTGCGCGCCCCTATTGACGGACAGCTTACTTCACTTGATGCGGAAATCGGACAGAATAAGAACAAAGGCGAACGTCTTGGACAGATAGACGTACTAAATGGTTTTAAAGTACGTGTTGATATTGATGAACATTATATCTCCAGGGTATTCATCGGATTAAAAGGCGATTTCACATTTGCAAACAAACAATACCAGCTTAAGATCACCAAAGTTTATACGCAGGTTAATGCAGGAAGGTTTCAGGTAGATATGGAATTTGAAGGAGCGATACCACAAGGAATCAGACGCGGACAAACACTGCAGATTGGTCTTGCACTAAGTGATGAAACAGAAGCACTATTGATTCCCCGCGGAGGATTCTATCAGCAAACAGGTGGCAACTGGATATTTAAGTTAAGCGCAGATGGCCAGAAAGCATATCGCGTTGACATACAACTGAATCGTCAGAACCCTGATTATTATGAAGTAGTACAGGGCTTGGTACCAGGGGAAAAAGTAATCACATCCAGTTATGAAAACTTTGGAAATATGCAGGAGTTGGTGCTGAAGAAGCAGTGAATTGTGAATGGTGAATAGTGAATGACTTATATATTGACAACGCACTATTCACCATTCACAATTGACAATTCACAACTGACAATTGACAAAAAAACTATCAAATAAAACAACATGATAAAAATCACCAATCTAGAAAAGGTTTACAGAACCGATGAAGTAGAAACCATTGCACTTAATAAACTTTCAATGGAAATTAAAGCAGGTGAATTTGTGGCAGTGATGGGTCCGTCGGGTTGCGGAAAATCTACTCTTTTAAATATCCTGGGATTACTGGATGATCCTGATGCAGGCAGTTTTATTTTCAATGGCCAGGAGATTGCGGGGTTCAATGAACGCCAGCGTGCCGATTTACGCAAGAGAAATATCGGATTTGTATTTCAGAGTTTTAACCTCATAGATGAATTAACCGTTTTTGAAAATGTAGAATTACCATTAATCTATACAGGTGTAAAAGCTGCGGACAGAAAGGCCAAAGTTGAAGAAGTGCTCGAAAAGGTGCAAATCATGCATAGGCGAAACCACTATCCACAACAACTATCCGGTGGTCAACAACAAAGGGTTGCCGTTGCAAGAGCGGTAGTTAATAACCCCAAATTAATATTGGCAGATGAACCTACCGGAAACCTCGATTCATCCAATGGTAATGAGGTAATGGAATTACTCACCAATTTGAATGAACAGGGTACAACAATCGTAATGGTAACACACTCTGAACATGACGCAAGGTATAGCCATAGAATCATTCGCATGCTTGATGGACAAACTGTAATTGAAAATATGCTTGTTTGATCTTAGTAAAATTCACCACATAACTAATGCCTTATGCTACAAAATTATTTCATACTTGCCTGGAGAAATCTGTTAAAGAATAAAGCTTTTTCGGTAATTAATATTTCAGGTTTAGCTATTGGCCTGGCTTGTTTTCTTTTGATAGCATTATATGTATCTGATGAGTTAAGTTACGATAGACATTTTCGCAATGGCGCGGATATTTATAGAATCAATTCTGATATATTATTTTCAGGAAATGAATCCAAACTTGCAGTATCAGCTGACCCTATGGGTGAAACCCTGAAAAAAGATTACCCTCAGGTTATTGAATATACCCGCATCTATGCTTCCTCTGGATCAAAACTTGTAAAAAAAGGAAACGATTTTATCAATGAAGAACTGGTATGTCATGCAGACTCTACTTTTTTCCGGGTATTCTCTTTGCCATTACTAAGTGGCGACAGGAATACTGCCCTATCTGAACCGAACACCGTAGTTATTTCAGCTACAACAGCGAAAAAATATTTTAATTCTACAGAGGTCATTGGCAAATATATTGAAGCAGATAGAACACCTTATAAGATCACTGCGGTAATGAAAGATATACCGGGGAATACCCATTTTAAGTTTGACATGATCTTCTCCATGAAAAATGTCAATTACCAAATGGGGAATTATTTGAGCCATAATTTTCATACTTATATTCAGTTAAAAGCTGGAACCGATCCAAAAGAATTTGAAAAAAACTTCACTCAGGTTATTGACAGGTATATTCTACCTCAAGCTAGCCAGTTCATGAATATCAAAAGCATGGACGAATTTAAGCGTGCAGGAAACAACCTTAGCTATTCGCTGATACCATTAAGAGATATTCATTTAAAATCAGATCGATTTCCTGAATTGTCACAGAACGGAAGCATTCAATTTGTGTACATTTTCTCAGCAGTTGCACTTTTTATCCTTTTGATTGCTTGTATCAACTTTATGAACCTAAGTACTGCAAGATCAGCGAACAGAGCAAAGGAAGTAGGTATCAGAAAAGTATTAGGTTCAAATAGATCCAGCCTTATTAAACAATTTTTAAGTGAGTCGATCATAATGGTGATTATTTCTCTTCTGATCGCCATCCTAATTACAATTTTAATACTACCCTATTTTAATGTAGTAGCCACCAAGCAACTTTCCAGTGCAAGCATTGGAAAAGGCAACATTTTAATCATTTTAGTTTCATTACCTATTGTAGTAGGGATTTTTGCAGGCATATATCCAGCATTTTTCTTGTCGAAATTTCAACCTCTGGCAGTTTTAAAAGGCAATCAACTCGGCAGATTCAAAAAAAGCTGGTTAAGAAATGGATTAGTTGTGTTTCAATTTGCCATATCCATAATACTGATTATAGGCACTTTAGTCATCTACCAACAACTGAACTTTATTCAAAATAAAAAATTAGGATTCAATAAAGAACAAGTGTTATTGGTTAGTGGCATTAATGGATTAAATGAAGGCGCAACTGCCTTCAAAAATGAAGTACTTCAAATTCAGGGAGTAAAGAGTGCCACAATTACAAGTTTTTTACCAGTTTCTTTTTCATCAAGAAGTGATAACACATTCTCAAGCGAAGCTGTTATGAATTCCAAAAACAGCTGGAATATGCAAACTTGGGAAATTGATTACGATTACATCAATACCCTTGGTATGGAAATAATTAAAGGGCGCAACTTCAATCGAGCGTTTGGTACTGACTCTACAGCCATACTTATCAATGAAACCACCGCAGCCATGATAGGTTATAAAGACCCGATTGGAAAACAAATCTATACAAGAGATAACTTTAATGACGGTAATGCAGGTGTCACCGCTTATACGATTGTTGGCGTAGTGAAAAATTTTCATTTCGAATCACTTCGTCAACAAATAGGTCCTGTTTGTATGAAACTTGGCTCTAGAGGATGGATTGGTTGTTTTAAAATTGCTTCAAATAATATCCCGGATTTAATAAAACAGGTTGAATCAAAATGGAAATCAATGGCTCCATCCTTGGCATTTAGCTATCGTTTCCTTGATGAAAGTTTTGAAAATATGTATAGAAGTGAGCAAAGAATGGGAAGTATCGCCTTTTCTTTTTCGCTGTTGGCAATCATTATTGCCTGCTTAGGTTTATTCGGACTCGCCACCTATATGGCTGAACAACGCACTAAGGAAATTGGTATCCGCAAAGTATTAGGTGCTACCATTTCGAATATCACCACCATGTTATCCAAAGATTTTTTACTGCTGGTTTTCATAGCAACAATTATAGCCTTCCCGGTTTCCTGGTGGGTGATGAATAATTGGTTGCAAGGTTTTGCATTTCGGATTAATATAGAATGGTGGGTGTTTATCCTTTCAGGCTTCATCGCAATCCTTATTGCAATGATAACGGTAAGTGCACAGGCCATCAAAGCCTCGCTTACCAACCCAGTAAAAAGTTTAAGAACTGAATAATCAAAAAATACTAAAAAGAATATACATGATTCGCAATTTTTTCACCATCGCCTGGAGAAATATCTGGAAGAACAAAATGTTCTCCTTTATAAATATAGCTGGATTAGGTATTGGTATGGCATGTACCATAATGATATTTTTATGGGTACAGTATGAAAAAAGCTGGAATAAAACACAGGCCAACTACAGCCAGGTTTACCAGGGGTTTTCTACAAGAAATTTTAATGGAGAACTCACCACTGGCTCAGACCTTATGTTTCCCCTTCCAAAAGCAGCAAAGGAAAATTTTCCGGAAGTAGAAGGTTCTACCCTAGTGTCTTATGGAGAAAACACCCTCTTTACCGCCGGAGAAAAGAAAATTAAACGCCCTACCATTACGGTAACAAGCGATTTTTTTGATGTGTTCTCTTATGATTTTGTGCATGGCGATCCCTCAGCCATAAAAGAACCGGATGGCATTATTCTAACAGAAAGTACTGCAAAAGCTATTTTCAACAATACCGATGTTGTAGGAAAAATATTAGAACTGAACCGTCACAGATCTGTTACCGTAAGAGGCGTAATCAAAGACATTGTACCATCCTCTACGCTGGTATTTGATGCAATTATTCCTTTTAACCTGAGTTCAGACTGGATCAAGCAATCCATTAATGATTGGGTAAATTGTAATAACCGAACGTTTTATAAAGTAAAAAACGGGACAAACATTGCCCAACTGGAACAAAAGTTTTTGAACCTGATCAAGAAAAACTCTCCAAGTGAAAATCCTACTACAAGAGGCAGTTTACTATTGCAACCCATGAGTAAATGGCGTTTATACGAAGAATTCAGGGATGGTAAAAATACCGGCGGCCGCATTCAGTACGTAAACCTGTTTACATGGATTGCCATTATCATCTTAATTATTGCCTGCGTAAATTTCATGAACCTCTCTACCGCACGTTCTGAAAAAAGAGCACGCGAGGTAGGTATCAGGAAAACATTAGGATCAGAGAAAAAGCAATTATTGGCGCAGTTCCTTTGTGAATCTTTATTAATGACCATCTTTGCTTTTGTATTCGCAGCATGCATTATTTATGTTGGCTTACCCCCTTTTAACAGGTTACTAAAGCAGGAAATACCCATACCCTTTGCACAAGCTCAGTTCTGGTTCTATACTTTAGGCATAATTATCGTTACAGGATTAATTGCAGGAAGTTATCCGGCATTCTATTTATCTGCCATGAAACCTGTTAAAGTGTTGAAAGGCAGTTTTCTGCCTGGCAAACGTGCATTACTTCCCAGGCGTGTATTGGTTACGGCGCAATTTGCGGTGTCGATTATCCTGATTTCTGCTACGCTCATCATTTATCAACAAATAAAACATGTGCAGAACCGAGACTTAGGTTATGATACCAATAACCTGATCATGGTAACAGCTAATAATGACGCAGCCAAAAACTACGAAGTGTTGAAAAACAGCTTACTGGCCAGTGGTTTAATTGAAGCAGTAAATGTAACCAGTTTACCAGTAAGTGACATTTTCGGATTTACCTCTGGTGTAAGATGGGTCGGTGCTCCGGAAGATCCTAACCTCGTTATTGGCTTTCTTGGAACCGGTGAAAATTTCACCAATATCATGAAGGCTAAAATGATTGAGGGCCGTGATTTCAAAGCAGGTGATTCCAGTGTTGTAATGTTTAATAAAGAAGCCATTCGGGTTATGAAATTAAAAAATCCGATTGGCTCCACCATTACCTGGGGCGGTAGAGAAAAAAGAATTACGGGTATTATTGATGACCTTATTATGACTTCTCCTTTTGCGTTACCTATTCCCTTAATGATTTCATATGAACCTAATTGGGTTGGCAGCATCAACATCAGGGTAAAAGAAGGCGCAGATGTTAAGAAAGCGCTGGCCCTTATCGAAAACAATTACAAGAAATATATCCCCGAATACCCATTTGAATACAAGTTCGCTGATACCACCTTTAACGACAAATTTGCGAATGAACAACTTATTGCTCGCCTGGCTTTCCTATTTGCAAGTCTTGCAATTTTCATATGCTGCCTTGGCTTATTCGGACTCGTTTCTTTTTCCATAGAAAGAAGAACCAAAGAAATAGGTATCCGGAAAATCCTGGGAGCTTCTGTTCAAAGCTTACTTACACTTATGTCGAAGGAGTTTTTTGTACTGGTACTTATTTCGTTTGCAATTGCTATCCCGATTGCCTGGTGGTTAATGAGTGAGTGGTTAAGCAATTTTAGCTACAGGATAAATATGGGCATTGGTATATTCTTCCTGGTGGGTTGCATCACTTTGCTTATTTGTATGATAACTGTTGGACTAAACGCTTTCAAAACAGCTACATCAAATCCGGTAAAAAGTTTGAGAACCGAATAATCTAACATACATGCTGCAAAACTTATTTAAAAACGCTTATAGAAGCCTGATTAAACAGAAAAGAACATTAATCATTAACCTCAGTGGGTTATCGATTGGCATGACTGTTTCTTTACTTATTCTAATCTGGGTAGTTAATGAAATAAACTATGATAATTACCATAAACAAGCAGACAACATATATCGGATTACCAATCATATTCAGGTCTCCCCAGATGAAACCTGGGTATGGGAAAATTCTCCTCTACCCTACACCAAGGTAGCAGGTTCTCAGGTACCCGAAATCAATAAAGTCGCAAAGATGATTTCCGGGAATTGGATCCCACTCATTTTTGAGCACAATAGCTCGTTGATTAAAGAATCAAATATTGCCTATGTTGATTCTTCCTGGTTCTCTTTGTTTTCATATGATTTACTGGCAGGAAGTTTTACCGATTTTTCCAATAACCCATATAGCCTTGTTCTGACAGAAACAAAGTCAAAAAAATACTTTGGGAATGATAACCCTATTGGAAAAACGCTCAGGATGGATAGCTTAAACTATACTGTAAGGGCAGTTGTTAAAGATATTCCATCCAATTCAAGTTTCAAGTTTGATATTTTAGCTGATATATCCGCTTTACTTAAAGACCCCGAGCGGGCCAGAAATGAACAAAGCTGGGGCAATTTCAATTTCATAACATTTATTCGGCTTAATGAACAGAGTAATGCAAATAAAGTTGCAGACAAGCTAACAGAATTACTTCGTAAAAACAAGGAAGACAGCACCATTCGCACCAGTTTAGTTGGTTTAAAAAATATACATTTCGAAACTGATCTACAGAACCATACTTTTCCTCATACCAACAAGCAAATAGTAACGGTTTTCTTTATTATAGCCATACTTGTATTATTAACTGCTTGTATCAATTATGTAAACCTAAGTACTGCCAGGGCAAGTATCAGGGCCAAAGAAATCAGCATCAGAAAAATTAATGGTGCCAGTAATAAATCGTTGTTTATACAACTCATGACGGAATCTGCTTTGGTAAGTTTTGTCGCCCTATTGATAACAATTTTATTGGTTCAGGTAACCCTTCCTTATTTCAATCGTTTCACAGAAAATAATTTCAGCCTTAACTTTTCCAACTGGCAAATTCCTACACTTATAATAGGCACACTTACTTTAGCTACCTTATTAAATGGAGTATATCCTGCATTGATACTCACTTCCTTTAAGCCACTACAAGTTTTAAGAGGAAGTAGCTTACCGGTAGTAAAAGATAGTTTTTTCAGAAAAGCACTAGTGGTAGTACAATTTACCATTTCGGTTACCCTTATTGGTAGTACGATTATTGCCTATATGCAAATGAAACATATACAACAGAGCAATAATCAATACCAAAAAGATCAGATTGTACGACTAACCCTACCCTGGAACGTTACTAAAGGAATGAAGCGAGAAGAAATTCCTGCTTTTTCCAATAAAATCAAATATTCGTTTAGTAAGATCTCCGGTATAAACCGTATTTCACAGGCTAATGGATCAATTCTTGACAACCAGAGTTCTTCTTCCGGCGGGTTTGACTGGGACGGAAGGAATAAGGATTTTAATCCAACCCTTTCCATCCTTTCTGGAGATGAAACATTTAAGGAGATGTTTAATCTTCAAATGATCGATGGACATTGGTTCAGGGATAATAACAAAGCCGACGAGCATGGATATATTCTCAATGAAACAGGAATAAAAGAGTTAGGCATCAGAAAGCCAGTAATTGGTCAGCGATTTACACGTGGTGGTGATACTGGAACAATTATTGGCGTTGTGAAGGATTTCCATTTCAGGAGTATGCACGAAAAAATCATTCCTTTACTCATCACCGGACAATCATCCTGGAAATCTACCATTTTTCTTGAAATAGCTTCAGGCAATACCAGCGAAAGAATCGCTGCAATAGAAAGAGAATGGAAAATATTATTCCCTAAGCTTCCTTTTGAATACCATTTCCTGGACCAGGATTTTGAAGAATTATATAAAACAGATCAGCGGATAACTACCCTCATGCTTTTGTTTGCCTTCATTACCATATTCGTATCAGCACTAGGCTTATTTGGATTAGCCGCATTTACTGCAGAAAGAAGGATCAAAGAAATTGGCATTAGAAAAGTATTGGGTGCGTCCGTCGGGAATATCGTTCAACTGATTTCCAAAGAGTTCATCTTTTTGGTATGTATTGCCATTTTAATAGCAAGTCCACTAGCATGGTGGGCAATGTCGGAATGGTTAAGCAATTATGCATACAGGATTGACATACAGCTCTGGATATTCCTGGTTGCAGGTATTTTAGCAACAGTGATAGCACTAACAACAATCAGCATTCAGGCTGTTAGAGCAGCCACAGAAAATCCGGTTAAAAATTTGCGATCAGAATAATATAACACTGTACATAAAACACGTATTATGTTTAAAAATTATCTTAGAACTGCATTAAGAAGTTTGTTCAAAAACAGGTTTTACACTGCCATTAACATCTTTAGTTTAACGGTAGGCTTATCCTGTTGCGTACTAATTACCTTATACATTGCACATGAAACAAGCTATGATAAATTTCACAGTAAGGGAAATCGTATTGCAAGGGTTATAATGGAGTATAGCTTTGGCGGAAGCGTAACTACGGGCAACTTTACCAGCACCAAAGTTTTACCTGCCTTCAAGAAACAGTTTCCTCAGATTGAGGAAGGTGTCAGGATGATACAGTATGAAAGGGTAATATCGTATGAAGACAAACTTTTTTCTGAGAAGAAAGTAATGTTTGCCGATTCTACCTTTTTTGATCTTTTCGATTTTAAAATGGCGCAGGGTAACCCCAAAGCGGCTTTATCAGGATTAAACAAAATTATTCTTACAAAAACTGCCGCATATAAATATTTTACGAATACCGATCCGGTTGGCAAAATTTTATATGTAGGATCAAACCGTATACCCTACGAAGTTACCGGCATTATGGAGGATATTCCATCCAACTCACAAATGCGTTTTGATATGCTGGCTTCTTTTTCCTCTCTGGAAGCGAATCAGGACAGAACGTATTGGAATGCCAATTATACTACTTATCTGCTGATGCGAAGTCCGGATGATATTAAAACAGTAGAAGCAAAGATTCCTGGTTTTATCAAAGAAGAAATGAAAGACCAGGGCAGTGTTTACCTCACTTATTTCCTGGAACCACTTTTTAATATTCACTTATTATCTCCTTACGATAGCTTTGAACCGAATAATAATATTCAGTATATCTATATCATAACCGGGGTGGCGTTATTGATTTTATTGATCGCTTGTTTTACCTATATTAACTTAAATACTGCCAGATCCCTTGAGCGTGCTAAAGAAGTAGGTATCCGTAAAACAGTCGGCGCTTCCTTCAAACAGATTTTTGTACAGTTTATGGGTGAATCGGTTATACTAACCGTAATTGCCACTTTACTTACTGTAGTAATCGTATGGCTTGTTTTACCACTATTCAACCAACTTACAGATAAAGAAATTCCACTCAGTCTGTTTTATTCAAAAACGATCCTTCTGGCATTATTAGGATCTATGCTGGTTATTATTTTCTTATCGGGCAGCTATCCAGCTCTAGTTGTTTCGCGGTTTCAGCCGATTAAGGTACTGAAAGGATCATTTGCAAGATCAGGTTCAGGTAATACACTTAGAAGATCCTTAACGGTATTTCAATTTGGTATTTCACTTTTTTTATTGGTATCTACTTTTATCATCCAGAAGCAATTACACTATATCAGGAGTAAAAATATGGGGTATACCCGCGAGCAGGTACTCATTCTTCCTTCTGATAGTAAAATTACGGCGACGATCAACAGTTTCAAATCTGAGTTAAAGAAAGTACCCGGGGTTATGTATGTTAGCCGTGCGCAAAATGCGCCACATAATATTATTGGCGGATACAATATGCGAAGTGCACAAATGCCATCAAATGCTCAACTGAATGTTAAAGCAAATCCGATAGACGAAGAATATATTCCTGCCACGGGCATTGAAATATTATATGGATCAAATTTTACTGAAAAGGATATTGCCAGTGTTGAACAATATACTTTCGACATGGATCCTTCACTTAAAAACTTCCCTTTTATTATCAATGAAACTGCTGCAAAACAGTTGGGGTTTGATCCGGCAAAAGCGGTAGGAAAAAAAATGTTCCTTGACGATACCAGACCCGGATATGTAAAAGCGGTTATTAAAGACTTTCATTTTCAATCAATCCATAATCCGATAGGCCCACTGGTGCTTTTCCCATCACAATGGAGCAGTGTCATTCTTGTAAAAACAGCAAAAGGTGATATCAGCAATATGCTTTCAGGAATTGAAAAGCAATGGAAAAGCATGGCCCCTCACCGTCCCTTCCAATTCAAGTTCCTTGATGATGAGTTCAATAAAATGTACACTTCAGAATTGCGACTTGGAAAAGTATTTAACATTTTTACCGGTATTTCTATTTTATTAGCCATTATTGGGTTACTGGGACTATGCTCGTATGCTGCACAACAACGAATCAAAGAAATTGGTATTCGTAAAATTATGGGCGCAGGTATTACGGATATAATCAAGCTAATGTCGGGTGATTTTATTAAGCTTTCCCTTATTTCTATGCTTATTGCTTTCCCACTGGCATTTATCAGCATTAATAAATGGCTTCAATCATTTGCCTACAGGATAAATATTGAATGGTGGTTATTCCTACTGGCTGCCATAATAGGACTTAGCCTCGTTCTTTTAACTACCGGCATTCTTGCTGCCCGTGCTGCGTCGATTAATCCGGTGAAAAATTTAAGAACTGAATAATAAAATACACATACAATGATTCAACTACAACATATTTTCAAATGGGTAAATGCCGGCAGTAATCGTGTATTTATTTTGAAAGATATTAATCTTGAAATTGAACAGGGTGCTTTTGTCTCTATCATGGGGCCTTCAGGTTCAGGCAAATCCACTTTATTGAATATTATTGGCATGCTCGATCAGGCATCAGAAGGTGATTATATCTTCGAAAACACATCTGTTTTTTCCCTGAAAGAAAAACAGCGCTCGCAGTTGTACAAAGAAAATATTGGTTTTGTCTTTCAGGCCTATCACCTGATCGACGAATTAACCGTTTATGAAAATATCGAGACACCATTACTCTACCATAATATTAAACAGTCGGAGCGGCAGGCTATGGTAGCGGATATACTGGACCGTTTTAATATAGTGGGAAAAAAAGACCTATTCCCTTCTCAACTTTCTGGTGGACAGCAGCAATTGGTTGGCGTAGCAAGGGCCATAATTACTAAGCCAAAATTGCTATTAGCAGATGAACCTACTGGTAACCTTAACTCATCTCAGGGGGAAGAAATAATGGAGTTGTTTAAAAAACTGAATCAGGAAAACGGCACTACGATTATTCAGGTAACACATTCGGAAAAAAATGCCGCTTATGGCAACAAAGTAATAGAACTGCTGGATGGCAGGATTGAAAAAAAATAAAGATGAACAGGAAGATTATGAAATACCTTATTGTTTTAGCATCCCTTATATGGACAAAGCATGCTGTTGCGCAACCTAAAAACGGACCGCTTAGTCTGCGAACTTGTATTGAAACAGCGATAGCCTATAATTTACAGGTTAGACAAACTGCTTATCAGCTGGCCACGGATAAAACAAACCTTCAACAGGCAAAAGCAAGCCGCCTGCCGACGCTTAATGGTAATATTTCACATGGTATTAATCAGGGTAGAAGCATTGATCCTTTTACCAATAGTTATGTAAATAGTGAAATTACACAGGCTAACTATGGCATCAACAGCAGTATTACTTTGTGGAATGGATCCGCCATTAACAATTCTATCAAACAAAATCAACTAAATGTTCAGGCAAGTGAAATGAGCTGGCAGCAGGAGAAGGATAATGTAACCATCAATATTATCCTGGCCTATTTACAGGTTTTAAGCAGTAAGGAACAATTAGGAATAGCAGAGAAACAAGTTGCTGTAACGAAGGGGCAGGTAGACAGACTCCAGATATTAAATAACAGTGGTGCCATTGCTCCTGCTACGCTTTATGATATGCAAGGCCAGTTAGGATCAGATCAACTTTCTTTATTAAGCACTAAAAATAGTCTCGAAACAGCAAAAATTACCCTTGCACAATTAATGAATCAGCCCTACTCCCCTGATATGGAACTGGAGCCGCTTGATTTAACAACTGCAACACAGCTATATGAAGCAAATGCGGAACAAGTGTTTCAGACAGCTTCACAACAACTGGCTATGATTAAAGCCGCCCAATTAAGACACGAAAGTGCCCGCAAAGCAGTATCAGGAGCACGTGCACTTCTATTACCTACGTTAAGTCTGAACGGAGGATTGGGAACCAATTATTCAAGTGTGGCAAGCAGGCAATTATTATTGGGAACTACTGATGTTGCTACTTCACAATATGTAACCATCAACAATACAAAAGTTCCTGTGTTTGCTCCTCAAAGCAGTTTTAGTTCCCAAAAAATAGGATATGGTGATCAGTGGAAAAACAATTTCAACTCATCCATAAGCATCAACCTGCAAATACCTATTTTAAACAGAATGCAAGGCAAAACGAGGATCAGACAAGCTATCATTAATGAGCAAAGAACTGCTTTTGAATCAGAAAGTATTAAAACACAAGTTCATCGTGCAGTAGACCAGGCCTATGTTAACCTAAACACTTCTTTTGAGCGCTATAAGACTTTGGAAAAACAAGTTGCTGATTTCACAGCTTCTTTTAAGGTTGCCGAAGTTAGGTTTAACGCTGGTGTAAATACAGTAGTGGAATATATGCTGGCAAAGAACAATATCGACCGTACCAATGCAAATTTTATCGCTGCCAAATACGATTACATATTGCGCATGAAACTCCTGGATTTCTACCAGGGAAAAGCGTTGTGGTAGGCCATGGACGATAGACCATAGTCCATGGTCCATGGTCCATGGTCTATGGACTATGGTCTATGCCCCCCTATTTATAGTTCCTTTCTAAGTACAACAATTTGACCTAAGTGATAGGCATCATGTTGCAGGCATCCAGTTAGCAACTGATAATAACTTTGTTCTTTCTTGGGTGATGGATTATCGAGCTGGTCTGAAGGAAAATCATGGATTGCTTTTACCAGGGAAGTGTTAACTTGTTTAAAATGTTGCAAGGTTTCCTTCCATGTTGTTTCCGTAATTGTTGAGGGTTGATAAAAATCGGTCATAGGTGGGTTTCCTAATGTTCCATTCATTCTTATCATCACTGTTTCCCGCCAATAGATGATATGATTTACCAATTGCCAGATACTGTTAAAGCCTTCCCCCTTTCGGGCACTGGCCTGTTCCGCACTTAACCCATCAATCGCCTGAATAAAATTCAGTCCAATCCAACATTCTCCATCATAAAAGGCATTAAATAATGCCGCTATTCTTACCGTTTCTGTCATAACATTTTAGCAACTTCTTTATCCGAAAAGTTACCATTTAAATATACTCAATCCCCAAATAAAATCCCTTATCCCAATTTCTTATTTCTCATTCCCCTTCGACAAGCTCAGGGCAAGCTCTATTTCTTATTCCTTATTTCTTATTCCTTATTTCTTATTTCTTATTTCTTATTTCTTATTCCTTATTTCTTATTCCCCTTCGACAAGCTCAGGGCAAGCTTTATTTCTTATTTTCCTCCATTAGCTTTCAAATCAGCCAAACAATTGGCATCCAGTGCAGGTACATTATTATTGAGCATATTCATCAAACCGTTTGTTTCAATACTATAATACATCAGGCAGTTGCTATTATTACAATGTGCTTTATGGGCTTCGTCTTCATGTGGTGTGCTCATCGCAGTACCATTATTGGTAAGTCCGAGTAGGTGACCAATTTCATGTAATAAAACCCCTGATTCTACTTTCACCCTGCTTGCCTGGTTAATACCGCCACTGTTGGCCTGAATGGTTTTTTCAAACACGCATAATGCTGTGTTTCTGTAGGCAACCCCTACTACACCATTTGTAGAAAAATCTGCGTCGGCAAATATCAGGTATAGCGTTATCCGTGAACCATCAGTATAGGCTGTTCGATAACGATCGGTGTAATTGGTTATATCGGAAACATTGATGGTAGGCTTACCGAATGAAGCAACCTGTTTGGTTTGAACGATAATACCACCGGGTTTTTGCAATCGATCCGACAAAAAATTCGATAGATTGGTAATCGTTTGTGTTTGTGGCTGCATTCCGGGAGCATATTGAATTTCTACCAGCAGACTTGAATAATTATCGGCTGCCAGTAAAGAGGCTGCTGAACTTCCGGCCGATTGTTTATCGACATTGGTAGTGGGGCCACTGATAATATTGCTGGTAGTTTCCTTTTTACAACCCGAAATAGCTATGGCCAAAAGAAAAATAAGGTAGTTTTTTTTCATAAAACTGCATTTGAAGGCGTTGATACAGGTAATTATGAAAAAATGATGCCAAAAATTGATAAAAGATTGAGACAACTTTGGACTAGCAGCTTTTAGCCATTTAAGTCTGGTAGGATGGAACACAAATTATCATGATTTTCAAGATCTATCATGATAAATCCTGAAAATCATAATAATCTGCGTTCTATTAATGACAGATAATGCATTATGCAATCAAATATTTACTTAGCAAGCATATTTTAAATTACCTAATTCGCAGTCCTACACATTTATACCAATAATAGCAGAAAGCCTAAAGTGACCGCCAATCAAGGCTAGCAGCTAGAGGCTAGAAGCTCGCAGCCTATTGTCCCTGATTCAACCCATGAAGATTATTCGACTCAGGAGCCATACATTTGGTAATTAATTGATTGGAAATATGAGCAGTCCCTATATAAAAGAAGTATCAGTAAGATGGAGCGATTTAGATCCGAACTTTCATTTGCGCCATTCAGTGTACTACGACTGGGGTGCTTTTGTGCGGATGTCGTTTATGACAGAAAATGGTATTACCCCATCCTTGTTGATGCAATTACATACCGGACCAATACTGTTTAGAGAGGAATGCATTTTTAAAAGGGAAATAAGTTTTAGTGATAAAGTGACCTTGAATCTAATGCTCAGTAAAGCCTCACATGATATGGGACGCTGGAGTATGAAGCATGAAATCTGGAAAAACGGTGATACCCTGAGCGCAATCCTACATGTAGATGGAGCCTGGCTCGATACCAAAATCCGCAAACTCACAGCACCCCCTGATTCTTTCAGGGAGGTTTTTGAATCTGTACCTAAATCGGCTGATTTTACCTGGATTGAAAAATAATATTATTCCGGCTTAGCGACCAATGCAGCTTCAATTGATTTTTTAAGCCAGGGTACTGTCCCATTTCCATAGCCGGAAGTATGAAATGTAACGAGCCCTTCTTTATCAAGCACTACATGTGTAGGATACATAGTTATACCATATTGCGCAGCGGCATATCTTCCTCCATCAACGATGCCATAGTTAAAGGGCATTTCTTTTAGAAAATTTTTCAGGTCATAGGCTTCATCTAACGCAATTGCCAGAAAAACAACGTCTTCCCGACCTTTGTATTCAGCGGTCAGATTATTTAAGTGAGGTATTTCAAGTCTGCAGGGCGGACAATTGATGAACCAGAAATTCAACACAACCACTTTTCCTTTCAGGTCTTTAAGCTGGTACTTTTTCTTATCGAGTGTTACCAGCTTTATGTTGCTAATGCTTTTCCCTGTGGAGAAAAAACTGCTTTCCCTTGGTTTGGGTGCACGGGCATCACGCTCCCTAATCTCATCTTCACTCATGCGAAAAAGCAGGAATTCTGGGGGATTTGCATTTGCGTTTACTATTCTTATACCATATTCACCTGATTGCATCAATTTCTGCCATACTGCGTAAGGATATAATATTCCAGCAGAATCTTTTACTACCGACCTGTCGTCAAGTTTAACTTTTGTTGTGGGTGCCTGAGCACCTGCAAGTAATACTGTTGTAAATGCCAGGATAAATAAACAGATTCTCATAACAAGGTTTATAAACTTAAATTACAACAATTTTTAACATAAAAAAAGTCCTTTACGATTTTACACGTAAGGACTTTGAAATGAATTGATAAGGGTATTAATATTCCCAGTGGAAAGAAGCTCTTGCAGTTTTCACATTCCTGCGAACTTTCCAAAGGTCGATAGCACCAAATGAAGTGCCCGATTTTTCTTTTTTTGCGTTGATTACATCAACAGCAACAGTTTCTTTTACTTCTCTTACCAGTTCTTTCAGTTCTTCTGCTTCTATTTGAACAATAGAAGGCATGACATTACTCTTCATAATATTTCGTTTTATTCTTTACAACAAAGTTTCTGTGAGCAGTATCAGGGGGAATTTAAGTCAATCGTTGGTGCAGAATGCAAAGCGAACCCGCGAGATGTTATTACCTGCTCATTTTCAGGGTGCAAAATTACTACATAACAGGTTCATAAAAAAATAAAACAATAAAATACTTGTTAAATTGGTCCTCAGGAGGTTTGAGTGGTTAAATCTGGTGTTGATTGGTCACAAAGTGGCACTGCCCCCCTGTTTTTGCGGACAATACGCGAGTATAAACTGATTTCTTTATCGAATAAGAAGCGGAAAAATAGTTTTGTCCAGGAAGTATGGTATGACAGTGAATTATAAAAAGAAGGTGCCGTTTCTCTGATCTTGGGTAACCTGTTCCATGGTATTGAAGGAAAATCGTGGTGTTCATTATGATAGCCCACATTAAATGCTACCCGGTTAAATACTCCATAGTAGCTATAGGTTTCCTGTTCTCCGTGTGTGAGATAATGTTCCTGAATCCATCGTGCACCCAGTGGATGCAAGCCAACTGAGAAGAAAAAACTCAGTACCATAAATACCAATGCTTTTGGGCCAAAAAAGATGGTAATTGCTGAAACAAATGCGATTTGCGCTACCCAATTCAACAATATCCATTTATCAAAAGGTTTGATCTCTTTTAGTCTTGATATACGAAACAATTGAAAAAAGGGATAAAACAACAACCAGATTACTTTCCCGATAAAATAATTATCGATCAATTTTGCTTCCCAATGATTGGGCAGATCGCCATCAAGTTCATGTACTCCCTGAAAAGAATGGTGCTTGATATGGTACCTTTCAAAGGATACCGAACTGGGAAATATCAGCGGCAGGTTTGCGAATATCCCTGCCAGCCTGTTAGCAACGGGTGATTTAAAAATAAGTCGGTGCGCACATTCATGAATCATTACAAATAATGCATGATCAATAAATGCACCAATAATATACGCAGTTGCCAGTACGATCCACCAGGATTGTGCACCCAGGAACCATCCAATACAGGTTTGAGCAACTACCAGTAAGAAAATAGCAATAAAAGTTAGCTTGTTCTTACCAATCAACTGTCTGATCTGAGGATGAGCTTTGAGAATTTTTTTGGTCCGATGACGATGGGGTTCCGATTCCTGAGAATAGATAAAGCTTTTCGTTGGCTGCATATCCGGACAATATATGCATAAATACACAGATAGGGCATTAATAGAGCAATTATCTGAATACGATGGTGCAACATGAAATATGTGCAGGTTTCCGAAGACCGTATTACCTTTATCAAAAAAAGACCTTGAAACAATTCATTTATGCAATGCTGGTGCTGTTGATGGCATGCGGACAATCGCAGAAACCTTATACAAATGCAGAAAATGCACTTGATGCAGGCCGTGAATTTATTGATGCCTGTTTAAAAGGTGATTTTGCCCGCGCAAAATGGTATATGGTGGATGATAGCACCAATCAGGGGCATCTGAACAGAGCTGAAACCAAATACAGGAATTACGATAAAGAAGGGCGGCAACAATTGAGGTCTGCTTCTATAAATATCAGCGAAGTAAGCGATGTAGATACAGCAACTTCAATCATTTATTATAGTAATTCTTTTGATCAGCAACCGCTTAAGATTAAAGTGATTAAACAAGCAGAAAAATGGCTGGTTGATTTTAAATATACCTTCAACCCGAATTTATAACCCAGTAGATTTTCAATTGAACCATAAAGCAAGCAAATATGCATAAAACAGTTCTTCACCCCTGGCATGGTGTTCATTACGGCGAACAGGCTCCGCGTATTGTAAATGCAGTTATTGAGATACCGCAAGGCTCAAGGTGTAAATATGAGATTGATAAAGAAACAGGTTTATTAAGACTAGACCGTGTTATCTTCTCATCTTTTTATTACCCTATTAATTATGGTTTTATCCCACAATCTTATGGTGGAGATAAAGATCCGCTCGATATATTGGTTATTACCTCTTTATCGGTGCAACCACTTACATTAATGGATGCCAAGGTAATTGGGGTTATGCAAATGATAGATGGGGGCGACCCGGATGATAAAATTATTGCCGTAGCGGCAACAGACCCTGGTGTTAACCATTACAATAATATTGAAGAACTGCCCAAACACTTTTTTGATGAATTGAGGCATTTCTTTGAGGAATACAAAAAACTTGAAAACAAATCAGTAGTTGTTGAAGATTTTGGCGATAAAGCCAAAGCACTAACTATTGTTCAGGAGGCGATTGACTTCTACAAAGAACAATTCGGCCACAAATAACATATATGAATAGTACAACGATTGTTTTATTGGTCCTGATAGGCCTTGCAGCAGGTTTTTTAAGTGGACTTGTCGGAATCGGAGGTGGTATAATACTGGTACCAGCATTGGTTTTATTACTTGGATTTACCCAAAAACAGGCCCAGGGAACTTCATTGGGTATTATGCTATTACCTATCGGGATTCTTGCGGTAATACAATATTATAAACAGGGATATATCAATGTTAATTACATTCTAATCGTAGCCGTGGCTTTCGTGGCCGGCAGCTTTTTGGGAAGCAAACTGGCACTCTCCCTGAGCGATGAGAAAATGAAGAAGGTATTTGCCGTGCTTTTGTTTATCCTGTCTATTAAAATGCTTTTTTTCGACCGTTCGGGCGATAAAAAAGCACAGGCAAGTAATACCCAGGTTCAAAGGACCGAAAAAAACCATGAAAAAGGCTGATGCCGATTCAAGGCATCACCCTATCTTTGCCAAAATTGAAAAAAATGGAAGCAAAAAAATCCACTGCCAAATATTGGGCACTCTGCTTTTTCTGGTTAGCCCTGATGATCGTATTACTGATTGTATACCGTGAGTTTTTCTGGCTGGCTTTACCGGGCACTGTTACCTATTTTGCCAAAGGCATGGATATTATGTAAGCTATTTTCAACCGTATGTATAAAAGAAAAGCAACCTCAGGGTTGCTTTTCTTTTATACATACCTTTTAATGATTCTTAACTGATGTGTTCGTTTTCCATTTCCCGAATGAACAATGCCCATATTATCGATTCGGTCGATCCTGACCTGTCCGGAAGCATGTATAATTGTATCTGGACCTAACATAATCCCTACATGCGTAATTTTACCCTCCGGATTATCGAAGAAAGCCAGGTCACCACATATTGCTTCCTGTAAAAAACCAACTGTTTCCCCTTTTTCTGCCTGTTGATAAGCATCTCTGGGTAAATGTTTTCCGAAATGACGATAAACCTGTTGAGCAAATCCACTGCAGTCTATTCCAAATACCGTTCTTCCTCCCCATAAATAAGGACTATTCAAATATTGCATAGCAATAGAAGTTATACTACTTTCATTGAATTCAGCCATACCGGTTTTCCAGGTTTTACTGGAATAGATGAAACGATGTTCGGGTAATACCAATTCTCCGTTTTTAAACAGATGCAAAGGTGTACCCGCTCCTATCATGATAGTTGTATCGTGGTATTGAAGTGCTGATGCCCATCCCGTACTAAGCTGGTCAGATTGCGTATCTGGTGCATGCTCCAAAAAAATCAATTGCGACTGCTGACACCATCCTTCATAATCATCGTATAATGTTTGCACCAGTACAAAATCGGTACTGGTTTCTTTTACCATTGCAAGTTCTCCAAATAATAACTGACTCACCATTTCTGACCTGTGAGAAGGCGCTTTACGCATAGGAACAACTGCCACAATAGGCATAACAAAAGACATATCGAATATTTGTGTTCAAGATATGGAATTTTAAAGGTTGGGCATCTAATAAGAAATAGCTATTTTAAAGCGTGCATTCAGGAAAGTATTCACATATCAGCGATAACGAACTGTTGGAATTCTTCTATGCCGACAATAATAATGAATGGTTGGGTATTTTGCTGGAACGCTATACTTACCTCCTGCTCGGTGTTTGTATGAAATACCTGAAAAACGAAGAAGAGTCGAAAGATGCCGTACAGCAGATATTTTTAAAAGCCATAACAGAATTGGGTAAATACAAGGTTGACTACCTGAAAAGCTGGCTATATATGGTAGCCAAGAACCATTGCCTGATGAAACTGCGCGACAAACATGTGATCGTGTCTGCTGAAGAGCAAAAAGGACTAACTGCGCCTGAATCTGACAAGGATGCACTGATTGAGAAAGAAATTACCCTTAATTATCTTGAAAAGGCATTAGAAGAACTCAATGACGAGCAAAAAACATGTGTAACTTTATTCTATCTGCAAAAAAGAAGCTACCAGGAGATTGCTGATGCGACCGGGTTCTCTCTTTTACAAGTAAAAAGCCATATTCAGAACGGAAAACGAAACCTGAAAATATTGGTTGAAAAGAAAATGAAACAAGCCTGATGAGCGACCTGAAAGACATATTACAGGATGATGATGGATTAAAGCAGGAAGACCTGCTCCGCTATCTGGAGGGTAAAACTTCAGCAGAAGAGCGCTATGCCATTGAGAAAAGGATGGCCGATTCTGAATTTATCAATGATGCTGTTGAAGGCTTACAAGATTTTCAGGATAAAAGAAAGTTAGATCAATATGCCAGACAATTAAACCTGCAATTGCAAAAACAAACTTCCAAAGGCCGCAGGAATAAACGCAGGAGACAACTCAATAGCCAACAATGGACCTTAATAACCATTGTTACGATTCTCTTGTTATGCATATTGGCTTATTGGGTTATCAGGATCTACCAACATAATGGTTGATTATCTGCACAACCGCTTAATTAAGGTTTTATGCTGCGGAAATATTTTTATCAGATTTGATGCTTCTGCCATTTCAAAATCAGCGAAGTCAAAAGCAGGAGCCACAGTGCATCCTACAAAAGAATATTCTCCACCCGGTGCTGTTTCAGAAGCAAACCAATAACCAGCCGGCACCACATATTGATAAGTAGTACCAGGACTGTTTCCCAGTTGAACGGTGGTTAATTCACCTTCCGGAGTTATTACATGAACCAATAAAGTATCCCCTGCATAAAAATGCCAGCATTCATCGGACTGTATCCGGTGAAAAGCAGAGAAATTGGCTTTCTCTAATAAAAAATAGATTGCGGAAGAAAAAGCACGTCTGCCTTTGAAGCGATCCGGCAGGGCATTATGCTCAATATGTTCATCAGATTTATATGTTTCACGATAATACCCCCCTTCCGGATGCGGTATAAGCTGAAACTGTTCAATTAGTTGCTTCGCAGGTAAATGCATGTCCAAAGATCAGGTAATCAGGATTAATTTTTGCGGCAGTGAGAAATATTCATTCTTAATTTTTTCGAGGTTTTCTTTTTTATTGAAAAGATCATAATACTCATCGATATCAATATTATTGTTTTCCTTGTTAACGTAAACCGGGCCTGATACAGAACTGTTTGTTTCGTTTTCAAACAATGCTGTCCGAACAACACCACTAACGGTAGCTTCTTCCTGCAGGTGACATTTGTTTTTACAGATTATATTTCCCTCAATAAGTCCACCAACAACTATTTCATGGCATAAGATATCACCGCTAACAGTGGCTTTACTGTCTACGATAACCTTATTGTTACAAAAAATAATGCCTTTGAAATCGCCTTCTATCCTGATTGGTGAAATGGTTCTGATGATGCCAAAATAAAAGCCCCCCGAGACAACCTGTACGGCTGGCAGCATGGGCTCTGATTTGTTTTTTTTAAGGAAAAACATGGGATTGGATTGGTTTTATGAGGAAATGGACGTTTAAGATAGCCAAAATATGTGGTTTTACCTCGATTATAACGCGATTCCTAAATGTTTACAAATAAATAATAATTTGTATCTTGACCTTCAAACCGCCAACAGGCCTTAGCTTTGTGTCTGTTATACGTTTATAAAAAACCAACACATGAACAAGTTCAGGGAGCAATTATTGCATGATCCCAATGCAAGTTTCGGCACACAGTCTTTTCCGGAAGACAAACAATTGTTGATTACTAAATCAACCAATGTATCTGGTATACTTGATTCAGAGAATGACATTATTCTGGACGGTAATTTCAGTGGTGTATTGTACAGTAAGAAAACTGTTCATATCACTCCTACTGGTGTAATGACCGGTGTTATCATCTGCAATGATATTAAAGTGGAAGGTGAGTTTGAAGGATCTGTGTATGGTTTAAGGGTTAATCTCTGTAAGGATTCGGTATTAAAAGGAAATATCCATTGTACCATTATCAATACAGAAATGAACCAATACGTTGATGCGAATATTAAACTGATTAGCCTGGAAGCTACTGCTTTTGAAAGTAGTTCAATGGATTTGTTTACACACCTGAAAGAAGTATTTGGTAAGAATAATAAGGACAACAATTACCTGAATATTTTCCAGGAGAAAATGAACCTGGTTAAGCCTTCCAATAAATTTTACCACCAGACGATTTATGTAGCCCCTAATCCGGGAACAACGGCTGCACCTGAAAGCGACGACACTCCTGAAACTGAGTCTTAACAGATCTCAGTTCATCATAAAAAGTAAAAGGGATACTGTTCAGTATCCCTTTTACTTTTTATACTCATTTGATACGCTATGGTATCCAGATTTTATAAATCAGGTAACAAATAAGTCCGCCTATTAAAGCGATCAATAACCCATTTACCCGTTTTTTCTTTAAGAAGAACAGCATCACCAACCCACTCAATGAAACAATGATCAGGAATGCTGCCGATAGGTCAATAACCCATTTCCAGGCATTTCCGCTGTCGCGTCCCTTATGAAGGTCGTTGAACAATGCGATAACCCCGAGTTTCATCTCTGTTAATTGCATGGCACCGTCTTCCCTGTTTATAAATGCATCGGCGCTATATCCTGGTCCACGAAAGGAAACCATGCATTGGTCGTCCTGGATCATAAAATCACTTACATATCCCTTGATACCATATTGTTTTCGCAGCAACTCAACTACTTCCATTTTTTTAATTAGAGCAGTATCAGACATATTAACCCAACTGGCAGGAATAGTACCTTGTACTTTATTTTCACGTTCAACAGATTCATCGAACCATTCGAGATGGTTTAAGGTGATTCCGGTAACAGAAAAGAAAAGCACGATTACAAAACTGAACATCGACAGGTAAATATGTAACCAACGAGAATACCTGGCTGTTAATTTTTTCCACTCAGATTGTTTAGCTCCGGCTTTTTTGTCCTTTGTAGCGGTCTGCTTAATTTCCATTCGCTTTCTTTTGAAAATCCAATGATGCTGAGCTTACTTCCAGGTTTCCGGGGATATCAATATGTTGTGCTTTTGTCGCAATTTTTATTTCCTGTCGCATCAACTGGTAAGTGCCGTGTTCTCTTGCTGCTTCAATATGAATGGTATATGTACCCTGGCTCACCAGATTGCCTTTATCATCTTTCCCATCCCATTTAATGGTGTATTTACCGGGAGTTCTTGTGGCACTACTTGTTGAGCTGATGTTATTAGGACCTGCAGAAAACTGATCATAATAAGTTGCATACCAGGTACGCATATCATTGAGCCATTTCGGTTTATTATACCATAGCGCAAGTAAACGAACAGGTTTTTTATCTGCATCTGTTACCCAGATAGCCACAAATGGCCTTCTTATACGTGTTCCTTCAATGGTTGCTAATTCAAGGTTGATGGCTAGTTCGTATTTATCGTTCCATTGTTTATCTGCAAAGTTGTTAGATACCGGTGCCGGGGCTGTTTTATTAAATGGCATGCTTGCGTTCCAGCCTTTGCTTTCAATGCGCTTTCCATCTGCAGTAATGAGCATGTATGCTGCCCCGGGCACAGTTGCTACGAGTTTTTCGCTTTCTGCCGGACTCAACACATTTAAAGCAGTTGCCAGTGCTCCGGCATCGGTGGCATTATCTGCAATTACGGTAGCGCTGATTACTTCGCTGGTAGGGAAGCCGGTTCTGGGATCAACAATATGGGAATACCATTTACCTTCAATCATATTACCCCTTCTGTAGTTACCGCTGGTGGCGATGGTTTTATTGGCAACTTCAAGTTGTGCGATAGGAAGATCATTCTCTGCATCTGCTTTCGGGTTTGCTACAAGTACCTGTTCGGTATGTGTACCTTTTACCAGTATATCGCCTCCAATATTTACCACTACTCCATGTACACCTGCAACAGCAAGTGCTGCATCTGCGGCTTTTTGAAGGATATAACTTTTCGCAAATGAATTCAACATAAGCGCCGCATTGGTTTTATGGGTTGCGGTTTTATTTGTTTCATTTAATGAATAGTGCTGTTGACGAACTATGTTTAAAACTGCTGCTATTTCTGCTTCATTGGGCTTTCGGTTTTCTTTTGCAGTGGTTTTCCAAAGCTTACCTATAGCTTCTGCAGAGGCATCAAGTGCGCCATTGGTTCTGGTACGCCATTGCTCAAAGAGACCGAGCACTTCAAATAATTCAGCCGAAACCGGAGTGGCTGTATTAGTAGTACTTACCCATTTGCTGAATTCACTGTTTGCGTCGTAGCCACTTAATATTTTATTGAGCCTGTCAATTTCGTTTAATGCTGCCTGCTCTGCTTTGTTGGCAAATTGTTCCTGATCGGCAACAATTTTTATCTCCATAGAAGTACCCAGTACATTCTCATAATCGGCGATAAAGATTTTGGCGGGTTTTGTTTTTTTAGGGGTAGCGCTGGAGAAAAAAGCTAACAGCAGTAAGAGGCAACTGATACGTCCGGATGTTTTCATGAAGTACAAATGTTTGTAGACTATTTAAAAGTTAATTTAAAATTAGGCATGCAAGAAGGCTGGAATAAGCGGTTAAAAGTAAAATCATTCACGCTGAACCATTTACCAGATCGGTAAAAAAGGCGTAAATAACGACCAAGTACTATTTCGCGCTAATGCTGTGATAACAGCATTAGATGGATGGATTTATCATAAGTTTAATGGACTCATTGTCGAAATCGGTATAAAACTATGGGCTGCTGGCTTCTCGCTTCTAGCTGCTAGCCTTGATTGGTGCGTATTGCAGACTATCAGCTTTGACTGGAATATATAAGAGGGCATGCGATTTTTTATGATATCCCTGCTCAAAAGGAGTATTTAATTGTAGAACTTAAGCTAATGAAAGGTTCAGTTCATGATAAAAAAAGCCAGAAGCTAGTGGTCAGTATTGTCCGGGAAAATTTGACGACGATCTTTAGGGGTGTCTATGGTGGGCCACAGATCTTCATGATTTTCAAGATATATCATGTAAATCTTGAAAATCATGAAGATCTGCGTTCTTTTAATAACAGGAAGTGCAATAACAGCAATCAAATAATTTATTTAACCAGCTCATTATAAATTATCCCCCCTTCATTTATTCCATCAATAGCTGAAAGCCTAAAATAAGCACCAATCAAGGCTAGCAGCTAGAGGCTATAAGCTCGAAGCTCTTTTCCCTACGGTAATCCTCGAATATTCATACCTTTGCAAACTTACCGGGGTCGTACTGGTTTTGACAGCATATGGTACGGTTGGTGTAAGCATGCAGTGCGTTGGATAATTAGCACTTAAATCTGAATATTCAAACTTCAAATGGCAATACACAGTATGCCATGGCTGCCTAATCAGTGATTAGATAGTCATTTGGGCCGCCGCACAGGTTGATCTGTTACCAGGTGCCGCCGCCGACTCAAAATAAACACAGGTTGCTGCAACAGAAGGCTGTGACTGTTGCTTAAGACCATCCAGCTAAGTGTATTGTTGGTTTGTTCATGTCCGGCAGTATACCGACAAATAATCATGAAATAAGCATGTAGAAAGCTAATGGTAGCGATGTTTGGACAGGGGTTCGACTCCCCTCGACTCCACAAAACAGGAAATACTAGAGATTTCCTGTTTTTTTATGGATAACATTGAGTGTATGATGCCTCAGTTAGACAGAATTCAATGAGCTAAAAAACATAAAGGTGTAAAACATTGTATTTTTACCACTCATGAAATTGTCATTATTACTTTTATGTTTACTGACTGGCTCGGGTTTGATGGCAAATGACAGCCTTATTATATCCAGACTATTACAACGACTGGATATATTACAAACAAAAGAAGATGGTATATTTCCAAAAGGAAGTTTCCCATCTTACCGGATGTATGCATTAAACAAGCACAGATTAAAGGCTGATATCAATCCCTTTTTTACCGGATTGATTGCATTTACCCTTGATGATATTAAAGTTGAATTCTCCCCAGCGCAACAAAAATTAGCCGATAAAATTATTCAACAGACGTATACAGCTTATCCAAAATTTAAAAACAGGAAAACCAATAATAACACCTATAATTTCTGGCCAACTGATACCCCAAGGATTTTCACTTATGGGGGGTGGCTAAATCTTGCCAATAAAAAAAGAGCCCTGCCAGATGATTTAGATGACACTGTCATCCTGCTGATGGCAGAGCGCAGTGCAGATTCGGTTGCCAGACAAGTACATCAATTGATGCAAGGATTTACTAATAAAAAGTATAGCACTATAGTTAATACGTTTCCCGAATACCGCCAGATTCGTGCATATTCAACATGGTTTGGCAAAAAAATGCCGGTTGATTTTGACATAAGCGTATTCTCAAATATTTTGTATTTCGTTCAATACTATAACCTACCCTGGACTAGCGCTGATTCTGCAAGCCTTTTTTTAATTGAAGACATTATTAAGAAGAAAAGACATCTCAGTTATGCCAGTTTTGTTTCCCCGCATTATGGCACCGTACCAAACATTTTGTACAATGTTTCAAGGTTGATGGCTTTAAAACATATCCCTACTTTAGAAAAATTAAAACCTCAATTAATCGAAGAAGCTTTAGAAGCTCTGAACACAGCTCCTACTTTTTTAGATAAAATTATACTTAGTACAGCTCTTCTGCGCTGGAATGTAGTTCCTCCAATGATAACGCAATATGAAAATACTGATTTGATTAGCCTGATGGAAGATGAACGTTTCAGCTTTTTTACCGCCAATATCGCAACCATATTTCCAGACTTTTGGAAAAAGACACTGACCAATCTGAATGCAGCAACATTCTATTATAGCTGTCCCGGTTTTAATTATCTTTTGTTACTTGAGAACATCGCATGGCATAAAAGAAGAAGATTAAACAGGTAAATTGATGCAAATATTTACCACTGAGCGTTTCATCTATAAGAATTATTTAACGCAGATTTTCATGATGCTTATGATAGATCATGACAGATCCTGAAAATCCGTATTCCGTCCATGCATGTTCATTTTATTACTTCACTGATTACCCGAAGTTTCATGTTTAGAATATTAGAAAAAGTGGCCTGGCAAATGATAAAATAAAAATGCCCGATGGTATTTACCACCGGGCATTTTCGTCTGTATAGATTTATTATTTAAACAATCTCCAGAAATCCAGCCCCAATGCATACGCCATCAAGCCCAACAACAGCACCATTCCCACCATTTGGGCATACTCCATGAATTTATCGCCAGGTTTTCTGCCAGTGATCATTTCAATAAGGGTAAATAGCGCATGTCCTCCATCAAGTGCAGGTATGGGGAGAATATTCATGAATGCTAATACAATTGAAAAGATACCGGTTAGTGTCCAGAAACGCTGCCAGTCCCATTCGCCTGGGAAAGTATTCCCAATGCTGATTACACTACCGAGTGAATCATTTACGTCTTGTTTTCCGGTAAACAACTGTTTAAGACCAGTCATATACCTGTCTAACGCTTCCCAGCAACGGTTAAATCCTTCCGGTATAGCTTGTGCCAGCGTATATTCTTTTTCAACAGTTCCAAATATTTTCAAAGGCGATACTGCCCAAAAACCAGCTTTCCCTTTTTCATTTAGTAAAAGTCTTACCTGAACAGTATCAGCTCCACGCAATACAGATAATGTGATGATTGAATCTGCATAATTTTTTGCCAGTTGTTGGTATTCGTGGTAATAAGTGATTGGTTCTCCATTAAACGCTACAAGGGTGTCTCCTTTTTGTAATTTTCCGGATCTGAAAACTGCATCTTTTGCTGAAACGCTATCAACAATTGCAGGATAACGAGGTAAAATCATGCTTCCCAGTTTTCTGTTTTTCACCATTTTCTTGGTGAAATCCCCGGGAACTTTCAATGCTACCTCTGTACCATTGCGTTGTACTTCGATCGTTGCGGCCTCTTTAAACATGATTTCAGATTCAAGCGCAGAAAAGTTTTCGAGAGGCTTACCATTGATGCCCGTAATCAGGTCTCCATCCTGTACGCCAATTGATTTAGCGAGAGAGTCGGCATGAACACCATATTTAAGGTTTTTTACCGGCAGGTATTCTTCACCCCAAACCCAGGTGATGCCTATAAAAATAACAATAGCCAGTAGCACATTTACTACTACACCGCCAATCATGATAATTAGTCTTTGCCAGGCTGGTTTAGCACGAAACTCCCATGGTTGTGGGGGCAGTTTCATCTGCTCTTTATCCATGCTTTCATCAATCATACCAGCTATTTTCACATAGCCACCGAATGGTACCCAACCCAGGCCATATTCAGTTTCTCCCTTTTTTTTCTTCCATAGACTGAACCATGGGTTGAAAAACAGGTAGAATTTTTCTACACGGCATTTAAACCAACGCGCCGGTAAAAAATGCCCCAGTTCATGCAAGATCACTAAAATGGAAAAAGATAGAATAAATTGTCCGGCTTTAACTGCCACACTACCCCAGTCAATTGCTAATAAAGTCATACAGGTTTACTGATTGTTTTAGATGTTATACCTCATTTCGTGCAGTATATTGGTTGTGAAAATAGGCAAAGATTACATGTGAATCAAAGAAGCGGCGAAATTACGTGCCTCACCATCGCTTTCAAAATACTCTTCAAGCGTGGGTTTTTCGATAAATGCCGTTTTTTGCATGGTTTGGGCCACTACTTCTGTCATGTCGAGAAACCCAATCCGGTTTCTCAGGAAGGCAAATACAGCTATTTCGTTGGCAGCATTTAAAATACAGGGCATATTCCCCCCTTTATAGAGTGCTTCTGTTGCCAGTGCAAGGTTTCGGAAGGTTTTAGTATCTGGTTCTTCGAATGTAAGTGTATTGGGCTTTCTGAAATCATACCTGGGGAATCCATTAGGTATTCTTTCAGGGAATGCCATGGCATATTGAATCGGCAGTTTCATATCAGGTAAGCCCATCTGTGCTTTCAGGCTACCGTCTTCAAATTGCACCATGCTATGTATGATACTCTGTGGATGTACCAATACTTCAATTTGATCGGGATGAAGATTAAACAACCATTTTGCTTCAATCATCTCCAGCCCTTTATTCATCAATGTAGCCGAATCGATACTTATTTTAGCTCCCATACTCCAGTTTGGGTGCTGTAATGCGTGGTCACGTTTTACATTAACCAGAAAATTGGGCTTTTTGCCCAAGAACGGACCTCCGCTTGCAGTAAGTATGATCTTTTCTATTTTGTTCCTGCCCTCACCTACCAGGCATTGAAATATGGCAGAATGTTCACTGTCAACGGGAATAAGCGGCACTTTTTTCTCCATGGCCATTCTTACTACAATATCTCCTGCAACCACCAATGTTTCCTTATTGGCCAAACCAATGGCTTTTCCATTTGAAATAGCCATCAGGGTAGGTTTTAATCCCGCATAGCCAACAATTGCGGCCAGCATCATATCGTAGCAGTCCATCCCAGCAGCTTCCACCAATGCTTTT
>CBFGPM010000027.1:0-47482 GCA_965650685.1 uncultured Sediminibacterium sp.
TGATGCAAATTTCATCCTGGTAAAAATCAAGGAAGCGAAGAAAATTTATGACTTCCTTCTTACCAAAGGAATTGTGCTCAGGGATAGAAGTAATGTGGCACTCTGCGAAGACTGCTTGCGCATTACCATCGGCACAGAAAAGGAAAACACTTTATTGGTAGATGCTATGCAGGATTGGTACGCTTTAGAAAGAAACTAAACAAATCTGTCTATTCATTTGTAATTTCATTCCAAATTCAACATAATATGAAAAAAGGGCTTTTACTTTCGTTGACCATTATTTGTACTTCTGTACAATTATTTGCGGCTAACGACACCACCAATGTGGCAACCAGGATTAGTGTAGTAGCAGCAGATAATGTCGGACTAACCATGCCTTCCGGTTTTACAGCTTCTGTTGTAGCAGAAAATATGGGTAGGGCAAGACATATCGTTGCAACAGCACAGGGTGGCTTGTATGTGAAACTGGAGAGATTAAAAGATGGTAAGGGTATATTTTATTTAAAAGATACCAATGGTGACGGAACCATGGAAACAGTAAAAAGTTTTGGTAATTATTATGGTACCGGTATCGCTATAAAAAATGGATACCTCTACGCATCTTCTGATCAGGATGTATATCGGTATAAATTGGATGCTAATGGTGAAGTAATTGATGCAGAAAACCCGCAGCGTATTGTAAAGGGTTTGTGGGATAAACGTCAGCACGCGTCTAAATCACTCGCACTCGATGATGCAGGAAATATCTACGTAAATATTGGCGCGCCTTCTAATTCTTGTCAGGAGGTAGACAGAACAAAGGGCTCAAAAGGAATGACCCCTTGTCCGATACTGGATTCAGCAGGAGGTATCTGGCAGTTTAAAGTTGATGTTACCGATCAGGGATACCATAATGGGGTTCGCTATGCAACCGGATTGAGAAATGTTGTTGGACTCGATTGGAACCAGCAGGAAAACAAATTATATGTTACCATGCATGGTCGTGATATGCTGTATACACTTTATCCTGAAATGTACGATTCTACTGCAAGTGCAGAACTGCCATCAGAAACCATGTATGCCATTAATAAAGGAGATAATGCCGGCTGGCCTTATGTTTACTATGATCATCTGCAGCAGAAAAAAATACTTTCCCCTGAATATGGTGGTGATGGAAAGAAAACAGGAGGTGAAAATGCGATTGATCCATTGGTTGGATTTCCCGGACATATGGCACCGAATGCATTGTTGTTTTATACAGGTAATCAGTTTCCTGAGAAATACAAAAACGGAGCTTTTATCGCTTTTCATGGTTCATGGAATCGCTCACCTTTACCACAGGAAGGTTATTATGTAGCTTTTGTTCCTTTTAAAAATGGTAAACCAAGTGGTAAATGGGAAGTGTTTGCCAATGGATTTGCGGGTGCCGTGGTAGTAAAAAATACCAGGGATGCACAACACAGACCATGTGGTTTAACTATGGGGCCAGATGGTTCATTGTATGTTTCAGATGATGCAAAAGGCACCATCTATAAAATCAGTTACCAAGCTAAATAAATTAACCATCCATGAAATTTGTATTCGGACTATTGGTACTAATGTTTGGAGCCAGTGCTTTTATGCCAGCATCTAAACATAGCAGTATCCAGCAACCTGCACTTAAAGCATCAATCGAACGTGGTAAAACGATTTATTTGCAACGTTGTATGGCATGTCACCAGACAGATGGAGGTGGTGTTCCAAGAATGAATCCACCTTTGGACGGCTCAACGAAAGTGAAGGGGAATGATAAACTGTACCTTGTTCGTGTGGTAATAAAAGGAATGACAGATCGTGTTGAAATTGATGGTGAATACTACGATAATAATATGTCTGCCAACCCTGATTTAACCGATGCGCAAATAGCAGATGTACTCACTTATATCAGAAATAGCTGGGGCAATAAAGCTTCGCAAGTAACAAATGCAGAAGTAAAATCAGCCCGTACAAAAATCAAGTAATTGACATGAGACCAGTATTATTCATAGATCGTGATGGGGTTGTATTGCAGGAGCCACCCAGTGACTTTCAAATTGACCGGATTGAAAAAACAAGTTTTGTGAAAGGAAGCATCACGGCTTTGGCACAAATAGCGGCTTCCTTCGATTATTATAAAGTAATGGTTACTAATCAGGACGGGTTAGGTACTGATAGTTATCCCGAAACAGATTTTCATCCCTACCACGATCTGATGATCAGAACACTGGAAGGAGAGGGTTTTGTATTTGATGAGATGATCATCGACCGAACATTTGCTGCAGATAACCAACCAACCCGTAAACCTGGTACTGGCTTACTGCAACATTTTTTTGACCAGACTAAGTTTAACCTTGCTAATTCTTTTGTTATTGGCGACAGATGGAGTGATATACAACTAGCTAAGAACTTAGGTTGTAAAGCAATCTACCTGAAATCGCCTTTGCATGAACTTACGGCAGAACAGGAAACTGAACTCCGTTCCGTAATTGCATTGGAAACAAGTGATTGGAAAGAGATTTACAGCTTCCTTAAACTTGGCTTACGTACCGTTACGCATGAAAGGAATACCAATGAAACGAAAATAAGTGTATCGCTAAACCTGGATGGATCAGGTAAAGCGCATATCCATACTGGCATAGGTTTCTTTGACCACATGCTTGATCAGATTGCCAGACATGGCCAGATTGATCTCACAATTGAAACAAAAGGCGATCTACATATTGATGAACACCATACCATTGAAGATACCGGTATTGCATTAGGAGAAGCTTTTGCCAAAGCCTTGATTGATAAAAGAGGAATGGAACGTTATGGCTTTGCATTACCAATGGACGAAGCAGATGCAAAAGTGCTCATTGATTTTGGTGGCAGGAACTGGATGGTATGGAATGCTGAATTTAAAAGAGAGAAGATTGGAGAAATGCCAACCGAAATGTTTTTTCATTTCTTCAAGTCATTCAGCGATGCAGCGAAATGTAACCTGAATATTGAATGCAAAGGAGAAAATGAACACCATAAAATTGAAGCTATCTTCAAAGCCTTTGCCAAAGCCATCCGTATGGCCGTTCGCCGTGATCCTTTCTCGAATCATTTGCCTTCTACGAAAGGAATGTTGTAAGGTGCTGGGGGCGAGGTGTTAGGTGTTAGGTATTAGGTGCTAGGTTTTGATTCACAGGACTGTCTCCCTCTTACACTGGAGGTGGGTGAATGGGGACGATGTGACCGGCTTCAGAACAGTGCGCCGCAACGTCCACATGCTATTACCTTCGGTAAGAGCGTGAGACGATGCGGAGAATTAAACAAATAACGCTGCGAAATCTCTGCTACTTCTTGTTCTCTGCGGTGAATAAGATCTTATAATCACCGCAGAGAACAAGCGTAAACGAAGGTTTCGCAGAGTGAAATTATTTTCCTTTTCCAGAGAGAATAATACGCAAAGTATGTATCATTATTTTGAAGTCGAGGAGTAGTGATGCATTCTCGATGTAAATGAGATCATATTTCATTCTTTGAATCATTTCATCAATATTACTAGCATACCCAAACTGAACCATGCCCCAGGAAGTTAATCCAGGCTTCATTTTCAGGAGATATCTATAATAGGGAGTTTTGTTTAGTATCTGATCAATATATACTTTTCTTTCAGGTCTGGGTCCAATCAGGCTCATATCGCCGGTGAGTATGTTCCAAAGTTGTGGTAATTCATCTAAGCGCCATTTACGCATGACTTTACCCCAGGGTGTAATACGTTTATCATGATCACTGGATAAAGCTGGTCCTTCTTTTTCCGCATCCGCAATCATACTCCTGAATTTGTAAATGGTAAATGGGCGACCATTATAACCAATTCTCTCCTGTGCATAAATGACAGGGCCATTAGAAGAAAATCTGGTGCGAATAGCAATGAATAACAGTAAAGGGGAAAGTAAAACAAGGCCGTAAACCGCTACAAGTATGTCAGTAATGCGTTTGATATTTTGTTGCCATGCACTGAGCGGATTGGTTCGCAGGTCAATTAATGAAGCTGTGAAAATATTGTTTGTTTTTACCGATCCGGAGACAATATCAAGTGTATCTGCAACCAGCTTTATGTCTACTTCTTTCTCCGTGAGGGTATATACCAATTCATCTATGAGTGCATGGTCCTTTTTTTCCAGTGCAAGAATTACTTTTTCTACCTGGTATTGATGGATGATTTGTGTGAGTGATGCTGTATCGCCAAGCCTTGGGATCCATTTGGTGAGTCCATTACCTGTTTTTTGATCATGCGTAACAAAACCGATTACCTGCATACCCAGGTAACGAAAATTTTTCACCACTTCATGATACACTTTTACTGCTTCTTTGTTATTACCGATGATCAGGGTGTTGAAACGAATATGTCCATTTAAAATGGATCGTTTAATGAGTAATAACACAATGCTTCTGTCGATGGCGAATAACAGAAAATGTATGGTAAAGAAAATAAAGAAGATGGAAAACAGGTCAGGATCTCTCCAGAAAAACAAGCCGCAAATCAGTATACTGCCGATTGCTGATTGCATAAAGGTTTCGGTGATTTCATTCAGCCTTGATTTTTCATACAAAGATTTCTGGTAGGTGCCGGATAATCCAAAGACCACCAGCCAACCAAAGGCAATACCGATACAGGCCGGCAGATCTATTTGATTTTGTGTAAAGCCAAATTTTGGTAGCAGGTAATAAAAACTACCAATGGTTCCGGCAATGGCAAAAAGGAAGTCGGAGAGAATATACCAACTGATCTGTTTCTTTTTGCCCTGCATGTATTTACACCAGTATACTGGTATTGTTGATTTTATCTAATATCTGGTGCGCTACTTCCATTGCCAGGAAGCCATCTATTTCGCTTACCACGGTAGGCTTATTGTTTAAAATGGCATCAACAAAAGATTCCAGCTCCAGTTTAATGGCATTGGCCTGAGGCACAATGGGGTTAGCAATGGCGATTGTTTTTTTCCCGTTTTGGGTATCTATATCAAATGAAAATACGTTTTGGTCGTCGGGTTGTTTGAGTTTGATGATCTCGGTTTTTTTCTCAAGAAAATCTATTCCGATATAGGCATCTTTCTGGAATAGTCGCATTTTGCGCATTTTCTTCATACTGATGCGGCTGCTGGTAAGGTTTGCCACGCATCCATTGTTGAATTCAATACGCACGTTGGCGATATCCGGCGTTTCTGTCATAACAGCAACCCCACTCGCAGAAATATGTTTTACATCGCTTTTAACCAGACTTAAAATGATATCGATATCATGAATCATAAGGTCCAGGATAACGCTCACTTCCGTTCCTCTTGGATTAAACTGCGCGAGTCTGTGCACTTCAATGAACATGGGATTCAGGTTCATTTCCTGAATGGCAAGATAGGCGGGGTTAAAACGTTCTACATGTCCAACCTGCATTTTTACATTAGCCTCACGAACCATATTAACCAGGTCCCTGCCTTCTTGAATGGTATGGGCAAGCGGCTTTTCTACGAATACATGTTTCCCCTTGCGGATGGCCATCATACAAATATCGAAATGATGGTCGGTTGGGGTAATTACATCAATAATATCACAGGCTTCAATCAGTTTTTCTTCATCTGAAAATCTTTTTAGTCCATATTCTTCAACGGCAATCTTTGCATTATCGTTATTCGGGTCGAAAAATCCGATCAGTTTAACGTCTTTAATCTCTTTCCAGTTATTCAGGTGAAATTTCCCCAGGTGACCAACGCCAAATACGCCTACTTTGAGCATAGCAATTCTTCTGTTTATGGGGGTAAAGATAGCCATTAGCCGTACCCGAATGCCCGTAAATTGAAGGATGTGGATATTCTGTTTGGGGAGTAGGGTGAGGGGTTAGGAGTGAGGTGTTAGGTGTTAGGGGTTAGGTATTAGCTGTTAGCCATTAGCCATTAGCTTTTAGGCACTAACTAACGCCTAAAACCTAATACCTAACACCTAACCCCTAATCCCTGAATTCTTGCTTAATATTGTACCTATGCAAGTGGTATACCTTGTTTTACTCTTTTTGATTGCATATCCTTATGTGGTATACCCCCTCATTTCCTTTATGGTAAGTCGTTTTAGGAAGATAAAAACGCTTTCCTATCATTACCCTGAAATAACCATTGTAATTGCTGCTTATAACGAGATTGAGTATATAGCGCAAAAGATAGAAAATACCCTTGCATTGGATTATCCGCCAGAGCTGCTCAAAGTTTTGGTCGTTACAGATGGCTCTACCGATGGTACGGAGCAAATGATTTTTTCTGATCAAAGAATTCAGTCGATGCATTTAGCAGAACGAAAAGGTAAAGCTGCTGCATTGAACCGTGCATTCTCACAAATTAAAAAGGGTGTGGTTATATGTACTGATGCTAATACAATGCTTAACAAGCATGCTATCAAAGAACTCGTAAAACATTTTCAAGATCCAGGAATTGGCGCAGTGGCAGGTGAAAAAAGACTGGAGGATAGTAGTAAAGGTGCAGTTGCTGAAAATTATTATTGGAAATATGAATCACAACTCAGACAATGGGATTCATTGATATATGCAGTGCCCGGCGCAGCAGGAGAATTATTTGCCATACAAAGAGATTGCTTTACCCCTATTTCCGAGGATACTGTTTGTGATGATTTATTAATCACCATGCAGGTACTTGAGCAGGGTAAAAGGGTGATATATGAACCCCTTGCCTATGGCGTTGAAAAAGCATCAGCAGATATTGCAGGTGAATGGAAAAGAAAATGCCGTATTGCCGCTGGAAATATGCAGTTTATGCTGCGGTTTAATATGATTCGCTTTATGCTGCAATATCCTTTAGCAGCTTTCCAATTGTTTAGCAGGAAAATTGTCAGATGGTTAATTGTACCCTATTGTATACTGGCATTATTTATAGTGGGTATTATTTTAGGGATAGCTGAACCAACAGGTATTTTGCTTGGGTTGGTTTATGTACAAACAATCTTTTTTACCTGGGCCTTATTGGGGTTACTGCTGCTTAAACATAGGAGATTGCCCGGTACAGTTTTCTTTGCCTTTTATTTTATGATGGCCAATAGCGCAATGATTGTTGGTGGACTTCGATACCTGAAAGGGGATTCATTTGTTTTGTGGGAGAAGGTGAGGCGTTAAAGGGACATGTATCCAGTAAGAGCCTTATTATATAAAGATACGAATATTATAACGATCACAAACATTCATAAATATTTATTAATCAATATTTTAGATAGTATAAAAATAATTCTTTGTTTGTTGCTTTATCTTCCTAATGTTTTCATTTTCTGTTTATTATACCGTTAAAACACCGTCTTTTTTCCATAAAATACCGTTTTTTCCACATTGAATTAACAATTAATATGCGGTTGATTGTTAACGTTTTGTAACCCTACTAACCCCGAAACGAAAACTTATGAGAAAAAATTTACGCAGTAAATTCATGCTGTTACCCCTGCTATTTTGGTCTTTTACGGCCATGGCACAAACAAACTATTATGTTGCCACAACAGGTGATAATGCCAACGACGGATTAAGTTCCGCAACTGCCAAAGCCAGTATCAGTGCCGCCATCAGCGCTGCATCTTCCGGTGATATTATTCATATAGGTGCCGGAACCTATGTTCAAACAACTACTATTCAGGTAAATAAGTCTGTTATCATTCAGGCATCAGGTTCTGTTACCATTCAAACAAGTGGTACCAGTTATCTTTTTCTGGTTACCGCACCTGCAGTTAGCATCCGCAACCTGATCATCACTAAAACAGATGATACACCTACTCAGAACATTATCGGTGTTCAAGCCAGCAATTTTGAACTCGCAGGATGTACTATTAGCGGGCAATATGCTATGACAGGTGGTAATGTATCCCGTGCACTGGAAGTATCTGGTGGACTAACCGGATTGAATATTCATGATAATACTATTTACAACCTTCGCCAGCCTGGTTATATCAACAATAATGTTACAGGCGCAATTACCAATAATATGGTTTATGGTACGCGTGGTTGGGTTGTATTGTCTGATTGTGCGGTGAGCTTTAGCGGTAACCAATGGGGTACTGGTAATACCGCCAATTATTATGATATAGCAATCTTACATGCAACACTGAATAAATACACAGATATAGCCGCAGTGAGTGCCGCCAACAATAATGCGGTAATTGAAAACCAGCACAGTTCTTATGGTTCACCCATTTTATCTGTTGTTTCTGTAAATGCAGCTTATGCTGGTGCCACAAAAAATGGTTCTGTTCGTGACCCATATAATACCATTACACAAGCTATACCTCGGGTAGCTGCTGGTGGTACCATCATTGTAGCGCCAGGTACATATACAGGTAACCATACCATCAATAAACAAGGTATTACCCTTGTTTCTACAGGAGGTGCAGGTGTAACATTTATTCAATCTGCCGTAGTAGGTCAAAATACAGTCGCCATTAGTTCTGGTACAAATAATGTTACCATTGGTAAGCCTGGTAAAGGTTTTACCATCACTGGTTTCGATAGTAACGGACAGATTGAAACTGCTGCACTGTATTTATTGGGAAGTCATACCAACATAACCATCGAAGGCAATGAAATAGTTGCCAATGGTGAACATGGTATCGGTTCTAACTTTAATACGGCCATCAACAATATCGTCATTAACGGTAATACCTTTTCAGGTAAAACATTTGCCGGCGCAGAACCAGGTGGTTGTGGCTCAAGCACACAATTTGCAGCGGGAAACAATGTGCCAAGACAACTGGTAGTATTAGGAGGCGGTAATACCGTAAGTAATTCAAAGAATGTTACATTCACCAATAACAAAGTAAATGGAACAACAGGTGGTTATAACAGCGCATCCGGATGTTACCAGGGTAATACACAAGTTACCATCGATGTAATCGGTGCTTTTATTTCGGGAAATATCTTTGATGGTATCACACCAACAGGATCTAATCTGCGCACCAGAGGGAATGCAACTTCTATCAGTTGTAATACTTTTTTTAACAGAAACCTTGGTACTGCAGCTACCCATATTTTCTTCTTTGATCAGGACCCTTTAACCGGTGCTGTACCAAATAGCATTTATGGAGTATTAGAGTCAAATGCATTTCCAGGAGGTGGAAGTGGTTTTATAGCAGGTAATATCCCGGGAAATTCAGGAACTTATTTTATTTTCAGAGATTCTGCACAAGCATTACAGGTTAATGCAGCATTGGGCAGCAATCTGCCTATTGCAAATGGCTTTACCGGACTCGCTACCTTCCTTAAACCATTGTTTGATTACAGTGTAGTAAATGATGCCAATGCCTGTGGTGGTACTGTAGTACTTCAAGCACCTGAATCATATAGCGCCTGCGGTAACACAGCTTCAGTATCTAAAGATTTTCAAGGTAATTTCTTCCCGATAGGAACTACCAAAGTTACCTGGACCATTACCGATATCAATGGTAATATCGATACGGCTGCTCAATATGTAACGGTTATTGATAATGAAGCACCTGTTATTAGTGCCGTCTCACCCGCTTCATTATGTTACAATGCAACTGGTAATTATCAATTACCTCAACTGGAAGTATCTGATAATTGCGGTATCTATTCTGTAAGTTATACTATTACAGGTGCTACTAACCGCACTGGAACCGGACTTGATGCCAGCGGTATTTTTAATGTAGGAAACTCTGTTGTTACTTATACTGTAATGGATGTGAATGGTAACACTAAAACAACTTCTTTCAATGTAACGGTTGGTGCCGCAACAGCTGCAACTTATACAGTAAGTAGTCCTGACGCATTCTGTAATCAATTGGTATTAACAGCCAACGGAAATGCTGGTGCCAGTTATGTTTGGAAGAAAGGCAATACTACTGTTTCAACGCAGCAAGCCCTCAGCCTCGGATTAGCTGATGCAGACGGTGTATATGAATTAACGGTAACCAGCTCAAATGGTTGCAGCACAAACCCTGCTACCTATACTTATAATAAACAATCTATTGCAGGAAACTACACCATTCTTGTAGCAGACGACGTTAAACTCGGAGCAGGCAATAAAGTGCTTACCGGTAGTGTAGGTGTGATGAATGCAAATGGCATGGCTATTTTTGAACAGGGTAGTTCCGTAACAGGTGATGGCGCATTTGTAAAAGCACCTCGGGTGTACAAATACGGATTCGGCATCAATCTTCCATTGGTTATCCAGGGAAGGGCTTTTGTTACATTGCCTGCGATGAAGACCAATACCATGTCTACAAGAGGACTTCGTAATTATACCGTAAACAGAAATACTCAAGCTACGCTTACCAGTGATTATGCTGATCTTGTAATTCGTGAAGGTGCAAATGTTGTGCTTTCTGGGGATAATTTTAAATCGATCACTATCGGAGCTGGTGCAAGGGTATTGTTTACAGCACCTATTGTTTATATCGGAGACCTGATTGTTGATGCCGGTTCAACGGTTGCCAATACAATGGTTCGTTTTGCAAATGATGGGGAAGTAAGGATCAGTAATCGTGTAAACCTTCAATCAAATGTTCGGATCAACCCCGATCAGCGTAAGGTAACTTTCTATATGGGTGATGGTAATAAAGACGATGAACGTTTTTCAATTTGTGGATCAAATATCCAGTTCACCGGTAATGTTTACCTGCCTAAAGGAATGATGCGTTTATCCGCAGAAAAAACCAGGCACAATAACAATACTTCCAATGTATTTATGACAGGGTTCTTTATTGCCGAAGACCTGGAGAGTAATATTCCTAACGTTGTATGGAATAGTTATAATTGTAATAATGGACCTACGGTGGTTTCTACTGGTTGGACTTCCTCTCAGTTTGCTACAGAAGAAAGTAAGGAGAACAATGAAAGCTTTACTGTTCAGGTAATGGGTAACCCATCTACCAGCTATTTCACACTGAAGCTGCAAAGCAGTAACCAGGCGCCTGTTCAGATTAAAGTAACAGATGCATCTGGTCGTATGGTTGAAGTTCGTGCCAACAACAATGCGAACAGCACAGTTCAAATCGGGCATGATTTCAAACCGGGTATCTACTATGCAGAACTGCAACAAGGCTCAAGCCGCAAAACAGTTCAGTTAATGAAACTGCGTTAATCCCCCCTCGCCATACCAATTGCTTAACAAAAGAGTCCCGTCTGCTGACGGGACTCTTGCTTTATAGTTAAATAAGAGAGTTGAGAAATGGCTTCAAGCCAGAAGCCACAAGCTGCAAGTTTTTTTTGTTGCTTGGTTTGGAGCTTTTGCTTTTAATAGAACACAGATCCTCATGATTTTCAAGATCCATCATGATAGATCTTGAAAATCATGAAAATCTGTGTTCAATCCTACTCTAAACTATAAACTTGTAGCTTGTAGCTTGAAGCTTGCACCTTGCAGCTCAATTCTTCACCTACAATTATTGTTTCTTAGTTTTCCAGTCATTTATATAATCCGCTACTGTAACCAATGGAGCAATCCAGATATCTTTTTCGTTTTGTTTAAGGTATTGCAGAAACTGGCGATGAGCACTGAGTGAAACATCCAATCCATTTCCACCGCCAACACCATGAAACAAAATAACAAGTAGGCTATTGGTTGATACGGCTTTTTTAACCCATTCAATCATATCTGCGGCTGAGTGGTTATTGACCATATAACAATCAACATTGTACAAATCGATTTCCCCAATTTTATGCATTTCATTTCTTACAGCTCTGGCAGCCACGAAATCTTTCTTCATGGAATCGATAAATGAAACGTTGCCGATTTTCATGTCGCCACAAGTGTAGGCAAAAGTTCTTTTTGTTTTACCATCCAAAGATTGGAGGAAGAGATTCGTCATGCGTGTTTCGTCGATCATCCTTTGAACAGTATAATTGCGCAGATCGTATTCCGGTTTTACCCATTCTCTGCCAGTTCCACCAACACATGGATGATTTAATGTGTGGTTACCAAGTTCATGTCCTTTTTTGTCCAATGCTTTCCATTCATTCATTCTTTTCTGCATTGAATTTGAAAATGCCGTCACGTAAAAGCTGGCTTTTAAACCAAGAGAATCTAAAACTGGAACGGCATTGTCGAGGTGCTGGTCGATCGCATCATCATAAGTAATTACCACTGCACATTTTTTCCCTTGCCAGTTTTGTGCCGATAGAGATATGCTTGTGCATAGCAATAAAAAGAAGGTCATTTGTTTCATGGTAAGTAGATATAATGGTTTAATTATTCAGTACAATCGTAGTAACGCTGTTGGCTGGTGCATCAAATGTGAGTTTTTTATCTGAAATAGCACCTGTTTTCTGCGACATAACAGATGCATCTGAACTGGTATATGTTACTGCATTTGTTTGGGTAATGCCATTAACCTGAACATTACCAATCGGGAACGCTTCCGGATTTATAACAACGATTACTACCTGGTTATCCTTTTTATAAGCAGATATTTTCAGGTAATAATTCAAAGTTGCATCGGTGCCGATACGTATAAAGCCTGGGCGTACAAATCGGGCAAAATGCGCAAAGGCAAAGCCTCTTTTTAATACGGCACCATTAGTAGTTCCTTCTTCTCCATCGCCAATAAAAGAATAAAATCTTTGCAGGTACCACCAGATATAAGCGTTCCAGTTACTCATCATCGCATCATGTACCGATACAAGCATCTTGATTGTTTCGCCCCATTTAGTCGCTTCTGAATAGGTGGTCCATTTTGGAGCGCCGGCATTACCTGTATTAAGGTTCATCAGGTATTCTGTCATCCAGATCTCTTTTTGTTTCTGTTCTGCCAGTGGAAACTTTGCGATACCGCTTCCATATATATGCCCGGCTACAATATCAATTTTTTGAGCCGCTGCATCATTTGATAGAATGGCATTGGTAAAATTCTGGTTGAAGTTCAATGATTCTGGTGCAGCTACTTTTGCACCGGTAATTTGTCCGGGTGCGTTTAAGAAATTAATCATTTCTTCTGCTGTCCAGTCGCAGGATTCATAAGTAGGCTGCCAGTCTGGTTCATTCTGAATGGAAACAACATCAATCGTAGCACCGTTGTTTTTCATATAAGCAATGAACTCATTGATATAATCTTTAAAGGCCGTATAGTTTTGAGGGAGAAGTCTACCCCTGATATCACTATTGTTATCTTTTAACGCAGGAGGGGGAGACCATGGGCTTGCTAAAACTTTTACACCACGTTTATTTGCTTCTTTTACTGCCTCAATAATGATGGGCCATTCAGTTTTGTTGGAAGATAAGCGTACCCTAAAAAGACTAAGTCCAATTTCGTCCACCCCGGTGCCAAAAGCTTTCTGTGCTTCTGCAGGGGTAAGTGACTGTGTGCCCCACATCCTGTTGGCTCCACCAAATCCGGTAATGGTTTGATAAGTTGTTTGAGGAGATAAGCTTATGGTAACAGAAGGGGTGGAAGGCTGAGGTGCTGGTTTATTGTCGTTTGTTTTTTTGCACGCTGTGGTCAGGTACAGCATGCAAAGCATTAGTAAAAGGTTTTTCATTGCTCAAGGTTTATGATCGGAGGGGGGATAGGGGTTAGGTATTAGGTGTTAGGTGTTAGCCTTTTGCCATTAGCTATTAGCCATTAAAACATAAGACACTTATTCCTAACACCTAACTCCTAATACCTAACCCCTAACCACTAGGTTTATTTCAATTCAAGTACCACTACACTAAAGGGAGGAAGGGTTACTTTTAATTCGCTTCCATTTAGCTGTGCCTTGTTAAATACGGCAGGTGATATGTTGTTTGGTTTGTCAAAAGTGTTATGGTCCTGGATATTGGCCGAGCTAAGGATTCTTCCAGAAACTGTTTTGGCGTTAAGTCCACCAAGGTTTATGGTAATCGTTTGTTCTTTGGTAGCATGAATATTTACCAGTGACACATGCGTTGCCCCATTTTTATCTTTTGAAGCAGACACAGATACAGCTTGTAATTTTTTATCTCCCATCACATAATCTTCGCTGTTAACTGTAACCGGAATCATTACTGCATCCTGGTGTACGTTATACATTTCCATTACATGGTAGGTAGGTGTTAATACCAGTTTCTCTTCTTTAGTAAGTATTACTGCCTGTAACACATTAACAATCTGAGCAAGGTTGGCCATACGAACCCTGTCGGCATGGTTATGGAATATATTCAATGATAAGCCGGCAATCATCGCATCACGCATGGTGTTCTGCTGATAAAGGAAATTTTTGTTGGTACCTGGTTCTACTTCATACCATCCGCCCCATTCGTCTACAATCAATGCTACTTTCTTTTTAGGATCGTATTTATCCATCACCTCACTGTTCTTAGAGATAAATCTTTCCATGCGCCATGCCTGTTCCATTGTGCGGAAATATTCCTGCTCAGGAAATTGGGTAGCCGACCCTTTGGCAGCCCAGTTAATCACAGAATAATGATGTATCGATAAACCTTCAATTAATTTGAGGGGAACATCGCGCATTACTGTTTCTGTCCAGTTATAATCTTCTGAACCTGGTCCAACAGCTATCCTGAATAAATTCTCTGAATTGCCGTAGTTGGTGATATGTGTGGCGTATTTACGATATTCCGCAGCATATTGACTGGCTGTCATATTACCGCCACAGTCCCATGATTCATTACCAACACCCCAGAACTTTACGTTCCATGGAGTACTGCGTCCATTTTTTGCACGCATATCTGTGAGGTAACTGCTGCTATTTGCATGGTTTACATATTTCACCCAGTCTGATGATTCCTGAACGGTACCGCTACCCATATTGAGTGCGAGATAAGGTTCTGCATTGATCATTTCACAGAGTTCAAGGAATTCATGTGTGCCAAATCCATTATTCTCCCGAACATTACCCCAGGCAACATTCTCGGTATGTTTGCGTGTGGTTTTTGGCCCGATACCATCCATCCAGTGGTAACCATCAGCAAAGCAACCACCTGGCCAGCGTAATACGCCTACTTTCAATTTTTTTAATGACTCAACGATATCCATACGGATACCATTTTTGTTGGGGATTTTATTGTTTTCACCAACATATAAGCCATCATATACACAATGACCAAGGTGTTCAGCAAAATGTCCATAGATGTTTCTATTAATGGTGTCTTTTGCTTTTGCGGGTTGCAATACCACAATGTTTTGCGCTGAAATAGTATTCATCAAGAATACAGTTGCAATAGCTAAAATGGATTTGGTTGTTTTCATCTGACTTGATTTATATGTGCAATAGGTTAGTTGTTTTTCTTTTCGTATGATAACATTTTACTCGCCCATGGAATAAAATGTTTGAAGTTTGGTGCGTCTGTATGTCCGCCATCATGTTGTCTCCAGGCCAGTTGACCGTCTAATAGTCCTGTTAACACCGGGGGCATTTTTTCTTTCATATAATCGTTTGATACGCCGATATCTTTAGCACCCAATAATTTAAATACCGTGCCCGCTGCAACTGTAGCCATATAACTTCCTGTTTGGTCGAGCCATTTCGCATCGCCTTTCTCTGGAATACCGTAACTGATAAAAGTTAGTCTTGGTGCTGCAAGTGCAATCAATTCATGTGAATCAACGGTAAGGTCGCATCCGGTTTTTGCACCGAAGCTCGATTCAGATGCGCCATACCTTAAATAATTGCCCGCCATCCAATGGTATTCTCCTGATCCGGTAAGACTTTCTACTGCCTCGCCAAAAACGCGTCTATGTAATGTTGCACCGCCTTTGCCAGAAGAACCAATGAGTCCAACGGCGAATCTTTGGTCGAATGCAAGTGTTACCAAAGCCGCTTTGCCATATCTTGATACACCTTCGATGCCAACTTTTTTTGCATCTACCAAATTATCTGTTTCAAGGTAATCTAATGCGCGAGATGCACCCCATGCCCATGCTCTTAATGAGCCCCAGTCTTCTGGTTTACGTGGCTGTCCTTTATTCACTAAACCGATAATACCTTTTGTTAAGCCAGCACCATTATCTGCCTGTATGCTATTAGGGTCAATAGTCAGGTATCCCCATCCGGCAGCGAGTAATTGCTCAGTAGGAGATGGGTCACCTGCAGGTGGAGGTGCAAATGGATTTGCGCCAGCCAGACGTGTGATAGGTGAATAAGCTGGATAACGATCAAATATCGCTTTCATGGAAGGATCATTTTTGATCATCAAATCTTTGAATGCTTCATTGATCTTAGCCAGATCAGCAGGTGAAGGCTGTGCTGGTGCCGGAAAAGAAGGGAAACCAAACATCATCAATACAGGTACGGGTCCTTTCACATTTGTTGGTACTACCAACATTGCATTGATGTCTACATTTAATAAAGGATATTCACTATTATCAACATGACCAACCAGTTGTTTTACGATGGCGGGAGTTCTTCCAATAAATTCCCTGTCAGTAACTTTTACAGTCCAGGAAACATTTGGAATTTTCGATGGTAACTTACCATAAAGTTCTTTTTCAATTGCAGCAACCAATTCAGGCCTTCTGTCTTTCCACCACATATCTGCGCTGGTTACTTTTTTACCAGCGTTGGTAGTAAGTACATCCGGTAATTCCGGACAAGGGTTGGCTTTGCTTTCATCGTAGTTGGCGTGATTGGGCGCGTTTTCATTTCCACTCGGACCAGGCCTGAGTTGTTTGATGCCGAGTTGCTGCATCATGTTTTGCTGGTCTTGCTGTGCAGTAAAATTTACCGGTTTAGGGTATTTACTGCTGTCGATGGAAATGCCTTGTGCCTGAACAATGACGCAAGACAAAATGCCCATCATAAAACTATTCAGTTTAATTGTATGCATCGATTTTAATTAAGGTATTACTGATCTGTTCTAAATGGTGATGCCGGTAACCCTTCCTTATTGTATAGGTTGGGATGCACGGGGTTGTCGGCCCATGCATAACGTACATACATCGGTTGTTTGATTTCATCACTCCATACAATGACTTTATCCCCTTCAATTTTTGCTTTTGCCCATACAAACTTTTTATCAGCACCAGCAATGGCAAAGTCTCCGGGAGCTTCTTCGTCATTCGTTATTAATCCAGATCCAACATGATCAAAGCTGATAATGATTTTATCTGATTCAACCGTTGCGCTTTTATACAATGGACCTGAGTAAACAATATTTTCTCCATAAGCCAGTTTCAATGCACCCAATGCCATTCTTTCTCCTACATCTTTTTTATTGTCAGGATGTATATCATTCCATTCGCCGAGGTCTATGGCTACAGCCATTGCACTATTAGGAGCACTAAGGGCTTTGAGTTGAGCTTCTCTCAGCATTGCCCAGCCACTTTCAGATGGCAGGTAGTTGTAATCCATAAATCCTGGTAACTGTACATACAGGAATGGGAGTGTGCCCTGGTTCCATTTATTGCGCCAGTCGTTCATAAGCGCAAGCATCAGTTTTTCATATTCCTGGGGCTTGCCTGCATTACTCTCGCCCTGATACCAGCAAAATCCTTTGATGGTATATTTTATTTCCGGCGCAACCATGGCATTATATAATGCGGCAGGTTGATTTTGTGCGTTGATACCACCGCCACCAAATCCTCCGCCTCCGAATGGTCTGTTTACTAATCCTACTTTATACTGCCAGTAACCCTTTAAATCAACTGTATCCGTACCTGAAAAAATGCAATAAGGTTTATCGGAAACAAATCCTCCTTTACCATTTGAGTTCGTAACACGGATAACAAAAATATTTTTGCCGGCTTTTAATAATCCGGCCGGAACAGGATATCTGCGTTGTGGGTATTGATAGGTTGTATTGCCTACCTGTTTACCATTTATGTAGAGTTCATCAGCATCAACAATTCTTCCAAGAAATACTTTTGCTGCTTTTCCTGCCATTGAAGCTGGTATATCTATTTCGCGACGATACCATACCACTCCATTCAAATCTTTCACACCCTGGTCTTCCCAATACCCAGGAATGTTGATGTTTCGCCAACCCTTCGGTATATAATTAGGGTCAAACCATTTTAATGGTCCTGCCATACCAGCATCAACGGGAGGGGCGGGCCTGTTACCAAAACCACCAGGTCTTCTGTTTAAACTATTGAGATAGGCGGTGTCTTTATTTTTTTGGATAGTAGCATATAAGTTGCTAATATCTTTTAATCCTTCTTCACTTGTCCATGCTTCTATAGGAGTACCTCCAACACTTGCATTGATAATGCCTATAGGAATTTTGTACTGCTGGTAAATTTTCTTTGCAAAGAAATAAGCCACTGCAGAAAAGGGACGGATATCTTCACCAACGGCAGACTTCCAGAATCCGGATGGAAGATTTTCTTGTGGGCCGGCTAAACTTGTAAGTGTAGGGATCCAGAATTGCCTGATTTCAGGATTATTGGCTGTGGCAATTTCGTTGGCATAAGTAACATCATGAATGTTTAACTGATGCACCATATTAGATTGCCCGCTGCAAAACCAGACATCTCCGATGAGGATATCTTTCAACACAATTTTATTTTTACCAGCCAGTTCCATGGTATATGGCCCACCCGCTTTCATAGGAGCTAATTGAAAGATCCATTGTCCGTTTGCATCAGCTTTTGCCTGGTATTTTTTACCGTTAAAACTTGCGCTGATATTTTCTCCCGCAGATGCCCAGCCCCATATATTTACTTTAGCGTCTCTCTGCAATACCATACTATCTCTTACCAGTTGTGGTAATCTGATCTGGCCAAATATTGCAATAGAGCATAAGCAGTTGACAATAATGAAGAGTGTTATTCTTTTCATATTACTTGATCTTTTTTAGAAATTGATTTCCGCCAAACCTTTCCCAATTGAATCCTTCTACCACATCCTGATTGAGCTGGAAGTAGAGATTGAAGAACTCGTGTGCGGCATAAAAATGATGGCTTGTATTAGCGAATAGTTTGAATTTGTTTTGCGGGTTATTATACCAGTATAGTCCATCTGCCTCTGCTTTTAATTCAACAGTTCCTCCATTTGATATCTGGTAAGTTCCTGCATATTTTTTCAATTGCTCCGTTGTGAATGACAAAGTCTGTCTTTCAAAAATGTATTGTAACCCCCTTGTATAGGTCTCGGATTTTGTTCCTGAATGACCTGTGTTTTCCAAAACTTTGGAGCGAATAGAAACGTTGGGGTAATGTTTGTTAATTAAATAAGCTGCCATATTTTCAAAGCCAGTCTTTCCTCTTTCCACATCCCCAACAGTCATATATAAACGTACCGGTGTATTAATTTTCTTTTCAGCAAATGCTTTTTCATACTTAGATAACACATAGTTGTCCCAACTAATGGCAGGACTTGCGGCTGCATATCCTGTAAACATTTCTGTGTGGGTTAACATTGCATATATCGAAAATAAGCCTCCCAAAGAGCAGCCCATTAATATCCGCTCGTTTTGGCTGACACGATAATTTTTTTCCATGAAGGGAAATAATTCTTCTTTCATGAAGGATAGAAACTTATCTGCACCACCACTTTGTATTAGCCTCCCTTCACGTGTTGGGGTATAGTCTCTGGCCCTTAAGCTGTCTGGGTTTGGATTTTTACCTCCCCATGTAACACCTACTATAATCAGTTCAGGTATAAAGCCATCATAATAAATCTGGCCATATATCGATTTTACCAATGGAAAATCCCATTGTGCATCCATGAGGTAAACGACGGGATATTGCTTTTTACTTTTTGTATAGTTCGACGGCAATAAAACCTGTAATTCATATTCCTGACCTTGTACAATAGCAGACTGAATAAAACGTGTTTCTGACCCGGGGATGGTAACGGGTTTATACTGTGCTTCTGCAGCAACAACACTGAGTACTGCTATGTAGGTCAAAAATTTTCTCATGGCTGTTGTTTTTGTGCCAAAGCTAAACCAGTGGTGGTGGTATAATATTTCGCTAGCATATTGGGTATTTCCCATGCAGGCATATTGTTGTTTTTCAGGTATTGAAGGAAATTCTCCATCACCCGTGCAAAATGAGCTTCATGACCTTCTTTTAATGCATCAGGTATTTGTAATTTCCATCCTTTACCAGTCTTAGCTAAACCAATTCCCGGAAATTTGGCAGATAATTGCTGAATGGCTTGATTCAGTGCAGCTTCATAATTTTTATCTTTTGAAGTAGGTTCTATATAGAGTTGCGCCTGATAATTTTCTTCTTTTCCCTGTCTGATAACAAGATTGGCTTTACTACCTCTCATAATGGAATAATGCGTATCACCTGTTCCTTCAGGTGCTTTGTAGTTCCATGTTACAGATGTTTTGGCATGTACATCCTTAATTGAAAAATGTATGGCGCCATTGGCATATACCTGTAAAGTGGTATCGCTAAGTATCGGTTGCAGGTAATCGGGTATGGTTGTTTGTTTAGTGAGTGTGCTGAATTGGCTGATACTTACCGGAGTTGCCCATCTGCTGGCTTTTAATACCTGGATGTCTTTGGTATAGTCAATGGCAGTTTCAGGAAAACATTCCCATTGAACCAGATCTACCAGGTGAGTCATTACATCAACCAATCCTTCTCCCTGTTGAGTAACATCCAGAAACCAGGCCGGCCTTGTTAATACCGCCCCAGAAACATATTTGTAAAAATGGTGTACACTTTCTTTGGTAATGGCGGGGTTATCAATGGTCCCTTTTTCCAATGTGCCGAATACTTCCGGCATCATGGATAATGCTTTCTGAAGCATGGTATTGATCTCAAATCTCTCGGTCATAATATCGTACAACAGTAATTTGTTTTGTTGGGCGATATCAAAAGATCGTTTAAGTTTCTCAAAACCTGCTGCATCAATTACCATAGGTTTGTCTGCCAATACATGAAAACCATTTTCCAAAGAAGAGAGGATATAGTCGGTTTTCTTTTTATTGTTGCCGCTTAAAACCACCAGGTTTCCTTTTTTTTCTTTGATCATTTTTTCGAAAAAATCAGGGCCTGTATATATTTCTTCCTCCCAATGAGTTGGATTTTCCTTTCTGTTATTATAACTATTGATCCTGTCTACATGTAATTGTAAATCACTTCCACCTGGAGAATATACCTCAACAATACTGTCGACTTCCGTATACATGGTTTTTTGTACCAAAGCAGCATGAAAATGTCCTGGGTCGAGTGTAACCAGTCGATAAGGCTTTGTTTCCTTATTGTTGGTTGTTTTACACGATGCTAACAGAATAGTGCATGTTGCTGCTATGTATACTAATGTTTTCATGCTCAGGCTTTTACTTCGTATTGTTTTCTTTGTGGACGACTCAATAAAGCATTTGCTTCTGCATCATTGGCGAATTTTTCTTTAACAGGATCCCAATAAACTTTACGCTTTAATTTCATCGCGATATGATGTAATAAACAGGCAGAACAGGCACGATGCGCTTCTTCAACAGGAGCAATAGTTGCTTTGTTATCTCTGATTGCTTCCAGCCAGTTGCCATGGTGTTCTTTACTCACCGTAAAATGGAATTCATTTTCTCCGATTACAGAAGTTAGTAAGGAAGGGTCGCTTGCATCTAATTTCTTGGCTCTTTCGCCTGGCTTGGTTGGGTCACTGGATGTTACTTGATAATCTCCACGTGAAACAAATATCCATCCTTTTGTTCCTTCGAATTTTATACCGTTAGGGAATTCATTGCTTACAATCATGGTTACACCATTGGCATATTTTGCACCGGTTTTAAAGATGCCATGAACATCCCATAAACCTCCAGTTGCAAACTCTGCCTTATCGCACCATATTTCTACCGGCCCACTTGTTTCCATGCCCATTCCCCAATGTGCGCTATCAATATGGTGAGCTCCCCAGCCAGTGATCATACCTGCACCAAATTGCTCGCAACGTAACCAACCCGGACGATCATACCCTTTTTGAGGATGAACCCTGTCAACTGTATAATACACTTCCGGTGTGGATGCCAGCCATAAATCATAATCAAGGTTAGAGGGTACAGGCATTTCTGTAGTTATACCACCGGAGGGGTCGCCGGGTAGGCCAACATACACTGTTTTGAGATCACCAATCCTTCCGTTTCTCACTAATTCTGCTGCATAGCGAAATTGCTCACTACTTCTTTGCTGACTGCCTATTTGAAACTTTACGCCCGATTTGGTAACCACATCGCTAATCACCCTTCCTTCCGTAATAGTGAGGGATGCGGGTTTTTGCATATAGATATGCTTGCCTGCTCTCGCGGCAGCAGCACCAACCAATGCATGTGTATGATCAGGTGTACTGATCAATACTGCGTCTATATCTTTATTGAGTAATAACTCTCTGTAGTCGGTGTACATTTTTACACCATCAAAAGGTGATCCATTCTTTTTGGTATAATAATCATTTACCAGTTTTTGTCCATCAATGGCTCTCTGCTTATCCAAATCACAAACTGCCATCAGTTGTGCATAATCGTATTGCCATACACCCGGCATGTCATGAATCCTCGAGATACGTCCGGTGCCAATGGCTGCTACATTGATACGATTGCTTGGTGCATTTTTCCCAAATACACTGGCAGGTACAATGGATGGTATAGCAAACATGGCCGAGGCTTTCAGTGTGTTACTGATAAAAGCCCTGCGCGACTGCTTTCTTTTTTTCATCTTATTTGGTTTTTATTGATGAATAGAATTCTTGCCGATAGTTAGTCCATAGTCCATAGACAATGGACTATGGACCATGGTCTATGGTCCATGCTCTACCTCACTTCCTTAACAAATAACTGCCAGGCATTCTCAGCTTTGGCAGCATCTGTTTTGCCATTAAATACCAATAACCTGTATTTCAACACATATTTTTTTCCCGGTTCCAATAACCAGTCTTTGTCTTTCGTAGGTGCAAAATTTACAAACACATCTCCGCGACCTCCATTGGCTTTTTTGTCCCAAATGCGTAAGGGTTCAGGGTGGTTATAGTTTGTTGGGTGCGACATCATTACTATACCACCTTCACTATTATCTGGTAGACTGCCATAAGTAATGATCCATTTAGCTTTTGTATTGTCTGTATTATCCCTTGTATTCCCTTCTGATGTAAGCATTTCTGAATTGTCTTTGGTCCAGAATGGAGTGGCCCGCCATCCAATACCAGCATATCGGTAAGCCAGAATTAACAATGGACTTTCTGATGCACAACGCATTTCTGAAGTGATATCGATGATATAAGATTGATCTTTTTCATTGAAAGAGTGCACTTTCACAGTCTGCAATTCATTTAATGCAACTTTCTCTGTACCATCTTTTTTGAATACTACATGTTCATGCAGTGCGGTATAAGAAGCATAGTTCGCAGTACTTTTTTGTTCTGTAAACTTTGCAAAGCGAACTGTTCCCTGTTTGCCTTTAATGTTCCAGAAATCTACCGTATCCTTTTCAAATAGGGTATGCGTCCATGGGTTCCATAGGCCATAGTGATGGTAATGATCTTTTGGTTGAATGGTGGTAAGGGTTTGTCCATTTGGTGTATTCAAAGGATGAATAAAACCACTTCGTTTATAATTCGTATCCTGCCCTGCCGGAGGGTATACTGTTTTAAATTGATAGGTAAGCAGATTTTGTTTGTTATAACTGATGTTTAAAACATCGGTTATATCCAGGCTGAATTTAGTCTGCTTATTTTGTCCCTGACATTCAAAAGTTGAAAGCTGCAGGAGTATGATTCCTGTGATGATATAGCTTAGGATGCGTTTCATAACCATACATTGTTTTGTTTATAGAACCTGGATGATTTTAGTTACCACGTTACTGGTGGTAGTTAGATTTGTGTCGGGCTGTCCGCCTCCGATGCTGATCTGTACTTTTCCTTTTGGCTGAAAACTATTTCCTGTTGATTCCTGCACCAGTGAAAGGTCTTCTGGTCTAATTGTAAAGCTGATAGTCTTAGACTCACCCGCATTCAGTTTGATACGCTGAAAACCTTTTAAGGCGCGAACGGGTATTTTTATATTTTTCTGTTGATGTGATACATACAATTGCACCACTTCTTCACCTGCGATTGAACCGGTATTTTTTACTTGTATACTAACTTTCACTGGTTTCTTTACAGCAACTGATGCAGGAATAGAAATGTTGGAATAATTAAAACTGGTATAACTCAAACCATAACCAAATGGATAGAGGGCTTGTCCTTTGAAATAACGATAGGTTCTTCCATTCATAGAATAATCAGAGAAGCCCGGGAGATCGCTGTCTTTTTCGTAGAAGGTAACTGGTAAGCGACCTGCAGGGTTATAATCGCCGAATAAAACATCAGCAATTGCCGTTCCTGCGCTTTGTCCGCCATACCATGTGTTTACAATAGCAGGAATATTTTTACTTTCCCAGGGAATGGCAATAGCACTTCCGGTCATCATTACAAATACCACTGGTTTCCCAGTCGCTTTCAATGCTTTGAGAAGTTCAGTTTGAACGGTTGGTAGCTGAATGCTTGTTCTATCGCCTCCATTGAAACCCGGATAATCAACACGCATTTCTTCTCCTTCAAGCTGTGGTGAAATACCCCCCGCATAAATAATTGCATCGGCATCTGAGAATTTTGCTGCGAGTTTTGTAAAGTTTGTTTTCTCAAAATTTCCGGTACGTAATCTTACATTGGCTTTACCGTCGCCCTGCCAATATTCCAGTACGATTTTATAAACAGAATCTTTAGTAATTTTCAAACGATGTGTGCGCGCACCCCATCTGTTTCTTAACCAGGCATTGATCACTTCTTTTTCGTTTACGATAAAACGGTAACCATCATCTGCTTCCACTTCAAGGTTTACTTCGCCATCTTTTGTTGCGGTGAAAGTGGTGCTATAGCGTACAGAGAAATTATTTGCCCTGATGCCATCTGTTACCAATTCGCCTTCCTGCCAGAAATGGTCCAGCGTTTTTTCCATTTTTACGGATACCGGTGTTCCGGAAAGGTCACGGTTGTTATAATATTCTGCTTTAAAACCTTGTTGTCCTTCCCATTTGAATTGTTCTGATAGATCGCTATACACCAGCAATGTATCATTGGTAAAATTGATGGCCTTCTCATAAACTACTTGTACATCGGGCCCCAGTTTATCTTTTATACCCTGTAATAAGGTTACTACTTTTGAAGGAACGCCATTATAATTACCAAGCACTGCGATACTGTTATCTGCATTTGGTCCGACAACGGCAATCTTTTTTATTTTTTTTGATAAGGGTAATGTGTTTTGTTCGTTTCTCAGCAATACAATGGACTGCTGTGCCATTTTAAGCGCATGTGCCTGATGAGCAGGGGCTTCTAATGCTGACGCCGGTGTTTGTGCATAGGGAACAACAGAAGGGGGATCGAACATGCCCAGTTTGAAACGGGTGGTAAATAATCTTTTTAAAGAAATATCGAGTTGAGATTCCTTCATCAATCCTTGCTTTACAGCATCGAGTAGGGTTTTATATACTGTCTGACCACACTCAAGGTCTGTGCCATGTAATACGGCATCTATGGCAGACTCTGTGGCATTTTTATGTGTTTTATGGTATTTGAAAAAATCATCAATAGCCCAACAGTCGCTTGTTACATAACCTGTAAATTTCCATTGCTTGCGCAGGATATCGTTCATTAATAAATCATTACCACAACACGGTTGTGTGTTCACTGCATTATAGGCACACATTACACCTTCTACATTGGCTTTAGTGATCAGTTCTTTAAAAGCAGGCAGATAGGTATCCCATAAATCATAAAGGGTTGGATTGAAATTATCGGAGTGTCTGGATGGTTCAGGTCCGCTGTGCACCGCAAAATGTTTGGCGCATGCTGCTGCTTTCAGGTACTTGGGATCATTACCTTGTAAGCCTTTTACAAAGGCGGCACCAAGGTAAGTGGTGAGGAATGGATCTTCACCATAGGTTTCCTGACCACGTCCCCAACGTGGATCTCTGAAAATATTGATATTGGGTGTCCAATAAGTGAGGCCCAGGTATCTTTCATTTGTTCTGTTCTCCTGGATCGCTTTATTATGTACTGCCCTTCCTTCAATAGCCGAATAATCGGCCATTTGTTTCAGTGAATTGGTATCCCAGGTTGCGGCCATTGCAATGGCTTGCGGATAGGAAGTAACTTTGTAAGGTGTTCTTGCTACGCCATGTAGTACTTCGTTCCACCAATCGTATGCCGGAATACCCAGGCGAGGAATTGCCGGTGTTGCATTGAGCATCTGTGCAACTTTTTCTTCCAGTGTTAATCGTTTTACTACATCATTTACCCTTTGTTCCATCGGTAACAGATGGTTCCACATGGGGTAAGATTTATACTCCTGTGCTTGTCCTATTAAGGATCCAAGCACAAGTGCAATGGCAGCAATCTTTTTCATAGTAAACAGGTTATATCATTTTTTATACACGTCGTCGTCGTTTTTTATTTCAAACCAGTTGAAAAATGCTTTATTCTCAGATGGTTTTCCTTTTGATGTTGCGTACATAGCATAAACACAACCCACAAAGCCTCCCGCAGATTTTGTACTTAAGTACCTTGCATCTACATTTTCCTGCATAAGTTGCCATTTGCCTTTTTCAGTTGCATAGAAAAATGCGTATTGATCGGTGCGGGCTTCAATTTTGAATTGTACTTCCTGGCCTTTTTGAAGTTGTACAGGTACAGATTTAACAAGCGTATCTGCTTTGTATAATTCTATCACAGGCTGACCGTCTTTCACAGACTGGCATAAATAATAATAAGTTCTTTCATTCTGGAAAAGGAGCAGACCTGCTTTTTCATTTTCTGCATTTGGCGAAAATGAAATGGCCGTTGCAGCATGACCTTTTAAATGTGGTTGGTGAAAACTAACCAGTGATGGGTTACCTCTTCCGCCGCAGGTTTCAGGTTGCAACAATAAAGAAAGTGATCCTTTTTTATCGGTAAGGTTGTACCAGTTTGTACGAACTGTTCTTAAAAACTGGTACCTGACATTCAATGATGGTTGATTGAATTCGTCTTTAAAAAGATAGTTGCCATTGAATGCTTCGAGTTTTGTATCCAGTTTAGCATTGATAGGGTAACTATACTTTACTTCATCGCCACCCAGATCGAAGGAAGGCCATCCGTTTTTCCATACTACCGGCGCCATAAATGTTTCTCTGCCTGCATTGTAATAATCTCCTTCATAAGGTCTGCATGCCAGGAAAACGCCCCACCATTTGCCATCTTTACCCTCAACAAAATCGGCATGACCGGCAGTGGTAATGGGATTTTTGCGATTTGGGTCAAGCTGACGCTGCGTTAGGATAGGGTTATTTTCATAAGAGATAAATGGCCCTTCGGGCGACTTACTCCTGAACACCACTTCTGAGTGGTCGTAACCTGTTCCACCTTCTGCGCAAATCAAGTAGTACCACCCATCTTTCTTGATAATATGTGGTGCTTCGATCCAAACGGGTTTCTTCGCCATATCGGTGCCGCCATTTACCAATAGCTTTTCTTCACCAACAACTTTCATCTGCACCGGATCAAATTCAAACATACGAATGGTTCTATGACCATTGTGCAGTGAAATATTATTGGGTGGAATGCTGTTGAAGACTATATAAGCTTTACCATTATCGTCGAAGAACAAGGAAGGGTCAATTCCATTTACCTGAGGTAATTTGTAGGGGTTACTCCATGGGCCTTTCGGGTCTTTGGCAGTGATGACAAAATTTCCCAGTTTACTTACTTCTGTGCATACGATATAAAAAGTACCGTTATGATAAGAAATAGAAGGAGCAAACAAACCTCTTGAAACTCCTGCACCATCCAGGTTTAATTGCTCTGGCCTGTCCATCGCATAGCCAATCTGTTTCCAGTTTAATAAGTCTTTACTGTGAAACAATGGTAGACCTGGATAATAGGCGAATGATGAGTTTACAATATAATAATCATCGCCTGCCCTGCATATACTTGGATCGGGATAATAACCCGCAAGTATTGGATTGCGAAATGCCTGGGCAGTAGCAGAGATCAGTATGATCTGAAACAAGAGTGCAGCAGCAAGTTTTTTCATGGTACGACTACTTATTATAAGGTTGAATTGTTTTTATTTTTCCTGCTTCATCGTGTATGAGTTCGGTAACTTTTACACTCCTTAAATGCGTAACTCCTTTACTCAAACTACTATCGTGGTAAAACAAATACCATTTGTCTTGGTAGGCACAGATGGAGTGATGGGATGTCCAACCAACAACAGGTTCTAAAATTCTTCCTGCATATTTAAAAGGTCCATAAGGATTGTCTCCGATGGCATAACATAGGAAATGTGTATCACCTGTAGAATAGGAGAAATAATATTTGCCATTGTATTTGTGTACCCAACTTGCTTCAAAAAAGCGTCGGTCATTATCTCCCGCTAAAAGAGGGTTGCCATTTTCATCGATGATGAGGATGTCTTTAGGTGTTTCTGAAAATGATAAAAGGTCTTCGGAGAGGCGAGCCATCTTCGGACATAATGCCTGTTCATTATCTTCTGGCAGATGGGCAAGTGGGCCTTCACCTTCGGCCATGAAAGATCCTGTTCTCCATCTTTGTAATTGACCTCCCCAAATACCACCAAAATACATATAGTAAGCGCCATCATCATCCTGGAAAACAGCAGGGTCTATCGAAAAACTGTTGGGTATCGCTGTTGGTTCAGGAATAAAAGGTCCGATAGGAGATGCACTTTTTGCAACTCCGATCCTGAAAATTCCTTCATGATCCTTGGCCGGAAAAAATAAATAATAAGTGCCATTCTTTTCAGCAGCATCAGGGGCCCACATTTGTTTGTCTGCCCAGGGAACATCTTTTACATGTAAAGCGCAACCATTATCCACAGCAGGAGAATCCGGTGTATCCATCGATAGGATATGATAGTCTTCCATTGCAAAATGGCTACCTAAATCATCGAAAGGAATATCATTTTCTATATCATGAGATGGATAGATATAAATCTTCCCATTAAATACATGCGCAGATGGGTCTGCTGTATAGATATGCTTTACCAAGGGCTGAGAAATAGCATTCCGGTCTAAGGCATCAAAATCAATATGGTTTATCGGATCTTCAGGCATGATGACAATTATTTTATCGTATTAATTTTTACGTCTTTCTTTTAATTCAGTTTCAATTTTGGTTTCCATGCTCTTATTGATTTCATAAAAAAACAATAAAGCCGCCCCTAATAAAAATGGAATCGATGGAAACACACTTACCAAAAACCTGGTACCATTAATGGCAGATTCAGTTTGCACAGCATCGCTGTTTGGTACATAATCAAACATGTTGAGAATGGCGGTTAATAAGGCACTTCCTACACTCAGACCAACTTTTAATCCTACCATCATGGCAGAAAAAATGATGGCCGTAGCTCTTCTGTTATTTTTCCATTCGCTGTAATCCGCCACATCGGCAATCATAGCCCATAAGAGTGGTATGGTTATGCCATAAAAGAAACCATGCAGTATTTGTGATATAAACATTAATGCCACTGAAGTGGGAGGGAAGAATACAAATGCCAGTATGAATAATGTAGAGATGAATAAGGCAATACCAAACACATCTCTTTTACCATATTTATCTGCATAACGTTTCGATAAAGTAATGCCGACAATCATAAAAATGATTCCACCTGCATTAAATAAGCCAAAACCAGCAGACACCGGATCTTCCCCAAAAAAATTCATTCCCATATTGGATAATGCATTTGTAATTGGTGCAACGAATGCCGTTAAACTTTCTTTGTCTACATAGTTTTTAAAATAGTACACATAAGAACCACCCTTCATGGCAAGCGTTATAAACACCAGAGTAGTAAGCACAAGCATAATTACCCAGGGACGGTTACGGAATAAATCGCCGAGGTCTTCCTTTAAACTGGACTTCTGTTCAGGCTTGGGAACAATTCTTTCTTTGGTGGTTAAAAAGGTAATGATCAGCATTACTGTTCCAATGATGGCCAGCCAGGTCATAACGGTTTCAATGCCGGCTGCTTTATTGCCATTGCCCACTGCTTCGATAATTGGTAACATGAATACCTGCACAAAAAATTGTGCAAACATCACTGCCACAAAGCGATAAGCAGACATGCTGTTTCGCTCTTTCATATCACCAATGATTACACCGCTCAGGGCTGAATAAGGCAGGTTATTAGCAGCATATAATAGGAGCAGCAGTGTATAAGTAACTACGGCATAAATCACTTTACCCTTATACGAAAAATCCGGGGTGCTGAATGCCAGCAATGCAATAGCACCTAATGGTACAGCCGTCCATAAGATCCATGGCCTGAATTTGCCCCATCTCGATACCGTTCTGTCGGCAATTGCACCAATGATCGGATTAAAGGCAAATGCAGCTACAAGTCCTACAATGAGAATTAATGCCGAAGCATGGCTTGTTTCTAAACCATAAATATCTGTATAGAAATAAGCCAGGTAGGTCATGAGTGTCTGAAAAACAAGGTTAGCGGCCAGGTCGCCGAGGCTATAGCCTACTTTTTCCAGTACAGATAAACGGGTTGTTGGTGTTTGGTTCATATAGCTTTTTTAAGGGTGTTTACCCGTTTATTTTTTTGTTTCGATCACTTTATAAAAAGCTGGTTTAGGATTAAACTCACGATCAAACAATAATGGGTAATTGGTTCTGCCCCTTACCGGCCAGTCGTTCAACCAGCTTTGCCCGTCATTTACTCCCCAGAAAGTAATTCTCGTAACATTTTTTTTGTACTTCAGGAATAGTTTAAAAAGGTTTTCATAATCACTGGCCAATTGTTGCTGTACGCTGTCTGGTAAACCTTCTTTGTATGGGTTGAGGGCTGGGTTACTTGCCACACGCTGGTTAACATCGGCACCCTGAAAACTTCTGGGTAATACTTCAATATCGAGTTCGGTAAACATTACTTTTAAGCCCAGCGCAGCATATTGCTGAATGCTTTCTTCAATTTCTTTGAAAGGAACTTTACCAACATGCCAATGTCCTTGTATACCAACCCCATCAATACGCACACCTGCATCTTGTATCTTTTTGACTAATGCGATACAACCTGCTCTTTTAGCCGGTTGTTCATTATTATAATCATTGTAATACAGCTCTGCTTTTGGAGATGCTTTAGCGGCAAGTCTAAACGCTTCTGTAACAAAATCATCACCTAATCTGCTTAAGAAGATTGATCGGCGCATGGTACCATCTTCGTTCAATGCTTCATTTACTACATCCCAGGAGAAGATTTTGCCATCATATCTACTTGCAACAGTATTGATATGGTTGGTAAAAAACGTACGGAATGAGTCTACGCTTTTAATGTTACGGGCAAATGCAGGTAACTGGCTGTGCCATACCAGTGTATGTCCATTGATTTTAATGTTATGCTTCTTTCCATAAGCCACCATTTTATCTGCCAGATCGAAATTGTATACATCCCATTGCGGATGTATGATTTCTGCTTTCATGATATTTTCCGGAGTAGCCATATTGAAATGCTTAACTATTAGCGCATGAGCCTTGGGGTCTTTTTCTTCAATCTGACTTGCACTCATGGCAGTACCAATGCCAAAATCTTTTGCAAAAACTTTTTTCAGGGATGCGTCCTGTGCTTTTAGATCTGTTTGCATGGACAGAGAAACAGCAATTGCACCGAGTGCCAGGGTGATTTTTTTGTATGACATGGGATTATTTTTTAGTTGGTTGATGAATGGTTTCTGCAGGACCTAAATAGCTTGGCAGGTTATTGCCAAAGTCTCCTACAATTTTTTGCAAAACAACAGCAGGGTCTACCATCCAATATTTGATGGTATGTTTACCCGCTGCGTTTATACTGTGTTTGGTTGATTTTATAATGATGTTTTCAGAAACCCATTTGTTCCAGATACCCGTACCTGTATTTTTATCTTCTTTGTTGATACTGACAATCTGTGGCGCTTCGTCATCCACCGAAATAGCATACGATAAACCATTTTCAGTATTCTGAAGGTTCAGGGTAGGAGAGAAATAGGCATTAATGGTAAAGTTTCCTTTGCTGCTTGTATAAATATCATAACTCACATAAGGAGTGCCAGGACCGGGTTGCTGACTCGCAGCGGTAAGAGGTGAAACAGTTATTGCCCCTCCTGTTCTACCTAAATCGGGAATGACGGTCCATTTGATATCTCTGCTATTGTTGATGGCAGTATAATGATCTGCTGCAATCGACACACCTCTTTTCGAATCTTCATAAAATACATTCCCCTTTATACCTGAAGGGATAGTTGAATGCATAGTTATATCCTTATTCGAAGCAGGCACTGGTTTTATAGAATCAGCAGGTACATAACGAACCATCGGCATACGCTGACGGTTTGGTTGTTGCCAGTAAGTATAACCAATATGGGTTTGACTCATCATCTGATTCCATTTACCATTGTTTAATTGGTGGTATTCAAGGGTTATTAATGAGTCTTGGCGGTATAATTCTTTTACTTTGTCGGCATAGGTATTGGCAACGGCATATTTATTTGCGTATGCTTTTTGGTTAAGTGCAACATGATAGTACATGTCGTATAAATTACTGCAAGCTTTGATCGGGTGTAAAACCAGTTGGTAGAAAGCATCTTTTTTCTCAGCAGGTAACTTGCTGTTTATAGTTTCTGCCAGACTTAATAATTGTTTATACTCAGCAACAACGGTTGGCCATTCTTCATAATTGAAGCTATAGGTATTGGCATCCAGTAATTCCGGCTTTCTTCTGCCATTGTACTTGCCATATTTGGTCATTAGTTCTGCAATCTCTTTTGCATAGGGTTCACCAAATTGTGATTTGGCCCATTGAATACTGTATGCTTCCAGGTCTTTAGCCTGTATGCGTTCTGGGTTCCAGGCAAAATCAAGGAAGAATGAAATAGGGTATTCCATTGGTTTAATGTCGCCCACATTTACGATCCATATTTGACGTGCATTGTATTCCCATGCGAGGTTCATTTGTTCCCAGATTCTTGGAAGCGGATTTGTATTGAGCCATTTATAGTTTCTTGGTCCACCTACATAATCGAAATGATAATAAATACCATAGCCTCCTTTTCTTGGAGCATCTTTTGGATTGGGGAGCCTGCGAATATTGCCCCAGTTGTCGTCGCAAAGCAATAATGTTACATCATCAGGTACACGCATTCCTTTGTCGTAGTAGTCCTGCACTTCTTTATAAAGTGCCCAGAGTTGTGGTGTTTCACTTGCTGGTTTTTGGGTAACATCTGCAATTATCTCCCGCTGATCTTTCACTATTCTTTCCAGTAATGCAGTTGCGGTTTGTCTAGACATAGGCTCATCGCCATCCCCACGCATACCTACCGTTACAATTTTTTCATTGGTTCCTCTCTTCATGCCTGCTCTCCAGAACTCTTTGAGTTGTGCTTCGTTGCTGTCGTAGTTCCATTTTCCTTTACCATACCTTCTCCATTCATCATGCGCGCGCATCAGTGGCTCATGGTGAGATGTGCCTATTACAATCCCATATTTTTCTGCTACTTCAATATTCTTTGCGTCATCGTCATAAAAAGCATTACCCCACATGGCCGGCCAGATATAATTACCTTTTAAACGCAGGATGAGTTCAAATACTTTTTCATATAGTTTATGGTTAAATCCTCCGAACTTTTCTTTTGTCCAACCAGAAAGTGCAGGAGCTTCATCATTGATGAAGATGCCTCTGTACTTTACTTTTGGCGCATCGGTGATGGAAAGATTTTTCTTTATATACACTGTACTTTTTTTCGCAACAGGAACATCAGCCCACCAGTACCAGGGCGATACCCCCAGTTGTTTTGAAAATTCAAAAGCACCAAAAGCAGTACCCCTTCTGTCAGCACCAGTTATAATCATCGCATTTGAAATGCCTGGCATTGGGGCATTCACTGTTTGCAGGTGAAATGCTTCCCATTGGTTGTTGATAGTAGATTGCTTGATAATTTTTTTTGATAGCAGCGCATTTATAATGGCAGATTTTCCCACTGTTCCAAGTACAATCAGTGTTCCTGCTTTTTGAGGAATGGTTGGTGAGATGGTTGCAGTAAGACCTGTAACAGCTTTGATATCCTGCTGTAGCAATTCAGCAGTAAAGTGTAATAATTGTTCTTCTGACTTGTCTACAACAATTACAGGATTACTCAGGATGAAATAATCGGGTGATGGCTTTGTGCCAACGATGGTTTGTGCAAAAACCATCGTCGATACAAAACAGGCAATCATCGATAAAGCAATATTTTTCATTTTGTTTATTTTAGAATCCTATGCTGTTTCCTCCGTCTACGGGTAAAACAACTCCTGTAATATATTTAGCGGCATCACTGGCTAGAAAATAAGCGGCTTCCCCAATATCTGTTGGTTGCCCCATAATACCCATTGGTGTTCTGCTGAATACTTTAGCCTTGCGTTCCGGATCGCTATCCAGGGCTTTAGCAGTCATGTCTGAATAAATAAAGCCTGGCGCAATAGCGTTTACACGAATGCCTTTTGGTGAGAGTTCAACAGCCATAGCCCTGGTCATACCATCGATAGCAGTTTTGCTCGCACTGTAGGCAATAACTTTTGGCAGTCCATATTGCGCTGCCATCGAACTTATATTAATGATTGAACCAGATTCTCTTGGTAGCATCTGTTTTACTACTTCACGGCTTATTGCAAAAACGGCAGAGACGTTGGTGGTTAATATGCGTTGGAATTCTTCATCGGTTACTTCCGTAAATACTTTTTTCATATTGATACCCGCATTATTAACGAGAATATCAATTTGCCCGAACTGGTTCACGATGTCCTGTACCATAGCGGGAATGGAGGCAAGGTTGCTGAGGTCGCAACTAATGGTATGACAACCTTCTCCGAGTTTTGCTTTAGCCTGAGACAGTTTTTCCTGATCACGGCCTACTATGATGGTGGTAATACCATTTGCAATAAATTTTTCTGCTATTGCAAAACCGAGGCCGGATCCTCCTCCTGTAATGATGGCTACTTTCTTTTCTGAAGACATGTTTAATCTTTTAATTGTTTAGTTGCCCGGCGCATAGGGGAAACGTAAATTTTTATAATAGTCAAGAGATTTATCTGGTTGTGGGTATTCTTTTGGAATAGGTTGCTTACTAAAGGTTTGGAAATATAACAGGCAGGCATTTCTCCACCAGATGGCTTCTTCTTCCTGAACTTTTAGCAGCATTTTTACTTCACTGAATCTTTGTTTGTCTACATAAGATTGTAAACCATCCCAGGTCTTTTGCATTGCGGCAACTCTCTCTGCTCCTTTGTAATAGTTGTAACAGAGTTCGTTCCATAATGTGCGGCCACTTTTCATTTTGAAGTTCCAGGGAACATGGTGGAACCATAGCAGGTTTTTTTCTTCACAATCCAGCATGTTTTCCCAGCGTTTTCTTGCATCTGGATGGTATTGTGCAAGGGCATTACTACCAGTTGCCGTGCGGTTAAATCCAATACCAATACTATCAGCTTTGTGGTAGTATACCGGGTTCCAGTCTGGGCGGTTTAAGTTACTAACCCATGGAGCAGGACCATAATGATGTCCGGTTCCCATGATATGGTGAAGCCCTATCGGATTTGCATATTGTACAAAAAGATCCCTGCTTTCCATCATGAGTTTTGAAGCTGTTTGAACAAATGCAGGGTTATTGGAGTAAGTCATTTTAAGCCATTCTTCTGCAATCTTTTCTGCACTTAATTCATGGTCCCATGCTAATCTTCCTAATGCATACCAGTTTGCTTGTGCAAATGGATGTCCGCACCAGTTAATATCATTACCAATATTTGCAACACCAGCCATTCCGGTAAGTTGTTGGTCTTTATTAAAGCTTCCATCAAGAACCTTGGCTACGGTTGAGCCTTTGCCGCTTGTATAGGTATCGCTATCAAGACATTCTTTGAATAATGTTCCGAGATAAACCAAATTGGTAGCCTGACCAAGGTATTCCTGAGTTACCTGAAACTCCATCATTAAAGGAGTTTTCGGCATGGCACCAAAAAGTGGGTGGAATGGTTCTCTGGGCATAAAATCAATGGCTCCATTTTTTACCTGTACCATTACATTTGAACGGAATGCGCCATCGAGTGGAACAAATTCACTATAAGCCTGTTTGTGACGGTCTTCATTTTTTTCTGCACTATACACAAATGCGCGCCACATAATAATTCCATCAAAAGGAGCCACGGCATCTGCCAGCATATTTGCACCATCGACATGCGTGCGTTTATAGTCTTGTGGACCAGGCTGTCCTTCACTATTTGCTTTCACGACAAAACCTCCGAAGTCGGGAACATACTGGTATATTTCCTTCACTTTATCTTTCCACCATTGTCTCACTTTTTCATCAAGTGGGTCGGCGGTTTTTAAACCACCAATTTCAATGGGTGCACTAAAGCGTGCAGTGAGGTACACTTTTATACCGTAGGGTCTGAAAACATCTGCAAGTGCTTTTACTTTGTCGAGATAAGGTTTAGTAAGTATGGTAGCATTGGCATTTACATTGGTAAGCACGGTTCCATTGATGCCGATAGATGCGTTGGCCCTTGCATAATCTTTGTAACGCTGATCTATAAGTCCTGGTAGGGTATGCCAGTTCCATAGAGAAAAACCTGCATATCCTCTTTCAACAGTTCGGTCGAGATTGTCCCAGTGATTAAGCATCCTTAGTTTCAATTTCGGAACTGAAACAATTTTAAGTTGATCGAGTGGTTGTTGGGTTTGAATGAGTCTTAGCAGATGAAAAATGCCATATAAAACACTTTTATCCGTGTTGCCGGATACAATGATTTTTTTCTTGCCGTTAATGGTTTTTGAAACGATAATAAATCCTTCTTCTCCAATATCAAGCAGCAGCTGACCAATTCCTGTATGAGAGAGTGCAGGAGAAGTTCCTTGTCCGGCTATCAATGATACGGAAGGGGAGGAAGCGCTGTTTGATTGTGTATATTTTAGACCAAGCAATCCTGATAAACCATTGCTGAGTTCTTCTTTAGCAATGGAGAGTGTTTCAGAAGATCCGTCTATAAAATAGCCAGTGATTTGTTTCCGGTAATTAAGCTGTATTCCTTTATCCTGTAATGGTTGATACCTTAGCCAAAGCTCATATCCGTTTTCTGCTTTAAGGCAAAAGCTGGCGCAAAGAAATAGTATTAATAGTGGTATTTTTTTCATGGTATGGCAGCAACTAGGTAAGCTTATTTTTTTCTTAATGAGGAACCTCTGATAATGAGGTTCGATCGTATGACAATTGTATTAGTATATTTTATATCAGAAATTCCTTTCAGGTGATTTATCAGGTTACGCGCGGCTATTTCTCCCATATCTATGCCCGGATAATCTATTGTACTGAGTTGTGGTTCGGTTATTTTACCGATGGCATCATTATTAAATCCAACAATGGCAATATCTTCCGGAATGCGAACGCCATGTTCTTTCAATGTTTGCATACATACAGCCGCTGAGAAATCGTTGGTGATAAAAGCACCGTCCGGTAGTGGGTTCATTTTGAGAATTTCCATGGCTGCTTCAACACCACACTGTTCACTGAGGTCTTTGATCAGTACATATTTTTTGTGGAAAGGAATATTGTTATCGTAGAGCGCATCAGCATAACCTTTATGTCGCTGGGCATATACGTTACGTTTCAAACTGGCAGTAACCAGTACAATTCTTTTGCAACCCTGTTCTATAAGGTGTTGTGTAGCCTGGTAGCCGCATTTGTAATTATCGATGATTACTTTTGTGCTTTCTCCTTTTTCTTCAACGCGGTCGAAGAAGATCACCGGGATTCCTTTTTCTTCAAATTGCGCATAGTGGGAAAGATCGGCGGTGTCGAAGGAGAGTGAAGCGATGAGGCCATCTACTCTTTTATGAAACAAGTTCACGGCGTTAGCGGCTTCTTTTACAGAACTTTCTGATGAGTGTGCGATAATCAGGTCGTAGCCCGCTTCGGTAGTTACTTTTTCAATACCGGCCAAAACGGAAGTAATAAAGTTACTGTTCAGTTCATGTACTAATACGCCAATGGTATTGGTTTTTTGTTTCCTGAGGTTACTGGCGAAATTATTATGCCTGTATCCAAGCTCACGTGCGGTTTCCTGTATTCTTTTCCTGGTGTTTTTATTGATAGCTGGGTGGTCCTGTAAGCCACGACTCACAGTTGCAGATGATAGCTCAAGTTTTTGAGCGATATCATATATCGTGACTTCTTTTTTCGTTTTCATATTGCAATCGGTTGTATAAAAATCGCAAAAAATAATTAAAATCAAATTTTAGTTTTTGTGGTTATTCCAGCGGCCGTTAAACGTTAAAATGGGCACAAGAGCAGTTTTGTCATTTTTCCTGAATTAACTTTAAATAAAGGAAAATTAGTAGGTGTTAAGTTAAAATAGAAAGTGCTTCTTTTGGCGTAAACAGGCTTTATATTCTGTATAACAGGCCATACTAATAGCGGTTTGAGGTAGTTTTGAGCGGGATATATCACTTGACATATTTTAATATATCAAAAGGCGATTTGGTTTTTTATCTGCAAAGTGTTCAGCGGGAATTTTTGGCTATTTATCCGTTAAAGTCAGGCAGGTTACCAAAGGGAAGCCCTTCAACGGGTGCTCGGGGAGATAATTTTTAGTAAAAAAATTGCAATCGGTTACATTTTTTGAGATTTTCTCTTATATTCGTTTTCGGATGATGGAATAACCGGTCAAATTATGTTTGAAATTGCTTGCTGTTATATGAGAATGTGGAAACTACGTTCTAATCATTTCTGTTCAACTAAAATGAACAGTCACCTTCTCCGTATCTCCGTACCGTCAATTTCTGCTGTTTTGTTACCAAGGGCCTATAAAGCCTTTCAAGTTGGTTTTCAGCTTGGGCAATTCTCATTACCCAATAATAATGTCTGATACAGTATGTATTATAGATCTCATCCCGTTCTATTCTATTCAGCGAAGCACTGAAAGTGGAATTGGATGGTATCGGTTCAAAGGAACCGGGTTGGTTATTAAACGTCATTATGGTTGGTTTCAAGAGTGGTTTGCTTGTTATTGACCGACGTAGCAAGGGGAGTTTGGCGTTTTACTCTCCTTGCTTTTTTTAGTTCCTTCCAGGTAATACAGGCTGTAAAGATGCGGGTAGAAGCAGATTTCGACCAGATTTCGAAGAATCAGCCATGTCACTGTCAGGTATTCCGGCAAAAATTGGCTTGTTTGGTAAATAAGGAAGAATGACCTGCCACACCCTCCCTGGTTTAGAGTATCTTGATCATTAATAATTATTGACGGAATGTTATTACTTGGTATAGATGTAGGAACTTCTTCTGTAAAGGTTTCAGTCGTCGATGCCGCTACGCATCAATGTGTGGCATCTGCGCAGTTTCCTGAAACAGAAGCAGAAATCATCGCACCCCATCCCGGCTGGGCTGAACAAAGTCCTGATCAATGGTGGGAGTATGTAAAACAGGCTATACTTAAGTGTAATGCAACCGGAAACTATAACCCTCTGGATATTGCTTCAATAGGGATTGCTTATCAGATGCACGGACTGGTTCTGCTGGATAAAGATGGACATGTATTACGTAATGCAATCATCTGGTGCGATAGCAGGGCAGTTGAAATTGGTAATAAGGCTTTTGAGCATATGGGGCACGACTTCTGTCTTAGTACCCTGCTTAATTCGCCCGGAAATTTTACTGCAAGTAAATTAGCCTGGGTTAAAGAGCATGAACCCGCAATTTTTGAAAAGATTGATAAAATGATGTTGCCCGGAGATTTTATCTCCTTTAAGATGACGGGCGACATTACTACTACCAACTCCGCATTATCAGAAGGTATATTCTGGGATTTCAGGAAAGAAGCAATTTCTGCTGATATACTTTCTTATTATGGATTTGATAGCTCCCTCATTCCAACCATTCAGCCTTTATTTGCTCCGCATGGTTTTCTGAAAGAATCCGTTGCGAACAGACTTTCCCTGAAAGCAGGAATTCCTGTGGCTTATAAAGCAGGAGATCAGCCAAATAATGCGCTTTCACTGAATGTTATGGAACCTGGTGAAGTTGCAGCAACTGCTGGTACTTCAGGTGTTATTTATGGCGTTAGTGATGAACTGGGTTATGATCCTTATTCCAGGATCAACAGCTTTGCTCACGTAAATCATACAGAGATACATAGGAGAATTGGTATTCTGCTTTGTATCAATGGCACAGGTATATTCAACAGATGGATCAAAACAATTACCGGTAGCGGACAATCTTATGCAACACTGAATGAAGCAGCAGCAGCAGTTCCTATCGGAGCTGATGGGTTACTGGCTATTCCTTTTGGAAACGGTGCAGAACGCATGCTGAACAACCAGATTGTTGGTGCTCACTTTGAGCAGATAGATTTGAATATTCATGGAAGTGCCCACCTGGTGCGTGCGGTACAGGAAGGTATTGCTTATTCTTTCCGTTATGGTCTTGATATCATGCGTGAGAATGGCATGAATCCACAGGTGGTAAGGGCATCAAAAGCCAATTTATTCCTGAGTGATGTATTTGCAAAAGCCTTTGCTGGTGTTAACCAGGTATCTGTTGAATATTATGAGGGCGATGGAAGTTTTGGTGCTGCTATCGGCGCCGGTTTAGGCGCAGGTATCTTTGCCAATACTGCTGAAGCAGCAGCAGGCCGCAAACCAGTTGGTACAATTCATCCTGCACATACTTCTCTTTATGAAGAGAGATATGCAGCATGGAAAGCATCATTGGAAAACAGGCTTCAGTTATTGAAGCATACGGAAACCGTTTTAGTTAGTTAATTATTTTATTGTTTCAAATATTTATATTTTAAGATTATGTCAATCGTATTAGGTCAACAGGAATATTTTAAGGGGATCGGCCAGATCAGGTATGAGGGTGTAGATTCTGATAACCCATTAGCATATCGGTGGTACGATGAGAATAAAGTAGTTGCGGGTAAAACCATGAAAGAATGGTTGCGTTTCGCGTGCGCCTACTGGCATAGCTTCTGTGGAAGCGGAGCTGATCCTTTCGGCGAGCCTACCCATATTTTTCCATGGGATCGTCAATCAGATCCTGTTGCACGTGCAAAAGATAAAGCCGATGCTGCATTTGAATTCATGACTAAAATGGGACTTCCATTTTATTGTTTTCATGATGTTGATGTGGTTGATTATGGTAATGATGTAGCAGAAAATGAACGTCGTTTACAGGCAATAACTGCTTACCTCGGAGAAAAACAAGCGGCCAGCGGTATCCAACTTTTATGGGGAACAGCTAACCTTTTTTCTAACAGACGTTATATGAATGGTGCAGCAACCAATCCAGACTTCCATGTACTGGCACATGGTGGTGCACAGGTGAAAGCAGCATTGGATGCTACTATGGCACTTGGTGGACAGAACTATGTGTTCTGGGGGGGGCGTGAAGGGTATATGAGTCTGCTCAATACCGATATGAAACGCGAAAAAGAACACCTGGCCAGGTTCCTTCACACTGCAAAAGATTATGCACGCAGGAATGGCTTTAAGGGTACTTTCTTTATTGAGCCTAAGCCTTGTGAACCAAGTAAACACCAGTATGATTATGATAGTGAAACTGTTATTGGTTTCCTTCGCCAGTTTGATCTCCTAAACGATTTCAAATTGAATATTGAAGTAAACCACGCTACATTAGCGGGGCATACTTTCCAGCATGAGTTACAAACAGCTGCTGATGCAGGCATGCTTGGTTCAATCGATGCTAACAGAGGCGATTACCAGAATGGATGGGATACAGATCAGTTCCCTAACAATATTAATGAACTGGCTGAAGCAATGCTGGTGATTGTAGAAGCCGGCGGTTTCGGTGGTGGTGGTATTAACTTTGATGCCAAGATCCGCAGAAACAGCACAGATGCAGAAGACCTCTTCCATGCACATATTGGTGGTATTGATACTTTTGCCCGTGCATTAATCGTGGCAGATAAAGTATTGAACCTGTCAGATTACAAAAAAATCAGAACAGCCCGGTATGCTTCTTTTGATGGAGGAGAAGGTAAAGCCTTTGAAGAAGGTAAACTTTCACTGGAAGATCTCAGGAACTATGCTGTTTCCAAAGGAGAACCTGCAACTGCAAGCGGTAAACAGGAATACCTGGAAAACCTGATCAATCGTTATATTTAACTGCTGAAGTAATCATAAACCTAAACCCTGATGCGGTTGGAGATTTACTTCAGCCGCATCTTTTATTTTATTGAACCTAATGCTAGTATATGTTGATGCACCAGACAATGCGATGGTACGGACCACACGATGTGGTAAAACTATCTGATATCAGACAAGCCGGTTGTGCAGGAGTAGTAACCGCTTTGCACCATATTCCAGTAGGTGATATATGGACAGTTGAAGAAATCAAAAAAAGAATTGAGCTTGTTGAATCGGCAGGTATGAGCTGGACAGTTGTTGAAAGCTTACCGGTGAGTGATGATATTAAAAGACAAACCGGTGACTACCTGTTACACATAGAAAATTATAAAGTAAGCCTTCAAAACCTTGCTGCATGCGGTATACAGGTGGTAACCTATAATTTTATGCCGGTGCTGGACTGGTTAAGAACAGATATTGCTTATACAATGAAAGATGGAAGCAAGGCCTTGTACTTTAACCGACTCGCTTTTATTGCTTTTGATCTTTATCTGCTGAAAAGACCCGGTGCTGCTGAAGAACATGCCCAGGAAGACCAAGACGCCGCATTAGCATTGCTTCAATCTATGAGTGAGGCGGAAAAGGATAAATTATTCAGGAACCTTTTGCTTGGATTACCCGGTAGTGATGATGCATTTACTGCTGAACAGGTATTGACGGAACTGAAAAAGTACCAGGGAATCAATACAGATAAACTCAGGGGACACCTTGTATACTTTTTGAAAGAAGTGGTACCTGTAGCAGAAGCTGCAGGTGTTAAAATGGCTATTCATCCTGATGATCCTCCATATCCGGTATTGGGATTGCCCAGGATTGTTAGCACTGAGTCAGATGCGGCATTTATTCTTTCTGCTGTTGATTTGCCTGCTAATGGACTTTGTTTTTGTACCGGTTCGTATGGTGCACGTGCAGACAATAATATCGTTGCCATGTTGAAACGTTTTAGTGATCGCATTCATTTCCTTCACCTTCGTAATACCAAGAGAGATGTGGCGGGTAATTTTTACGAAGCTGCCCATTTGGAAGGAGATACGGATATGTATGAAGTAATCAGTGAAGTTTTAAAAATTCAACAACGTAGAAATATTGCTATACCTATGCGCCCTGATCATGGACATCAGATGCTCGACGATCTGCAGAAAACCACCTATCCGGGGTATTCAGCTATTGGCAGATTAAAATCGCTGGCGGAATTGCGGGGTGTGGAATATGCTATTCATAAATCAATGCAAGCTTAGCATAAGGAAAGGTCATTATGCGGAATACCACAAAACTGAAAGCGATACTCCAATATTATCACTTCGATCTTTCCATGAATGATCTGGGGGTAATGGTATTAAACCTATATCATAAAGAATCGGGTAATGCGATGACATTCGAAGATGCTTCTTATAGCAAACTCATTAGCAAAGCCTATGCTTATATGAATAAGCAATTGAAAGAAGCAAAGAAGAGTGTGTCGGGTTGAGAGCCATTGCTGTCCTGGAAAAATAGGCTGCGAGCTTCTAGCCTCTAGCTGCTAGCCTTGATTGGTGCTTGTTTTAGGTTTTCTGCTATTATCAGATAATATCTGGGTTTGCAAATTTGTTTTGTGAAAATCCTGCTTAGAATAAATATATAATTACCCTATTTATGCTCGTGGATGACTAAGCGAATAGTAAAAAAAGCTAGTAGCTAGCAACCATTGCTGTCCGGGGAAAATTTGGCTATGAGCCGTGAGCTATGAGCTACGAGCCACAAGCTGCAAGCAATTGTTGAGCGATATAATAAACAGAAGCCTGGTATTTAGGGGAGATAAAAAAGATTGACTACAATCAGTACCTGTGGACAGACCTCATTGGGGTCGGTGTCGAGCGTAGCAAAGACAGCCTAAATCATGCGCAGCAGATTTAGGCAGAGGCCAATGGAGTCTGGGAACAGGTACGGGGCCATTCGGCCCGGGAGTAACATGCAATTTGGAACAACAGACTGATCGATTTTACTTATTGCTTAAGTTATCGTTACAGACTATTTAAAAGCAAGGGTTCCATTTTCAAACTGCGACAAGATGGTTGCTGTAAAAGTATTTAAGAGAAAAATGCTATTTTTCCCCGGACAGCAATGGCTAGCAACTAGTGGCTAGAAGCTACAAGCAATTGATAATCCGTGTTCCATTTGATAATATTTAAAATCTTCATTTAGTTTCTTTTTGCTGGACGAACATTCTTCCCATAATACACATCAGTTGGAATATGATGTCCCCAATATACTTCTTCCAGTATGGCATATAATTCAGGATCATAAGCTTTAAGATCATCGGGAGATTGTATCCTGGTGTCTCCATCATAAAATTCATAGTTCGACCAGAACCACCATTGCGTACCTTCTGCCCAATACTCTGCTACTGTGTTAATAGCATACTGGCCTTTGTACATGCCTTTTCCCTTCGCTGCTGAATAAGCCTTATTGATACGGCTTAATAAGGCTGTATCTGCCACGCGCATGGCACTCATGATATTATGACTGAATTCATGAACGAGAATATTCTCACCATAATAGCGGGTGCCTGCATAACCTAATATATTTTCTTCAGCACAGGAAGTGATGGTGCCGCCCATACCGCGCGCTCTTTTATTCCAGTATTCTTTATCGCTCATACTGGCTATTCCTCCGGGTTTATCATAGTTGTCTCTTTCTCCTGGAGTGAGGCGTCTGTCTTCACGGGTAGGTTTTTTCCAGTTACTTCTTTCCGGTAAATCTGTTTCCATTTCTGTTTCAGCCATGATAAGTAAACGAGCTCCCTGTTTCACCAAAGCAGCTCTGATATCAGGTCTTTTCAATAACATATAATTGATGATATCACGGGCTACCAGTAAGGCATCATCTGGTACTTTTTGGGAAGAAACAACGGGTATGCCGAATGCGTCGGTATATTTTTTATAGAAAGAATCGAGTTTAAGTTCAGCAGGAGGAGAAGCAATTACTGCCATTGGAAAGCTTTCAATCAATTTCTTTCTTTCTGCCTGTGAATTACCATTCAGGCATATTAAAAAAGCAAGGCTAAATAATAAGTAAACTCGCATAACAAGGATTGTCTGTTGAACCGAAAATAAAAATAGATGCCCATGCACAGGTGCTGAGAATTAACCCGGTGTTTGCGGTTATTGATGGGTTAGGGGGAAAGAGATAGTCCTACCTCAATGAATAATAGAGTTAGATATATTTTTCGTGTCTTAATATATTCCCAAAAAAACAAGGCCCCAAAAAGGGCCTTGATGAGAGCGTATGATTGAAATTATGTAAGAATTATTTACCTAAATATTGCTTAATCGCAGCGTGGTAACCACTGCTAAGCGGGACTACTGGTAAGCGCACTTCATTCTGAATGAGTCCTTGTTCAAACATAAATGCTTTTACCCCTGCCGGATTGTTTTCTGCAAACATCAGGTCATAGGCTTTAAGCAGCGGGTCGTTTAATTCTTTTGCGGTAGTCATGTCCTGCTTTAATGCCGCGCGAACCATATCTGAAAATTGCTTAGGAAAGGCATTAGCAGCCACGCTGATCACGCCGTCCATTCCACAGGCTATTTGCGCCATCGCCAGTGCATCATCGCCGCTAACCACCAGAAAATCTGCAGGTTTGTCGCGTAGTATTTCCATACACTGAAGCATATCTCCACTGGCTTCCTTCATGCCTGCTACATTGGCTACTTCATGCGCCAAACGCAGGGTAGTGGCTGCACTCATATTACGACCTGTTCTTCCTGGAACATTGTATAGTATAACAGGTTTAGGTGAGGCTTCCGCTACTGCCTTATAATGCTGAAAAATACCTTCCTGAGATGGTTTATTATAATAAGGTGCAGCACTTAAAACGGCGGCGGCTTTGTCTAAGGGAAAATATCCAAGGTCCTTTACTACTTCTTGGGTATTGTTACCACCCACACCTACTACCACGGGTACACGACCAGCTACTTTTTCGAAAGTATAGTTAACAATGTCCTTCTTCTCCTGTTTCTCAAGGGTTGGTGTTTCACCTGTTGTACCTAAAGTGATGAGGTATTCAACACCTCCATCAATCATAGCATCGATCACCTTACCCAGTGCATCAAAATCTACACTAAGGTCATTTTTAAAAGGTGTTACCAATGCTACTCCAGTTCCGCTCAATTGTGTTCTTAAAGACATTGTTTTGGTTGTTTTTATTTTTATTCCTTTTAGACCATAGTCCATGGACTAAATGCTATACCGCTTCCTCCCAGAATCCCATCTTGCCATATTTCTCTATACGATTGTTGATACGCTCTGTTGGGTTGGTGTTTCTGATTTCTGCTAATGTTTTTACAAGGTATGATTTCAGGATTTCAGCAGCTTCAGTATAATCCCAGTGAGCGCCACCCAAAGGTTCATGCACAATTTCGTCTACCAGTCCGAAGCCTTTCATATCTGTAGCAGTTAAACGCAGTTGCTCTGCAGCTACTGCTTTTTTATCCCAGCTGCGCCACAAGATAGAACTACAACTTTCGGGTGATATTACAGTATACCAGGTGTTTTCCATCATCAATACTCTATCACCAACACCTATACCTAATGCCCCCCCAGACGCACCTTCACCAATGATTACTACGATAACGGGAACTTTCAGACGAATCATTTCATAAATATTACGAGCAATGGCTTCACCTTGTCCACGTTCTTCTGCTTCAAGCCCAGGGTATGCGCCGGGAGTATCAACCAGACAAACAATAGGCTTATTGAATTTCTCTGCCAGGCGCATTAAGCGCAGGGCTTTCCTGTAGCCTTCCGGATTTGCCATACCGAAATTTCGTAGTTGACGTAGTTTGGTATTCGTACCTTTTTGTTGCCCGATGAACATGACCGTTTCGCCATCCAATTTGGCGAATCCTCCAACCATTGCTTTATCGTCTTTGAAATTGCGATCGCCATGCAATTCAACAAAGTCCGTACACATTTTATCAATGTATTTCAGCGTGTAGGGCCTGTCAGGGTGGCGACTCAACTGAACACGCTGCCAGGGGGTGAGGTGTTGGGTGATCTCTTTCCTTTTTTCAAGGATAGAGTTCTCCAACTGCTGGAGAGTGGCGGTATAATCTATTTTCGGGTTCTTTTCGGCCAGTTTTTTGGTATCCTCAATTTGTTCGTACAGTTCCTTGATAGGATTCTCGAAATCAAGGAATTGTCTGTTTGGGTATTGGGGCATAATGATCGTTTAGAGCGGTAAAATTAGGGGTTCATATTTTTTCTGGAAAAGATTTGTTTATGAAAACTGTTTACCCTTATCTTTGCCGTCCCGAAAACGGACTGAAAACGATGTTTTCGAGGGTTTGGATCGGTAGTTCAGTTGGTTAGAATGCCGCCCTGTCACGGCGGAGGTCGCGGGTTCGAGTCCCGTCCGGTCCGCA